>JODI01000008.1 GCA_000720805.1 Streptomyces violaceoruber
GTTGACCTTGATCCCGGTGTCCTTCGTGAAGGTGCTCTTGGTCAGCTTCGCGATGTCCTCCATCTGCGGGTTGCCGACCATCAGGACGTTGATGCTCTTCCCTCCGCCCGAGGACCCGCCCGCTCCGGCTCCGGAACAGGCGGTGGCGAGCAGGGCGGTGGCGGCGGCGCCGGCTATGAGGGCGTATCTGGTCGATGCCATGTGACGGGGGGACCTCTCGTACGGGTTCGCCGGGACCTCGACTGAGGCCCGGCGGGTCGAGCAGGGGTGTGGATGCGTCCTTGGGGAGTCGGGCGCGTTTCGATGGCCGAATTATTAGCAGGAGACTGCGCTGTTGTTAACACATCTTGCGAGAAATTCTCTTCGGACTTATCGTCAAGCGGTCTCTGAGGGGCTGCGGAACTTCACCGGCCAGCCCAGCCCCAGCCCTCGACCTTGCCGCCGCCGTCCCCGAGGAACCCGCATGAGCACCAGACCGGAACCCGCAGATCAGGAACCCACAGACCAGCCTGCCGTCGTCGTCGCCGGAGACGCTGGTGGACCTCACGCCCGCCCGCACGGCCGACGGTGCCGCGGCCTTCCAGCCGCGCCCGGGCGGCTCCTGCCTCAACGTCGCCGCCGGTCTCGGCCGAACCCCTGGCCTCCACGCTCGATGGACTGATTCGCCGGGAGGCAGGCCGGCGGCTGGTGTCCCTCGACCCGAACGTGCGGCCGGGCCTGGTCACCGACCGCGCCTCCTATCTCCGGCGGTTCGCCGAGTGGGTGGCGCTCGCCGACGTGGTGAAGGCGAGCGACGAGGACCTGGCCTGGCTCCACCCGCATGAGCCGTACGAGGCGGTGGCCGAACGCCGGCTCGCGTCCGGGGCGGGACTCGTCCTGATCACTTTCGGCTCCCGGGGCGCCTGGGCCGTCGGCCGCGACGCCGGCGTGCATGTGCCCGCTCCGGTGGTCGAGGTCGTCGACACGGTGGGAGCGGGCGACGCCTTCACCACCGGGGTACTCGCCCACCTGCACCACGCCGACCGGCTCAGCCGCGAAGACGTCGACGCTCTCGGGGACGGTGACCTCGCCCGGCTGCTGTCCTACGCCGTGGAGATCGGTGCCGACACCTGCACCCGCGCGGGCGCCCAGCCGCCGTACCGCTACGACGGCGTGCCGACCCCCCGTTTGACGCCCTCGCTTGACGCCTCGCTTGCGTGAACGCAGGCGATTCCGGTCAGCACCTCCCCCAGTTCTCGACTTCGCTCGAACCGGTGGCGCCCCATCGCGGCGCTTCCTGGGGTTCCTGCTTCACGGGCCCCTGCCACCCGGGGGTGGTCTTACAAGGCCTCCACAGGCCTGACTTCCCGCCCGTCCGGCGGTAGGTCCACCACCTACGTTGCCGGACAAGGCGACTTCAGCAGTGGCGCCGCACCCCTACGGGGCGCCGGGATGAGGATGCCCTGCACCTCCACCCCGGAGGGTGGAGCACTGGGCAAGCGTTCGGTAGCGGCAGTGGCCGTGCCTGGATGCCCGTCGATCCCTCATGTCGCCGGCTCGCCCCGCACTCACTCCGGAGCCCCGGGCGCGTCCAGACGAGCCCAGACCGGCCCGAGAGCCTCCAACGCCTCTTGGTACACCGCATACGCCTCGCCGAGTACGGCGACCCGGTCGGGGCGGGGTTCGTGGCGCCTGAGTACGCCGGGGGTCGCGCGCGGGTCCGTCACGTCGTCGAGCAGTCCGACGGCGGTGGTGGCGAGCAGCGCCGCTCCCCGGGCAGCACTCTCCCGCACGTCGGTCACCACGACCGGCCGCCGCAGGGCGTCGGCGAACATCTGGCTCCATACCGCGCTGTGTGCGGCCCCGCCGGTCAGCCGAGCCGCAGCCCCGGTGATCGGCAGCTTCGAGGAGAGCGCGTCGACATGCCAGCGGTGGTTGAGGACCACGCCTTCCATCAGGGCCCGCAGCAGGTGGCCGCGGCCGTGCCAGCCGCGAAGGCCAAGGAACGTCCCGGACGCGGGATGCGGGTGCGGGGAGCCGTAGACGAACGGGTGGAACAGCACCTCCGACGGACCGTCCAGGCATGCCTCGACCGCGCGGCCGATCGCCTCGTGGACGCCGTACCGCTGGTCGGTCGGTGCACCGGTGACCCGTAGGAACCACTCCAGGTTCGCCACCGACGCGGGTGAGGTGGACATGGTCATCCACTGGCCAGGGCGGACGAAGCGACGGACCTGCCAGCGCGGATCGACGACCGGGCGCTCGCTGACCACCTGGTTGATGCTGAACGACCCGGCGATCAGGCACAGTTCGCCCGGCGTCGTGCCGCCGACCCCGAGCGCGGCGGCATCGACGTCATGGGCACCTGTGACAACGGGCGTGCCGGCGGTGAGCCCGGTGAGCGCCGCGGCCTCACGGGTGACGGTTCCGCTCACCGCGTCGCAGGGCAGCACGGGCGGCAGCAGGCCGGCGAGCGCGCCGAGGCCGTACAGGTCGAGCAGCTCCGGCGAGTATCCGCCGCGCCGCATGTCGGTGAACGAGGCACTGGCGTCCGTCGGATCGGTGGCCACCGCGCCGGTCAGTCTCAGGCGCAGCCAGTCCTTGCAGGACAACAGCCAACGGGCCCGCACAAGCGCTCCCGGCTCGTGGCGGGAGAGCCAGGCCAGCAGGGCGGCCGGGGAACCAGCGAACGGCACAGTGCCCGACAACTCCAGGGCGCGCGACCAGACCGGAGTGCCCCGCCACTCCACCAGCATTGGTTCGGCGCGCGTGTCCATCGCCACGATCCCGGCGCGCACCGGCCGGCCGAGCTCGTCGACGGCGTACAGGCCGTCGCCGTGCCCGGCCAGTCCCACCGCGGCGACGGCTCGCCCCGCGTCCGGTCCCACCTCGGCGAGACAGGCGGCGATGGCCTGGAACGCCGTCCGCCACACGTCGTCCATATCCCTCTCCACCCAATGGGGTCGAGGGGTCTTCAGGGGCACTGTGCCGCTGGCCCGCGCCACCGCTCGGCCGGTGGCATCGAACAACACGGCCTTGGTCACGGTATGGCCCGCGTCGACACCGAGCACCAGTTCGCGCGCCACAGCTCACACCCGCCCCAGGCCGCAGGCAGTGTCCGTCGCGGCGCACCGGCCGGTCGTCGGGAGTCCGGCGACGAGCAGCGCCGGAAGCGGCGTCGTGGTCGCGCCGGAGCCCTTTGGTTGCCGCTCAGTCAACGCCGGACCCCGGTCCGAAACGGGCCGCACACCTCTGCCAGGGCGTCGACGTGCCCGGCGGGGACCATCGATCACCGATGACCGGAACGCACACCGGGGTCTCCTCCCGTGCCGAGGCACCATCCACCGGGCCGATCGTCCCACGTAGCCGGTCGACGCGCCCTGACCGTCATCGGTCCGGCGGCGTCGCGTTGTTCTTCTTCCTTCAGGCGGTGTCGGCGGCCGATACGGCCCGCTCGCGCCGATGCGGGGCGGGGGCCCGTCCGCGGACGACCGCGTGCGAGCGTGAGGGGTCGACCGGGCTGCACGAGGTTGCCTTCGAACGCGGTGCTGGTCCCGCCGGGCTCGACGAGCAGGGTCCGCACCCCGTGCTCACGGACCTCGTGGTCCACGGACTCGGAATACCCCTCGACCGCGTGCTTGGACGCGATGTAGGCGGCCATGGAGGGCTGAGGGATGAACCCGTAGATCGACGACAGGCTGATGACGCGGCCACGGCCCTGGGCGCGCATGTGAGGCAGGACGGCCTTCGTCACGCGGATGACGACGAAGACGTTGATGTCGAAGACGTGCTGGTGCTGCGCCAGGGAGCTTTCCTCGGTGGCGCCGGACGAGCCGATGCCGACGTTGTTGACCAGGACGTCGATCCGCCCGAACCGATCGATGGCTTGCTGGACCAGCGTGGCAACCGAGGCGTCACTGCTCACGTCGAGGTCGAGGAGAGTCACGCCGTCGAGGGGGTCGACCTTCGCGGTGTTCCGGCAGGTTCCGATCACGTCGAAACCCGCTTCGACGAGGGCGAGGGCTGGGGCAGCGGCCTCGCCGATGCCGGAGGACGCGCCTGTCACGAGTGCTACAGGTCGTTTCGTGGCTTGCGTCATCAGGGATGCCTCGCACGGTCGGGCGCACGACGCCGGAACGGTCGGCCGCTGAGCGCCGCCGCGGCCCATGATCAAGCTGGTCAGACAACTGCCCCTGCGCGACGGGCCTGTCGCCCGACAGGGGGCTCAGCCACGTCGGCGGACTCGTCCGACACCCCACCACACAACGGCCCCGACCAGAATCTGAACCGTCTAGGCCCTTCTGCGCCTGGCCCCCTCCTGGGCCGCCGACCGGAAGCCGCACGCGTCGTCACCGCTCGCATGGCCCTGCCGGCCGCGGCCACGCCCCGCGCCGTGACCGACCCGTCTGACACGCCGTCGGAACAAGCGTCAATCGAGCGTCGAAAACAGCGCCCCTCAGCCCCGGTGAACCAGCACTTCTCGCCCACCGCTCCCACGCACCGCCCCACGAACTCGCAGGTCGGGCGGGCGTTACCCACCGGGCGAGCCCTTGACGTCATGCACCTGCAGAAACATGTCGTCACGATCCGTTCGCCACTTGCGGCATCAGCGAAGCAGCAGGTCAGACACCCTTTGCTGCAGGCTCAAGAATCGCCACGCACTCCACATGATGCGTCATCGGAAACAGATCAAACACCCGCAACGTCCGCACCCGATACCCCCCGTCCCGGAAGTACCCCAGGTCCCGCGCCAGCGCCGCCGGATCGCAGGCGACGTACGCGATCCGTCGCGCCCCCAGCGTCGCCAGGTGGGCCACCGTCTTCCGGCCCGCCCCCGCGCGCGGCGGGTCCAGGACGATCAGGTCGACCTCGGTGATCCCGGTACGCGGGAGGACCGATTCCACCTTGCCCTGTTCGATCCGTACCCGGTCGAAGTCGGCGAGGTTGTGCCGGGCGTCCTCGACCGCGCGCTTGCCGGACTCGATGCCGAGGACCGCGCCCTGCTCGCCGAGGCGGTCGGCGAGGGCGCCCGCGAACAGGCCGACACCGCAGTACAGATCCAGCGCCATCTCGCCCTTGCGGGGCAGCAGGCCCTGCATGACCGCCGTCACGAGGGTGTCGGCCGCCTTCGGGTGGACCTGCCAGAAGCCGCCGCTGCCGACGCGGTGGGTACGGCCGTCGGCGCGCTCACGCACGAACGCCCGGCCGTGGACGCGGTGGATGCCACCGTCCTTCTCCTCGACGCGCATGACGGAGACGGGCCGGTCGAGCTCGACCAGGGGCAGGCGGGCACCGGGTCGCGGCTCCAGGATCACCATGCGGTCCTGGGAACCCGTCGCCGCGATCGCCTCGACGGAGGCCATGCCCGTCCAGTCCCGCTTCTCGATGCCCAGTTCGCTGACGCCCTCGGCGGCGATCATGCAGTGGTCGATCGGCTCCACCTCGTGCGAGCGGTGCCGGCGCAGCCCCGCCTGCCCGTCCTCGGTCACGGCGTACTGCACACGCGTGCGCCACTGCGGAACCTGGCCGGCCGGGACCTTGTCACCCTCGGCCGGCATCACCGTGCCGTCCCAGCCGGCCTCCTCCGGTGAAAGACCGGCGAGCCGCTGGAGCTGCTCGGCGACGACCTCGCCCTTGAGGCGGCGCTGGGCGCCCGGTTTGGCGTGCTGCCAGTCGCAGCCGCCGCAGCGGCCGGGACCGGCGTACGGGCAGGGCGCCTCGATCCGGTCCTTGGAGGCCGTCAGCACCGAGACCGCGTCGGCCCGCAGGTACCGCGCGCCCTCCTCGCCCTCGGTCACCCGCGCCACGACCCGCTCACCGGGCAGCGCGTGCCGGACGAACAGCACCTGCCCCTCGTCCGTGCGGGCGATGCAGTGACCTCCGTGGGCGACGGGGCCGACCTCGACCTCGTACTCCTCTCCCACCAGCGACACCGCCGACGGGCCCGCCTGCGGTTTGTTCGGTTCTGCCTGCATGGCGGGGTGACTCCACAACGTCAAGAGAGATACGGCCGGACAACAGCCCACCAGTCTACGTGCTGAGCAGACAGGCCAGTTCTACGCGCCGAGCAGACAGTCAGGTCTACGTGCAAACAGACAGTCAGTTCTCGTGCCGAGCAGACAGTCAGTTCTTCGCGCTCGGTTCCTTCGGCCGCTCCTGCGCCGGCCCGCGCCGCACCGCACCTGGAGCGCTCCAGTCCTGCCGCCTGCGCGCCCGGTTCCGCGCCACCTCGGAGGACTCCAGCTGGTAGGGCACCGACGTCACCATGACACCCGGCGTGAACAGCAGCCGGCCCTTGAGCCGGAGCGCGCTCTGGTTGTGCAGCAGCTGCTCGTACCAGTGACCGACCACGTACTCGGGGATGATCACGGACACCGCGTCCCGCGGCGACTCCTTGCGCAGGCTCTTCACGTACTCGATGACCGGCCGCGTGATCTCCCGGTACGGCGAGTCCAGCACCTTCAGCGGTACGTCGATCCCGCGCCGCTCCCACTCCTCGCGCAGTGCCTTGGTCTCCGCCGGGTCCACGTTGACGCTGAGCGCCTCCAGGGTGTCCGAGCGCAGCAGCTTGGCGTACGCCAGCGCCCGCAGTGTCGGCCGGTGGATCCTGGAGATCAGCACGACCGAGTGCACCCGGGACGGCCGTACCATGTCGTCGCTCGGACCCTCGGGAGCGGCGATCTCCTCGGCCACCCGGTCGTAGTGCTTACGGATGGCCGTCATCGTCGCGTAGAAGATCATCATGCCGAGCAGCGCGACCCAGGCGCCGTGCGTGAACTTGGTGACCAGGACGACCACCAGCACCAGACCCGTGAAGAAGGCACCGAAGGTGTTGATCGCGCGGGAGCGGACCATGTTGCGGCGCTTGACCGGGTCCTTCTCGGTGGACAGGTGGCGGTTCCAGTGGCGGACCATGCCGGTCTGGCTGAGCGTGAACGACACGAACACACCGACGATGTACAGCTGGATCAGCCTGGTCGAGTCGGCGCCGTAGATCACGACGAGCAGCGTGGCCGCGCCCGCCAGCAGCACGATGCCGTTGGAGAAGGCGAGCCGGTCACCCCGGGTGTGCAGTTGGCGCGGCAGGTAGCGGTCCTGGGCGAGGATCGAGCCGAGCAGCGGGAACCCGTTGTACGCGGTGTTCGCCGCCAGGAACAGCACCAGTGCGGTGGCCGCGGCGAGCACGATGAACAGGAAGCTGCCCTTGCCGAAGACCGCCTCGGCGACCTGGGAGATCACCGGGTTCTGCACATACCCGGCGCCGAGCGGGCTGCCGTTGTGGACGAGGTCGACGGCCGGATTCTCCGCCATGCGGACCTTGGACACCGCGGCCAGCACGATGATGCCGCAGAACATGGTGACGGCGAGCAGGCCCATCATCGCGAGCGTGGTCGCCGCGTTCTTCGACTTGGGCTTGCGAAAGGCCGGGACGCCGTTGGAGATCGCCTCGACGCCGGTGAGCGCGGCACAGCCGGAGGAGAAGGCTCGCAGCAGCAGGAAGACCAGCGCGAAGCCCGAAAGGCCCTGGTGCTCGGCCTTGATGTGGAAGTCGGCCGTCGGTGCCCGCAGGGTGTCGCCGAGCACCAGCCCGCGGAACGCGCCCCACGCGATCATGAGGAAGACACCCGTGACGAAGACGTACGTCGGAATCGCGAACAGCGTGCCCGACTCCCGTACACCACGCAGGTTCATCAGGGTCAGCAGCACGATCACCGCGACCGCGCAGAGCACCTTGTGCTGGACGACGAAGGGAACAGCGGATCCGAGGTTCTCGATGCCCGAGGCGATGGAGACGGCGACGGTCAGGACGTAGTCGACGAGCAGGGCGCTGGCGACCGTGAGGCCCGCCTTGGGTCCGAGGTTGGTGGTCGCCACCTCGTAGTCGCCGCCGCCGCTCGGGTAGGCGTGCACGTTCTGCCGGTAGGAGGCGACCACGGTGAACATCAGCACGACGACCGCGACGGCGATCCAGGGGCTGAAGTGGTACGCCGACACGCCCGCGATGGAGAGGACCAGCAGCACCTCTCCCGGCGCGTACGCCACGGAGGACAGCGGGTCGGAGGCGAAGACAGGGAGGGCGATGCGCTTCGGCAGGAGCGTTTCCCCGAGCCGATCACTGCGCAGTGCGCGCCCGATCAGGATCCGTTTGGGCACGTCGGTCAGTTTGGACACAACAGTGGATCGTAAGGCGTCGAACAGGGGAGCGCCCACCCTCCCCCGCCCTCAATACGGTCACGTCGCAGAACCCGGTCCGTCATCCGCCTCTCACCGGACTCGGATCGGTCCCCGACCGGTCCCTGACCGGCCTCTCATCCGCCTCTGATCCGGCTCTGATCCGGCTCTCCTCTGCCTCACGGGTGAATTAACAGGTGAAATGACAGGGAGCACGCTGCGGATTCCGCCCCCGCGACCTTCCCCATGTCTATATGACAAATCCTGATGACCAACCCTGCCCCTTGCCGCCCCTCACCGCCCTGGAGGTTCCATGCACGCGACCGCAGAGCTGATCGGTGCCGCAGCCGCCCTCGTCGGCCTCGGAATCCTGACGCTGGCCAGCGTCCGCAGCATCGGCCGCCGCTGACCTCCTAAGCGGAGGGCAACCGTGCACGGGGGTGCCGTCGTCCTACCGCGCGTGTGTAGCTTGGGCGTCGGTCTGAGACCCTGATGTGGCTGAGCAGTAACTATTGACACCGGAAGGACGGTCGTGCACATCGTCATCATGGGCTGCGGCAGAGTGGGTTCCGCTCTCGCCCAGACCCTGGAGCAACAGGGGCACACGGTCGCCGTGGTCGACCAGGACCCCACCGCCTTCCGACGACTGGGCTCCGGGTTCGGGGGCCGCCGCGTCACTGGCGTCGGCTTCGACCAGGACACCCTGCGCGAGGCGGGCATCGAGGAGGCCGGCGCGTTCGCCGCGGTCTCCAGCGGCGACAACTCGAACATCATCGCCGCGCGCGTGGCCCGCGAGATGTTCGGCATCGAGAACGTCGCGGCCCGGATCTACGACCCCCGGCGCGCGGAGGTCTACCAGCGCCTGGGCATCCCGACGGTGGCCACGGTCCGCTGGACGGCCGACCAGATGCTGCGCCGGCTCCTGCCCTCGGGCGCGGAGCCGCTGTGGCGCGACCCCACCGGGGGGGTGCAGCTCGCCGAGGTGCACGCCTCGGCCGCCTGGGTCGGCCACAAGATCAGCAGGCTGCAGGAGGAGACGGGTGTCCGGGTGGCGTTCCTGACCCGGCTCGGCGAGGCGATCCTGCCCAGCTCGCAGACGGTGCTGCAGGAGGGCGACCTGGTGCACGTGATGATGCGCACCGACGAGGTCGACAAGGTCGAGGCGGCGTTCGCCAAGGGTCCCGAAGAGGAGGGCGGTCACTGATGAGGGTCGCCATTGCCGGTGCCGGCGCGGTGGGCCGCTCGATCGCGGGCGAACTGCTGGAGAACGGCCACGAGGTCCTGCTGATCGACAAGGCGCCGACCGCGATCTCGGTGGAGCGCGTCCCGCAGGCGGAGTGGCTGCTCGCCGACGCCTGCGAGATCACGTCGCTGGACGAGGCGGCGCTCCAGCGCTGCAACGTCGTGATCGCCGCGACGGGGGACGACAAGGTGAACCTCGTGGTCTCCCTCCTCGCGAAGACGGAGTACGGCGTCCCGCGCGTCGTCGCCCGCGTGAACAACCCGAAGAACGAGTGGCTGTTCAACGAGTCGTGGGGCGTCGACGTGGCTGTCTCCACCCCGCGTCTGATGTCGGCCCTGGTCGAGGAGGCGGTCAGCGTCGGCGACCTGGTCCGCCTGCTCCGCTTCAGCCACGGCGACGCCAACCTCGTCGAACTGACCCTGCCCGAGGAGTCGGCCCTGGCCGGCACGCAGGTCGGCGATGTGGAGTGGCCGGAGGACACGTCCCTCGTCACGATCATCCGGGGCACCCGCGTCCTCACCCCGTCCCAGGAGGACTCCCTGGAAGCAGGCGACGAGCTGCTGTTCGTGGCCGCCCAGGCCCGGGAGGAACAACTGGAGGACCTGCTGTCGGTCCGGCGCGAGGAGGCGCCGGGCTGAGCTTCGCGGGGTCCGTGACGGCGAAGGGCGCCCTGAGAGTTCAGGGCGCCCTTCCTCGTCGTACGGGGAGAATCCGGGATTCAGGCCTCGCGGCGGTGACGTCCGGCCGCCTGGGACTCTCCCTGTTCCCTGGCGTCCCTCGCCTGCGCCGCCTTCCGCTCCTCCTCGGCCTTCTCCTCCGCCTCCATCTCGGCGAACACGTCGATCGGCGCCGGCGCCTTCGCCAGGAAGACCCAGGTCAGCCACACGGCAAGCAGGAACGGCGGGATCTTCAGCGCGATCAGCACCCAGCCCAGCTGCGCGGTGTTGGCCCACCAGTACAGCGGAAAGAGGATCGCGCACTTGGCGAGCAGGATCAGCCCCCAGGCCCAACTGGCCTTCGCGTACGCCTTCTTGCGGCCCGGGTTCCGGGTGCGCCAGGAGAGGTTCTCCTTGAAGACGGGTCCGAGGATGAGCCCGATCAGCGGCACCCCGCACAGCGTGGTGATGATGTACGCCAGCCCCAGCCCCAGCGTGTAGAGCATGCCGGGCAGATAGAAGTCCTTGGCGTTGCCCGTCATCATCGCGAAGACGACGCCGAAGGCCACGCCGAAAACACCGCTGAAGGCGTGCTTGACGGTGTCGCGCATCACCAGGCGGACGACGACCAGCAGCAGGGACACCGCGAGCGCGGCGATCGCCGACAGGTGCAGGTCCTTGTTGATCGTGTAGATGGTCACGAACAGGAGGCCTGGCAGCACCGTCTCGACCATGCCCCGCACGCCGCCGAATGCCTCGAACAGCGCGGCCTCCGTCACCGCCCGGGCGTCCTGCTCCGTGTCTTGGGTCGGCTTGTCGAGCGACGTCACCGGCTACTCCCTACCGAGGGGTCTCAGTTCGTATTTCGGGTTGAACAGCACCCGGCGGCCCCGGCTCATCGAGATCCGGCCCGATGCGATCAGCTTGCGCCCCGGCTCTATCCCCACGATGGAGCGCCGGCCGAGCCACACCACGTCGAGTGCGGCGGAGCCGTCGAACAGCTCGGCCTCCAGGGCCGGGACTCCCGCCCGCGGCCGCAGGGTGACCGTGCGCAAGGTACCAGTAACCGTGACGACCTGACGGTCGTGACAGTCGCCGATCCGAACGCAGCCGGTGGTGTCCGCGTCCTCGCGCAGTTCCTCCGACTCGAGGTCCTCCTGCGACGAGGACAGCCGGTCGAGCATGCGCCGGAACCGGCCCACCGGCTTGTCGGAACGAGGAACAACACTCATGTCTGAAGCGTACCGGGGTCCACCGACAGCTACGTACCCGCGCTGCTAGCGCTCGAACCGGTACCCCATCCCGGGTTCGGTGACGAAGTGCTCGGGATGCGAGGGATCCGCCTCCAGCTTGCGTCTGAGCTGGGCCATGTAGACCCGCAGGTAGTTCGTCTCCGTCCCGTACGACGGCCCCCACACCTCCTGGAGCAGCTGCTTCTGGCTCACCAGCCGGCCGGCGTTGCGCACCAGCACCTCCAGCAGATGCCACTCCGTAGGGGTCAGCCGTACGTCCTTCCCGTGCCGCCGGACCTTCTTGGCGGCGAGGTCGACGGTGAACCCCTCGGTCTCCACCAGGACCTCGTCCTCACCGCCGCCGGTGGGCTCGGCGCGGCGCACGGCGGCGCGCAGCCGGGCCAGCAGTTCGTCCATGCCGAAGGGTTTGGTGACGTAGTCGTCGGCGCCCGCGTCGAGTGCCTCGACCTTCTCGTCGGAGGAGTGCCGGGCGGACAGCACCAGGATCGGCACCCGGGTCCAGCCGCGCAGTCCCCGGATCACCTCGACCCCGTCCATGTCGGGCAGGCCCAGGTCGAGCACCACCACGTCCGGGTGGCGGGCGGCGGCGAGCTGGAGGGCGGTGGCGCCGTCGTGCGCCGCGTCGACCTCGTACTCGCGCGCCTTGAGGTTGATCACGAGGGCGCGCACGATCTGCGGCTCGTCGTCGATCACCAGCACCCGGGTCATGTGACCTGCCTTTCCGGTCGTACGGGGCGGGACAGCCCCTCGGGGCGGGGTCCGGCCGCCCGGAGCGTGAGCACCATGGTGAGGCCTCCCCCGGGGGTGTCCTCGGCGTCGAGGGTGCCGCCCATGGCCTCGGCGAAGCCGCGGGCGACCGCGAGGCCGAGACCCACGCCCGCGCCGCGCGGAGCGTCACCGTAACGCTGGAAGGGCTCGAAGATACGGTCTTTCGCCTCGTCGGGGACGCCGGGTCCCCGGTCCACCACCCGGACCTCGACCCGGTCGGCGATGGCGCTGGCCGACACCAGGACGGGCCGGCCGGCCGGGCTGTACTTGACGCCGTTCTCCACCAGGTTGGCCACCGACCGCTCCAGCAGCCCGGGGTCCACCGCGACCATGGGCAGCGTCTCGGGGATGTCCAGGTCGGCGCTGCCCTCGGGCACCCCGCCGAGCGCCATCGGCACCACCTCGTCGAGGTCGATCTCCCGGATCAGCGGGGTGACCGTGCCGGTCTGCAGCCGGGACATGTCGAGCAGGTTGCCCACCAGGTGGTCCAGCCGGTCGGCGCCCTCCTCGATGCCCTCCAGGAGCTCCGCCTGGTCCTCCTCGGACCAGGCCACGTCGTCGGACCGCAGGGAGGTGACCGCCGCCTTGATGCCGGCGAGCGGGGTGCGGAGGTCATGGCTCACGGCGGCCAGCAGCGCCGTACGGATCCGGTTGCCCTCGGCCAGCGTCCGCGCCCGGTCGGCCTCCTCCTGGAGCCGGCTGCGGTCCAGTACGACGGCGGCCTGGGCGGCGAAGGCGGCGAGCACCCGGCGGTCCTCGGCGGGCAGCACCCGGCCGATCAGCGCGAGCGCCATGTGGTCGCCGACCGGCATGTCGACGTCGGCCTCCTCGGGCCGCTCCACGGGCCGTCCGAGGCCGGCCCGGCCCGCGCAGGTCCACGGGTCGACGTCGCTCGCCCGTTCCAGCAGGGCCGCCGACTCCATGCCGAAGGTCTCCCGGACCCGCTCCAGCAGCTCCTCCAGGCCGGTCTCGCCGCGCAGCACGTTGCCCGCGAGGAAGGAGAGGATCTCCGACTCGGCGCGCAGCCGGGCGGCCTGGTGGGTGCGGCGGGCGGCGAGGTCGACGACGGAGGCGACCGAGACGCCGACGCCCACGAAGATCACGATGGCGACGATGTTCTTCGGGTCGGCGATCGTCCAGCGGTGCAGGGGCGGCGTGTAGAAGTAGTTCAGCAGCAGGGAGCCGACGGCCGCCGAGGCCAGCGCCGGCAGCAGCCCGCCGAGCAGGGCCGCCGTCACGGTCACCGCGAGGAACAGCAGCATGTCGTTGGCGAGGCCGAGGTCCACCGTGCTGAGCAGGAACACCATGGCCACGGGGCCGATGACACCTACCAGCCAGCCCCACAGGATCCGGGCCCGGCCGAGCCGCGCTCCCCGGGCGACGGGCAGTCCGCGTCCCTTGGCGACCTCCTCGTGGGTGACGATGTGCACGTCGAGGTCGGGCCCCGACTCCCGGGCCACGGTCGCGCCGACGCCCGGTCCGAAGACGTACTGCCAGGTCTTGCGGCGCGAGGAGCCGAGGACGATCTGGGTGGCGTTCACCCCGCGGGCGAAATCCAGCAGCGCGACCGGTATGTCGTCGCCCACCACATGATGGAACGTTCCGCCCAGGTCCTCGACCAGGGTGCGCTGGACGGCCAGTTCCTTCGGGGAAGCCGAGGTCAGCCCGTCGCTGCGGGCTATGTAGACCGCCAGCACCTCCCCGCCGGCGCCCTTCTCCGCGAGCCGCGCGGCCCGCCGTATCAGCGTCCGTCCCTCCGGACCGCCGGTCAGCCCGACCACGATCCGCTCGCGCGAACCCCAGATCCTGGAGACCCGGTGCTCGCTGCGGTACTGCTTGAGGTACTCGTCGACCCGGTCGGCCACCCACAGCAGCGCCAGCTCGCGCAGCGCGGTGAGGTTGCCGGGGCGGAAGTAGTTCGACAGGGCCGCGTCGACCTTGTCGGGCTGGTAGATGTTGCCGTGCGCCATCCGCCGGCGCAGCGCCTGGGGCGACATGTCGACCAGCTCGACCTGGTCCGCCCGCCGCACCACCTCGTCCGGCACGGTCTCCCGCTGCCGTACGCCGGTGATCGACTCGACGACGTCCCCCAGCGACTCCAGGTGCTGGATGTTGACCGTCGAGACCACGTCGATCCCGGCGGCCAGCAGCTCCTCCACGTCCTGCCAGCGCTTGGCGTTGCGGGAGCCGGGGACGTTGGTGTGGGCGAGTTCGTCCACCAGGGCGACGGCGGGCGCCCTGCGGAGTACGGCGTCGACGTCCATCTCGGTGAAGACCGAGCCCCGGTACGCGAGTTCCGCGCGCGGGATCTGCTCCAGCCCGTGCAGCATCACCTCGGTGCGCGGCCGGTCGTGGTGCTCGACGAAGGCCACCACGCAGTCCGTGCCCCGTTCGACACGCCGGTGCCCCTCGGACAGCATCGCGTACGTCTTGCCGACGCCCGGTGCCGCACCGAGGTGGATCCGAAGCTTGCCGCGTCCCATGGCCTCATTGTCTTCCGGTCACTGCCGCCCACGCAGCGTCGACCTTACGGCCAACAATCGCGACAAAGGGGGCCGTGAGCACCCCGGAGCCGTCTTTGACGCAACCCTGACGCCGGGCGGACGACAAGGGCCGCACTCCTGGGAGTGCGGCCCTTGTCGTCTGCCGTCGTGCTGTCTTCGTGGTGCTGTGGTATTAGCTCAGCGGACCTCGGTGATCTCCGGTCCGCGCTGGAGCTGGCCCATGCCGCCGGCGAAGCGGGAACCCTCATCCTGCTGCTGAACACCCTCGGGGACCATCTGCGCGTCGTTCGGCAGCTTCAGGACGATCGGGTCGCGGGGCGCCATCGGGCCCTCGCCGCGCACCACGACGGTGTCCCGGAAGATCTGCTCCAGCAGACCGGCCGCCTGCGGCTGCACCGCGCCCTGACCGGAGATCACCCCGCGCAGGAACCAGCGGGGACCGTCGACACCGACGAACCGCACCACCTGGAAGCCGCCCGTGCCGTCGGGGAGCTGCACCGGAACCTGCGCGCGCAGCTCCCAGCCCAGCGGGCCCTCGACCTCGTCGATGATGCCGCCCTGCTGGGTGATGCCGGAGCCGATCTCCTCGCGTACCTCGCCCCAGATGCCCTCGCGCTTGGGCGCGGCGAAGGCCTGCAGCTGGATGGCGCTGTCGCCCAGCACGACCGTGGCGGCGACGATCGCGTCGCCCGCGACCTCGACCCGCAACTCCATGCCGTCCACGCCCGGCACGAACAGACCGCCCAGGTCCACCCGGCCCTCGGCCGGGTCACGGACCTCGGTGCTGTCCCACGGCCCGTCCGGCCGCGGCTCCGGTTCGAGCCGTACGCGCTCACGCGTGGCCTCTGCCTCGTCCGCCTCAGTGTCGACACTGTCGACGACCTGCTCGGCCTCGCCGGCCGCGTCCTCGGCGGCACCCTTCTTCTTGCGACGTCCGAACACGTCACTGTCCTTCCCGGTCGGATACGACCGAAGCGTATCGATTCCCACCCGTCGCGCCGCCCATGGCGGCATGACCGCTTGCGCCGCCTCCGTCGTCCACCGCGGCATGACCGCCGGTGGACCCGAAGCCCCCCTCGGCCCGTGCCGAGCCGGGAAGCTCCGCGACCTCCCGGAAGCGGACCCTCTCGACCTGCTGGACGACCAGTTGGGCAATCCGGTCGAAGCGCTCGAACCGCACGCACTCGCGCGGATCGAGATTCACCACGATCACCTTGATCTCCCCACGGTACCCGGCATCAACCGTCCCCGGGGCATTCACGAGAGCGACACCGCAGCGGGCGGCGAGACCGGATCGTGGGTGCACGAAGGCCGCGTACCCCTCCGGCAGCGCCACAGACACCCCCGTGGGCAGCACGGCCCGCTCGCCCGGCTTCAGTTCACAGCCCTCGGTGGTCCGCAGATCGGCTCCCGCGTCACCGGGGTGCGCGTACGACGGAAGCGGTACGTCCGGGTCGACGCGCCGGATCAGCACGTCGAGCTCTTGACGGTGCTCACGGCTCACGGGTTCACCTCGAAGGCACGGGTACGCCGGACCTGGTCCGGGTCGTTCATGGCCGCCCGGATCTCCTCCGGGCGGCCGTTGTCGATGAAGTGGTCGACCTTCACCTCGACGAAGAGCGCGTCGGCGCGGACGGCGACGGGTCCGTCGGGTGCGCCGATCCGGCCGGTGGCGGTGGAGTAGATCTTCCGCCCGGCCACGGCCGTCACCTCGGCCTCCAGATACAGCACGGTGTCCACCGGGACCGGCCGCACGAAGTCGGTCTCCAGCCGTCCGGTCACCGCGATCGTCCGCAGCAGCCAGTTCAGCGAGCCGAGGGTCTCGTCGAGGGCGGACGCGAGCACCCCGCCGTGTGCGAGGCCGGGAGCCCCCTGGTGGGCGGGGCGCACGGTGAACTCGGCGGTCACCGTCACCCCCTCGCCGGCCCGCGCCTGGAGGTGCAGTCCGTGGGGCTGCTCGCCGCCGCAGCCGAAACACTCGCCGTAGTGCGCACCGAGCAGCTCACCGGGCGCGGGAGCGTCAGGATGACGCACCGGCCTCACGGCGTCGGCAGGCGGCTCAACGGCAGCTGAAGTACGACTCACAGGCGCAGACCTTACCCGCCCACCCGTCTCCCCCCACCACCCTGCCCGACAGCGCTCCGCCGACTCCCCCTGACAGCAGCCCGATACCGGCACCGTGCCAAGCTTGGATCCATGCAGCCCTCCGCCCCCCCGTACGAAGAACGTCTCACCACCCCCCGGACCTGGTGGCTGATCTCCTTCCTGGTCGGGGTCTCGATGGCCCTGATCCTGTTGCCCTTCGGCACGCTGCCGATGCTCGGCGGCCTGGTCGGCGGTACCGCCGTGGCGGCGATCGTGGCCAGCGCGTACGGCGCGCAGCGGATCCGGGTCGTGGGCGGCTTCCTGATCGCGGGCGAGGCGAAGATCCCGGTGTCCGCGCTGGGCGAGGCGGAGGTGCTGGACGCGGAGGAGGCGCGCGCCTGGCGCACGTACAAGGCCGACACCCGCGCCTTCCTGCTGCTGCGCGCCTACATTCCCACCGCGCTGCGCGTGGAGGTCACCGACCCCGAGGACCCGACGCCGTACCTGTACCTGTCGACCCGTGAGCCGGAGCGGCTGGCTCAGGCCCTGAAGGCAGCGCGGACGACGGCCTAGCACACCCGGGCGAGGCCGTCGTCCGCGTTCTCGTCACCCGAGTTCTTTCGGGCCGTCCCCCATGGTCAGCGGATCCGCCGGTTCCTCCAGCGGCGGCAGGGCGGGCAAGGCGTCCCACGGCACCTGGACCCGGCGCAGGTCGGCCCGGATCCGCTCGGCGAGGCGTCTGGTGTCCCGGCGGTTCATGACCGCTCCGACGGCCGCGCCGACCATGAACGGCATCAGGTTCGGCAGATCGCGCACCACGCGCTTCATGATCTGCTGACGCAGTTGCTGTTTCATGCGGCTGTTCAGCGCGCCGCTCACCGTCGACGGCTTGCTCACATCGATCCCGCGCTCCCCCGACCAGGAGTCGATGTACGCGGTGGAACGCTGCTTGAGGGTGCCCGGCGGTCGTGCGCCGTAGACCTCGTGGAGCTCCGCGATCAGCTTCAGTTCGATCACCGCCACGCCGGTGATCTCGGCGGCCAGCTCCGTGGGCATCGCGGGCGGTACGGGCATCATCGCCGCGGCGCCGATTCCCGCGCCGACGGTGGCGGTGGCGGTGGCGGCACCCGCCACGAGCTTGTCCGCGAGCTGCTCGGGCCCGAGGCCTGGGAACTGCCTGCGGAGCGCCGCGAGGTCGCGTACGGGGATCCGCGGGGCGAGGTCGATGATGCGGTCGGCGAGGTGCCCCAGGGCCGCCCTGGCGCGGTTGCCGCCCTTGCGGACGCCTTCCCGGGTCCTGTCCCGGATCACCGCGGCCCGCCGCCGTGCGACGGGCGCGGGTGTGTCGGCCCGCACCGGGAGATCTGCCCGGTCGGCCGCCGGTTCGAGCGAGGCCGATCCGGAATCGGATGAGCCCCGCTCGTCGTCACGCGCGCCGTGCCGTCGTTGGGACGGCACCGAGTCCGCTTCCCCTTTCAGGAAGCGGCGCTTCCGGGGAGGGGTCGAGCCAGTCACGGCCGACCCGTCCTCAGTCGCAGTCGCGGCAGATCGGCTGACCGTTCTTCTCTCGGGCCAGCTGGCTGCGGTGGTGCACCAGGAAGCAGCTCATGCAGGTGAACTCGTCCTGCTGCTTCGGCAGCACCCGGACGGCCAGCTCCTCGTTCGAGAGGTCCGCGCCGGGCAGTTCCAGGCCTTCGGCGGCCTCGAACTCATCGACGTCCACTGCGGACGTCGACTTGTCGTTCCTCCGGGCCTTCAGTTCTTCAAGGCTGTCCGAGTCGACGTCGTCGTCGGTCTTGCGTGGGGTGTCGTAGTCGGTTGCCATGTCGCTCTCCCCCTCTGGGTGTCTGTGGTGTCTCCAGCGCACGTAACGCGTGAGAGGCCGGACTTGTGCCCGACCTGAGGCGGAGATTTTGCCTCACATCAAGGTCTGTTACTCAATCGACACCCAACCGAACTCCTCATGAGTGATCGGGTTGGATGGCGATCGGGACCGTACACGGTCCGAATCCCGCACTTCAAAGGCGTCTCACCGTGTACTTCCCGTGACCAAGACTCCGGAAAACCCGGATTTTCCCGGCTTTCCGACGCTATTCATGATCACCGTGAGTAGATGGCTGGAAAATCGCCCTTGTGATCGATCACACACAGGATCGGCCGGTCGGCGCCTCGAAAATTCCGCGCAAAGCGAACATCCCTGTGTATCGATCGGTGTGCGGGGGTCATGCTCTCAGACAGGCAGGGTCACCCGCATCACGAGCCCACCCCCTTCGCGTGGCTGGGCCGAGATATGACCGCCGTGCGCCCGCGCCACGGACCGCACGATGGACAGGCCCAGGCCCACTCCCTTGTCGCTGCCCGTGCGCTCGGTACGCAAGCGCCGGAACGGTTCGAAAATATTGTCGATCTCGTACGCCGGCACCACCGGGCCCGTGTTGGCCACCACGAGCACCGCCTGACCGTGCTGGATCTCTGTGGTCACCTCGACCCAGCCGCCCTCGGGCACGTTGTACCGCACGGCGTTCTGGAGGAGGTTCAGAGCGATCCGCTCCAGCAGCACGCCGTTGCCCTGCACGAGCGCGGGCTTCTGCTCGCCCCGGATCACCACACCCTTGGCCTGCGCCTCGCCGTGCACCTGGTCGACGGCCTGCTCGGCGACCTCGGCGAGGTCGACCGGTTTGCGTTCGACGATCTGGTTGTCGCTGCGGGCTAGCAGCAGCAGACCCTCGACGAGCTGCTCACTGCGCTCGTTCGTGGCCAGCAGCGTCTTGCCGAGCTGTTGCAGCTCCACCGGCGCGTTCGGATCGGACAGATGTACCTCGAGGAGCGTGCGGTTGATCGCGAGCGGTGTCCTCAGCTCGTGCGAGGCGTTGCCGACGAAGCGCTGCTGGGCGGTGAAGGCGCGCTGCAACCGCTCCAGCATGTCGTCGAAGGTGTCGGCGAGTTCCTTGATCTCGTCGTCCGGGCCGTCCAGCTCGATACGGCGGGACAGGTCCGAGCCCGCCACCGCGCGCGCGGTGCGCAGGATGCGGCCCAGCGGGGACAGGACACGGCCGGCCATGGCGTAGCCGAAGGCGAACGCGATGATCGCGAGGCCGAGCAGGGCAAGGAGCGAGCGGCTGAGCAGGTTGTCCAGGGCGTGCTGGCGCTGCAGGTTCACGCACTCGTTCATCGCGTGGTTCATCTCGGTGGATGACGAGTCGGACGGGAAGTTGCAGATGTCGCTGGCCACTTGGCCCGAGAGGACCTTGAAGGGCAACTCGCTGCCCACCTTCAGTGCGTTCGCGGCGAGCAGGTAGATGATCGACAGCAGCAGGATGCCCGCGATCAGGAACATCCCGCCGTACAGCAGCGTCAGCCTTATCCGGATGGTCGGGCGCAGCCACGGGAAGGGCGGCTCCGGCCTGCGGGGGTCCCAGGTGGGCTTCGGGGGTGCCTGAGGAGGCACCGGGGTCGCGGCCACGGCGGTCAGATCCGGTAGCCGGAACCGGGGACGGTCACGATCACCGCGGGCTCGCCCAGCTTGCGACGCAGGGTCATGACGGTGACGCGTACGACATTGGTGAACGGGTCGGTGTTCTCGTCCCAGGCCTTCTCCAGCAGCTGCTCCGCCGAGACGACGGCGCCCTCGCTGCGCATCAGGACCTCCAGTACGGCGAACTCCTTCGGTGCCAGCTGGACCTCCTTGCCGTCCCGGAAGACCTCACGGCGGTTCGGGTCGAGCTTGATCCCGGCGCGCTCCAGGACCGGCGGCAGCGGCACGCTGGTGCGCCGGCCGAGGGCACGCACGCGTGCCGTCAGCTCGCTGAACGCGAAGGGTTTGGGGAGATAGTCGTCGGCGCCGATCTCCAGACCCTCCACGCGGTCGCTGACGTCACCGGACGCCGTGAGCATCAACACGCGTGTGGGCATGCCGAGTTCGACGATCTTGCGGCAGACGTCGTCGCCGTGCACGAGCGGAAGGTCCCGGTCCAGGACGACCACGTCGTAGTCGTTGACGCCGATGCGTTCCAGGGCGGCCGCACCGTCGTACACGACGTCGACGGCCATGGCCTCCCGGCGCAGTCCGGTGGCCACCGCATCGGCGAGCAGCTGCTCGTCCTCGACGACGAGTACGCGCACGTCGCTTGTCCTTCCTGTGTCCACCCGCGTAGCGCCTCGTAACCGATCTCGGTCACGCGAGCAGGGGGTTTCGGTGAGTGTGTGGCCCCCATCCTGCCCTTTTCGGCCATAAGTCGGCTGTAAGACGGGTGAGCGCCGCCTGAAGGACCGGTGTGAGGCCCGGGAATGGGAGATTTTCTCGCCTGGTTGAGGTTTCCGTGGAAGGGAGCGGGGGGAGGACGGCTTTACACCCCGCGATCACGCTCTGCATGTGCCGCACCACCATGCGGCACTCCGCGATCCGCTTCCGCAGAGTGGGCGTGGGTGTCCGGCACCGTCGCCGCCCAGCGGGGCAGCGCGCTGGGCATCTGCAGGAGACGTGATCGCCCCTTCCCAACGGCACACCCCCGTGCCACCGACCCACGACCCAGGACGAGGGGGCGCAGCATGGACGCATTCACCGCAGGACTTCTGCAGCGCATAAGGGCGACCGAGTCCGACCTGACCCGGGCTCGCGACGAGGGCGACGACTTCCTCGTCGAGGTGGAGCAGGCCGAGCTCGACGACCTGCGCCGCCTCGCCGCCGAGCACGGTGTGGAGGTTGCGACGAGCGTCTGATCACGAGCGTTACGCGGCACGGCGGGACCCCCGGCGAATCCAGCGCCGGGGGTCTCGGCGTGTGCCGGCACGGTCGCGTCAGTCGTGCCAGGCGCCGAAGTCCTCCAGAAGGCGCTGGAGGGGCTCGAAGACGCCCGGACTACCGGCGACCGTCAGGGCGTGTGCGGGGCGCTCTGAGGGACGTCCACCGGTCAGGGCGCCCGCCTCACGGGCGATGAGGTCGCCCGCCGCGAGGTCCCAGGGGTGCAGACCGCGTTCGTAGTAGCCGTCGAGCCGGCCCGCGGCGACGTCGCACAGGTCGACCGCGGCCGAGCCGCCCCGCCGGATGTCGCGCAGCAGCGGGATCAGCTTGCGGACGACCTCGGCCTGGTGGGCGCGGACCTCGGTGACGTAGTTGAAGCCGGTCGAGACCAGTGCCTGCTCCAGCGGCGGCGCGGGGCGGCAGGCCAGCTCGCGCTCGCCGTCCCAGGCGCCGGTGGCCCGGGCGCCCTCGCCGAGGACCGCGTGGTACGTCTCCCCTCGCATCGGGATCTCGACGACGCCTACGACGGTCTCGCCGTTCTGCTCGGCGGCGATGGAGACGGCCCAGGTAGGCAGGCCGTACAGGTAGTTGACCGTGCCGTCGAGCGGGTCGATCACCCAGCGGACGCCGCTGGTGCCCTCGGTGACGGCGCCCTCCTCGCCCAGGAAGCCGTCGTCCGGGCGGTGTGCGGAGATCAGGTCGGTGATCAGCTTCTCCGCCGCGATGTCCATCTCGGTGACCACGTCGATCGGACTCGACTTGGTCCTGGCGACCGCGAGGTCGGCCGGACGGCCGTCCCGCAGCAGCGCGCCGGCCCGCCGGGCGGCCTCCTGGGCGAGGGCGAGCAGTTCCGAGTGCAGGGGGTCGGTCACGGGGCTCCTCACGTGTAGGGGCTGTCGGCGCCCGCGGCGGCGGGGTGCGGGGCGCGGGCCGGGCAGCAGCCCACCGGGCAGAGGTGATGGCCGGCCCCGAGCAGGCCCCGAGCGCAGGGCGTGACCTGCTCGGCGCGCTCGACGGCGGCGCGCTCCAGGACGAGGTCGCGGACCGCGGCGGCGAACCGGGGGTCGGCGCCGACGGTGGCCGAGCGGCGCACCGGCAGGCCCAGCTCCTCGGCCTTGGCCCTGGCCTCCGTGTCGAGGTCGTACATGACCTCCATGTGGTCGGAGACGAAGCCGATGGGCGCCATGACGACCGCCGGGGCCCCGGCCGCGTGCCGCTCCTCCAGGTGGTCGCAGATGTCGGGCTCCAGCCACGGGATGTGCGGAGCGCCGGAGCGGGACTGGTAGACGAGTTGCCACGGGTGGTCGACGCCGGTGCGCTCGCGGACCGCGTCGGCGACCAGTTGGGCCACGTCCAGGTGCTGCTTCACGTACGCACCGCCGTCGCCGTGCTCCTCGACCGGGCCGGAGGTGTCCGCGGAGGCGATCGGGATCGAGTGGGTGGTGAAGGCGAGGTGGGCACCGTCCCGGACGTCCTCGGGGAGGTCGGCGAGGGACTCGATCACCCCGTCGATCATCGGCTCCAGGAAGCCCGGGTGGTTGAAGTAGTGCCGCAGCTTGTCGACGGCGGGCGGCCGCAGGCCCTCGGCCTGGAGGGCGGCCAGCGAGTCGGCGAGGTTCTCGCGGTACTGACGGCAGCCCGAGTACGAGGCGTACGCGCTGGTGGCGAGGACCAGGACGCGGCGGCGGCCGTCGGCGACCATCTGGCGCAGGGTGTCCGTCAGGTAGGGCGCCCAGTTGCGGTTGCCCCAGTAGACCGGCAGGTCCAGGCCGTGTTCCGCGAAGTCCTTGCGCAGGGCGTCCAGCAGGGCGCGGTTCTGGTCGTTGATGGGGCTGACCCCGCCGAACAGGAAGTAGTGCTGCCCGACTTCCTTCAGGCGTTCCTTGGGGATTCCGCGCCCGCGCGTCACGTTCTCCAGAAACGGGACGACGTCGTCCGGCCCCTCCGGGCCGCCGAACGAGAGCAGGAGCAGGGCGTCGTAGGGGGTGGCTTCGAGCGCGTCTGGCATGGATCGATCCTGTCATCAGGTGCTGACAGCCGGGAAACGGCGGGGTGACGACCCGGGTTCCCCGTACGTCCGACGGGGTGCGTTAGGGTCACCTAACTCGTAAGCTGTTCCGGCGATGTACGCGCCTTACCGAGTCGGCGCGTCCAAGCGGTGCCGAGCCGATCGACGAGCCCGATCACCGATTGCGATCACCGAGTCCGATCACCGAGCCGCCCCGCTCCCGCCCGACCGGAGACCCCGTGCCCAGCCCCTACCGCGCCCTGTTCGCCGCCCCCGGCTCCAAGGGGTTCTCCGCCGCGGGCCTCCTCGGCCGGATGCCGTTGTCGATGATGGGCATCGGCGTCGTGACTATGGTCTCCCAGCTGACCGGGCGGTACGGGCTGGCCGGCGGGCTGTCGGCCACCATGGCGCTGGCCGCGGCGGTCGCGGGACCGCAGGTCTCACGGCTGGTGGACCAGTACGGCCAGCGGCGGGTGCTGCGCCCGGCGACGCTGATCGCCCTCGTCGCGGCGGCGGGGCTGCTGTGCTCCGCGCACTACGAGTGGCCGGACTGGACGCTGTTCGTGTTCAGTGCCGGCGTCGGCTGTGTGCCGAGCGTCGGCGCCATGATCCGCGCCCGGTGGGCGACCCTGTACCGGGGAACGCCGCACCTGCACACCGCCTACTCCTTCGAGTCCGTGATCGACGAGGTCTGCTTCATCTTCGGGCCGATCATCTCCGTCGGCCTGTCCACGGTCTGGTTCCCGGAGGCCGGCCCGCTGCTGGCCGCGTGCTTCCTCGCGGTCGGCGTCCTGTGGCTGACCGCCCAGCGCGCCACCGAGCCCGCACCGCACCCGCGCGCGCAGCACGGCGGTGGCACGGCCCTGCGGGCGGCCGGCCTGCAGGTCCTGGTGGGGACCTTCGTGGCGACCGGAGCGATCTTCGGGGGGGTCGACGTGGTCACGGTGGCCTTCGCCGACGAGCAGGGCCACAAGGGCGCCGCGAGCGTGGTCCTCGCGCTGTACGCCGCGGGCTCCTGCGCGGCGGGGATCGTGTTCGGGCTGCTGCGCTTCAAGGGGGCGCCCGAACCTCGCTGGCTGCTGGGCGTATGTGCGATGGGCGTGAGTATGATCCCCCTCCTACTGGTCGGAAACTTGCCGTTCCTGGCCGTGGCGCTGTTCGTAGCGGGCCTGTCCATCGCTCCCACGATGATCACGACGATGTCCCTCATCGAGCAGCACGTACCTCGCGCGCAACTGACCGAGGGCATGACCTGGGTGAGCACCGGGCTGGCGGTCGGGGTCGCGCTCGGCTCCTCCGTGTCCGGCTGGGTGATCGACGCCGCCGGCGCGCGGGCCGGGTACGGGGTTCCGGCGGTGTCCGGGGCCGTCGCGGTCGCGGTCGGTTTCCTGGGGTACCGCCGGCTCAGCAGGCCGGCTCCGCGTCGGGGAGGCGTCGTTGAGCAGCACAGCGAGCGGGACGAACGGCACGTGGCGTAACTGGGGCGGCAACGTCGCCGCCCGTCCCGCACGGGAGGTCACGCCCGCCTCGGTCGAGGAACTGGCGGATGCCGTCCGCAAGGCCGCTGAGGACGGGCTGAAGGTGAAGGCCGTCGGCACCGGGCACTCCTTCACCTCCATCGCCGCCACGGACGGTGTGTTGATCCGCCCTCAACTGTTGACGGGCATCCGCAGCATCGACCGGGACGCCATGACGGTCACGGTCGAGGCCGGGACCCCGCTCAAGAGGCTCAACCTGGCCCTGGCCCGGGAAGGCCTGTCGCTGACCAACATGGGCGACATCATGGAGCAGACGGTCTCCGGCGCCACCAGTACCGGCACGCACGGAACAGGCCGCGAGTCGGGCTCGATCGCCGCCCAGATCAGGGGTCTGGAGCTGGTCACCGCCGACGGCACGCTCCTGACCTGCTCGGAGAAGGAGAACCCGGAGGTCTTCGCCGCCGCACGGATCGGCCTGGGCGCGCTCGGCATCGTCACCGCGATCACCTTCGCCGTGGAGCCGGTCTTCCTGCTCGCCGCGCGCGAGGAACCGATGCCCTTCGACCGGGTCGTCGCCGAGTTCGACCAGTTGTGGGCCGAGAACGAGCACTTCGAGTTCTACTGGTTCCCGCACACCGGCAGCACCAACACCAAGCGGAACAACCGCAGCGCGGGTCCGGAGCAGCCGGTGGGACGGCTGGCGGGCTGGTTCGAGGACGAGTTCCTCTCCAACGGCGCCTTCCAACTGGCCCAGTGGGTCGGCCGCGCGGTGCCGGCCACCGTCCCGGCCATCGCGCGGATCTCCAGCAAGGCTCTGTCCGCGCGGACTTACACGGACATCCCGTACAAGGTCTTCACCTCTCCGCGCCGGGTGCGTTTCGTGGAGATGGAGTACGCCGTCCCGCGTGCGGCGGTGACCGAGGCGCTGCGCGAACTGAAGAGGACGGTCGACCGCTCCGGTCTGCGGATCAGCTTCCCGGTGGAGGTGCGCACCGCCCCGGCCGACGACATCACCCTGTCGACGGCCTCGGGCCGGGACAGCGCGTACATCGCCGTCCACCTCGTCAAGGGAACGCCCTATCAGGCGTACTTCAGCGCGGCCGAGCGCATCTTCACCGCGTACGAGGGCCGGCCGCACTGGGGCAAGGTGCACACCCGCGACGCCGAGTACTTCGCCGGCGTCTACCCGCGCTTCGCCGAGTTCACCGCACTGCGGGACCGGCTCGACCCCGACCGCCGGTTCCAGAACGACTACCTGCGGCGGGTGTTGGGGGCGTAGCGGACGGGCTCCAGGTGAACTCGCCGGGAGCGTGGGGAAGTACGGGAGACGCACGAGGCACGTTCCAGGCATATCCAAGGCATTTGCGGACGAGATCGGCGAAACCAGCAGGCGGAGTCATTGGTTCTGTTTCCGGCGATTGCGTGAAATGCGCCACCTTCATGATCCCGGAAACCGCTCGAGGGCGGCCAAGTGCCGTGCGCCGGAAGAAGTTGGGCGGCGTGGCCATCCACGCACGTGGCCCGAATGGAGTACTGTTGCGAGCCCTGGGTCAGGTCTCCCGCCAGGACGTCCGTGGCCTTCAAGGACCGCCGGGAGGGGGCTAGTTGCACAGGGTGACGGAGTTGGTCACTTAGCGTTGCGAATAGGTAACCGTGCCATAACGGCGATCCAGGGCCCGTGCCCGACACGCCGGGCAACTCGGCAAGGTTGTGGCAGGCTGCACCCGGGCAGGCCACACTCGACTAGCGGAAGCAGCGACGCACGTGACGTCGGCAGGCACCACCCGGGAGGTCCCCATGCCCGAACTGCGTGTCGTGGCCGTCTCCAATGACGGCACACGGCTGGTGCTGAAGGCTGCCGACGCGACGGAGTACACGCTTCCGATCGACGAACGCCTGCGCGCCGCCGTGCGCGGCGACCGTCCCCGTCTCGGTCAGATCGAGATCGAGGTCGAGAGCCATCTCCGCCCCCGCGACATCCAGGCGCGTATACGCGCCGGTGCGACCGCGGAAGAGGTCGCCCAGATGGCCGGCATCCCGGTCGATCGCGTACGGCGCTTCGAGGGCCCCGTGCTCGCCGAGCGTGCCTTCATGGCCGAGCGGGCGCGCAAGACCCCGGTCCGCCGCCCCGGCGAGAACGCCGGACCCCAGCTCGGCGAGGCGGTCCAGGAGCGGCTGCTGGTGCGCGGTGCCGAGAAGGACAGCGTGCAGTGGGACTCCTGGCGCCGCGACGACGGCACCTGGGAGGTCCTGCTGGTCTACCGGGTCGCGGGCGAACCCCACTCGGCGAGCTGGACGTACGACCCGCCCCGGCGGCTCGTCCAGGCCGTCGACGAGGAGGCGCGCTCCCTGATCGGCGAGTCCGACGACCTCGCCGCCGCCCCCGAACCCAGCTTCCCCTTCGTCCCGCGCATCGCACGCCTGCCGCGCGACCGTCCGCTGGACCGCGCCCTCGAGCGGCCGAGCCTGCCCGGGCCGTCGCTCGACGAGCCCGCGGAGGAAGAGGCCGGCGAGCGGGACTCGCTGACCAGCCTCCTGGAGGCGGTGCCGAGCTTCCGGGGCGACCTGGTGGTCCCGGAGCGCCCGGCGGAGCCCGACACGGAGGAACCCTCCCCGGAGCCCGAGGAGGAGGAACCCCCGGCGCCCGCGGCCTCGGCGGGTTCCGCCTACGCGGACGTCCTGATGCCCCGTTCCGTCGGCAGCCACCGGGACCGGCTCATCGGCGCCACCGACCGCCAGGCCGAGGCGGACGGCGTCCGCCCGGGCCGCCGGGCGGCGGTCCCGAGCTGGGACGAGATCGTGTTCGGGACGCGGCGGAAGAAGCAGGAGTAGTCCGTCGTACGACATCAGGAGGGGCCCCGGCGTCGCTGTGTCGCCGGGGCCCCTCCTGTCGTGTGCCTGGTGTGTGCCTACTGGGGGTCCGGCCCCACGGCGACCGGTCGTGACGGGTCCGACGACCACTCCGACCAGGAACCGACGTACAGCGCGGCCGGAATGCCCGCGACCGCCAGGGCCAGCACCTCATGGGCACCCGAGACGCCGGAGCCGCAGTAGACACCGACCGTCGAGGCGTCCGAGACTCCCAGGGCCTTGAAGCGGGCGGCCAGTTCCTCGGCGGGGAGGAAGCGGCCGTCGGACCCCACGTTGTCGGTGGTGGGCGCCGACAACGCGCCGGGGATGTGTCCGCCGACCCGGTCGATGGGCTCCACCTCGCCCCGGTAACGCTCCCCCGCCCGGGCGTCCAGCAGCACTCCCGAGCGGGCCAGCGCCGCCGCGCCCTCCGCGTCGAGGAGCCCTGCGGCGGCCGGCGTGGGCTGGAAGTCGCCCTCGGCCGGTTCCGGAACGTCCGTCGACAGCTCGCCCTGCCAGGACGTCAAACCGCCGTCGAGGACTGACACATCCGGGTGACCCGTCCAGCGCAGCATCCACCAGGCGCGGGCGGCCGCCCAGCCCTGTCCGCCGTCGTACACGACCACCGGTGTCCCGGCCGAGACACCCGCGCGGCGCATGGCGGCGCCGAACTCCACGAGGTCGGGCAGCGGGTGCCTGCCGCCGGGTCCGGGAGTGGCGGCGAGCTCCCGGTCCAGGTCGACGAAGACCGCGCCGGGAATGTGCCCGGCCGCGTACTCGGCCCGGCCGTCGAAGGACGGCTCCCCGGTGGTCTTGGCCATGCTCAGCTGCCAGCGGACGTCCAGCAGGACCGGCGGGTGGGCGCCCGCCAGGTGGCTCGCGAGTTCGGATGCGGAGATGATGGCGTTCATGGCCACCATCCTCGCGCACGGGGTGGCCGCGTCGTCCATGTCCGGCTACTCTGCTCCGCCGGGCAGGCCCGATCACGATGCGTACGGGATCGGGCACATGCCGTACAGCTGATCGACACCCGTCGGTCGGCGTCCGGAAACGCGCACGGCGGGCATGCTCAGGACACGGGAGCGGTCGCGCGGCAGCGCGCACGACGGCTCGGCCGGTGCGAGCATCGGGCACGGGGTCCGTACTCACGGGGTTCGTCGGAGCGGTGGCGGTGCGCGACGGCCGCCGCGAGAGGCCGAGGAGAAAGTGACCATGACCGAGGCAAGGGAGTCGGCCGCCCCCCACGCACGGCACGCGCCTGGCACGCCCTGCTGGGTGAGCCTGATGGCGCCCGGGATGACCGCGACCCAGAAGTTCTACGGCGCGCTGTTCGGCTGGGAGTTCCGGCCGGGACCGCACCATCTCGGCCCCTGCGTCCGGGCGCTGCTCGACGGGCACGAGGTGGCCGCGATCGGGCAGCTGTCCGATCACCGGCTGCCGACCGCCTGGACGCCGTACTTCGCCTCGGACGACGTGGATCTGACCGCTGAAACGGTACGGCTGTGCGGCGGCACGGTCGGGGTGGGGCCGCTGGAGGCGGAGGACGCCGGGCGACTGGTGATCGGCTCAGACCCCTCGGGCGCCGTCTTCGGGGTGCGGCAGACCGCGACCCGTCGCGCCACGTCCCTCGCGTGGGCGCCCGGCACACCGGTCTGGCACGAACTGGTGACCTTCGAGACCGCGAGCGTCGTCAAGTTCTACGAGACCGTGTTCGGTTACGAGGAGGAGCCGGTGACCTCCGCCGACTTCGACCACATCACCCTGCGCCTCGCCGACCGCCCCGTCGTCGGCGTCCACGGCGCGGGCCACACGCTGCCCCACGACCGGGGCCCGCACTGGCGGACGTACTTCGAGGTGTCCGACACGGACGAGGCGACCGCTCTCCTCGCCGACCTCGGCGGCCACGTCCTCGAACCGCCGCACGCGAGCGTCCACGGGCGGGCGGCGACCGTGGCGGACCCGGAGGGTGCCCTCTTCTGCCTCATCCACCGCGTGCGCTGAGGGCCTCGCCTTTCCGACCTCAAGCACCTTGAGGTGATCGGCGCCCTCACGGGCGGACGAGCACGGCCGAGGCGCTCCCGGCACCTGGACGGTGGCACCCCGGCCCCCTCTGCCATCCGGAGAACTCACCGGCCGCCATAGCGGAGAACCATCGCAACCTCGGGGGACGTTTTCGAGACTCCCCAAACGACCGCACAATGGTTCGCGAAAGCAAATAACTGGAGCTGGGTGATTCGCTGCCTCCGGGTTTTCCGGTCGGACAAACGCCTGGCCACCCGATGGATACCTCTTCGCTCCACCTGTCCACCGCATTGTTCATAAAGGCCGAATCGTGTTATACGGGCCGGGAGGACGCGGTCGCGCGACCGTACCGAACCAGGGCGGAGCACAGTGCCCCGAGACTGAGGACGCACAGCACCGTGCGGGCGACGTTCGCCGGCACCCACACCGACTTGAAATCCTCGATCACCTCCGGGAGGTCCCTGGCGGTCGCGGGGTTCCCGAGGTCCGCGAGCTCCGCGTTGAGCGGGAGGTTGATCGCGACGGTGATCACCAGCACCGCCAGGTAGCAGGCGGCCGCAGCGACCAGCGGCAGGGCCACCGATCGCTGCTTTTTCCGGAAGGCCGTCACCGCCGAGGCAACCGTGCAGGCCAGCGTGGCGAGGAAGACCAGGCCGAACAGCGCGCTGCCGTCGATCACCGCATTGAAGTGCTGCATGGCCGCCGCGTACGCGCGGTCGTCCAGCTCCGCCAGGCCCGGCATGACCGAGATGTCGTAGGCAAAGAAGAGCCCGGCCATCAGGCCGGTGCAAAGGACAGAGACTCCCAGGAGCGGCCCGGCGGCCCGGCTACGGCCCGGCGGGCTCGCGGGCGGGTGGCCGGGGGGTGCCCACGGTGCGGAACTGTAGGGAGGACTGTGGCTCACGTTTGTGTCCTATCGGTCGGGTGGTCTCTCCCGGCTGCCGGCGGACGGTATGCGGGTGAGAGCACACCGTCCGCACTTCTCAAGGAATCATCCCAACAAGCGGAGAGAGGTGGGGTCCATGTTCCATACGCTCTCGCGCATACGCGGTCGTCACCGGACAGAAGTCGGGACGGTCGCCAGGCACTCCTCCAGGAACGCCAGCGCGCGCAGATGGTAGAGGGGCGCGGCCAGTCCGAGGCTGAGGTTGTGGCCGGCCTCCGGGACGCGTTCGACGACGGGCGGGCGCGTCCGGGTGAAGCAATTCGCCACAGCAGCCAGTTCGTCGCGGTCCAGGCACCACCAGCCCTCGTACTCCCCGAAGGTGAGCCGCACGGGGCAGCACACACGGGCGGCGGCGGCCGGGAACCGCGCCGGCCAGAGGGCTGTCTCGGCCTCCTCGGCGGCCGGGACGTCGCGGAGCAGGGCGCGGCTGGCACGGAAGGTGCCTCCCGGATAGAGCCGCAGCGGACCCCAGTTGAGTTCGCTCGCGCCGCCGCTCAGGGTGTCGGGAAAGTGGTCCGCCCCGACCGCACACCGCCGCCTCCAGCGCGGCGGCGGCCGGAGGACGGCCGCGCGGCCGGGACCGGCGCCGGCGTGACGGGACACGGCGGCGTCGCGGCGCGCTGCACGGGCCGCTGGCGCGTGGACGAGGGACTGCTGCTCACCGTCGTGGCGGTACCTGCCCGGACACCATGGACGCTTCCGGCCTGGTGCGCCGGGCCGGAAGTCAGCGTCTGAGGACGACCGTCCTTCCGTCGGAGCCGGTGGCCATGGCCTCGTCGGACCGCTTGCCCCGGCGGAACTCCTGCGGGCTGACGCCACGTTCCCGCTTGAATGCGGCGCTCAGGGCGAACGGGCCCGAGTACCCCACCTGGTGGGCGATACCGGCGACGGACAGGTCGGGGTCGCGCAGCAGTTCGGAGGCCAGCGTCAGCCGCCACCCGGTCAGATAGGACATCGGTGGCTCACCGACGAGCTCGGTGAAGTGACGAGCCAGCACTGCCCGCGAGACCCCCACGGATGACGCGAGCGAGGCAACTGTCCACGGTTCGCCGGGCCGTTCGTGCAGCAGCCGCAGAGCCCGCCCCACCACCGGGTGGCTCTGGGCCCGGAACCAGCGCGGTGCGCCGGTGCCGGGCTCCATGAGCCAGGAGCGCAGGATGTTGATGAGCAGCAGGTCGAGCAGCCGGTCCAGGACCACCTCCTGGCCGATGTCCTCCTTGTCCACCTCGTCGGCCAGCATGCCGATCAGCGGGGTCCGCGCGGCGGAGGCCGGCTGGACCAGCAGGGCCGGGAGGCTGGCGAGCAGCCTGCGCCCGACCTCGTTGGGCGCCTGATAGGTGCCGCTGAGCATCACGGTCGACCCGGTGCGGTGCTGCTCGCCCCAGGTGCGTACGCCCAGGGACATCGCCTTGGTGACGTCCTCTCCGTCGATCGTGTTGCAGCGCTGCTCGGGGTCGACCGTGATGCCTGGCGGTGTCGCCGGGTCGTCGACGAGCGTGTACGGCTCGGGGCCGCGCAGGACCGCCACGTCCCCCGCCGCCAGCCGCACCGGGTCGCCGCCCTCGCGGAGCACCCACGCCGAGCCGTGCAGCATGGTGACCAACGACAGGGGCGCGCGGTCCTCGATGCGCAGTCCCCACGGGGGGTTGAACACCGACTTCAGGAGGAAGGCACCCCGCGCCTTGGGGCTCCCGAGCAGGCCGCTGAGCGTATCCACAACCGTCACCTCACACCGTTTCGCTGTCGGTTCCCGCGGGGCCTCTCGGCCTCACGCCCTTCCCTCCCGGCCCCTGGGGCGGGCCGTCCGGACGGCCCGCCCCAGGGCAGGAGGCACGACCGTGGGTCCGGCCCTTTGAGGGTGCCGGACCCACGGCGGTTCTCGTGTGTCAACGCGTTCGGGTGGCCGCCCGCCGCCCGGCCGCGTCTGCCAGCAGGGCGACGGCGGCCAGGCACGCGCCGGTACGGACCATGTTGGCCTTGCGCCAGGGCCGCTCGTAGGCGGTCCTGGCCGCCGACAAGTCTGCGGCTGACGTGCCCGGGGCGGTGCGCAGCCGACGGTTCAGGGGCAGGTTGACGCAGATCGTCACCACGACGCTGAGGCCGTACAGCACCGCGGCCGCACGGGCCTTCCCGGCGGCGCGCCGATCCGCGCGGTCGAGTCGGCGTGCGGCGAGACCAGTGGCCATGAACACACCGAGGAAGAGTGCCCCGAAGGCGGCGTTGTCGTCCAGGGCGTCGTTGGCCCGGCGCATCGCGGCGACGAACCGCTCGTCCTCCCGCCGCGCGAGGGCGGGCATCACACCGACGTCGAACGCGAGGTAGAGAGCAGCCATCAGGCCGGTGCCGATGGTGGCCGCGACAAGGACGGGGTCCGGCGGTGTGGCGGCAGCCGCCAGGGCGGGGTGAGAGCGCATGGTGTTCCTCTGGTCGGATCGAGGGGCGGGGGCCGCGGCACCGTCGGGGCGGCAGCCGACCGTGTGGAGGCCCTGCGGCCGGCCGGTCACCGGGGTTCCAGGATTCCGGTGAGCGAGCGGCGGTAGGCACCTTGCAGCAGGGTGCGTCCGATCAGGCGCACCGGACCGGGCATCAGCCCGTCCGGGTGCGGGAGTCCGTCCAGCAGCCACGGCGCCAGGACCCGCTTGACGCGGAAGGACGCCGACGCGAGGACGCGACGTTCCAGGGCGGCGAACACATCGGCCGGTACACGGGCGAAGACCGGGAAGGTGAGCTTCTCCTCCTCGTGCAGATGCCGGTGGAGGACAGCGTCAAAGGTGTCGACGGGGCCGCCGATCAGCTCGGCCCGTCCTGTCTCCAGCGCCCTGCCCACGCGGAGCATGGAGTCGTCGAGCGCCACATGGTCCTGGACCATGCGATGGGCCCCGGCGGCGACCTGCGGTACGTGCTGGATCAGGCCCGGCCAGAGGATCTCGTCCTCGGTGCGGTGGTGCCAGTCGACGATGGCCCTGAACTGCCGCCACCATGCCGCGGCCCCGGGAAGACCGGCGGATGTAAGAAGCGGCGCAGCGGCCACCAGTCGCCGGGAGTCACGGCGCAGCGCGAGATGCGTCTGCGCGAATCCGCGAAGGTGGCTGGGCAGCATGTCCACGCCTCTGTCTCCCCACAGCAGGCCGTCCATGGCGTCCCTCTCTTCTCGGGGTTTCCCCGGCGCTCCGCGGCCGGGGAAACCTGGCTTGGTCGGTCCGTGGCGATACAAGGCCGGTGCGGTGGTCCGCAGTCCCGGGGACCGGTTCCGGCGGATCACCGCCAGGACATCGGTGATCAGGCGTCCCAGACCCCGGTGGCCGCGACCTCCTTGGCATAGTCCGAGAAGTCCTTGGGCTCCCGCCCGAGCGCTTCCCGGACGCCGTTCACCACGCTGGCGTTACGGCCGTCGACGATGAGGGTGAAGAGGTCCGCGAACTCCTCCGGCTGACCCAGCTCCCGCAAGGCCGCGCGGTAGTCGTCGGCGCTGACCGGGACGTAGGTGATGGTTCGGCCGGTGGCCGCGGACAGCTCCCGGACCACGTCATGGAAGCTCAGCAGCCGGGGACCGGACAGTTCGTAGGTCTTGCCGACATGACGGTGGTCGGTGAGGGCGGCGACCACGACGTCGGCGATGTCGTCGGCGTCCACGAACGGCTCGACGGCGTCCCCGGTGGGCAGCGCCAGCTCGCCCGAGCGGACCGGGTCGAGGAAGAAGCTCTCACTGAAGTTCTGGTTGAACCAATTGGCTCGGACGACGGTCCAGTCGCAGCCCGACGCCTTGAGGGCGTCCTCGCTGGCGACGGCGCCCTCCTCGCCCCGCCCGGAGAGCAGCACCAGACGGCGGACGCCCCGCTCGACGGCGAAGGCGGCGAACCTCTCGACGGCCTCCTTCGCCCCGGGAAAGGCGAGGTCCGGGTAGTAGGTCACGTACGCGGCGGAGACCCCGTCCAGCGCGGCCTCCCACGTGCTCTCGTTCTCCCAGACGAATGGGATCTCGCTGCTGCGCGAGCCGATTCGCGTGGGGCGGCCGAGCGTCTGGAGGCGGTCGACGACCCGTCGTCCGGTCTTGCCGGTGCCACCGATGACTAGGAGGGGTGCGGTGTTCTGCGCTTGAGTGCTCATGACGTCATTCAAGTCTTCGCATTCCAGACGTTACATAGCTCGCAAGCTCACATTCATATGCGATCGTCTCGATCGGTGGGCGCGGCACGCAGGTCTGGACCACCAGCACCGGGGCTCAGGGGACGACGGCCACGAGGGCGAAGGCGGCGACGGCGAACAGGGTTCGCACTCCGTGCAGGGCGTTCCACCGTCCCTCGAACGCTTGCCGGGCGGCGGGCTCGTTCCCCCGGCCACGGGAACTCTCCAGCGCGTTGTTCAGGGGGACGTTGCCGCCCGCGGTGATCAGATGACCCACCAGCGCGCAGACGGCGGCGGCCCCCACGAGGGCCGTCCCGCTTCCGTCGCGCGCCTGCGGCACCACGAGGAACGAGGCGGCGGGGAAGGCCAGGGAGCCGAGGAACAGCAACAGGAAGACCGCTCCGGGAACCCTGCGGTTCACCGTCCGCATGACGAGCGTGACCCACCTCGCGGAGCATATCTGCATGTCGGAGACCCTTGAGATCCTCGCCCTCATCTGCACCGGGCTGTACGCCGGATACATGCTCGCCTTCCAGTCGGGAGTCATGCCCGCCCTGAGAGAGGTGGACGACGCCTCCTTCACGCGCGCCCGCCAGGGGGCCGAGGGGGCGAGCCCCGTGTCACCGAGGCCCCGGTCGAGGAGTGCGCGGGCCTCGGCGGGAAGGCCGTCGAAGGCGGCGATCCCGCCGGCGAGCTGCCGGAGGTCCGCGACGGTCGCGCAGGGGCCCGCCGCCGCCCTCAAGCTCACCTGGGCCCGCCGCAGTTCGCGCTCTCCGACCGCAAGCGCTCAAGAGCGGCGGCCGTACGCGCCTGCGGGGATCCGGCCGGTCCTGCCGTCCTTGGGCCAGGACGCGCGGTCTCTCCGTATCGACCCCGCCGGACCAGTGCACGCGAGGATCGAGATGCTCCTCGGACCGCGGCAACAACCCTCAGTCGCAGGACACCGGCAGGACGTCCGGCGAGAGCGCGCCGGCGCGCGCGGAAGCGCTCGTCATGCGGCGCCGATGGTGACGTCGGCACAGCACCTCGTATCCGACCTCCGCACCGGAGCCGTTCACGTCACCGACGACGACCTGCTCACCCTCCACGACCATCTCGCCGTCCACCGTGCGGGCGTTGTGCGTGGCACGCGCCCCGCACCAGCACATCGCCTCGACCTGAAGGGTCTCGATGCGGTCCGCCAGCTCGAACAGCCGCTGCGAGCCGGGGAAGAGCTTCGTGCGGAAGTCGGTGGTGATACCGAAGGCGAAGACGTTCAGGCCCAGGTCGTCCACGACGCGCGCCAGCTGGTCGATCTGCTCCGGGGCGAGGAACTGCGCCTCGTCCACGATCACGTGATCCACCCTGCCGCCTTTCGACAGCTGCTCCACCAGGTAGGCGTGCAGATCCATGCCCGGAGCAGCCTCCACCGCCTCCGTGACCAGACCCAGCCGCGAGGACAGCTTCCCCTCCCCCGCCCGGTCGTCCCGCGTGAAGATCACACCCTGAAGCCCCCGGGCCGATCGGTTGTGTCCGATCTGGAGCGCCAACGTGGACTTCCCGCAGTCCATCGTCCCTGAGAAGAACACCAGCTCGGGCATGGCGAGTCGAGCACCTTTCGGTTTGCGGACCCAGACGGGCCCAGAGGCGTCAGGAACGTACTTCGAGGAGCGGGACCAGCTGTTCGGCGGGGGTCATCGAGCCGTGGTTGCCGACCATCGCCGACTCCTTGGGCTCCCGCTCCGAAGCGATGACGAGGACGTCGTCGCGCGCTGCGGCGACCACGTCGCCGATCCGGTCGTGCACCCGCCGCTCGACCTGCTCGGGCGGTCCGAACCAGCCCGCCGCGATCGCCTCGTCCCGCGAGGCGACCCAGAACTGCTCGCCGAGGACCTCGCGCCAGCAGGTCAGCACGTCGTTCTCGGCGCCCGGCACCGCGTAGACGTGGCGGGCCCGGCCCTCGCCACCCAGCAGGGCGACCCCGGCGCGCAGTTCCCAGTCCGCGTCGAAGTCGACGCGGTGGTCCTCGTCGAAGGGGACGTCGATCATGCCGTGGTCGGCGGTGACGTAGAGCGCGGTGCGCGGGGGCAGTTGCTCGGCCAGCCGCTGCACCAGCCGGTCGACGTACATGAGGCGGCCGCGCCAGGTGTCGGAGTCGATGCCGAATCGGTGGCCGGCGCCGTCGACCTCGGCGTAGTACGTGTAGACCAGGGAGCGGTCGCCGGCGGCCAGTTGCTCGGCCGCGACGTCCATGCGCTCCTCTCCGGTCTGCCGCCCGTGGAACGTTCCTCCGCTGAGTGCGACCTTGGTCAGCGGAGTGCTCTCGAAGGTGGGGGACGAGACCTGCGCCGCGTGCACACCCGCCTGTTGGGCCCGCTGGAAGACGGTGGGATACGGCTGCCAGGCGGCCGGTGACGTCCACGGCTGCCAGCGCAGCTGGTTCATCAGCTCGCCGGTGGCCGGATTGCGCACGGTGTAGCCGGGCAGGCCGTGGGCGCCCGGCGGCAGCCCGGTGCCCACGGAGGCGAGCGAGGTGGCGGTGGTCGCCGGGAAGCCGGTGGTCAGCGGCTGTCCGGTCCCGCCGCGCGAGCTGCCGAGGAGCGAGGTCATGAACGGCGCCTCGTCCGGATGCGCCTTCAGCTGCTCCCAGCCGAGGCCGTCGATCAGGAACACGCAGTTCCGGTCGGCGGGGGCCAGCTCGGGGAGGGTCGCGGTGGTCCCGGGCACGGCCATGCCGGCGGCCAGGGTGGGCAGCAGGTCGGCGAGGGATCCGGAGCCGTACGCGGGGACGGGCGCGGAGTCGAGGGCGAGCGGCTGCGGATGGTGGTCCCAGGCGGAGGCGGGATGCGCCATCAGCGGGTGACGTCCGCGGTCGCCTCGGAGATGGCCTGCGCGAAGGCGAGCGCCTGGCGCACCGTGTCCGGGCCGTCCCCCGCCTCGCTCACCCGGAGGCTGAGGTCGTCCGCCGTCGAGCTGCCGGTGTAGCCGTGGTCGGCCTCGCAGTTGGGGTCGCCGCAGGCGGCGGGCTCCAGGTCGATCCGGGAGACGGCGCCCCAGCCGATGGTCAGCACGACCTCGCGGGGCAGGGTGCCCGGCTGGTACTGCTCCGGATTGGCCACCACCCGGCTGACCACGACCGAGGAGATCCGGCCGATCTTCACGGACTCGGTGGACGTGGTGGCGTACGGCGTCGGGGAGGTGGTGTCCTCGGCCTGCTCGTCGGTGTGGCTCACGATGAAGCGGGTGTCGGTGAGGACGAGCACGGTCACATGCCGCCGCACCTCGTTCTGGTCGAACGTCGTCTCCTGATGGACCAGGTACGACCGGATGGGCTCGCCGCCCACAGCGGCCTCCACCGCCTCGGCCACGAGGGTCGGGTAGTAGCCGCTGCGCTCGATCGCCGTCCGCAGCCCCTGGGTCGTCGTACTGGTCTTGGCCATGACGTCCATCCTACGGGGGCCCACTGACTGCGAGGCACGCTCGCGGGGGTCTCGTTCGGTCTCAGTACGCGGGGAGTGTCCGGGGGCCCAGGTCGTCGCGGGCGGGCGGGGGCGCCAGGCGCACCGAGGCGCCGAGGACGCTCAGGCCGCGCGGGGCGACGACGACCGGTTCGAGGGTGATCGCGACGACCTCCGGGTGGTCGTCGACCAGCCGTGACACCCGCAGCAGCAGTTCCTCCAGCGCGGGGGTGTCGACGGGGGTGGAGCCGCGCCAGCCGAAGAGGAGGGGTGCCGTCCGGATCGACCGGACCAGTGAGGTGGCCTCCCGGTCGGTGACCGGGACGAGCCGGTGCGCCATGTCCCCGAGCAGCTGGGAGGCGGCCCCGGCGAGCCCGAACGACAGGACGGCTCCTGCCGCCGGGTCGATGACGGCCCTGACGACGGTGTCGACTCCGCGCGGCGCCATCCTCTGCACCACGGGCCGCAACTCCTCCGGCGTCCCGAACAGCTCGGTCAACTCGGCGTACGCCCGACGCAGTTGCTCCTCGTCCGCCAGATCCAGACGTACGCCGCCCAGGTCGGCGCGGTGGCGCAGGTGCGGGGCGGTGGCCTTGAGGGCGACCGGGTAGCCGAGGTCGCGGGCGGCCCGGACGGCGTCGTCGGGCGTGGGGGCGGGCAGGGCCCGGTGCACCCGCACGCCGTACGTACCGAGCAGCTCGCAGGTCTCCTCGGTGCCGAGGGTGAGGCCCTGCCCGCGCGCGAGCAGCCCGTCGATCAGCGCGGCGGCGCCCTTCTCGTCGATGTCCTCGTAGCCGGGCACCCTGCCGGGCTCGGCGGCGTCGCGCCGCCACTGCGCGTACCGGACCACTTCGGAGAGGGCTCGGACGGCGCGTTCGGCGGCGGGATAGGCGGGGATGAGGCGGGAGCAGTTCTGGGGGGCGGGCACCTCGTCGGTCGTCTTGGCGGTCAGCCGGTCCAAGGGGCGCAGGGGATGGGGCCGCTCGGGGGCGCCGGACGGGGTCGAGCCCGCCTGCGGTGCGGTGCTCGTCGCGGCCGAAAGGGCTTCCGCCAGTCCCCCGAGCTCCACGTGGACCACCAGCACCGGCTTGCCGGGGACCCGCTCGGCGGCGGACCTGAGGGCTTCGGCCAGCGCCGCGTCGCCGGCGGAGCCCTCCCCCACCGCCGGTATCGCCGTCACCACCACCGCGTCGCACGCGTCGTCCGCCAGGGCCCCCGACAGGGCCCGGTGGAAGTCCGCCGGCGAGGCCGCCGTCGTCAGGTCCAGCGGATGCAGCGGACGAAGGCCCTCGGAGAGACAGGCGTCGTACGTGAGCAGGCCGAGCGACTCGGAGTTGCCGAGGATCGCCACCCGGGCGCCGTCCGGCAGCGGCTGCCGCGCGAGCAGCAGCCCCGTGTCCACCAGTTCTGTGATCGTCTCCACCCGGATCACCCCCGCCTGGCGCAGCAGCGCGGACACGGTGGCGTGCGGCAACCGTGTCGCCCGTACGGCGTGGCCCTGCGGCGCGGAGCCCGCGCCCTGCACCACGACCAGCGGCTTCGCCGCGGCCGTCCGGCGTGCGAGGCGGGTGAACTTGCGCGGGTTGCCGATGGACTCCAGGTACATCAGCGCGACGTCGGTGTCCGGGTCGTCGTACCAGTACTGAAGGACGTCGTTGCCGGAGACGTCCGCCCGGTTGCCGGCCGACACGAACGTCGACACACCGGTCACCCCGGTGACCCCGCCGCCGCGCCGGTGCAGGCGGGAGAGCAGGGCGATGCCGATGGCGCCGGACTGGGAGAACAGGCCGATCCGCCCGGGCCGGGGCATCTCGGGGGCGAGGGAGGCGTTCAGCCGTACCTCCGCCGAGGTGTTGATGATCCCGAAGGCGTTCGGGCCGATGATCCGCATGCCGTACGCGCGCGCGTGCCGGACGAGTTCGCGCTGGCGCTCGCGCCCCTCGGGCCCGCTCTCGGCATACCCGGCGGAAAGCACGACGAGCCCTTGCACGCCGTGCCGGCCGCATTCCTCGACGACCTCCGGCACGTGCTCCGCACGCACGGCGACGACGGCGAGGTCGACCGGCCCGTCGATGTCGCGCACCGAGCGGTGGGCAGGCACGCCGTCGAGTTCCTTCTGCCCCTCGGGCAGGGACCTGTTCACGGCGTGGAGGCGGCCCGTGAACCCGGCGTCCCGGAGGTTGGCGAGGACGCTGCGCCCCACCCCGCCGGGCGTACGGCCGGCCCCGATCACCGCGACGGATCCGGGCATCAGCAACCGCTGCACGGACCGCCCCTCGGCCCGCTGTTCGCGCGCGTACTGCACGGCGAGCGAGCGGTCCGTCGGTTCCAGGTCGAACTCCAGGCGTACGACGCCGTCCTCGAAGCTGCGCTTCTGGGTGTAGCCGGCGTCCGTGAAGACCTTGATCATCTTGTTGTTGGCGGGGAGGACCTCGGCGGCGAACCGGCGGATGCCCCTCTCGCGGGCGACGGCAGCGATGTGTTCGAGCAGGGCGGAGGCGACCCCGCGCCCCTGGTGGGCGTCCTGGACGAGGAAGGCCACCTCGGCCTCGTCGGAGACGGGAGGGGCGAACGCGACGCTCCCTCCGGCAGGTGTGGCGGTGGGCGACGGGTGGGAAGAGGCGGGCATCCCGTCGGGGCCGATGCGGTCGTAGCGTACGGTGGCGATGAACTCGCCGCCGATGGTGGCCGCGAGTCCCACCCGGTCCACGAAGTCGTGGTGCGTGAAGCGGTGGACGTCCTTGGCGGACAGGCGAGGGTAGGGCGCGAAGAAGCGGTAGTACTTCGACTCGTCCGACACCTGCTCGTAGAAGCTGACGAGGCGATCGGCGTCATCGACGGTGATGGGCCGGATGCGCGCGGTACCCCCGTCGCGCAGCACCACGTCGGCCTCCCAGTGGGCGGGGTACTCGTGCCGGTCCGACGAGGTCTGCATGGGCCCCAGAGTACGGCTCGCGTACGACAACGGCGCGAGGCAGTCTGTGGAGGACGGATGTCGGACCGAGGCCGCGGTCCGATGCCACGAAGGGGCGGGACGAAGGACCGCTCCGGGTGGCTTCACGTGTGGAAAACTGGTCTAGACAACCTGATACACCGAAGGGCATCATCACATGGCTGAGCGCCGCGTCAACGTCGGCTGGGCCGAGGGTCTCCACGCCCGCCCCGCTTCCATCTTCGTCCGGGCCGCCACGGCCGCAGGTATCCCGGTGACGATCTCCAAGGCCGACGGCAACCCCGTCAACGCGGCCTCCATGCTGGCCGTTCTCGGCCTCGGCGCCCAGGGCGGCGAGGAGATCGTCCTCGCCTCCGACGCCGAGGGGGCGGACGCCGCCCTCGACCGTCTCGCGAAGCTCGTTTCCGAGGGCCTCGAGGAACTTCCCGAGACCGTCTGAGCGCAGACGCCGTAACGCACCACAGAAGGGCTCGTCCGAATTATCGGGCGAGCCCTTCGCATTTCCCGGTGACGGGCAGCAGAAATAATCCCCCGCGAATTAGCTTCTCTTTGTATACGGTGGCTGTGTTAATGCCGCAGACTCGGCATGTTTACGGGATGTTGCGAGTTCCTCACACGGTCCGGGCGATCTGGCTGCGAAGGGAAACGCAGCCGGTGCACGCTCGTCGAGCGCTCGGTGTGCAGCGCCGTGACCGCCCGCGCGCGTTCGCTGTCGCCGCGCGCCACCGCGTCCACGATCGCGCCGTGCTCCGCCCAGGACTCCACCGGGTTGGCCGGCGCGTCCACCGCGTACATCCAGGCGATCTTGTGGCGCAGCTGGGTCAGCATCGACGTCATCGCGGGGCTGCCGGAGGCCTGGGCGAGCGTCTCGTGGAACCAGCTCCCCAGCGAGCGCAGATCCTCGCTGTTGCCCCGCCTCGCCCGCTCCTGGCCCAGCCGGACCAGGCCGCGCAGCACCTTGAGATGGGCCTCGGTGCGCCGCTGGGCGGCCCGGGAGGCGCCGAGCGGCTCCAGCAGCATCCGCATCTCCAGGAGGTCGGTGCCCTCCTGTTCCGTGGGTTCCGCGACGCACGCGCCCGCGTGCCGCCGGGTCACCACGAAGCCCTCCGCCTCCAGCGTGCGCAGGGCCTCGCGGACGGGGACGCGCGAGACCCCGTAGCGGCGCGCGAGCAGTTCCTCGGTGAGCCGGCTGCCGCGCTCGTAGACACCCGCGACGATGTCGTCCCGGATCGCCGTGCATACCGAGTGCGCCGGAATGCGCATGACCGACCTCCGCCTTAATCCCCGTGAAACGTCGACGATTGACGTGTGTTCAGTGACTCTATTGCAATGAGCCGGAATTTCCGATGGCGGGCCGGAATCCAGGGATATTTTTTGGACAGGCGGGCTTCTGAAACGCCGAAAGCCCCGGCTCGGGGAGCCGGGGCCGCAGCTTGTCTCGCCGTCAGTCGTCAGACGTTCACGCCGTGCGAGCGTCAGACGTTCACGCCGTGCGAGCGTCAGACGTTCACGCCGTGCGAGCGGAGGTAGGAGACCGGGTCGATGTCCGAGCCGTACTCCGGACTGGTGCGGGCCTCGAAGTGCAGGTGCGGGCCGGTGACGTTGCCGGTCGCCCCGGAGAGGCCTATCTGCCGGCCCGGGGTGACGGTCTGGCCCACCGCGACGCCGATGGACGACAGGTGGCCGTACTGGGTGTACGTGCCGTCGTTCATCTTGATCACGATCTGGTTGCCGTACGCCCCGCCCCAGCCGGCCTCGACCACGGTGCCGGAGCCGACCGCGTGGACGGAGGTGCCGGTCGAGGCGTGGAAGTCGATACCGGTGTGGCTGCCGGAGGACCACAGGGAGCTGCTGGACTGGTAGCCGGTCGAGACGTACGAGCCGGAGATCGGGGCGACGTAGGCGTTGAGGAGCCTGCGCTCCTCCGCGCGGGCGGCGCGCGCCTTGATCTCGCGGGCCTTCTTCACCTCGGCGACCGCCTTCTTGTGGGCGGCCTCCTCGGCCTTCTTCATCGCCTCGGCCTCGTCGGCGGCCTGCTTCTGGGCGGCGGCCTGGGCGTCGATCTCGTCGGCGATCGAGTCGCCGATGGTGATCACGGGGGTGAGACCGGTCTGCTCGACCGCGGGCTCGGCGGCGAGGGCCGGGGCGGCCAGAGCGCCGAAGACGCCGGTGGTGGTGAGGGCCGCGACGCCGGCCGCGCGGGCGGTGCCGCGCTTCATCCGGCTGGGACGACGGTGCTTCCCGGTGGCGCAGGTGAACGCCATGTGGTGGCTGATCCTTTCCTTCCTTCTCGCCTACCGGGTTAGCTGACGGGTTCGGAGCAGGAAGGTCTCCTACGGACACCCTCGCGATGCGGGGGCGTCCGATTCACCCCAGGGACTTCTGGTGTGGGTCCCCGGCTCCCCTGGCTCGCGCCATGTGGGGACTCGGCGATGACTGTCCGGTGCCGCTGGTGCGGCGCGGTGCCTGACGGACAGCCCGGATGACGCTAAACGGGGCAGGTTTCAATACCCAAACGGATCACGGCTTTTGTAGCGCACACCACAGGGCAGACAGGCAACCTCTCCCTCAATTCGGACATCAGGGGGCCCTGGTGACCCACAGATCACCAGGGCTCCCGCGCGCGCGTGCCGCTACTCGGCCGACACGACCGTGACTTGGCCGATGCCCAGAGCCTCGACGGGCTCCTTGATCTGCGCCGCATCACCGACGAGGACGGTCACCAGACGGTCCACCGGGAAGGCGCTGACGACCGCCGCGGTGGCCTCCACGGTGCCCGTCGACGCGAGCTGCCGGTACAGCGTCGCCTGGAAGTCGTCGGGCAGGTGCTGCTCGACCTGGTCCGCCAGCGTGCCCGCGACGGCCGCCGCGGTCTCGTACTTCAGCGGCGCCACACCCACGAGGTTCTGGACGGCGACATCGCGCTCGGCGTCGGTCAGCCCCTCCGCGGCGAGCGTGCGCAGCACCGTCCACAGGTCCTGCAGGGCGGGACCGGTGTTCGGGGTGTCGACGGAGCCGCTGATGGCGAGCATCGCGGCGCCCGAGCCGTCGGCGGCCGAACGCAGGACCTGCCCGAACGCCCGTACGCCGTAGGTGTAGCCCTTCTCCTCGCGCAGGACGCGGTCCAGACGGGAGGTGAGGGTGCCGCCCAGGCAGTACGTGCCGAGGACCTGCGCGGGCCACACGCGCGCGTGCCGGTCGGGACCGATGCGGCCGATCAGCAGCTGCGTCTGGACGGCGCCGGGGCGGTCCACGATGACGACCCGGCCGGTGTCGTCGGCGGTCACCGGGGGCACCGGGCGGGGCTGGGCCGAGGAACCGGTCCAGGCGCCGAGCGTGTCGCCGAGGAGCGCGTCCAGGTCGACGCCGGTGAGGTCGCCCACCACCACGGCGGTGGCGGTGGCCGGACGGACGTGCTTCTCGTAGAAGGCACGTACGGCCGCGGAGTCGATGCTCGCGACCGTCTCCTCGGTGCCCTGGCGCGGACGCGACATGCGCGAGGTAGCGGGGAACAGCTCCTTGGAAAGCTCCTTGGCGGCCCGCCGGGAGGGGTTGGCCAGCTCGTGCGGAATCTCGTCGAGACGGTTGCGGACGAGCCGTTCGACCTCGCTGTCCGCGAACGCGGGTGCCCTGAGGGCGTCGGCGAGCAGTCCCAGGGCCTTGGCCAGGCGGGAGGCGGGGACTTCGAGGGAGAGGCGTACGCCGGGGTGGTCGGCGTGCGAGTCGAGGGTGGCGCCGCAGCGCTCCAGCTCGGCGGCGAACTCCTCGGCGGAGTGTTTGTCGGTGCCCTCGGAGAAGGCCCGCGCCATGATCGTGGCGACGCCGTCCAGGCCGGCCGGCTCGGCCTCCAGAGGCGCGTCGAGGAGCACCTCGACGGCGACGACCTGCTGGCCGGGGCGGTGGCAGCGCAGGACCGTGAGCCCGTTGTCGAGCGTCCCGCGCTCGGGGGCGGGGAAGGCCCAGACCTTGGGCTCGCCCGCCTGCGGCTGAGGGTGGAATTCCATCGCGGCGAGCTCGGTCACTTGGCCGCCTCCTCGTTCTCGTCGGTGGCTTCCACGGTGGCCGCGGACTCCGGGTCGTCGGCTCCCTCGGCGTCCTCGGCGCTCTGGGCGATCTCGGCCGGGGCGGTGGGCTCGTAGACGAGCACCGCGCGGTTGTCGGGGCGCAGGCGGGCCTTGGCGACCTCCTGGACCTCCTCGGCGGTCACCTCGAGGACGCGCCGCACGGCGGTGAGGGCGAGCTGCGGGTCGCCGAACAGGACGGCGTACCGGCACAGTTCGTCGGCGCGGCCCGCGACCGTGCCGAGCCGGTCCAGCCACTCGCGCTCCAACTGGGCCTGGGCGCGCTCCATTTCCTCAGCCGTGGGGCCTTCCTCGGCGAACCGGGCGAGCTCCTCGTCGATGGCGGCCTCGATGACCGGCACCTCGACGTCCCCGGAGGTCTTCACGTCCAGCCACCCCAGTGAGGGTGCCCCGGCCAGCCGCAGCAGGCCGAAGCCCGCCGCGACGGCCGTACGGTCACGCCGAACGAGCCGGTTGTAGAGGCGGGAGGACTCGCCGCCGCCGAGGACGGTGAGCGCCAGGTCGGCCGCGTCGCACGCGCGCGTGCCGTCCTCGGGCAGCCGGTAGGCGGCCATCAGGGCGCGCGCCGGGACCTCTTCCTCGACGACCTCGCGCAGCTGCTCGCCGATGACGTCGGGCAGCGAGCCGTCCCGCGGGGCGGGCTTGCCGTCGTGCGCCGGGATGGACCCGAAGTACTTCTCGATCCACGCGAGCGTCCGCTCCGGGTCGATGTCGCCGACCACCGACAGGACGGCGTTGTTGGGCGCGTAGTACGTACGGAAGAACGCCCGCGCGTCCTCCAGGGTGGCCGCGTCCAGGTCGGCCATCGAGCCGATCGGGGTGTGGTGGTAGGGGTGGCCCTCCGGGTAGGCGAGCGCGGTCAGCTTCTCGAACGCCGTGCCGTAGGGGACGTTGTCGTAGCGCTGGCGGCGCTCGTTCTTGACGACGTCGCGCTGGTTCTCCATCGACTCGTCGTCCAGGGCGGCCAGCAGCGAGCCCATGCGGTCGGCCTCCAGCCAGAGGGCGAGCTCCAGCTGGTGGGTCGGCATGGTCTCGAAGTAGTTGGTGCGCTCGAAGCTGGTGGTGCCGTTGAGCGAGCCGCCCGCACCCTGGATCAGCTCGAAGTGGCCGTTGCCCTTGACCTGCCCCGAGCCCTGGAACATCAAGTGCTCGAAAAGGTGAGCCAGACCGGTACGCCCCTTGACCTCGTGGCGCGAACCGACGTCGTACCAGAGGCACACCGCCGCGACCGGGGTCAGGTGGTCCTCGGAGAGCACCACGCGCAGGCCGTTGGCCAGGCGGTGCTCGCTCGCTGTCAGGCCCCCGGAGCCTGCCTGGGCTGTGGCCGTGTGACCCATGGGCATGTACGTCCCTTCGATCGGGGTCGCGGTCCTGGAAACCGCGGTCTTCCTGCCGGTCCTGCCACTGTATGCAGCGTGCGGACCCTCGGCGAAGTTCCCGGACGAGGTACGCCCTGAGCGAGATCGGCGCGGGCGAGGGCCCGGGGAGGCCGGGGTGGGCTGAGGAAGGGTGCGGGAGGACAGGGCGGGGCGGACGGCGGGTCGACGTCGGAGGGGAGACCGAGGCGGGCCGGCGGAGAGGCGGAGTCCGGCGGCGGGCCGAGGCCGGTGGAGCAGCCGACGCAGGCGGGGGCCCGGGCCGCAGGAGAGGCCGACGCAAGGCGGCGGGTGGGTTTCGGAAGGGTCACCGAAGCCGACAGCCGGCCGACGCCGCAGAGGCCGAAGCCGGCAGCCGGGCCGGGAACTGCGAGACCACCGTCTGCCCCAGGCAGAGACCACCCGCCTCGACCTGGCGGTCACTACCGCCGAAGCCGAAGGCGGAACGGCAGGCCGCAGACCGAGAAGCCGCCGCGGCGCGGCTGCGGGCAGACGCCGGAGCAGGGGCCGAGGCCTGCGACCGGGCCCAGCGGCGGGACGGCGCCGGAGCGGAGGCCGAGGCGGGTGGTCGGCGCGGTGCCGTAGCCTGCGGGCAGTTGTGCCGCCGGGGCGGCACACAGCGGCGCGGGCGGCACCGTGCCGGCGCCGGGCCAAGCGCCTTATGTCGGGTCCGGTCCGTCGTTGTCAGTGTCGCGGTCCACAATGGTCCGCGTCAGAACCCGTTCACGCTTCAGCAAGCAAGAGTGAGCCGGAGGGGCGCGTCGGTGCCGAGAGGGCGATCGCGCGAAGGCCCGCAGGGCTGAGCACGGTCGCCCTGTCGACACCGACATGAGCACCCCGCAGGCGAGCGACCAGCAAACAGGAGGAGCCGGCAGCGATGGCCCGCCGCAGCACGAAGACCCCGCCGCCCGACGACTCGTACGAGGAGCGGATCCTCGACATCGACGTCGTGGACGAGATGAAGGGCTCGTACCTCGAGTACGCGTACTCGGTCATCTACTCCCGCGCCCTCCCGGACGCCCGGGACGGCTTGAAGCCGGTACACCGGCGCATCGTGTACCAAATGAACGAGATGGGCCTGCGCCCCGACCGCGGCTACGTGAAGTGCGCCCGCGTCGTCGGCGAGGTCATGGGCAAGCTGCACCCGCACGGCGACGCGTCGATCTACGACGCCCTGGTGCGCATGGCCCAGCCCTTCTCGATGCGCGTCCCCCTGGTCGACGGCCACGGCAACTTCGGATCCCTCGGGAACGACGACCCGCCGGCCGCCATGCGGTACACCGAGTGCCGGATGGCCGAGGCCACGAGCCTGATGACGGAGTCCATCGACGAGGACACCGTCGACTTCGCCCCCAACTACGACGGCCAGGAACAGGAGCCGGCGGCCCTGCCCGCCGCCTTCCCGAACCTGCTCGTGAACGGCGCGTCGGGCATCGCGGTCGGCATGGCCACGAACATGCCCCCGCACAACCTCTCCGAGGTCATCGCGGCCGCCCGCCACCTGATCCGCTACCCGAACGCGGACCTGGACGCCCTGATGCGGCACGTCCCCGGTCCCGACCTGCCCACCGGCGGACGGATCGTCGGCCTGACCGGCATCCGCGACGCGTACGAGACGGGCCGCGGCACCTTCAAGATCCGCGCGACGGTCGCGGTGGACAACGTGACGGCGCGCCGCAAGGGCCTCGTCGTCACCGAGTTGCCCTTCTCGGTCGGCCCGGAGAAGGTGATCGCCAAGATCAAGGACCTGGTCGGCTCGAAGAAGCTGCAGGGCATCGCCGACGTCAAGGACCTCACCGACCGCGCGCACGGCCTGCGCCTGGTCATCGAGATCAAGAACGGCTTCGTACCGGAGGCCGTCCTGGAGCAGCTCTACAAGCTGACCCCCATGGAGGAGTCCTTCGGCGTCAACAACGTGGCGCTGGTGGACGGCCAGCCCCTCACCCTGGGCCTCAAGGAGCTCCTTGAGGTCTACCTCGACCACCGTTTCGAGGTCGTGCGCCGCCGCAGCGAGTTCCGTCGCACCAAGCGGCGCGACCGGCTGCACCTGGTGGAGGGCCTGCTCACCGCGCTGATCGACATCGACGAGGTGATCCGGCTCATCCGCTCCAGCGAGAACTCCGCCGAGGCGAAGCAGCGCCTGATGGAGACCTTCTCGCTGTCGGAGATCCAGACCCAGTACATCCTCGACACGCCCCTGCGCCGCCTCACCAAGTTCGACCGTATCGAGTTGGAGGCGGAGAAGGAGCGGCTCAACGAGGAGATCGCGGAGCTGACCCGGATCCTGGAGTCGGACGCCGAGCTGCGCAAGCTGGTCTCCGCCGAACTGGCCGCGGTGGCGAAGAAGTTCGGCACCGAGCGGCGTACGGTCCTGCTGGAGTCGGCCGGCGCCCCGGCGGCCGCCGTGCCGCTCCAGGTGGCCGACGACCCGTGCCGGGTGCTCCTCTCCTCGACGGGCCTGCTGGCCCGTACGGCGAACGGCGAGCCGTTCCCGGAGGACCCCGACGCCAGGCGCACCAAGCACGACGTGATCGTCTCGGCGGTGCCGGCCACCGCGCGTGGCGAGATCGGCGTGGTGACGTCGGGCGGGCGCCTGCTGCGGGTGAACGTGGTCGACCTGCCGCAGCTCCCGGACACGGCGACCGCGCCGAACCTCTCCGGCGGTGCTCCGATCGCGGAGTTCGTCTCCCTGGAGGGGGATGAGACGGTCATCTGTCTGACCACCCTCGACGAGTCGTCCCCGGGCCTCGCGATCGGCACCGCACAGGGCGTCGTCAAGCGCGTGGTCCCGGACTACCCGGCCAACAAGGACGAGCTGGAGGTCATCACCCTCAAGGAGGGCGACCGGATCGTCGGGGCGATCGAGCTGCGCACCGGCGAGGAGGACCTGGTCTTCATCACCGACGACGCGCAACTTTTGCGCTTCCAGGCCTCCCAGGTCCGCCCCCAGGGCCGTCCTGCGGGCGGCGTGGCGGGCGTCAAGCTGGCGGAGGGCGCGAAGGTGATCTCCTTCACGGCCGTGGACCCGGCGGTGGACGCGGTGGTGTTCACGGTCGCCGGCTCGCGCGGCACGCTGGACGACTCCGTGCAGACGACGGCCAAGCTGACCCCGTTCGACCAGTACCCGCGCAAGGGCCGCGCCACCGGCGGTGTCCGCTGCCAGCGCTTCCTCAAGGGCGAGGACTGCCTGTCCCTGGCCTGGGCGGGCGCCACCCCGGCCAAGGCAGCCCAGAAGAACGGCACCCCGGCCGACCTCCCCGAGATGGACCCGCGCCGCGACGGCTCGGGCGTGTCGCTGGGGAAGACGGTGGCGGTGGTGGCGGGGCCGGTTTAAGCCAGGCCAAGTTCAGGGCCCTCCTGGGGACCCTCGTCCTCCGGGTCGCGCACGTAGCGCAGAACGCCCCACATGCCGTGCTCGTCGGCGTGTGGGGCGTCGCTCTTGCACCCCTCCAACTCCTTGCCGAGGGCGGCGGCGTCGATGCCGGAACCGATGAGCACGAGCTGTGTGAGACGGGCGTCGGCAGCAGCCCACCGCTCCGTATAGAACCGGAGGAACCGCCCGACGGCGTGGACGGCGTAGCGGTTGCGGACGTCGTACGGCCCGAAGTCGACATACCCCTTGATCCGGTACAGCCTCTCGGGCCTGCCGTCGAGGAACTGCATCAACCGGCGCGGGTCGAGGGGCACTTCGGAGGAGAAGGACAGGCTGTCGTAGGCGGAGTGCAGATGGCCTGCGTGCTCGTCCCCGTCCGAGTGATCATGAAGATCGTCGAAGGAGAGCTGCCCGACGCGCTCCTCGCTCGGCCGGCAGTCGAACAGGAACTCGGGATCGATACGGCCGTAGCGGGCCGGCACGACGGCGGCGCGGTCCGTCAGCGAGCGGACGAGGTCGAGGACGCGGCCGGCATCCGGCGCCCTGTCCAGCTTGTTGACGACGACCAGGTCGGCGAGAGCGAGGTGCCGGTCGATCTCGGGATGCTTCGCCCGGGTGTCGTCGAACTCGGCGGCGTCGACGACCTCGACGAGCCCGCCGTACACGATTCCGGGATGCTCGCTGGCGAGCACCATACGGACGAGTTCCCGGGGCTCGGCGATCCCGCTGGCCTCGATGACGATGACGTCGATACCGGCGGCGGGATGCGCGAGCCGTTCGAGATAGACATCCAGCTCACTGGCGTCGACGGCACAGCACAGACACCCGTTGCCGAGGGACACGGTGGAGTCCCCGAGCGCGCCCGCGACGGCCATCGCGTCGATCTCGATGGCCCCGAAGTCGTTGACGATGGCGCCGATACGGCTGCCGCCGCCGTGGTGGAGCAGATGGTTCAGGAGAGTGGTCTTGCCGGAACCCAGGAATCCGGCGAGCACGATGACGGGAATCTGACGCGGGCGGGGGCTCGGGCCGATGCTCGTCCCCGGCCCCAGGCCCAGGTCCAGGCCGCCGTACGACTCCGCGGCCGCGGTCGGGGGCGGGGCGGTGTCTGTGCCGGCGCCGCCGGTGGGGCCGGCGAAGGTGCCCGTGCCAGGCGGGATGCCGGTTCCGGAATGCTCGCCTGCGCTCGGATGCGGGCTCGGCTGGCTCAACGTGCGACCTCTCTCACACCGACGCGTGCACCGGCTCACGGCTCGGCGCGCGTACGAGGATTGAATGCGGCCCCAGGATACGAGCCGGGAGAATCACCGCGAAGTGAACGATTGTTAGCAGCGTTTCAGGGGCAGACGTTGGGCAAGGCGCCGGTTCGTGCGACCCTCGCTTCCCTCCGTGCGCCTCCTCTCCGCCTCCCCCGCCGATCAGAGCCGCTCGGCACCCTGGGAGACGGCAAGCGCCGCCCACCGCTCGCCGGTCCCCTACAGTCGACCCGCACCCCGACGACCGGCGGACGCCGCCTGATTCGGGGGTTGTTCACATGGCCGCACGGAACTTCGGAGTACAGAGCTTGGGCTCCGTCGCGGCGGCGGGCCTGATGCTCGCCACCGCCACGGTGACTCTTGCCTCGCGTCAACGGCGCCTCGAAGAGGCACGGCTGCAGGTGAAGCGCCTGGAGTTGGAGGAGCGGGCATCCCGGCGCCGGGCACTGGCGCATCAACAGCGCATGCACTGGGAGTTGCTGGTCAAGGCGATCGACGACCCCTCCCTCGCCGAGGTGATCGACACCTACGACAAGAGCATCCCCGCCGCGAAACGGCGCCAGTACTTCTACGCCAACGCCTGGTACGTCAATCTGTACCACCTCTACCGCGCGGGCATCCTGGACCAGGAGGAGCTGTACGGACACCTGCGCGAGCTCTTCCAGAGCCCTCTTCTGCGGGAGTACTGGGAGGCCTCGAAGGGGCAGCGCGCGACGCTGAAGAACGCCTCGGACGAGGCCAGGATCGGACTCATGGTCGACGGCCTCATCAAGGACCTGGACGAGGCCGACACGGACGAATGGTGGGTGGTGGGCAACCCGCCCACGTGATCGCCGCACGCGGTCAACACCGTCCCGGAAGCGACACGGCCAGGTGGTCTTTACAGATGCAGCGCCGTATGCCACACGGGCCCCTATACGCTGCTGCCACCACTCTGCCCACATCATCGCTAAGGACCAGTACCCTTGAAAATCGTGCGCCGCATCGGTGTGCCTCCGAGTGCCCGTGGCAGTGCCTCAGGAGCCAACTGCCCGGACCTGTTCGAGCTGAGCGACGGCAATTTCGCCGTCATCGGCACCGAGGCCACCGAGGCGCTGGAGCGTGAACTCCCCGCCGACGCCTCCCGTGGCGACTACGAGCGCATCGTCATCGTCAGCCGGGAGACCCTGATTCGGGCCAAGGCGGACATCCCCGACGCCTGACCTCCTCCTGCGGGCACGCGTCGACCACCGGACTCGTCCCGTCCAGCCGCTCCCGGCCGCCCAGAACCGCTGAGCGCCCCGGGCACCGACCAGCGAGCAGTTCGTCACCCCGTCCCTGCTCGGTCACCACCCGATGAGGCCTGGCGCCAGAACGGCACCAGGCCACACGCGTGGTCAGGCAGCCTGCGGGACCTTCGCCGGCGCCCCCGGCCCCACATACCGCGCCACCGGTCGGATGATCTTCGAGTCCGCCGCCTGTTCCAGGATGTTGGCGCTCCAGCCCACCACGCGCCCCGCCGCGAAGGTGGGGGTGAACATCTCGCGCGGCAGACCGCACAGTTCCATGACCACGCCGGCGTAGAACTCGACGTTCGTGTGGAGCTCCCGCCCCGGCTTCAGTTCCGCGAGGATCCTCTCGACGTGGCGCTCGACCTCGACGGCGAAGTCCACCCGCGGACCGCCGAACCGCTGGGCGATCTGGCGGAGCATCCGGGACCGAGGGTCCTCCGTGCGGTAGATCGCATGGCCGAAGCCCATGATGCGGTCGCCGGCCAGGACCCGCTCACGGATCCAGGAGTCGATGCGGTCGGGTGTGCCGATCGCGTCCAGCGTGTCCAGCGCCCGGCTGGGCGCACCTCCGTGCAGCGGCCCGGACAACGCCCCCACGGCTCCCACGAGGCATGCCGCCGCATCCGCACCGGTGGACGCGATGACGCGCGCGGTGAAGGTTGATGCATTGAATCCGTGGTCAATGGTTGAGATCAAGTACTGCTCGATCGCCCGCACCCGGTCCGGATCCGGCTGCGAACCCGTCAGCATGTAGAGGTAGTTGGCCGCATAGGAGAGGTCCTCGCGCGGCTGCACCGGATCGAGCCCCCGGCCCAGGCGGTGCAGTGCGGCAAGCAGGGTCGGCACGGCGGCGGTCGCGACGAGGGTGTCCTGGCGACGCCGCTCCACGCCGAGGTCGTACACCGGACGGAAACCCTTCGCCGCGCCCAGCAGCGACAGCGCCGTACGCATCCCGGCGAGCGGTCCGGAGCCCGCGCCCGCCGCGGCGAGGGCAGGCAGCGCGGCCCACACCCCGGCCGGCAGCCGGCGCAGCGCGGCGGTCTCGGCCGCGAAGGCGGCGGAACGTGGAGGGTCCGGCAGGTCGCCGTGGACCAGGAGATGCCAGACGTCCTCGAACCCGCGGGTCTGGGCGAGTTCGACGGCCGAGTACTGGCGGTAGTGATAGAAGCCCTCGGTCCCCCGGACGTCACCGATCTCGGTGTCGGTGACGACGACTCCCGCGAGCCCGCGCGGTACGTCGACGAGGGCGCCTGCTGACCTGTTGACGGACATGATTTCCTCCTTGGACTTGATGCGACTGTCCAGGATTGATTAAAGCCGTGTCAATATTGATTGAATCAATACATAGGAATCAACATGCCGAGCTGCGGATACGGTGAGGTCTTATGCGTGATCACGAACCCCACACCGGTGCCGCCGGACAACGGCTGAGCACCAAGGAGACCGCCGAGTTGCTGGGCGTGAAGCCCGAGACCGTGTACGCCTACGTGAGCCGCGGCCAGCTCAGCAGCCGACGGGTGCCCGGCGGCCGGGGCAGCACCTTCGACGCCAAGGAGGTGGAAGCGCTCGCCCGGCGCAGTCGGCGGGACAGCGGCGGGAGTCCGGGATCGGGCGGTGAACTGTCCGTACGGACCCGCATCACGCTCATCGACACCGACCGGTACTACTTCCGGGGCGTCGACGCGACCGAGCTGGCCGCCCGCCACTCCTACGAGGAGGTCGCCGAGTGGCTGTGGACCGGGCAGCTGCGCCGCGGCGCCGCCTTCACGGCACCGGAGGCCGCCGTCACCGCAGCCCGCCGCGCAGTGGACTCGCTACCCGAACACACCGCGCCCACCGACCGGTTGCGGGTCGCGGCGATCGCCGCGGCGGCCGCGGACCCGCTGCGTTTCGACCTCTCGGAGGAGGCCGTGCTCGGCACGGCGCGCATCCTCATCCCCACCCTGGTCGCCGCCCTGCCCCCGGCCCTGTACGACCACCGCGACAGCGGCCCGCTGGCTCACCGGCTGTGGGCCCGCCTCACGGGACGCCCGGCCGACGAGCCGTCCCTGCGCGTCCTGGACACGGCGCTCGCCCTGCTCGCCGACCACGACCTCGCCGCCTCCACCCTCGCCGTGCGGGTCGCCGCGTCGGCCCGCGCGCACGCCTACGCCGCCGTCTCCGCGGGACTCGGCGTGATCGAGGGCCCTCTGCACGGCGCGGCCAGTGGACTGGCCCACAAGCTGCTGCTGGAGGTACTCGACCAGGGCGACGCGGCCCCAGTGATCGCCGACGAACTACGGGCCGGCCGGCGCGTTCCAGGGCTCGGCCACCGGCTCTACCCCGGCGAGGACCCCCGCGCGCGTGCCCTCTTCGCACTCCTGGAGGACATTCCCAGGGCGGAACCCGCAATCGCCGCGGCCCGCGACATCGCCGCCACCGCGGCCCGCCACACCCCGTTGCACGCCAATGTCGACCTGGCCCTCGCCGTGTTCACCGCCTCCTCCGGCATGCCGGCCACGGCGGGCGAGACCATCTTCGCGGTGGCCCGTACGGCGGGCTGGATCGCGCACGCCCTGGAGGAGTACGGGGAGCGCCCGCTGCGCATGCGCCCGAGCGGCCACTACGTGGGCCCGCGGCCGCCACAGCCACTGCCGGAGTAGCGCGCGCGACCCGTCAGAAGGCACCCGCCTCAAGTCAGGTTAGGCTCACCTCTGTGAGTACGTGCTCAACCGTCTCCCGGGACCTCGACGAGCCCATTTCCGGAACAGCGGCCACGGCGACCACCTGGCTGCTTCTGGAACAGCCCGGTCCCTGGGGTGCCAAGGCGCTCACTTCGAGCCACCTGGACCCCGCGCTCGGCCGTGCCCTGGAGGCGGCGGCCCAGGGCACGGGGGTACGGATCGCGCTCATCCGCCGCCCCGGTAGGCACGCCGACAGCGGCACACCGACAGCGCGGCAGGTGTACGTGGCCCATACGGTGCCCGGGAACGTGTGGCTGCGTTCCGCCATGGTCCGCGACCCTCGCCGACTGCTCGACGTCGACTTCGCCGCGCTCGGCCGCGGGGACCACGGCAGCTTCGACTCGGCTCTCGGCGGGCGGCCCCACACCGGTGATCCGCTCGCGCTCGTGTGCACCAACGGCAAGCGCGACCGCTGCTGCGCCCTCCTGGGCCGCCCCCTCGCGGCGGAGTTGGCCTCCTCGGGCGTCGAGGGCGTCTGGGAGGTCACCCACCTGGGTGGTCATCGTTTCTCCCCCACACTGCTCGTCCTGCCGTACGGCTACTCCTACGGCCGGGCCGAGGCCCACGCCGTCAAGGAGGTCCTGCACGCCGTGCAGGAGGGCCGGATCGTCGTGGAGGGCTGCCGTGGAAGCTCCGCGTGGGAGCGACCCGGCCAGGCGGCCGAGCTGGCCGTGCGCAGGGCCACGGGCGAGTACAGGGCGCAGACGCTGGCCGTGGTCCGTACGGAGGGCGCCGCACCCCGTTGGGAGGTGACCGTCGCCCACACGGACGGACGCCACTGGCGCGTCGTCGTGGCCCAGGGCGCCTCGCTGCCGGCCAGGCCGGAGAGCTGCGGAGCCTCGGTACTCGGCTCACCCGCGCGGATGGACGTGGTGGCGGTGCGCGAGCCGGCGACCACGACGGCGCTCGCGGGCTGAGGCCACTGTCGTACGCCGAAGTCCTGAGGCCGTCGGCCCGCCTGTCCCGTTTCCCCGGCGGCTGTCCAGGTGCCCTATGTGTTGATCAAGTAATCCATGCCACACCCCCTGCGGCAGATACGGCCTTGCCACGTACCGTCATGGGTATGCGCCCCACTCCCCCCGCCCGCCGCCTGCGCCTCGGACTGCCGCGGCGCATGTTCTCGCAGGTGCTGCTGATGCAGCTGGCGATCGCCGCGGGAGTCGCGGTGCTGGCCACCGGACTGTTCCTCGCTCCGCTCAGCGACCAGCTGGACGACCAGGCCATGCGCCGCGCGCTGGCGATCGCGCAGACCGCCGCCGCCGAACCGGGGATCGCCGAGGAGGTCCAGCACACGCAACCGACTGCCGGCGGGCCCGTCCAGCGGGAGGCGGAGCGGATCCGCAGGGCCACCCAGGCCGAGTACGTCGTGGTGATGGACCGGCGGGGCGTGCGCTGGTCGCACCCCACCGCGAGCGAGATAGGCAGGACCGTCTCCACCGACCCCAGCCAGGCCCTGGCCGGCAAGGAGGTCATGGAGATCGACAACGGCACCCTGGGCCGCTCCGCACGCGGCAAGGTGCCGTTGCGTGACAGCGAGGGGAAGATCGTCGGCGCGGTCTCGGTGGGCATCGCGTACGACAGCGTGCGGGCACGGCTGATCCACGCGATCCCGGGACTGCTCGCCTACGCGGGCGGCGCCCTGGCCGTGGGCGCGCTGGCCGCCTGGCTCATCTCCCGCCGGGTCCAACGGCAGACCCGGGACCTTGCATTCTCGGACATCTCGGGCCTCCTCGCGGAGCGCGAGGCGATGCTGCACGGCATCCGCGAGGGCGTCGTCGCCCTGGACCGCACAGGACGCGTGCGCCTGCTCAACGACGAGGCGCAGCGGCTGCTGGGCATCGGGGACGAGGCCGTCGGCCGCACCCCCGACGAGGCGCTCGGTGAGGGCCGTACCGCCGACGTACTGGCGGGCCGGGCGACCGGCACGGACCTGCTCACCGTGCGCGGCCAGCGCGTGCTCGTCGCCAACCGCATGCCCACCGACGACGGGGGCGCCGTCGCCACCCTGCGCGACCGTACCGAACTGGATCAGCTCGGTCGCGAGCTCGACTCCACGCGCGGCCTGATCGACGCCCTGCGCGCCCAGGACCACGAGCACGCCAACCGCATGCACACGCTCCTCGGACTGCTCGAACTGGAGATGTACGACGAGGCCGTGGAGTTCGTCGGAGAGGTCGTGGGCGACCACCGAGCCACGGCTGAACAGGTCACGGAGAGGATCCAGGACCCCTTGCTCGCCGCGCTGCTGGTCGGCAAGGCGACCGTCGCCGCCGAGCGCGGAGTGGCGCTGTGGGTCTCGGACCGGACCCGGCTGCCGGACCGGCTGGTCGACCCCGGTGGACTCGTCACGATCCTCGGCAACCTGGTGGACAACGCGCTGGACGCCGTCGCGGGGACCCTCCACGCGCGCGTGGAGGTGGAACTGCGCACGGAGGGACGTACCGCGGTCCTCAGGGTGCGCGACACGGGACCGGGAATCCCGGAGGAGCACCGCGAGTTGATCTTCACCGAGGGGTGGTCCACGAAGAAGCCGCCCGCCCACCGGGAGCGCGGCATCGGACTCTCCCTGGTCCGCAGGCTCGCCGAGCGGCAGGGTGGCAGCGCGGCCGTCGACGACGCGGGCGGCGGTGGCGCGGAGTTCACCGTCGTCCTGCCCGACGCCCTGGAGCCCGAACCGGAGCCCGCCCTGACCGCGCCGCGGACCGCACAGCCCGCCGCCGAGGAGGAGTCGTGTTGATCGAGGTCCTGATCGTGGACGACGACATCCGGGTGGCGCGCGTCAACTCCGCCTATGTGGCGAAGGTGGCGGGCTTCCATGTGGCCGGTGAGGCGCACAGCGCGGCGGAGGCGCTTCGGCAACTGGAGCTGCTGCCGCATGTGGACCTCGTCCTCATGGACCACTACCTGCCCGACGAGACGGGCCTCACGGTCGTCCAGGAGATGCGCCGGCGCGGCCATCAGACCGATGTGATCATGGTGACGGCGGCCCGGGACGTCTCAACCGTGCAGGCGGCGATGCGGCACGGCGCGTTGCAGTACCTGGTCAAGCCGTTCGCCTTCGCGGGCCTGCGCGCCAAGCTGGAGGCGTACGCCGAGCTGCGCCGTACTCTCGACGGCGGAGGCGAGGCGGAGCAGGCCGAGGTGGACCGCATCTTCGGCGCCCTGTCCACGCCCTCGGAACCCGAACTGCCCAAAGGGCACTCCCCCACCACGGCGGAACTGGTCCGCCGCTCCCTGATGAACGCCGAAGGCCCCCTGTCGGCCCAGGAGATCGCCGATCGGACCGGCGTGAGCCGCCAGACCGCTCAGCGCTATCTGAAGCTCCTGGAGCGCACGGGACGGGCTCGCCTGACACTCAAATACGGTGACGCGGGCCGCCCGGAACACCGTTACGTGTGGGCGACCCGCGCCTGAGGACACGGCCCGTGGGGGCGGGGGAAGGAACCGTGCCGCCCTTGCATACGGATGTCGACCCGCCTTCTCACAAACTCGGTCGTGCAGGTCTTCGGCGGGGCCGGGGCCTCCGAGTCCGTACGACGATGACGGCCTCGGCCTGCTACGTGGGCCTATACGGCCCCCGCCCCGGTCAGCGACCGCACCTCGGTCTCCGCGTGCTTGGCCTCGTCGGGCAGTTCCGCCGAGGTGACCGTGCCGAGCCAGCCCGCGAGGAAGCCCAGCGGGATCGAGACGAGCCCGGGGTTCTGCAGTGGGAAGTACTGGAAGTCGACGGTGGGAAACAGTGACTCCGGGCTGCCGGACACCACCGGTGACAGCACCACGAGCAGCATGGCCGGGATCAGCCCGCCATAGACGGACCAGACGGCGCCGCGTGTGGTGAAGCCGCGCCAGAACAGCGAGTACAGCAGCACCGGCAGGTTGGCGGACGCGGCGACCGCGAAGGCGAGTCCCACCAGGAACGCCACGTTGAGATCCCTGGCCAGCAGGCCCAGGGCGATCGCCATCACGCCGATCCCGACCGCGGCGGCACGTGCCATGGCCACCTCGCTGCGCGGCTTGGTGTGCCGGCGACGCAGCGAGGCGTACAGGTCGTGGGCCACCGACGCCGAGGAGGCCAGCGTGATGCCGGCGACCACGGCGAGGATCGTCGCGAAGGCGACCGCGGCGACGACGGCGAAGAGAACCGCGCCTCCCGTGGAGTCCGCCCCGCCGCCCAGGTCGAGCGCGAGCAACGGAACGGCCGTGTTTCCGGCCGCGTTCGATCCGCGTACCGCGTCCGGCCCCACGATGGCCGCCGCACCGAACCCGAGGACGATCGTCATCAGGTAGAAGCCCCCGATCAGCCCGATCGACCAGATGACCGAGCGCCGTGCGGCCCGCGCGGTGGGCACGGTGTAGAAGCGGGACAGGATGTGCGGCAGCCCCGCCGTCCCCAGCACCAGCGCGAGCCCGAGACTGATGAAGTCGAACCGGGCCGTCCAGTCCCCGCCGTACCTCAGGCCCGGCGCCAGGAAGGCCTTGCCATGACCACTGCGCTCCGCCGCCGTGAGCAGCAACTGGTCGAAGTCTCCGTGGAAACGCACCAGGACGAGCACGGTCAGGGTGACGGTGCCGCCGAGCAGCAGAACCGCCTTGACGATCTGGATCCAGGTGGTGGCCCGCATCCCACCGAGCGACACATAGATCACCATGAGCGCGCCGACCCCGACGACCGTCCAGGACTGCGCTGCCTCGCTGTTGCCTCCGAGAAGCAGCGCGACCAGGCTGCCCGCACCGACCATCTGCGCCACCAGATACAGAACGGACACGGTGACCGAGGAGGTTCCCGCCGCGATCCGCACCGGCCGCTCGCTCATCCGTGCCGCGACCACGTCGGCGAGCGTGAACCGTCCGCAGTTGCGGACCAGTTCGGCGACGAGGAACAGGACCAGGAGCCAGGCCACGAGGAACCCCACCGAGTACAGCAGCCCGTCGTACCCGAACAGGGCGATGAGCCCGGAGATCCCGAGGAAGGAGGCAGCCGACATGTAGTCACCCGCGATGGCAAAACCATTTTCCATCGGAGAGAAGAGCCGACCGCCCGCGTAGAACTCCTCCGCCGAGCCCTGGCGGTGCCGACTCACCCACGTCGTGATGCCCAGGGTGACGGCGACGAACGCGCTGAACAGCAGCAACGCCAGCGGCTGATGGTTGCCGGTCATGATGCACCGCCCCTGATGCCCCGCGTCAGTTCCTGGGTGTCCCACCGCAGTTCGAGCGCCGCCCGGTCCCGGCGCAGCCGGGCATGCCGGGCGTACGCCCAGGTGAGCAGGAAGGTCGTGAGGAACTGTCCGAGCCCGGCCAGCATCGCCACGTTCACGGCGCCCGCCACGGGCCGCGCCATCAAGGCGGGCGCGGTCGTCGCGGCCACCACATAGGCCAGGTACCAGGCGGAGAACCCCGCGACCGCCGGCACCACGAACCTCCGGTACCGACTGCGCACCTCCTGAAAGGCCTCGCTGCGCTGCACCTCCAGGTACACATCGGCCGCGGCCGCCGCCGGGGCGTCGTACTCCCGGCGCGCCGACGCCTCCGTGGGCACGGGCGTCCGAGTTCCGGCCGACTCGCCCCAGCCGGAGGCGAGCGCGTCGTACCAGGGGTCCTCGTACCTCACACCTCCGGCCACCTCCGCGGACACCGGATCATGAACATCATGGTTGTCGGCCGAACTCTCGGTACCACCGCCGCCTCCGCGGGGGCGACCGTTGCTTGACTGCATGCCCAAGGATGGACAGAACGGGAAGATCCCCGACTCTTCTTCTCCCTGCTCTTCACCCCATCAGGTGACTCAGCCGGTCGGCGGCCGTACCAGCCCCTTCGCGTATGCGTAACGCACCGCCTGCGCCCGGTCCTTGAGCCCCGTCTTGGCGAAGAGATTGTTGATGTGGGTCTTCACGGTCGCTGTGGACACATGCAGCTTGCGGGCGATCTCCTGGTTACTGAGTCCGTCCGCGATCAGCAGCAGCACCTCCGTCTCCCGTGTGGTGAGCCCGTCCGGCGCTTGGATGCGTGCTGCCGGCTGCGGCTCGGGATCCGACAGTCTCTCCAACAGCCGCCGTTGGATGCTCGGCGCCAGTCCCGCGTCCCCGGACAACACACTCCGCACGGCACGCACGATCTCGTCACCCCCCGCGTCCTTGGTCAGATAGCCACGCGCCCCCGCTCTCAGCGCGGGGAACAGCGACTCGTCGTCCGCGAACGTCGTGAGGACCACCACCTGCGTCCCGGGGTGCTCCGCCCGGATGCGCCGGGTCGCCTCCACCCCGTCGCATCGGGGCATGCGCAGGTCCATCAGCACCACGTCCGGAGCGAGTTCGGCGACGAGTCGCACCGCCTCGTCCCCGTCCCCCGCGGAGCCGACGACTTCGATTCCGGGGAGCAGCCCCAGCAGCATCACGATTCCCTCGCGGACCACGGTCTGGTCGTCCACGACCACCACCCGCGCCGGACTCTGCCCCTCCTCCGTCATACGGGCACCTTCAGCGACACCACGAATCCCTCCTCGTCCGGCCCGGTCTCCAGCGAACCGCCCAGCAGCTCGGCACGCTCGCGCATGCCCAGCAGACCGTACCCGGCGCCCGCCGCTGCGAGTTCGCCCGGCGATCCTCCCGAGTCCCGTACGACCAGCGTCACTTGATGCTCGCCGTATTCGAGCCGTATGCGTACCCGGGCCCCGGGAGCGTGCTTGCGGACGTTGGTCAGCGCTTCCTGGGCCACCCTGCGCACGGCCTGGGACGCCTCCGCCGGCAGAGGCCGGCGGTCACCCGTAATGGTGGCCTCGGCACCGTCGGCCGTACTGACCAACTGGGTCAGGAAGTCCTCCAGCGGAGTCAGCTCACCGCGCAGGGCCGACAGTGCCTGCCGAGTCTCGGAGAGACCATCGCGGGCCATTCCGCGTGCCGCCACGACCCGTTCGAGGATCTGCTCCCGGTCGGCACCCCGCTCGATCAGCAGCCGGGCCGCCTCCAGGTGTACGAGCTGTGCCGAGAGACTGTGCGCCAGTACGTCGTGGATCTCCCGCGCGATGCGGGCCCGCTCCGCCAGCGCCGCGGACTCAGCCTCGGCAGTCCGCGCGGCCCGCTCCTGGGCGAGCAGCCGCTGGGCGCTGCCGCGGGCCTCGGCGTCCAGCCGCAGCACGTATCCGGCGAGAGCGAGACCGCCAGTCGTGGCTGCGGTGGTCAGCCATACCTCGTCGTTGACCGCGGCGTACGAAGCGAGGGCGACCGATGCGACCGGCAGGGCAGCCGCCACGGGCAGTCGCTCCAGAGCGGTGACGGCGCACCCGCACCAGATGACGAGAGCGGGGACTCTGAAACCTACGGCCTGGGCGACTACCGCGATCGCCAGCAGCGCGGTCATGAGTGCCAGAGACGGCACGAGCCGGTGCGCGAGGGTGGTGCGATAGAGGGCCCAGGCGAGGAACGCGGCCAGCACGAGGCCCGCCACGGCTGCGACCGTGCCCCAGCCGTGCACGTGGCTTCCGGTGAGGCCACTCCACAGCAGCATGCCGAGGACCAGCCCTCGCACCACCCAGCCGAGCAGTCGCCGGGGGGCCGAGGACTCCGCCCGCCCGAGGGCCTCGCGTGAGGGCCAGCGTGTCCAGGCGTTCTCCGTCACACCCGTTCCTTCCCCGTGGGCCGGGACATGCTGTCACCGTATGCCGTGCCTGTCGCGGCCGTGGGGCGCAGGAACCGGGCCCGGCGGGCCAGGGTGCCGGAGCGCACCAGCAGCGTGGCCGCCAGAGCCAGCAGCAGCGCGGAGGAGTCCTGGTGAAGGCCGAGCGCCGTGCCGAGCGCGAAGAGGCCTACGCGCAGTCCGACGCCGACGGCCCAGACTCCACCGCTCGCCTTGGTGCTCCTGCTCCACACCGCGCCGTCCGGCTCCACCCATATGCGGGTCGTCCAGGCCCAGGCGGCTCCAGTGGCGAGGCCGGTGAGCAATTCGGCAATCAGCAGGACGACCGACGTCGTGTGGTGCTGGGCGTCCACTATCGCCGGCTCACGAAGCGCCACGACGGCCAGGATCACGGGCAGGAGCCACCAACGCCTCTCGGTGTCGATCCGGCTCGCACGGAACTGCCGGACGATCACCAGGGCGGCCACGGCCACGATCACCAACGCGTTGACGAGCCCGGGCATCAGAGCCTCCGCAGCGAAGAGGGCGAGGCCGACAGCGAGCGCTGTCGACGCCTTCGACGCTACGGAAATCGGCAGGTCGGCAGATCGGAGCCGGGGTGGATCACGGGTGGATCCTCAGCCGTCAGCTACCTCCACCCCCGGGTGGAGACATCCAGGCCTACCGGGACGGGCGGACAGGCGACGTGGGCAGCAGGCAGCAGGCAGCAGAAGGATGCTGGGGGCGGAAAGGGACCGAGGACGGGCGGCGGGGGCTTTGCCGCTGGACATGCGCCGGAGGCCCAGCGCCGGACAGTGGTAGGGCCCGGCCGGCGAGCCAGTGACCGGCAAGCACCGGAGGCCCAGTACCGGACAGGCGATGAGGCCCCGCCAGCGAGCCAGTGACCCTCATGCACCAAACCCGATGCCGGACAGGCGATGAGGCCCGGCCGGCGGCACCCGAGCGGCGCCCGGCACTCTGGAGCCGAGGGATGAATCGGCGTCGACGGACCTGGGAGCCGTACCCGCCTTCTCCACACGCGTCCTTGTCGGCCCCCTTCGCGACCTGCCCCAACCGACAACGGCACCCACATTCCGTGCCCAGGTCAGACGCCGGCCACGGCCCAGGCGAGAGTCGCCGCGTCCCCAGCCGCTCCGCCCCGAACCGCTCACCGGGCCCAACCGTGTCCGAGACGCACGTCCCACCACGGCCCGGACCCAGTCGTACACACCACTGCCGGCGGACCCGAACCTGGCTTCACCCGGTCCGATCGATGCCACACCGAGGGCTCAGCCCGGTTCGAGCCGCCCGCAGCCACTCCAGCCCAGCCGGAACCAAACGCCTCCGCCCGCACCGACCGGCTACCTCGCCCAGGCGCAACCTGGCCGGACCGAGCCGACCACACCCGCCCGACACCTGCCCCGCTCCCGCTCCCTCCGACCGTCCGAAGCCGAGCGCGGCGGCTACGCGTCGATACGCGAGCGGTCCAGCGTCGCCGCCGAGCCGGAGATGAACTCCTTGCGGGGTGCCACGTCATTGCCCATCAGCAGGTCGAAGACCTGCTCTGCGGCCTCCAGATCGGCGAGGTTGATCCGGCGCAAGGTGCGGTGGCGCGGGTCCATGGTCGTTTCGGCCAGTTGGTCGGCGTCCATCTCACCCAGACCCTTGTACCGCTGGATGGAGTCCTTGTACCGGACCCCCTTGCTCTGGAACTCCAGCAGCTTGTCGCGCAGCTCACGGTCCGAGTACGTGTACACGTACTTGTCCTGGCCCTTCCTCGGCTGGACCAGCTCGATGCGGTGCAGTGGCGGCACCGCCGCGAACACCCGGCCCGCCTCGACCATGGGCCGCATGTAGCGCTGGAACAGGGTCAGCAGCAGGCACCGGATGTGCGAACCGTCGACATCGGCGTCGGTCATCATGATGATCTTGCCGTAGCGAGCCGCGTCGATGTCGAAGGTGCGGCCGGAACCGGCTCCTATGACCTGGATGATCGCGCCGCACTCGACGTTCTTCAACATGTCCGTGACCGACGACTTCTGAACGTTGAGGATCTTGCCGCGGATCGGCAGCAGCGCCTGGAACTCCGAGTTCCGGGCGAGCTTCGCCGTACCGAGCGCGGAGTCGCCCTCGACGATGAACAGCTCGCTGCGGTCGACGTCGTCGCTGCGGCAGTCGGCGAGCTTGGCGGGCAGCGACGAGGACTCCAGGGCTGTCTTCCGGCGCTGTGCGTCCTTGTGCTGACGGGCGGCGATACGCGTTCGGGCGGCGGAGACCGCCTTCTCCATGACCACGCGGGCCTGTGCGGCCGCGTCGCGTTTCGTGGACGTGAGAAACGCCTTGAGTTCCTTGGAGATCACGGTGCTCACGATCCTGCGCGCGGCGGACGTACCGAGGACCTCCTTTGTCTGCCCCTCGAACTGCGGCTCGGCGAGGCGGACGGTGACGACCGCGGTGAGACCCTCCAGGGCGTCGTCCTTGACGATGTCGTCCTCGGCGACACGCAGCAGTTTCTTGGTGCGCAGCACCTCGTTCATCGTCTTGACGACGGCCTGCTCGAAGCCGGCGACATGCGTACCGCCCTTGGGCGTGGCGATGATGTTGACGAACGACCTGAGGGTCGTGTCGTAGCCGGTGCCCCAGCGCAGGGCGACGTCCACACCGAGCTCACGGGTGACCTCGGTGGGCGTCATCTGGCCGTCGTCGTCGAGTACCGGGACGGTCTCCTTGAAGGTGCCCTGACCAGAGAAGCGGAGGACGTCGCAGACCGGCTTGTCGGAGGCCAGGTACTCGCAGAACTCGCTGATGCCACCGTCGAAACGGAATGACTCCTCACCCTTGCTGCCGCCCTCACCGAGGCCGTACTCGTCGCGGACGACGATGGTCAGCCCCGGGACCAGGAAGGCGGTCTGCCGGGCTCGCTGGTGCAGGTTCTCGAGGGAGAGCTTGGCATCCTTGAGGAAGATCTGCCGGTCGGCCCAGTACCGCACGCGGGTACCGGTGCGGGTCCTGGGGATCTTCTTTGCCTTGCGCAGGCCGCCTTGGGCCTCGAACTTGGCGTCCGGGCCCATCGCGGCGAAGGCTCCTGGGACACCACGCCGGAAACTGATGGCGTGCGTGTGACCGCTGCGGTCCACCTCGATGTCCAGGCGGGCCGACAAGGCGTTCACCACAGACGCGCCCACGCCGTGCAGACCGCCGGAGGCCGCGTACGAGCCACCGCCGAACTTGCCTCCGGCATGCAGTTTGGTCATGACGACCTCGACACCGGAGAGGCCGGTCTTGGGTTCGACGTCGACCGGGATACCCCGGCCGTTGTCCCGGACCTCGACCGAGGCGTCGTCGTGGAGGATCACCTCGATGTGGTCGCAGTAACCGCCCAGGGCCTCGTCGACGGAGTTGTCGATGATCTCCCAAAGGCAGTGCATCAGGCCGCGGCTGTCCGTGGACCCGATGTACATGCCCGGGCGCTTGCGCACGGCTTCGAGCCCTTCAAGGACGAGCAGGTGCCGCGCGGTGTAGTTGGAACCGTCCCGGTCTGCTCCTGCCAGCAGCGCTGTGGACGGCACGGACGTCTCGGCGGTCACGCGGTTCGCTCCTCGCTGAATTTCAGGTGGGGCCCTTGTGGGTAAGGGCACGGCTTCGGTCGCCGCTCAGAGGGTACCGAGGCCTGGTAGAGCCGATGTAACGCCACCCTCGTCGGAAACTCACACTAGTCCACAGTCGCATACCTGTTCGATCCCTCGATGGAGTGAAGTACACATCACGTTCCCTTCCAGGCATGAACCATTTAGGCTCCGGGCACGTCCTCATGAACAACCGGCAACCCAGCCGGCCGGACCGCCCCCCGACCGACAGCGCGAACCCGTAAGACACAAAGACACGCAATACGGCACATTCGCCGCCAACCGGCAGCAGCCAGCCGCCCGGAGAGATTTTTTCCAGGAATAGCCACGAGCGGGAACGTTTTCGGGCTGCTTGGATGTTGACCCTGGTACGACAGCTCGTCGAGCTAGAGAAGAGGCGACGTGACTACTGTTCTGACCCCCGCGAGCCACCTGACGGCCGCCGATCGCTGCGACCGCTGCGGCGCCCAGGCTTACCTGCGCGTCGTCCTGCTCAGCGGCGGAGAACTGCTCTTCTGCGCCCACCACGGCCGCAAGTTCGAGCCGGAACTCAAGAAGATCGCCGCTGAGATACAGGACGAGACGGAGCGACTGACGGCCGCTCCCGCATCCGCCTCCGAAGAAGAGCGCTGATACTCAGTCCCACGACGAGCCAGCTCCGGCAAGGCCGGTTGACGGGCGGGTGCCCCTGTTGCCAGGGGCCCCCGCCCGTACTCGTACCCGATGCGCCCGTCAGCCGCCCCCAGACGCCGTCCCACGGCTTCCGGTGGCAGCGCCCGTGCGGTGAGCGTTCAGCGCCCGCAGCGCGTCAGACACCCGCGTATAGACGCCAGGGCTGCCCGCTCGGCCACAGCCGCTCCCCCAGGACACAAGGCCGATCAGCTTTCCCCGGGCGACCAGTGGTCCCCCGCTGTCGCCCTGGCAGGCATCGTGACCCCCTTCCTCCTCCCCGGCGCACAGCATGGTGTCCGCGCGGTACATCCCGCCGGCACTGACCGGGTAGGCCTGCTCGCACATCGCGTCAGGCAGCACATGGACCTGTGCGGCCCGCAGACGGCGCGGATAGCCCCCGCCGCCGGTGGCGTCACCCCAGCCGTACACCACGGCCCCCGTCCCCGGTACGTACGCCGGATCGCCGGCCGCCGCCATGGCGAGGACCGAGCTCTGCGGCAGCGGCTCGGCGAGGGTGAGCACAGCGAAGTCCCCGGAGTTGCTCGCCTCGTCGTAATCCGGGTTGACCCAGGTGTCCCGTACGGAGACCTCCTGCCCCTTGTTCGAAAGCAGGTCCGTACGGCCCGCGATGACCTTGAGATCGCGCACGGAGTCCGGTGTACCGCCCAGTACGTCCTCTCCCAGGCAGTGGGCCGCGGTGAGCACAGTGGACTGGCCGACGGCCACACCGCCGCAGAACTGTCCCGCGCGCGTACGCCCGAACCGGTCACGACTGGACAGCGCCACCGTCCACGGACTCTCGGACACATTGACCGGGAAACCACCGACCACGATGCTGTCGGCGACCACAGGGGCGGCGGAGACGAGCGGTATGGCGGCTACGGCGGTCGCCAGGACCAGCGGCCGGGCCAGGGCCCGGTCAATGCGGAATCGCATGCGTGCTCCTCACTCTGCGATATTGATCGGATACCCAGAGTCACGCACGCTACTGTTCCTCGCAGCACGAAGCAGGCCGGTCGTCACGCGCAACACGAAGGCCCGGTCCCTCACGGTGGGGGCCGGGCCTTCGACGTCGTACGACAGGGACCTAGTCGAGGTAGTCGCGCAGCACCTGGGAACGCGACGGGTGGCGCAGCTTCGACATGGTCTTGGACTCGATCTGGCGGATGCGCTCGCGCGTGACGCCGTACACCTTGCCGATCTCGTCGAGGGTCTTCGGCTGACCGTCGGTGAGACCGAAGCGCATCGAGACGACACCCGCCTCGCGCTCGGACAGGGTGTCGAGGACGGAGTGCAGCTGCTCCTGCAGGAGCGTGAAGCTGACCGCGTCGGCCGGGACGACGGCCTCGGAGTCCTCGATGAGGTCACCGAACTCGCTGTCACCGTCCTCGCCCAGCGGGGTGTGCAGGGAGATGGGCTCACGGCCGTACTTCTGGACCTCGATGACCTTCTCCGGGGTCATGTCGAGTTCCTTGGCCAGCTCCTCCGGGGTGGGCTCGCGGCCCAGGTCCTGGAGCATCTGGCGCTGCACGCGCGCGAGCTTGTTGATGACCTCGACCATGTGCACCGGGATACGGATGGTGCGGGCCTGGTCGGCCATCGCGCGGGTGATCGCCTGACGGATCCACCAGGTGGCGTACGTGGAGAACTTGTAGCCCTTGGTGTAGTCGAACTTTTCGACCGCGCGGATCAGACCGAGGTTGCCCTCCTGGATGAGGTCCAGGAACAGCATTCCGCGGCCGGTGTAGCGCTTGGCCAGGGAGACCACCAGTCGGAGGTTGGCTTCCAGGAGGTGGTTCTTGGCGCGGCGGCCGTCCTCGGCGATGATCTCGAGCTCGCGCTTGAGCTTGGGGGCGAGCTTGTCGGCGTTGGACAGCTTGTCCTCTGCGAACAGACCGGCCTCGATGCGCTTGGCGAGCTCGACCTCCTGCTCGGCGTTGAGCAGAGGGACCTTGCCGATCTGCTTGAGGTAGTCCTTGACCGGGTCCGCAGTGGCACCGGCGGCCGCGACCTGCTGCGCGGGCGCGTCGTCCTCGTCCTCGTCAGAGAGGACGAAACCGGCGCTCTCGGTGCCCTCGGGCTCCTCGCCGGGCTTGGCGGCCTCCTCGAGGACCTCTTCCTCGACCAGCTCGGCGTCGTCCTTCTTGGCGGCCGTCTTCCTGGCCGCCGTCTTCTTGGCCGCGACGGTCTTCTTCGCGGCCGTCTTCTTGGCGGGCGTCGCCTTCTTGGCGGCGGCCTGCTTCGCGGCCGCCTCGTCCTCGACGGAGGGCTCGGCGGCGGGCTCCGCAGGCGTGGCGGTGGCGGTGGCCTTCTTGGCAGTCACCGTCTTCGCCGCGACCGTCTTGGTGGCGGTGCGCTTGGCCGGACTCTTCGCTGCGACGCTCTTTCGGGTGCGCTTGGGCTCCGCGGCACTGACCATCAGCGTCACACCCTCTTCCTCGAGGATCTGGTTGAGGCTGCGCAGTACGTTCTTCCACTGAGTGGCCGGAATCTGGTCAGCTTCGAAGGCCCGACGCACGTCATCGCCGGCGATCTGCCCCTCAGCCTTTCCCCGCTCAATGAGCGCCATGACAGAGACGGACTCGGCGATCTCCGGCGGGAGCGTACGGGATGTGCTGGCCGACACGAACAACCTCTCGGAACGTTGGAAAACGGCTTCCGGCCCCGTCCACGGCGGACAGGAGCCGACCACCGGCCTGGGGATGGACCGACGGTGCGGGCGGGGGCCGGGAAGATGCACAGCGCCTTGAACGGCGTCCGTATTCCCTCCGCGGCTGTCACCTCTTAGGTCATCGCGCTGCTCCCACGAGCGTTACGCCCAATCTGCGTGGCCCGAGTCACACCCCATAAAGGCTCAAAAGTGATCAGATGCGGGCATAGGTGGCCAGCCGCAGCCTCGACCTGGACGCGTCAACGGGCCCGTCGGCTCGTCGTGCCGCCGGACCCCGCAAGATCACTGAAGATTGCGCGGGGCCCGACGGGAGGCGGTTCGTCGGCCGGCCGATGCTCCACACTGAGAGACATTCCCGGCCGCACCGCCCGTGGTGCGGTCAGTGCTCGCGCGGCGCGGGCACCACGCGCTCCACCTCGGGGTGGACGGTGAGCAGTTGACGCATGGCCGTCTCGGCCGCCGCGCCGTCACCGGCAGCGAGGGCGTCGGCGATCCGACCGTGGTGTGCCAGCGAGGCCTCGGTCGGCCGATCGCAACCGGCGACCGGGCCGCCTGAGACCTGAAGGGCGGCCGACACGATCCCGGAAAGGTGCTCCAGCATCCGGTTGCCCGAGACCTGGATGAGCAGGGAGTGGAACTCCGCGTCGGCGCGCGAGAAGGTGAGCGCGTCACCCTGCGCCATGGCGTGGCCCATGATCTCGACCATGTCGGCAAGCCGCTGCTGGACGTCCTCACGCCCGTGCCCCGCGGCGAGCCGGGCGGCGAGCGGCTCGATCGTCCAGCGCAGCTCGCTCAGCTCGCGGCGCTGGTCGTCACGCTGCGGGCCGAAGGCCCGCCACTCGATGATGTCCGGATCGAGGAGGTTCCAGTCGCTGACGGGACGCACCCTCGTGCCGACGTTCGGACGGGCGCTGACCAGGCCCTTGGCCTCCAGGACGCGGAGCGACTCGCGGACGACGGTACGGGAGACCTCGAAGCGCTGGCCGATCTCCTCGGGCACCAAGGGACGGTCGGCGCCCAGGTCACCGGAAACGATCATCTGGCCGAGCTGTTGGACGAGTTGGCCGTGCAGTCCGCGTCCGCGGCTGCCGGCGGCGCGGCGGCCCACGCGGCCCAGCTCCGGGTCCGCACCGTCCCAGACGGGGGCTCCGACACGGTCGACGGCGGCGGCCTCCGCGTAGGGGTAGCGGTCGAGTTCGCCCGGGCCGGCGAGGCCGGAGTCTGCGGAGCGGGCGGCGGTCATCATGGTGTGCGCAAGGGTACTCACGGATCCTTTGTCGGCGCTGTCTCCAACTCCCTTGAGGTCTTTGGTGAAAAGCACACGAAAGGGTGATCGCTCACCCCGTCGCAATTGACGCCTTATCGGAAAGAAATGGGCTTTCCCCGGGAAGTTGTGTGCAGGGCGGGACCGGAAGGGCCTGGACGGTTGTCAGCGCACCCTGCTGCGCAGGGTCGTGAGCAGATACGCGCAGAGCAGGGCGCTGAGCGACAACGCCAGCGCGCTGCCGACGGGTTGGACGAGCACGCGCGCGACGGCGGACAGATAGCGCTCTCCGCCGAAGGGCCACTGCAGTAGGAACACTTGGCGCAGCCGCATGGGAAACCCGGCCGCGGTCCGCACTGACGCCCCCTCCAAGGCCTTTTGTACGAGAGGTACGACGAGAACCGGCACAGCCACCACCGCGGCGAGTCCGGCCGTGGTGGACCGGAAGACGCCGGCGGCCAGCACGCCCGACCACGCGCATCCGACAACGAGCCCGATCCAACCGACGCTCAGGGGAAGCCAGTCGGCGGGAACATCCGCCGCCTCTCGTCCATAGACGAGATAGAGCACTTCGGCGTCGCAGCCCACCGTCAGAAAGGCAAGCAGCAGCGCGGTAGCCGCGGTGACGAGAAGTTTCGCGGCAAGCAGCCCCAGTCGGCGGGGCACGGTGCCGCGGTCCGCCGCCAGGGCGGGGTGGCGGAACTCGTCACCGAAGGCGAGTGCCCCGAGCAGCCCCGCACCGAGGGCCGCGGGCGGCAGCGGCAGCTCCCGCGGCCACGCGGCCAGCAGGCGCGACTGCGGGGTGTGTCCGACACGAGCCAGGAGTACGGCGGTGACGGCGGACGCGGCGAGGATTGCTGCCACGGTGAGGAAGCCGGTTCCGATTCCGGCGGCGCGGCGCAGTTCGTAGCGCAGCGGGCGCAGCGGGCTGGGTGCGGAGCGGACGGAAATGGGAGGCGGGAAGGGAGACAGCGGATCGGCGGCCGTGAGCTCTTCGGCGGAGCGTGCGTTTTCCCGAGCGCGCTCCTCGGCCTGGACCGCAGCGACGGGCGGCTCGGCGCCATCGGCCGCGGGAGCAGCGCTTCCGGTGAATTCCGATGCCGCCGCATCGTCCTGTGTCTCCTCCGGCGCGTGCAGGGCCTCCCAGGCGAACGGTCCGGCCCCCGGCCCCATGTCCCCGGTCTCGTCCGCGAGTTGATGGACGAGGACGCCGTGCCGGAAGGCGGTCTCCCCGACGTCGGCGCACGTACTGCCGTACACGGAAAGCCGATTGCCGCCTTCCGGTACGACCTCGACGGAGCGCTGGGTGGTGCGGGCCTCCTTGGCGATCAGGGCCGCGAGGCGGGCGGCGTGGGGGGTGCGGACGGCGACGCGGGGGCGCAGCCGGGTGCGGGCGAAGTCCGTGGCGTCCTGGTCGGCCACTAGCCTGCCCTTGTCCAGGGTGATCACGCGGTCGGCTGTGTGCGCGGCTTCCTTGGGGTCCGCTGTGGTGAACAGGACCGTGCCGCCCTGGGCGGCGTGGGACCGCAGCATGCCATGCAGCCAGTGGCGCTCGCGGGTGGAGAGGCGGTCGGCGGGATCGTCCAGAACGAGTGCGTGGGGTTCCGGCAGCAGCGCGCAGGCCAGGCCGAGGCGGCGGTCCATGCCGCGCGAGAGGGTGCCGAGCCGTTCGTCGCGCAGGCTGACGAGGCCTACCGCTTCGAGGACTTCGTCGGCCCGCCGGACGGGGACACCCGCCGCGGCGCACAGCATGCGCAGATGGCCGCGCACGGTACGGGCGGGATGGCCCGGCACGTCACCCAGCAGGACGCCGACTTCGCGTGACGGATGGGCGATTCGGTGCAGTGGACGCCCTCTGAAGTAGGTGATGCCACGGCCCTGTTGGATTTCGAGCATCAGCCTGAGCGCGGTCGTCTTGCCCGCGCCCGCAGGTCCGAGGAGTGCGGTGACTCGGCCTGCGCGCGCTTCGAAGGACAGGTCGTCGACAGCGAGCGGAAGGTCCTTGCAGGGGTTGCTGGTCAGTCCGAAGGCCTGGATCACCTGAAGCAAGATAGCGTGCTATGTCCGTTTTTCCAGGCATTCCGAGTCATGCTCGGCGGCGGAGGAGCGGCGCCTTCGGATCCCCGTTCGCCCGTTCGGAACAGAGGTCGGTTCGTGTGGAGAGCAAGAGCGGTCGGCCGCCCCCCGCATGTGCCCTGGTGTCACACCTCGGGACGCAACATCGGCGGGTTGAGCAGGGTCGCTCCGCCGGCGTGGAAGAGCTGTGCGGGGCGCCCTCCCTGACGGGTGGTCGTACCGCCTGTCGGGACGAGGAAGCCGGGGGTGCCGGTCACCTTGCGGTGGAAGTTGCGCGGGTCGAGCGCCACGCCCCACACCGCCTCGTAGACACGGCGCAGCTCGCCGACCGTGAACTCGGGCGGGCAGAAGGCCGTGGCCAGCGAGGAGTACTCGATCTTCGAGCGGGCCCGTTCCACGCCGTCCGACAGGATCTGGGCGTGGTCGAAGGCGAGTGGCGCGACCGGTTCACCGTCACGCCCGTAACCACCCTGCTGCAACATTTCCTCGACGGGTGCCCAGCGCGCATTGCTGGCGTCACCGCCCGCCCGGGGAGCCGGCAGGTCAGGAGCGAGGGCGAGGTGGGCGACGCTGACCACGCGCATCCGGGGGTCCCGCTTGGGGTCGCCGTAGGTGGCGAGCTGTTCCAGATGGGCACCGTTGTCCTGGACAGGGACGGACGGGTCGTGAGCGCGCAGCCCGGTCTCCTCCGCCAGTTCCCGCGCCGCCGCCTGCGCCAGATCCTCGTCGGCCCTTACAAAGCCTCCGGGGAGCGCCCAGCGTCCCTGGAACGGTGGTTCCCCCCTGCGCACCGTCAGCGCGCACAGGGCGTGGCGGCGCACGGTCAGCACAACCAGGTCAACGGTGACGGCAAAGGGCGGGAAGGCTGACGGGTCGTAGGGCATGCGGCGATCATAGTCGTCTGCTTGACGATAAACACTCCCTTCGTCGGTCGTGTGCGGGCGTGGCCCGCTCCTCTCCGGCAGCGCTTCACGGTCGCTCCCCGACGTCGTCCGATGGCATGTCGTCCGAGGTCACGCCCCCAGCTGCAGTCCCTCGGCAGCCTCCTCGACCATGGCGAGGCCGAGTCGGCTGACCCGTACGGAGAAGGGGGCGCCCGCGATCCTCAGGCCGGTCAGTCCGAGCTCGCCGAGGGGCGCGCTGCGCACCGGACGCAGGGTGACCGTGCCCGCCGGGGCATCGGGACGGATGCCTGCGAGGGTCGTCAGCAGCAGGACTCCGGCGGCCGCTGCCGTGGCCGAGGGACGACACGCCGCCGGATGGGGAAGCGGGGCGCTGCCCTCGGTGCGCTGCTCTCCCCCGTACATCTCGGGGAGCCGGTGACCGAAGGTCTCTGCGGCCGCCAGGACCCCCCGCAGCAGCGAACTGGCCTCCTTCTCGTAGCCGGCGGCGGTCAGGCCCGCCACGGCGACCGCCGTCTCGTGAACCCGGACGGCTCCGGAGCGGTGTCCGAACGGGTTGTAGCCCGGTTCCTTCGCTCCGAGTCCGCGCAGGCCCCAGCCGGAATCCAGCGCGGGGCTCCCGAGAAGCCGGGCGAGCTGTTCGGTCTGCACCCGGTCGAGCAGCCCTGGCGCCTGGTCGCCTCCGCCCAGCAGCCCGGTGTCGAGCAGATGGACGGCCGTGGAGCCGAGGTGAGGGACGAGGCACCCGTCGGGGGCGCGGGCTGCCGCGGGTCGGCCGCCACCGCGGTCCTCGATCCAGAACTCCTCGCGAAAGGCGGTCCGCAGCTGCCGGGCCCACTGCCGCAACTCCTCACCGCCCGGTCGACCGCACGTGTCGAGCAGGTCGGCCCCGAGGAGTGCTGCCCGGTGGGCGTGGGCCTGCGTCTCGCAGCGAACGGGATCACCTGGGTGGGTGGCGCCCAGGTACGTCCCGTCGCCCACCGTTGTGCGCAGCCAGGCCAGGCAGCGCTCGGCCGCCGGCAGCAGTTCCTCCGTCTCCTGTTCAGAAAGACCCCAGCGGCGGGCTTCTGCGAGCAGCACGGGGAAGAGCAGAGTCGCCTCGGTGCCTGTACAGCTGGGCGGCAGATGCGGTCCGGCGTCCCGTCGCGGGCCGGGGATCATGCCCCACTGCGCTGCCGGGCCGCTGAGTTGCGTACGTGCGAGGGTGCGCAGTGTGCCCGCCGCGAGGCGGGTGCCCAGAGGCAGCGTCATCCGGGATGCGGCGAGCGCCTCGGCGGGGGCCATGCCGCACCGCCAGGGCACTCCGGCCGCCAGGTGTGTGTCGGCCGGGTGTGCCGGATCGCGCAGCAGCAGGGCCTGGAGGTCCTCGACGCTCGTGTGCAGCAGCGCACGGACGCCGGGGTGGTCGCCGGCCGCCCGGGCCGGAGCAAGGGGGCTCGTCGCCGCCCGCCCCGCGGCCCTGACAGGTCCGGCGCCCTCGACCTGTACGCGTAGTTCCACACGCGCGGTGCCGCCCGGGGGCAGGTCGAACTCCCAGCGCAACAGCCCTGCGGAGGCCAACGCGTCGGTGGGCGGCGGGTCGGCCGCGACCGACGCGCTGCCGCCGAGGCCGGACCACCGCAGTCCGGAGCCGTGGACGCTGGCGGACAGTTCGGGCCCCGCGTGGCCGGACGCTATCGCTCCCAGGTCTGCCAGGTCTGTGCCCAGCGCGACCTCCACCGGCAGCCGGAGCGGGCGGGGGGCCGCGCTGTACAGGGTGATGCATTCGGTGCCGTCCGCGTGCCGGATGCGTTCGACCACGACGTCCGGATCCGGGCCGGTGCCGGGAGACGCGCGCAGCGTTGCCACGAAGCGGGCACGGTCCGCTGCGGCCCTGCGGGCCTGGATCGCGGTCGGTTCTCGTCCGGCGACGCGGACCTGGCAGCGCGAGAGCACGCGTCGCCCCGCGCGGTAGAACCCCTCGAGTCCCTGCCCGGTCAGTTGCCCCTGCTCCGTGGAGATGGCGAGGCCGGGGAGCGCGACGCAGATGAGGACGGTGTGGGCCGGGGGGAGGCCGCCCGGAGGGCGGGGAGCCGGAACCGGCGCCGGGTGGCCCTGCAAGGCGGGTGGAGATGGGCGGCGCCCCATGGCCGGGGTGGGAGTGGCAGTTCCTTCCTGGGGCGTCAGCGAGCCACCCTGGGCCCTCGGCGGCCGTCCCTGAGCGGTCAGCGGCGTCGGTCGGCGTGACTGGTCCGAGCGCGGGGGCTGGTTCTCCCGCGTGCGCACGGACGGTCGCCGCCCCCGCTCCTCCCAAGGAGGCGGCCGCTGGCCCTGCCCGGTGGGCACGTCCCCCTGGTCCACGGGCTGATCCGCCTGCGGCTGCCCTGCCCGGCCCGAGGGCAGGCAGGAGGACTCGTCCGACGGGGTGCTGCCTCCTGACCGGGTCGGTGCCGGCGTTCCGGGCGGACGGTCGTTTGCGGAGGGTGGAGTCGGCTGATGCAAGGGCGACTTCCTCTGCGCTCTGTGGGCCTCGGGCGTCCGCGGCGCCAGGTGGGGGGCTTTTGCGGGGAACGGGCGGTTCGGCGGTGTGGTACGGCCAGGCGTTCCACCACTCAGGTGAACGGGAAGCACCTCTGCGGAGTCACGCCCACGGCCCGGGAAGCCGACCGAATGGCGGCGGGACGGACGGCTGCGGGAGCATTTCTCGCCACCGCCCGCTGTCGGGCTGAGTCCGCTGCCCCTTGCTGGCCGGCGCTCGCCCCCTGCCCGACCACGCGCCGCGCGAAGCAGCCCGCACGCGACCCGGTCGATCAGGCCATTGCTCCGCCGGTGGCCGATCACGGCGTCCCCTCGGTGTCGTCACCTCCCGGCCGCACGCCATCGGAGCAGGCTTCCGAGCGCCGCGGGATTTCCTTCCCCGAGGGCCGGGGGCGTGTCCCTCCCGCCCGCCGGGTGCCGGGATGCGTGCCGGCCGTCGGCCGCGTACGGCCCCGGGACCCGTCCGCGCCGGACGGTCGTCCTCCTGCTTCCGCAGGACGAGGGCGGCCTTCCGGACGGGATCCGGCACGTGCCCGTCGCCGACGGCGAGAGGTCCCGTCAGGTACAGGTGACGAGATCTCCACGTCACCGTCGCCGCGGGAGGCAACCTGCTGGACGACGACCTGGGGTCCTTGATCGCCGGTTACTTCGGTGTGCCCGCGTGGCGGTACGTGAGCCTCCCCCGCACCGTCCGTCTCTCCTGCGGCGGAACGCGCCCGCCCCTCCCGAGCCTCGCGTTCCCTGCGGAGGCAGGAGCGGATCGACTCCGGATCCAGGCCCTCGTTGCAGGCCTGGTGCAGGAGCCGGGCGAAGAGGTAGTCGGGGTCGGCGCCCAGTGCCATGGCCAGGGCTTCCCTTGCCTCGATCTCGTCACCGGCCGACCACGCGACCCAGCCGACGAGGGTGAGCAGCGCCGCCGCGTGTTCGCCGTACGGCCCGACGCAGCGGCGCGCCAGGGCACGCCACAGGCGAAGAGCGGGGCCGGCTTCGGCACCTTCCATCCACTCGGCTGCCCGATCGCGGGTCGTGCGGTCCTGGAGGCCGAGGATGAGTGTGGCCGCTTCCTCGTGTCCGAGCAGCGCGTCGTCACGCAGGTCCGCCTGGAGGGTGCCGGAGACGGGAGGAGCCTCGGCGAGCCGGGTCATGACCCGCTCGGCGAGCTCCACCGTCTCCTCGGCCACGGCCACGCGGCCGGCTTCGTCGAGCATCCTGGGAACCTGCGCCATGCTCGTGGTGTCCAGAACGATCTCCTGTTCCAGCGCCGCGGCGGTCTCCCAGGGCAGCAGCCTGGCTCGCAACTCACGCAGTGTGCCGCGCACTTGCAGCCCGGCGTAGGTCGCGGCGGCCGCCAGCACGGAGGTGCCGGGCAGCCCCATCGGGATTCCCTCGACGGGGCAGCATCCCTCACTCGGGCAGCAGTACGACCAAAAGCGCCCGCCGGAGATGCACAGCGCCTCGATGACGGGCACGTCGAGCCGGCCGCACTCCCTGCGCAGTTGTCCAGCCAGGCCGGCCAGTCGCTGCATGACCTGCTGTCCGGACTCGCCCTGTGCCGGTTCCTGACAGAGGTAGGCGACCATCTGCTCCGGCTTGCCGCCCCTTCGCTCGCTGCCCGCGATCAGGCCGTGGGCGAGCTGTCGCGCCGCGGACTCCCAGTCGTCCTCGTTCGTGGGAATGCCGAGCCGGGCCCGTCCACCGAACCGGCCTCGTCCGCCCCGGTCGTGCAGGGCGACCAGGACGATGCTGTCCTCGGGCCGGTACCCGAGGAGATACGGCAGGGCATCGGCCAGTTCGCCCGGCGTGCGCAGGGTGATCTGGTGATCGCTTCCCTGCGCGTCGTACGTGACGCACTCGGCGTGCTCGCCGGGTCCGCTCCTTCCGCCCCCGGCGTCCCGCGCGCTTCCGCCCCCGGCGTCCCGCGCGCTTCCGCCACCGGAGTCGCGCGCTCCGTGGGCCTTGTATCCGTCTCGTCCGCCGATGTCGCCGTTACCGGCGGATCCAGTCGTTTCGCTGTGATTCGTCATGCGCAGACGATCTCGCGGATCACGAGGTTCCGCTTGAGCCTGTGGATAACTCCAGTCAGGAACACATCAACCAGTGGTGGCGGTGCTGACCTTTCCACAGGCGCGGAGCCGGCCTGTCCGAGCCGTCCTGTTGTATGGACACATGACGCACACGAGCAACGCGGAACTGCACGCGGCAGCCGATGCGGTCCTCGCCCGACTCGTCGGGGACGGCACCGGCTCGGCCCGGCTGCGCGAGGACCAGTGGCGGGCGATCGAGGCACTGGTCGCCGACAAACGCCGAGCCCTCGTCGTTCAGCGCACGGGCTGGGGCAAGTCCGCGGTGTACTTCGTGGCCACCGCCCTGCTCCGGGAGCGCGGAGCAGGGCCGACCGTGATCGTCTCTCCGCTGCTCGCGCTCATGCGCAACCAGGTGGAGGCGGCCGCCCGGGCGGGCATCCGCGCCCGGACGATCAACTCCTCCAACACCGAGGAGTGGGAGACCATCCGCGCCGAGGTCGCCGCGGGCACGGTCGACGTCCTGCTGGTCAGCCCCGAGCGCCTGAACAACCCGGACTTCCGCGACAACGTACTTCCCGAACTGTCCGCCGCCACCGGTCTCCTCGTCGTCGACGAGGCCCATTGCATCTCCGACTGGGGTCACGACTTCCGGCCCGACTACCGGCGTCTGCGCACCATGCTCACCGATCTCCCCTCAGGCGTCCCGGTGCTCGCCACCACCGCCACAGCCAACGCACGGGTCACCGCGGACGTGGCCGAGCAGCTGGGCACGGGCACCGGCTCGGACGCCCTCGTACTGCGTGGTCCCCTGGACCGTGAGAGCCTGAGCCTCGGCGTGCTCCAACTGCCGGACGCCGCCCACCGGCTGGCGTGGCTCGCCGAGCACCTGGGCGATCTGCCGGGGTCCGGGATCATCTACACCCTCACCGTGGCCGCCGCCGAGGAGATCACCGCCTTCCTCCGCCAATGCGGGCACATGGTCTCCTCGTACACGGGCAAGACGGAGAACGCCGAGCGGCAGCAGGCCGAGGAGGCCCTCCTCGGCAACCGGGTCAAGGCCCTGGTCGCCACCTCCGCACTCGGCATGGGATTCGACAAGCCGGACCTGGGCTTCGTCGTTCATCTCGGCTCGCCTTCCTCTCCCATCGCCTACTACCAGCAGGTCGGCCGCGCCGGACGCGGCGTCGAGCACGCCGAGGTGCTGCTTCTGCCCGGCCGCGAGGACGAGGCGATCTGGGCCTACTTCGCGTCCGTGGCTTTTCCGCCCGAGGAGGCCGTCCGTCGCACTCTCGACGTCCTCGCTCACGCGGACCGACCTCTGTCGCTACCCGCGCTCGAACCGCTCGTCGAACTGAACCGCACACGCCTGGAGACCATGCTCAAGGTCCTCGACGTGGACGGCGCCGTCCACCGCGTCAAGGGAGGCTGGACCGCCACGGGCACCCCGTGGTCCTACGACACGGAGCGCTACGCATGGGTCGCCAAGCAGCGCGCCGCCGAGCAACAGGCCATGCGCGACTACGCCACCACGACCGGCTGCCGGATGGAGTTCCTGCGGCGGCAGCTGGACGACGAGGAGGCCGCTCCCTGCGGCCGATGTGACAACTGCGCCGGTCCCCGCTTCACCGTTGACGTCTCCCCCACCGCCCTGAACACCGCCGACGGCTCGCTCGCCCGGGCCGGCGTCGTGGTGGAGCCCCGCCGTATGTGGCCGACGGGCCTGCCGGCCATCGGTGTCAACCTCAAGGGGCGTATTCCGCCAGGCGAACAGGCCACCCCGGGCCGGGCTCTGGGCCGGCTCTCCGACATCGGCTGGGGCAACCGACTCCGTCCACTGCTGGCGCCCCAGACTCCGGACGCCCCCGCCCCCGACGACGTCGTGACCGCCGTGGTCACGGTCCTGAGCGACTGGGCCAAGTCACCGGACGGCTGGGCTTCCGGTTCGCCGGACGCCCCGCCGCGCCCAGCGGGGGTGGTGACCATGCCCTCACGCACCCGGCCGCAGCTGATCCAGTCGCTCGGCGCCAGAATCTCGACGGTGGGCCGCCTCCCCCTCCTCGGATCACTGGCGTACACGGACGACGCCGCAGACCTGGCGCTGCCCCGCTCCAACAGCGCCCAACGTCTGCGGGCGCTCAGCGGAGCGCTCACGGTGCCTCCAGCGCTGCAGGCGGCCCTCCGGACCGCCGAGGGCCCGGTGCTGCTCGTCGACGACATGACGGAGACCGGTTGGACCCTGGCCGTGGCCGCCCGCCAGCTCCTGCGGTCCGGTGCGCAGGGGGTGTTGCCACTGGTCCTGGCCGTACGAAGCTGACTCCTCGCTGTGCTTGGCAGTCCCGCGTCATCCCTCGGTCGCCCGCCCCGCCGTACGAACGTGCCGTGCTCGAACGTCCCGCGCGTCGCCGCCCAACACGCTGGGTAGGGATATAGAGAGCAATTCGTTCAATAAGGGTCGACGGGCCCAATTGCTCGTTGCCGCAACCAAGTTCGACAGGAAGAATTGAAGTCCGCTCCCCGCACGGCTCGCCCGTGGCCCGGTAGGGCTTCGCTGCGGTGCGCGCTCCCCCGAATCCGACCCTGCCCGCTGTGCGGGCGCGTAGCCGAAGGGAGGACCGTGACCTTCGGATTCGCTCCGTCCTCGGCGGCGTCGACGTCGTCCTCTGCCGATCTGTCCGCCGCACCCGCCAACCCTCTGGCCCGTCTGCTCGAACCCGCGGAGTGGGCCGCGGCAGGAATCCCCCTGCTGCGCAATCCTCGTGAGGTCGTCAGCGGGCTGCACACCCGGCATCACCCCAAACCGGCGACGGCGGTCGTGGCGGTCCTCGATCCCGACGAGCGGCTTGCGGCGAGCGCCTCGTTCACCCGCCGAGCGGCACCGGCGGACGGCTGGATGTTCCGCAACGTGCTGCTCGCGCAGCTCCGCCGGGTCATCCCTCACGACCTGCGGCGCCGGACACCGGTACGCACCGCCGTGTTGCTCTACTGCCGTGAGGGCGACGCACGTTGGACGGAGGAGGACGGCGCGTGGATGTGGGGACTGCGTGACGCCTGTACCCTTCACGGACTGCGCTGCGGGGCGTACATCACGCTGACCCGAGACGGTTGGCAGGTGCTGGGCGAGGGTCGGGGCGGGCGCCGCCCGAACGCGGACTCGGCGCCCGAACCCTTCGGCCTGTCCGAGGCGCCGCCGCCGATACCGCGCACGGGCGGCGCCGCGTCGGAGGTCCTGCGCCGCGCAGCGGCCCGCTGACGCCGACAGGGATCGCCGCTCGCACTGGCCCTTGGCTGTCGCGCTCCCCCGTACTCCCGTCGCTCTCCACGGCGACGCGGGCGCGGGTTTCGACGGCGGCTCGCCATTCACCAGCACGGGCTCGATTCAGCCGTCATGCCCTTGATCAGCCCTACGGCGACCAGCTCGCCCACGGGCGCCCAGCGCGCCGCACGCACGGGAACGCCCCGCCTGCCTCTCGACGGCGGGGAGTTCTGCAAGGGGCCAGCCCTCCGCGACGCGTACTCAGAGCCCCCTGCCTCCGCCTGCACCACAGCGCCAGGAAGCGCATGCGCGCAGGCCTGAGCGTCCGCCGTACAGGTGCCGCCGTGACGGCACCTTCGTCACCCCGACGCCTCCGGACGTGCCGGATGCGGGTCAGACGCCGGCGCCCAGCACCGAGTTGATCTGCTGCGGGTCGCCGCAGACGATCAGCAGGGCACCGGCCCGGACGTGAGCCAGCGACAGGGCGTCGGCGGCAGCCGGACCGGGGCCGCCGTTGACGGCGACCACGACCACGGGCCGGGACGTGGCACGGGAGGCGACGGCGGCGTCCGCGTAGAAGACGTCGTCACCCGCGTCGTGCTGTGCCCAGTAGGAGGCTTCACCGAAGGACAGCTCATGGGCGGCCCACGGGTGCTGTTCGCCGGTGGTGATCACCAGCACATCACCGGGGGCACGCCCGGAGTCCAGCAAGAGGTCGACGGCTTCTTCGGCAGCATCGAGCGCACCCTCGGCGGAGGCCGGGATCAGCTGGATCTGCGGGGCAGGCGCAGCGGGAGCGACGGCGGCAGGGGTGGCAGGGCCCGACGGCGCGGACTTGGCCACGGCCACGTCACGCGGCGTACGTTGCACCGGCGGCGCCGGCCGCAGCGGGCCGGGACGACCGGGGCGAGGGTGAGCCGCGGGGCGGGGACCGGGTACAGGACGGGGGGTCGGCGCGGTACGGCCGCTGGCCGGAGTGGCGCGGGGACCCTGGGCACTCTCGTGAATCTGAGGCTCCTCGGGAATGAGAGGCATGAGTTGATATTTATCAAACGCTAGTACGGCTCGGGTCGGCGGGTGGCACATGCGTGCCGGCGGAATCGTCAGAAATCGAAGCCGAGCTGACCCTCGATCTCCGGAACGCTTCCATCCGCCCAACTGCGGACCTTCTTGAGGTGCCGCCACTGAGGCAACGCATCAAGATACGCCCACGACAAGCGGTGGTACGGGGTGGGGCCCCGCTCCTCCAGTGCGGCCTTGTGCACAGGCGACGGATACCCGGCGTTGGCCGCAAAGTCGAAGTCTGCATGGTCGATACCCAGTTCGGCCATCATTTTGTCGCGCTGAACCTTGGCGATCACCGAGGCCGCCGCGACGGCCACACAGGAACGGTCGCCCTTGATCACCGTACGGACGTTCCAGGGCGAACCCAGGTAGTTGTGCTTACCGTCGAGGATCACCGCGTCGGGACGCACCGGCAGGGATTCCAGGGCACGCACGGCCGCTGTACGCAGGGCCGCCGTCATCCCCATCTGGTCGATCTCCTCGTGAGAGGCATGCCCCAGGGCGTACGACGTCACCCATCCTCGCAACGTCTCGTCGAGCTCTGTGCGCCGCTTGACGGTGAGCAGTTTGGAGTCGGTGAGGCCTTCGGGAGGCCGGCGAAGTCCGGTGATCGCCGCGCAGACGGTGACGGGGCCGGCCCAGGCACCGCGCCCCACCTCGTCGACACCGGCAATGATCTTCGCTCCGGTCGTGGCGCGGAGGGAGCGCTCGACGGTGTGAGTAGGCGGTTCGTACGGCATGGCGCCCTTAGCCTACGCCGCCGGGATCATCCTCCGACACCCCGGTTTCCCCGAAGGGCTTCACGGGCGCCGCGGGTCTCGCTCACCCACGCGTCGGCCGCAGCAGCGGAAGCATCAACTGGTCGATCATCTCCTCCAGATCTTGATCATTCCATTCGCTTGCGCACATCTTGGAGCGGTACATCATCATCGCCGGAATGGCGTCAAGGACATAGCCGTTCGCAGCGTCAGGTCGCACCTCACCCCGCCCAATGCCGCGACTGATGACCTCACCGAGCAGCTTGACGGTCGGCTCCACCACCCCCTTGACGATCACGTCATGGAGGCGCTCCGCCTCGGCGGAATCGCATTCGTGAATCACCGCCCTGAGAGCGAACCCGGGGCGGGAGAACATCGCCTCGCGAACCCACCGGCACAGCGCGACCAGGTCCGCGCGTACGTCGCCCAGATCGGGCGCCGCCGCCAGACGCGGCAGCCCGGCCTGCAGGGCGTCCGCCACGAGGTCCTCCTTGGAGGGCCAGCGACGGTAGACCGCAGCCTTGCCCGTCTGGGCCCCGGCGGCGACCCCCTCCATCGTCAACCCCTTCCAGCCGACCGTACCGAGCTGGTCCAGGGTGGCGTCGAGGATCGCGCGTTCGAGTACGGCGCCACGCCGACGAAGCGATGCCTGGGCGGGGGCAGCCGTCCAGTGCGAGGTAACCATCTGAGCGTCTCCAGCAAACAGGGAAGCGGGGGATTCCGGGGAGGGGAGCGCCGCGCTGCACCAGAGGGGGATGTGAGGCACGGCGACAAGACGAGTGAACGCTTGCGTTCTCTAGTAGAGACTCACTACCGTTGTCGCGACAGTGAACGCAATCGTTCACTAAGGCATTTGTGGGGGACCCATAGTGACAACCTCTCAACTAACCCATGATCAGAAACCTGGTGCGGCCCGCCGGGAGGGGCATCCCGGCATCGCGCTCACCGTCATCGCGGCGTGCCAACTCATGGTGGTACTCGACGCGACGATTGTGAATATCGCTCTCCCGCACATTCAAAACGCTCTCAAGTTCAGCACGACCGACCTCACCTGGGTGGTCAGCGCCTACACGCTGACCTTCGGAGGCCTGCTCCTGCTGGGCGGCCGGGCCGGTGACATCCTCGGTCGACGCCGGGTCTTCATGACCGGCATCCTGCTGTTCACCTTCGCCTCGCTGCTCGGCGGATTCGCCCAGGAGCCCTGGCAGTTGCTGGCCGCCCGCGTCCTGCAGGGCGTGGGTGGCGCGATAGCGTCGCCCACCTCGCTGGCACTGATCACCACCACGTTCCCCGAAGGGCCGGAACGCAATCGGGCCTTCGGTGTCTTCGCGGCGGTCTCCGCCGGCGGCGGTGCCATCGGGCTGCTCGCCGGGGGCATGCTCACCGAGTGGCTCGACTGGCGGTGGGTCCTCTTCGTCAACGTGCCGATCGGCGTGCTGATCGCCGTGCTCACCCCGCTGTACATCAGCGAGTCCCAGCGGCACACCGGTCGCTTCGACATCGCGGGCGCACTGACCTCGACGTCGGGCATGGCACTGCTGGTCTACGGCTTCATTCGCGCGGCCGACGACGGCTGGCGGGACAGCCTGACCATCGGCTCCTTCGGGGCCGCCGTGGTCCTGCTGCTGGCCTTCGCGTTCATCGAATCCCGCGCCAAGGAGCCGATCACCCCGCTCAGGATGTTCGCCGACCGAAACCGCTCGGGCACATACGTGATCATGCTGAGCCTCGCTGCGGCGATGTTCGGCATGTTCTTCTACATCGTGCTCTTCGTGCAGAACGTGCTGGGCTACAGCCCGATCAAGGCCGGTCTCGCCTTCCTTCCGGTGACGGTCGTGATCGCGCTGGGCGCGGGTCTGTCGCAGCGGTTCCTGCCGGTCCTCGGTCCCAAGCCGTTCATGCTGGTGGGCTCGGCGCTCGCGGCGATCGGGCTGGCCTGGCAGTCCCTCATCAGCTCCGACAGTTCCTATGCCGGCGGGGTCCTCGGGCCGATGTTGGTGTTCGGCTTCGGGATGGGGCTGAACTTCGTCACGCTGACGCTCACCGCGGTCTCCGGAGTTGCCCAGCACGAGGCCGGTGCGGCGTCCGGACTGCTCAACACCACGCAGCAGGTGGGGGGTTCGCTCGGCCTGTCCATCCTGACGACCGTGTTCGGCTCGGCCAGCAAGAACGAGGCGGAGAAGCAGGTGCCGAAGTTCCTCGCCGACGGAACGGCGGAGCAGAAGGCGGAGTTCGCCAGGACGCGGCAGCTGCCCTCGCCCTGGGGCCATGAAGTGCTCGCCCAGGGCATCTCGACGGGCTTCATCGCGGCCGCGGCGATGGCCGTACTCGCCCTCGTGACCGCCTGGTTGGTGATCAGGGTCCGCAAGAGCGATCTGGACGCCCTCGCCGGCACGGCCGGGCCGGGACTCGGCTGATCCGGGCCGCCCCACGAAAGGCCACGGATGGCCGGATCCCGTCCGGGGGACCGATGACGAGGACGCCGGTCCGGCCATCCACATGCGGGGCGCTGTCGCCCTCGACAGGGCCGCCACGGCCACTCCGGTCAACACCACCACAAGGCCCGGCGCCAAGTCCATGATCACCTCCTGCGACTCCCTCGTGTCAGCCACCTGTGTGAGCTCATGCCCCACGTAGCGGATGACATGAGAACGCTCGCACGGTCACGCAGAGTTCCCAACATGCACGCAGAGTTTCGGCGCGCCTGTCAACCAGGCCCGGCGACCGGACCGCGGAAGAGGGCAGGACGACGGAGGTCACCCCGGAAGAGGGCAGGACCGCACAGAACGCCACGGCAGAGGGCAGGACCGCAGAGGGCTCCGTCACACAGCGGCGGTAACCCACGCCGGGACAGGCTCCGTGCGCGCCATCCACTCGGCGGGCGGTGTCCCCGCCTTCCCCGAGGCGATCACTCCTCCCACGATGGCGCAGGTCGTGTCCACATCGCCGCCGACCTGCGCGGTCGTCCAGAACGCCTGCGCGTAGTCCCGCATCGACCGGGCGGCCGACCAGAGCGCGAAGGGCACGGTGTCGTGGGCCGTCGTGCGCCGTCCGCAGCCGAGCACGGCAGCGACGGTGGCCGCGTCGTCGTAGTCGAGCATGTCCCTGGCCCGGCGCAGGCCCGCGCCCACGGCACTCTTCGGGACGAGCGCGATGACCCCGTCGAGCAGCGCCTCGGCGCTCGGTGGCCCGTCCGGGGCGCCGGCCAGCGCGGCGGCCGCGGCGACGGCCATGGCGCCGACCACGGCTTCACGGTGCTGATGTGTGGGGTAGGCCGAGATCTCCGCCTGGTGAATCGCCTGCTCCGGATCGTCCGCGTACCAGGCACCCAGAGGCGCGACGCGCATCGCCGCGCCATTGCCCCAGGACCCCTGCCCGTTGAAGAGCGCGGCGGCGAGTTCACGCCAGTCGCCGCCCTCGCGGACCAGTCGCAGCAGGCGGCTGACCGCGGGGCCGTAGCCGCGGTCGACGTCGTGGTGCTCGGCGAAGGAGCGGGCCAGGGCGTCCTGGTCGATGCGGTGGTGAGCGGCCAGGACGGCGACCACGGAACCGGCCATTTCCGTGTCGTCGGTCCACTGCCAGGGGCCGGGCGGCAGTTCGCGGTCCTTCAGCAGGCCGTGGTTCACCGGCACGGAGAACTGCGAGCCCAGCGCGTCCCCCACCGCCACTCCACGCAGGCTGGCGAGGGCGCGATCCAGACGCCCGGCGGAATCCAGGCGCCCGGCGGAAGAGGAGTCAGTGGTCATCGCCCTGCCCTCTCTACCCAGTGATCCTGTACGGTTCCGGATCCCGCCAGCGATCGAAAGGCCGGTCCAGCGCGTACTTGCCGTCGTCTCCGAGAACGAGCATCCGCATCTCCGCGTTCCCCGGGTTCGACAGCGACTCGAACTCCGCGACCGTCCAGTGGAACCAGCGCATACAGAACAGGCGCATGGCCAGGCCATGAGTGACCAGCAACACGTTCGTCGGGTGGTCGGGGGCCTCGAAGCTTCGGTACAGGCTCTCCAGGAAGTTACCGACCCGGTCGTACACATCGGCGCCGGACTCACCCTGCGCGAAGCGGTAGAAGAAGTGACCGTACGCGTCCCGGTAGGCCTTCTGGAGGCGGACGTCGTCGCGGTCCTGCCAGTTTCCCCAGTCCTGCTCGCGCAGCCGGGGCTCCTCGCGCACACGTATGAGCTCGGGGTCGAGGTGGAAGGCGCGCAGCGTCTCGTGCGTACGACGGTACGGGGAGACGTACACGCTGATGCGCTCGCGGCCGAAGACCTCGCGGAGCCGCTTTCCGGTCTCCTCTGCCTGCTGCCACCCCCGCTCGGTCAAGGCGAGGGCGTGGTCGGGTTCACGCTCGTACACGGAGTCATCAACATTGCCCGTTGACTCGCCGTGCCGGACAAGGACGATGCGCCGTGGTCGTGCCATGCCAAAACCCTAGATCGGATGAGGCCCCCGCGAGCACTCGTACGGCCCTCATACGGTGTAGGTCACACCGTTTCCGCACCACGGACCACGTCAGGCCACACGAACAGTAGTCCGGAGATCAGACCGTCCAGCTCGGTTCGAGCTCCACGATGTCGCCCGTCAAGGAGGCGATGTCCGTCTCCGTCTGGGCCCGCAGGGCGAGTCGCTCCACGCGCTCGGTGCGGTACTTGCCGTGTTCGGCGGCCGACCGCCACATCGACAGGACCAGGAACTCGTGGCCCGGCGCCTCGCCGAAGAGGCCTCGGATCATGCCGGGGGAGCCGGCCATCGCGGGGTTCCAGACCTTCTCCTGCATCAGCATGAAATGCTCGGCGCGATCCTCGTGGACCCGGCAGTGGGCGACCCGTACGAGGTCGGCGTCCGTGAATCGGGGTTCGAAGCCGGTCTTCACATCGAAGCGGTAGTCGAACAGCTTGGCCTGGATGTCCTTGAAAGTGCCCGACTGAGCAGCCGACAGCCGATCATGGGATCGGGCCATGAAGGAGTCGTAGAAGGCACGGCTCTCCCAGAAGGCGAAGATGTGCGCCACACCCTGTCGCCCCCGGCTCCACCCACCCCCCTGTCCCCGAAATCCCGGCTCCCCCAGAAGCCCCGCCCACTTTCGCTGCCCCCGCTCGAAACCGCGGCGGTCCACCACGGTGCAGCGAATCCACTTGACCAGCACCGCGCCATGGTAAGGCCACGGAGCGTGGCGGTGGTCGTGCTCGTGCGGAGTGCTCCTCCACGAAAGCGCACGCGCGCGTGGCAGGATGGACAACCTGCCTTGCCTGCCCGGAAGTTCGGGTCGGCACCACAGGGAGAAGGGGAAGTCCGGTGAACGGCATCAGCAAGGGGATTCGCAAGGTCGAGATCGCCCTGAAGTGGAACCCGAGTGCGGCCGGGCAACCACCGACCGATCTGGACCTGGTGGCCGCGACCTACCTGGCAGGCGATCCCTATGGGGACCCGGCATATGTGGTGCACTTCGACAGCCGCTCCCCCGACGGCACCATCTACCTGAACCGGGACAGCAAGGACGGCAAGGGCTTCGGCTGGGACGAGGTCATGACGGTCGAACTCGACCGTCTCGACGCCCGCTACGCGCGCGTGGTGGTCGGTGTGGTCATCCAGCAGCGCCCGGACCATCGCACCTTCGTCAGCGTGCTCGATCCGGCTCTGCGCATTCGTGAGGGCTACACCGTTCTGGCCGAGGACGACTTCGGCAGCGTGCTCGGAGCGACGGCGTCGACCGTCGCAGAGTTCGTACGGCAGGACGGCGGCACCTGGGATCTCCATCCCGGACTCCACGGCTTCGACGACGATCCCGCGACCTTCACGGCAACCATGGGTCGGGCACAGACGCCCTGACCGTCGGGCGCGCGAGGCTCGAGGGCCGCGCGTGCCGAGCCGACCACGCCGCTCACATCGCTCGCGCGGCCAGGCGGTCGCGATCGGCCAGGGCGGGCTGGTTACGACTTCCTGGCCCCGTCCGCTGGTTCGCTTCGAGCGGTACCGCAGCTGGGCCGGTTCAGACGGGCCGCCGACGGACTCGCTGAAGTGCCGGCCACGACAGCGAGCCCGCCTCAAAGGCCGAGGGCGGTGGCGCCGGCGAACCGGCTCCACCGCCCTGACCAACAGGTCACACCCCGAGGGTGCGCGGAATCAGCTGCAGCCGCTGGTCGATCCGCAGCCCTCGCAGATGTAGCAGGAGCCGGCCCGCTGCATCTTCGTACCGCAGGAGAAGCACAGCGGGGCATCGGCCTGGATGCCCAGCTGCATCTCCACCAGCTCGGCGCTGGTGTGGGCCTGCTGCGGGGCCGGCTTGGCCGCCTCGACCTCGGCCTTCGGCGTGGCCACGGCCTTCAGCTCCTGGGCGCGCGGCGCCGACTGAGCCAGGCCCTCGACGTCGACCTCGTCCTCGTTCGGCTCGTACGACCCAGTCTCCAGATGACGCTGACGCTCCTCGGCGGAGTGGATGCCGAGTGCGGAGCGCGTCTCGAAGGGCAGGAAGTCGAGCGCCAGGCGGCGGAAGATGTAGTCGACGATCGACTGCGCCATCCGCACGTCCGGGTCGTCCGTCATGCCGGCCGGCTCGAAGCGCATGTTCGTGAACTTCGAGACGTACGTCTCCAGGGGCACGCCGTACTGCAGGCCCACGGAGACCGCGATGGAGAAGGCGTCCATCATGCCCGCGAGGGTGGAGCCCTGCTTGGACATCTTCAGGAAGACCTCGCCGAGACCGTCGTCCGGGTAGGAGTTGGCGGTCATGTAGCCCTCGGCGCCGCCGACCGTGAAGGACGTCGTGATGCCGGGGCGGCCCTTCGGGAGACGCTTGCGGACCGGGCGGTACTCGACGATCTTCTCGACCGTCTCGCGGATGGTCGCCTCGGCCTTCTCCGTGACAGCGTCGGTCGCGGACTTCTCCTTCTCCTTGGTCTTCGCGGAGAGGGGCTGGCCGACCTTGCAGTTGTCACGGTAGATGGCGAGCGCCTTGACGCCCATCTTCCAGGCCTCGAAGTAGACCTCTTCGACGTCCTCGACGGTCGCCGTTTCCGGCAGGTTGACCGTCTTGGAGAGGGCACCGGAGATCCACGGCTGGATCGCGGCCATCATGCGCACATGGCCCATCGCGGAGATGGAGCGCTCACCCATGGCGCAGTCGAAGACCTCGTAGTGCTCGTGCTTGAGACCGGGTGCGTCGATCACATTGCCGTGGTCGGCGATGTGGGCGACGATCGCCTCGATCTGCTCCTCCTGGTAGCCCAGGCGGCGCAGGGCCTGCGGGACGGTGCCGTTGACGATCTGCATCGAGCCGCCGCCGACCAGCTTCTTGAACTTGACCAGGGCGAGGTCGGGCTCGAGGCCGGTGGTGTCGCAGGACATCGCGAGACCGATGGTGCCGGTCGGGGCGATGACGGACGCCTGGGAGTTACGGAAACCGTTCTTCTCACCGAGGCGCAGCACGTCCTGCCAGGACTCCGTGGCGGCGGCCCAGATCGGCGTGTCCAGGTCGTCCATGCGGACGGCCTTGGAGTTGGCGTCGGAGTGCTGCTTCATGACGCGCAGGTGTGGCTGGGCGTTGCGGGCGTAACCGTCGTACGGGCCGACGACCGCGGCGAGTTCGGCGGAACGCTTGTACGACGTGCCGGTCATCAGGGAGGTGATGGCGCCGGCGAGGGCGCGGCCGCCGTCCGAGTCGTATGCGTGGCCGGTCGCCATCAGCAGGGCGCCGAGGTTGGCGTAGCCGATGCCGAGCTGGCGGAACGCGCGCGTGTTCTCGCCGATCTTCTGGGTCGGGAAGTCCGCGAAGCAGATGGAGATGTCCATCGCGGTGATGACGAGCTCGACGACCTTCGCGAAGCGCTCGACCTCGAAGGACTGGTGGCCCTTGCTGTCGTCCTTCAGGAACTTCATCAGGTTCAGCGAGGCGAGGTTGCAGGACGTGTTGTCCAGGTGCATGTACTCGCTGCAGGGGTTGGAGCCGTTGATACGCCCGGACTCCGGGCAGGTGTGCCAGGCGTTGATGGTGTCGTCGTACTGGATACCGGGGTCGGCGCAGGCCCAGGCCGCCTCGGCCATCTTGCGGAAGAGCGACTTGGCGTCGACCTCTTCGATGACTTCACCGGTCATCCGCGCCCGGAGGCCGAACTTGTCGCCCTGCTCGACCGCCTTCATGAACTCGTCGTTCACCCGGACCGAGTTGTTGGCGTTCTGGTACTGGACGGACGTGATGTCGTCGCCGCCCAGGTCCATGTCGAAGCCCGCGTCGCGCAGGGCGCGGATCTTCTCCTCTTCCTTCACCTTGGTCTCGATGAAGTTCTCGATGTCGGGGTGGTCGACGTCGAGGATGACCATCTTGGCGGCACGGCGGGTGGCGCCGCCGGACTTGATCGTTCCTGCGGAGGCGTCGGCACCACGCATGAAGGAGACCGGGCCGGAGGCGTTGCCTCCCGAGGAGAGCAGCTCCTTGGAGGAGCGGATGCGGGAGAGGTTCAGGCCTGCACCGGAGCCGCCCTTGAAGATCATGCCCTCTTCCTTGTACCAGTCGAGGATCGACTCCATGGAGTCGTCGACGGACAGGATGAAACAGGCGGAGACCTGCTGGGGCTGCGCTGTGCCCACGTTGAACCAGACGGGGCTGTTGAAGCTGAAGATCTGGTGCAGGAGGGCGTACGCCAGCTCGTGCTCGAAGATCTCGGCGTCGGCGGGCGAGGCGAAGTACTTGTAGTCCTCGCCGGCCTTCCGGTACGTCTTCACGATGCGGTCGATCAGCTGCCTGAGGCTGGTCTCACGCTGCGGGGTGCCGACGGCACCACGGAAGTACTTGCTGGTGACGATGTTGACCGCGTTCACCGACCAGAAGTCGGGGAACTCGACGCCACGCTGCTCGAAGTTTACCGAGCCGTCGCGCCAGTTGGTCATGACGACGTCACGGCGCTCCCAGGACACCTCGTCGTACGGATGCACGCCGGGGGTGGTGTGGATGCGCTCGATACGCAGTCCCTTGGTCGCCTTGGTGCCCTTGGCGCGGGAACTCCGTGCCGGACCGCTCGCCGTCTCTGTCATGCCGCCTCCCTGTACGGGCTAAAACGCCCTGAAGTGCCACGATGTTCCCGTGACACGGTGTTCTGTCTGGTGTTGCGGGCACCCATGCGCTACGCCCGCAACAGGTCTTCTCACCGTCGCCGTCCGGCCGGCCCCGGAGTCCGACGCTCCGTCGTCCGGCCCGCCGGTCAGTCGGCGGCGCGTGCGGGTTCGGGGACCTGAGCGGTCCCTCCGGACCCGCGGTCGTCTCCCTGGCCCCCCGCGACAGCACCCTTGCCGTCGGCAGCGTCCTCGCGGTCCTCGTCGTCCGCGGCGGGGGGTCCCGTCTCCCTGAGTTCCGTGATGGCCGCCTCGAAGTCCTCAAGCGAGTCGAACGCCCGGTAGACGGAGGCGAATCGCAGATAGGCGACGAGGTCGAGTTCCTGCAACGGGCCGAGTATGGCCAGTCCCACGTCGTGGGTGGTCAGTTCGGCGCTCCCGGTGGCCCTCACCGCCTCCTCGACCCGTTGGCCGAGCTGGGCGAGCGCGTCCTCGGTGACAGGCCGTCCCTGGCATGCCTTGCGCACACCGTTGATGACCTTGGTACGGCTGAAAGGCTCGGTTACTCCGGACCGCTTGACCACCATGAGCGAACACGTCTCCACGGTCGTGAAACGACGGGAGCAGTCAGGGCACTGGCGGCGCCTGCGGATAGACGTGCCGTCGTCGGTCGTACGACTGTCGACGACGCGACTGTCGGGATGCCTGCAGAAGGGGCAGTGCATGATCTTCCAACCCTCCTCACAGCAGACTCAATAGCCTCAGGAGGCCTCCCGGGCCCCACGAAGCAGCCCCCAGCATAGGCGATCGCCGCGGACCGGATGACCCGGGGGACCACAACTTCTGGGCTGCTGCTGCAATCCAACCACTAGATGTGGGGATTGGCCCATACATACACGCCTTGCTTCCGCAGCACTTCCGCATTGGCATGTGCCGCTGGTCCGTACGCCACAGCGACACACGGGGGTGCACAGCAGTATCGCTTCGCCACATGCGGAGATACCGTGGGCGCCGCAGGGAGGACGCGTGGGGTTCCCGCAGAGATGGGAGCCGGTTCCCGGTTGACGGGATGGCGGATGGCAAACTGGGGCGGCACCCATGAGGTCGCCACCCCGGCGGCGAAGAGTACAACAATGAGCCCTTTTGCCCGCTAGGCACCGCGTCAGCCATACACCCAAACACATGATCAAGTCAGGTTATTCGCGTTTTTTCACTCGAACGTGTGTTTGGCGCAACCTTTCGAAAGCAACTACCGTTGTGCAGCAGGGAGACCATCGAGAGGGGCCGACGTGACCACCACCGCAGACAGTGCCACCATCACTGCCCAGGACCGCTCCCAGGGCCGACTTGAGCCGGTGCATGCGATGAACGAAGCCGCGAATCCCGAGGGGCACAAGCGCTCCCTGCCGGGCCGACCTCCAGGCATCCGGGCGGACAGCTCCGGACTCACCGACCGGCAGCGCCGGGTGATCGAGGTCATCAGGGACTCCGTGCAGCGGCGCGGCTACCCGCCGTCAATGCGGGAGATCGGCCAGGCCGTCGGCCTTTCCAGCACCTCTTCCGTCGCCCATCAGCTGATGGCACTGGAGCGCAAGGGCTTCCTGCGCCGCGACCCGCACCGCCCGCGCGCGTACGAGGTGCGCGGCTCGGACCAGGCCTCGTCGGCCCAGCCCACCGACACCGCGGGCAAGCCCGCTGCGTCGTACGTCCCGCTGGTCGGCCGCATCGCCGCAGGTGGCCCGATCCTGGCGGAGGAATCCGTCGAGGACGTCTTCCCGCTCCCCCGCCAGCTGGTCGGTGACGGCGAGCTGTTCGTCCTCAAGGTCGTCGGCGACTCGATGATCGAGGCCGCGATCTGTGACGGCGATTGGGTCACCGTCCGCCGCCAGCCGGTCGCTGAGAACGGTGACATCGTGGCCGCGATGCTCGACGGTGAAGCCACCGTCAAGCGCTTCAAGCGCGAGGACGGCCATGTCTGGCTCCTCCCGCACAACTCCGCCTACGAGCCGATCCCGGGCGATGACGCGACCATCCTGGGCAAGGTGGTGGCGGTGCTGCGGCGCGTGTGACGGCTGCGGCGGGCGAGCCTCCAAGGCCCCGCCCTCTGACCGGGCCCCGGGACCTCTGCGCCGGTTCCGGGGCCCTGTGCTGTGCGGCCCCCAGGGATGCCGACTGGCCTGGATCGGGGGTTGGCCTGTCCCCACGTGGGGACAGGCCAACCCCCGATCACTCCGTCTCTGCCTGTTCCGTCTGTTCCGTCTGTTCCACCTGCTTCGCCGCCGCGTCGATTGCAGCCAGCGACTTCCGGACCTGGTTACCGTCCGTCGTGTACCAGAAGTCGGGCAGTGACGCCTTCAGATAACTCCCGTATCGCGCCGTGGCCAGTCGCTGATCCAGTACGGCGACCACGCCACGGTCCCCCGACGCTCGTACCAGGCGGCCGGCACCCTGGGCCATGAGCAGGGCCGCATGAGTGGCTGCGACCGCCATGAAGCCATTGCCGCCTGCGTCCTCCACAGCTTTCTGGCGGGCACTCATCAGCGGGTCGTCCGGCCGCGGGAACGGGATCTTGTCCATGACGACCAACTGGCAGCTGGGCCCGGGCACGTCGACGCCCTGCCAGAGCGACAACGTGCCGAACAGACACGTCTTCGGATCGGCCGAGAAGTTCTTGATCAACTCACCGAGGGTTTCCTCGCCCTGCAGGAGAATCGGAAACTCGGGGATACGTGAGCGCAGTTCCTCCGCGGCGAGTTGGGCTCCCCGCATCGAGGAGAACAGGCCCAGGGTGCGGCCGCCGGCCGCCTGGATCAGCTCCGTGAGCTCGTCGAGCATGTCCGCACGGTCGCCGTCCCGCGCGGGGCGCGCCAGATGCTTGGCCACGTACAAGATGCCCTGCTTGGGATAGTCGAAGGGCGAGCCGACGTCGACACCCTTCCACTGAGGGATGTCCTCGCCCTCCGTGCCTTCGGGGGCGAGGCCCAGCGAGGCGCCGACTCCGTTGAAGTCGCCACCCAGTTTCAGGGTCGCGGACGTAAGGATCACCGAGCGGTCCGTGAAGAGCTTCTCCCTCAGCAGGCCCGAGACGGACATCGGGGCGACGCGCAAGGAGGCGCCGAAGCGGTCGTGTCGCTCGTACCAGACGACATCCCACTCGGAGCCGTTCGTGATCCGCTCCGCCACGTCGTGCACGCTCTCGACCGAGGCCAGCGCCTGTTTGCGGACCGCGTCCTCGTCCTGCACGGATTTGTCGCGGGTCGCGCCGATCCCGGAGATCACGGTGCGGCAGGCGTCACGCAGCGCCATGAGCGCGTAGCCGAGGTCTTCCGGGACCTCTTCCAGGCGGCCCGGCAGCGCCAGCTCCATCAACCGCTCGAAGCCCTCGGCGGCGGTCTGGAGCTGGTCTGCGGCCTTCTCGTTGACCAGCTTCGCGGCACGGCGCACCGCGCGGTTGACCTGACCCGGGGTGAGCTCGCCGGTGGCCACACCGGTGACCCGCGAGACGAGTTCGTGCGCCTCGTCGACGATCAGTACCTCGTGTTGCGGGAGGACCGGGGCGCCCTCGATGGCGTCGATCGCCAGCAGTGCGTGGTTGGTGACGACGACCTCGGCGAGCTTGGCGCGCTCCCGGGCCATCTCGGCGAAGCACTCTGCGCCGTACGCGCATTTCGTGGCGCCCAGGCATTCGCGCGAGGAGACCGACACCTGCGCCCACGCCCGGTCGGACACGCCGGGCGTGAGGTTGTCGCGGTCACCTGTCTCGGTCTCGTCCGACCAGTCACGCAGTCTCAACAGGTCCTGGCCCAGCTTGCTGGTGGGTGCCGCAGCCTCGAACTGATCGAAGAGGCCCTCCTCCTCGTCCTGTGGGACGCCCTCGTGCAGGCGGTGCAGGCAGAGGTAGTTCGACCGGCCCTTGAGCATCGCGAACTCCGGGCGGCGGCGCAGCAGCGGATGCAACGCCTCGACCGTGCGCGGCAGGTCCCGCTCCACGAGTTGGCGCTGCAGAGCGAGGGTGGCGGTCGCCACGACGACACGCTCCCCATGCGCGAGCGCGGGCACGAGATAGCCCAGCGACTTTCCGGTGCCGGTGCCGGCCTGGACCAGCAGGTGGGAGCTGTCGTCGATCGCGTCTGCGACGGCTTCGGCCATGGTCACCTGGCCGGGGCGCTCCGTGCCGCCGACAGCAGTGACGGCAGCATGCAGGAGTTCGGGGAGTGAGTGCTTCGTCATAGCGCGACCACCCTACGGCCCGGCACTGACAAACGGGTGATCAAGGCGGGGAACATGGGTGGGATCAAGACCGGGTGCTCCTCGGGCGGGGATCGGACCGGTTCGGTGTCGGTCGGGTCTGGCCGGTTCCGGTTCGGATTGGATGGTTCGAGGATCGTGATCGCTTCGGTTTTGTCCGCCGGTGGGTCGGTAGGACGTACGGGCGGGCGATCGGGGTGGGGGCGGTGCCGGTCACGGCGCAACCAGCGAAATCGGTGGTGTGGAGTTCGTGCCGGTCACGGCTCGGCCGGCGGGGCCGGTTGCGTGGAGTTGGTGCTGGTCACGGCTCGGATCGGGCGGCTGTGGCCGACGGGCGTCGGCTTGTTGGGGATGTGTGCGGTCCGGCCGGAAATCCGTTCGGCGGGAGTGGGAACCGGATCGACATGAGCGGTGTACTAAAAGTGACGACGCTGCGACGTGGCGTTACAGAAGATGGCGCAGGGACCGGTCTCGGACCATGAGGGCGGCCCGCTTGGCGGGCAGGTCGACCTCGGCGGAGAAAAGGAAACCGGCGCCCAGAAAGGCGGCGATGGAGGGAATGTTGCGAAGGTCGGGTTCCGCGACGACGCGGGCACAGGCAGACCGCTTGGCGAACACGAAATCGGCGACGGCCCTGAGCAGAGCACTGCCGAGCCCCCTGCCCCGGTCGCCGACACCGCCGATGAGGAGGTGGATACCGATGTCGTGGGGACGGGCCGGATAGTGTCGGGCCAGCGGATCGAGGTCCGCACGGTAGAGCTCCCAGTAGCTCATCGGCGTGCCCTCCAACACGCCGAGGCATGGGACGCTGCACCCGTCGCCGGCAAGCTGGGTTCGCAGATGTTCCTCGGTCACGGCCTGAGGCCCGGCCAGTGCCCAGAACTCCGCGACGGCGGGGTCGTTCATCCAGCGGCTGATGAGCGGTAGGTCCCGTTCAATGTGAACGGGCACGAGCTCGAACACGCCTACGGGGGTGGCGACCGGCCCCCAGTCGGCGATGCGATCGAAGAGGTCGTCAGCCGTCGGGAGGACACGGGCGGGCGGTGACGTGCCCTCGGCACCGAGGCGGGCGGGGCCCGTGTCGGACCCACCCGCCTCCCAGAAGTGCGCAAGGAGTTTCTCGGGCAGACACAGGTCCAGCGTGTCCTGACTTCTCTGGCTGCCCACGCGTACGCCCGGAACGATGCAGCTTTCGCCCATACGGGCTCTCGCGTCGGAGCCGATGTCGACCCGCCGGACGGTACCGGCATTGGCGTTCGCGTCGGTTGGAGGCATGGTGACGCTCCTGTCGGGAGAGGGGGCATGTTTCCTCGAGGACGAAGGGAGTTGGTGGTGGCCGGAGGATCGGTCAGGAAGGGCAGGAAGTCGGTGGTGATCAGCAGTGCCGGTCAGGGAAGGCAGGGAGGCGATGGCGATCAGGGCTGCCGATCCCGGATGGGGGGCGGGGATGAGGAGCGCGGTCAAGAGTGCAGGGGGTTGGCGATGGTGACATAGACGGACTGGGTGTCCACCGGGCCGACAAGTTCATCGAGGCCGTGGAGGCGGGTGAGCAGGTTGGCCTTGCAGCGCAGCACGGGTGAGTCGAGGAGGCGCGAGGGCAGGGTGCTGCTCAGCCGGGCCGGGCCCGAGGCCGCCCCGGTGAGGAAGCGGCGGAAGGCGGCAAGCAACAGCCGTTCGTCAACAAGGCGTTGGGAGCCGAACGCGCCGATGAGTCCCAGGACGTTGTTGATCGCGAGGTAGTAGGCAAATCGCTCGTCAGTGACCTCGTCGGAGACGAAGGTGTGGCTGTGTTCACCGATTCCGCGTAGCCGGGCGCCGAGCTCCGTGCGTCGGGATTCGCGGAAGTAGTACCCCTGGTTGTCACGGTATCGGCCGCCGACGGGCCAACCCTCGCCGTCCAGCAGGACCAGAGTGTTCTGCTGGTGTGCCTCCAGCGCGATCCCCGCCTCCCCGTCGAGCCACAGCACCGGACGGACCACCTGTTCGAGGTAGCGCAGGAACCACTCTGCGGCGACGGCCTCTCGGGAACGGCCGGTCCGGTGGGCGAGGCGTGTGACGACTTCGGCCAGGCGGGACCGCAGTACGGGTCCACCGGATTCCTGGCTTCCGCCGAGAGCACCCGTGCGGAGATGAGGCCGGAGGGAGACGAGTCCTGCGACACAGGAAACGTCGTCCCAGGGGGTGAAGGGGTTGTGGCGGATCATCACGTCGAGTCCGGGCAGGGGATCGCCGCCCGGTCCGTCGACGGCCACCCAGGCCGGGTCGCGGACGACGTCGAACCCGGGGTGGGCGACGTGCCACTCCTTGGCCAGACCACTGCGGAGCAACCGGTGGACCTCGACACCGCGATGGAGTTCCTTGCGGAGGTTCTCACGCCGGGAGTTGGTGATGCACAGGCCAAGAGACAACTTGAGCATGGCCGGGGCGTTGGAGCGATGGACGGTTCGCAGAGAAGACGTGGGGTGCCATGGGGCACCGTGAGTGCCGAGGTCCTGCAGGAGCCCGGCCTCGAGCAGGGCCGCGATTTCGGGGCGGTACCGGACTTCACGCAGCTGCCAGGGGTGCAGCGGCAAGGCCGTGTAGCCGTCGGGCAACAGCAGCCCGGCTCCTGCCAGCCGGGCGGTGAGCCGGCCAGCGGCGACGGGGCGGCCGCGTTCGGTCCAGGCCGAGTCAGTGGCGAGTACGGAGGGAGCGACAGCCAGCCAGTGCAGGGGGAAGGATCCGCGCGACTCGGGTGAGTACAACCGGCCTTCGGCTTCGGAGACTCCCTCGCGGCTCTTCGGGGTGGGGTGGAAGGGGTGTCCGAGCACGAGTGCTTGTTCGGCGGTGAGGAAGAGGTCGGGGGCGTCGGCGGGATGCTTCCGGCGTTCGCTGAGGAAGGCGCCGGTTCGCCGGACGGAGTCGGCCACGCGCGCGACGAGATCGGCGGCGCCTGCGGCGGGCGCATGGGAGCGGGCGCGGACAGCGACGGAGGAAGCGGATGCAGCGCTCGCGGGGTCGGCAGATGGAGTGGTGGGGGTGGTTGTGGGAGTGCTCGCGGTAGAGGCGAAAGCGGGAGGTGAAGGGGTGTGCGGTGCCGGTGAGGGATGGGCTTTCGGCCCCTTGACCCCCGTGTGACTGAGGGAGGCGAGGCCCAGGGCTGTGTCGTTGAGCGTTTCCCTGGTGAGCAGCGCGGCGACCGTCACGGCGTCCGCAGGCGTTGACTGGTCGGAGTTTCCGGCGAGGTGTGGGAGACCGAAGCGGTGCCATCCCGTTGGTGACCAGTAGTGGACGGGGGCGAGGAGAGCTGTGCCGCTGGCCGGGAGTGGGATGCGGAGGATGCCGTTGTCGGGGGCGGCGAGGAGGTTGGCCTCACGTACCCAGCAACGGAGCAGGTTCTCCACAGCGGCGGCCTCGGCTGCGGTGTTCGGGTCCGGGTGCTGCAAGAGGTCCAGTGCATCGCCGCGAAACCCGCCCACCGGGGCGCTGTCCTGGACCGACGTTGCCCTCGGCGTCGGGGGGCTCTTCTCTCCTCCGGGCGAGGCGGTTCCCTCTGGAGCCGAGGGCTCCGCCGGCCTCCGATCGGCCCGCGCGGCGGCCGGCGGTGCGGATGGTGTGCAAGGTGCGGATGGTGCGGCAACTGGCACGGCGGCCGGCGGGAACGGTGGCCGGCGGGAGTGGGGGACACGGTCGTCGGAAAGGTCTGGTGACATCGTGCCGGAAGAGCCCGCTGAGGGGATGGCGGCGGTGTCGGTGCCGGGGGTGAAGCTGGCGTTCAAAGGCGTGATCCTCAGGATGGTGCTGGCTCGTGCAGCTGGGGTGATTCGGCGTCGTGGTGGAGCAAGAGCGGGCGCGGGCCGGGCGTTGCAGAGAGGGAAACAGCGGGCGAGGGGTTCGATGGGAGGTGAGCGATGTTCGGGGCCACTCAGTCAGCGAAGGATGCCGAGCACCCGGGTCCGGACGTCCGGGTATGTGCCACCGAGCCAGTGCGCCCGCACGGGCCCACACGGACGCACCATCCGGCGCGAACGCAGAACGCGGCCTCGGCTCATGATCCGGCGTGGGGATACGCGTTCGCGTGGGCGCCCGGGCAGCCTCGTGGGCCCATGCAGGCGGACCGACGCTCGCGGACGCACGACCCGGCACGGGTGCGCCGAGCCGCACGGACGCACAGCTCGGCATGTCGCGCGAGGAGCACCCTCGAACGGACGGCGCCGGTGACCCCGAGGTCTCCCCATGAGCGACTCGACGGTTGCGCCACGGCGCAGCCGCCGGGTTCCGACCGCGGGCCCTGTCATCGCGCTGGGGCACATCAGCCCGCGCCCGCCCGCAGGGCGAAGCCGTGGCACGGATCTGCCGGTACGCACAAGCCGACAGCGACACACCAATCCTTGAATACACACAAGCCCACGGCGACGCACGGGCCTGCGCATGCGCATCCGCCCATCGCGACACACCAACCCGCGCATACGCGCAACTCCGTACCGACACGGACACCCCACCCCACCCGGACGTACAAGCCCACCCGGACGTACAAGCCCACCCGGACGCACGAGCCAACCCGGACGCACGAGCCAACCCGGACGCACAAACCCACCCGGACGCACGAACTCCCTTGGAGACGAAGGGGGACATCCTTCGCTCCGCCCCGCTCACCTTTGGTGCTGCTTTTCGCCGCGGGCGTGACTGCGGGCCACCGTCTCCACCGCGTCGGTCAGGCGGTCCAGAACGGCTGCCGTCTGCTCGTCACTGATCGTCAGCGGAGGAAGCAGTCGTACGACGCTGGCGTGACGTCCCCCGAGGCCGACGATCAAGCCGCGGCGCAGACATTCCTGTTGGACGGCGGCCGCGAGTTCGGGGGCGGCGGGACGAGGTGCGCGGGCATGCTCCGGCGCCTTGCCCCGCACCGCATCACACGCCCCCTCAAGGCCGGCCCAGGGGCCGCCAACGCCACGCAGCTCACCAGCGCCCTGGAAATCCCCGCCGCGCTCGGAGCCCGTCTCTCCTTCTCCTTCTCCCCCTCCTTCTCCCCCTCCTTCTCCCTCTCCCACCATCTCCACCCCGATCATCAACCCCCGCCCTCGCACCTCCCCGATCACCGAGAACTGCCGGGCCAGTTCGCTGAGTTGGGTCAGCAGGCAGGAGCCCAGGGTGGCCGCGCGCTCGGCGAGGTGGTTTTCGCGGACGTAGGCCAAGGTTGCCGTTCCCGCGGCCATGGCGAGTTGGTTACCGCGGAAGGTGCCTGCGTGGGCGCCGGGCTCCCCCACGTCGAGGTCGTCGCGGTAGACCACTACGGCCAGGGGCAGGCTGCCACCGATGGCCTTGGAGAGGACCATCACGTCGGGAGTGACGCCGCTGTGTTCCACCGCCCAGAAGGCTCCCGTGCGGCCGACGCCGGTCTGGACCTCGTCGGCGATGAGGGGGATGGAGCGGGCGGCGGTGATCTGCCGCATGCGCCGCATCCACTCGTCCGGTGCGGGGATCACCCCGCCCTCGCCCTGCACGGGTTCGAGGATCATGCCCGCGGACAGCGGGACGCCCGGCTCGGGGTCGTCGAGGACGGACTCGGTCCAGCGGGCGGCGAGTTCGGCGCCATGGGTGCCGCCGACACCGAAGGGGCAGCGGTAGTCCTGCGGAAAGGGGAGGCGTGTGACCCGCATGTCGAAGGCGTCGTCGGACGCTTCGAAGGCCCCGGCGGTCGTTCCGCGGTAGGCACCGGTGAAGGCGAGCAGGCCGTTGCGGCCGGTGGCAGTACGGACAAGCTTGACGGCGGCTTCCACCGCGTCCGTTCCGGCCGGTCCGCAGAACTGCACTCGCGCGCGGTCGGCGAGTCCGGGTGGCAGGGTGCGGAACAACTCGGTGGTGAACGCGTCCGTGACGGGGGTCGCCAGATCGAGTGCGTGCAGCGGGGCCCCGGAGTCGATGACCTTGCGGATCGCCTCCAGGACAACGGGATGGTTGTGCCCGAGAGCAAGCGTTCCCGCGCCTGACAAGCAGTCCAGGTAACGGCGGCCGTCCGCGCCCTCGATGGTCAGCCCGCGCGCCCGCACCGGGACGATCGGCAGGGCTCGCGCGTAGGTGCGCGCCGCCGACTCACGCGCCGCCTGGCGCTTCAGAGCACCCTCGTACGCGGGACGCTCCCCTGCCGGCCTACCCGCGAGCACCCCGGCAGCCGCACCGGAGCGCCTCACCCCACCACCACCGCCGAGCGCGGAAGCGGCGGCCACGTCGATGCTGTCCGCGGTGGTCTCCTCGGGCGGTGTCTCGGTCACGGCCACGGTTCTCCCCGTCCTCCCGCTGTCCAGGGGCGTGCGGTTCCTCGCGTCCTCGCCCGCCCCGACATACGAAACCCCGGGAGTCTTCACTCGAAAACGCCGGAGAATCGGGCACAGGAGACCCGACCGACCACCACCGGCAGCAAGTCCCCACCGCTACCAACCCCGAGCCCGCCACCGGGTTACGGGTTACCTCAAAATCCTTGCCGTGACGAACCCTCTGCGGCCGGGCGCGCGTACGGGCACGTCCTGCCGCAGGACTACCGCTGCGGGGTACGCGTGCGCACAAGAGGACCTCATGAAGCCTCATACCTGAGGAGGACATCAGCATGTCACCTCATGCAGCGTCACCAAGTGACAGTGCGAGCAGGGGCACGATGACTCGGCACCTCCTTCACGTCAGGCTGGCCGTCCACCCAAGACCAGACCTGGAGACCCTTTCTCGTGGCTACCTTGCTCCATCGGTTGGGCCGGACCGCCTTCCGGCGTCGCTGGCTCGTGACGTTGCTGTGGGCGGTGATCGTCGGCACCGTCGGTCTCGGCGCCGCCAAGGCCCCCGCCGCGGCCGACAACGGCACGTCCTTCATGCCGGGCATCGAGGCACAGAAGGCGTTCGACCTGATCGGGGAGCGTTTTCCGGGCGCGGACGCCGACGCCGCCAACGCTCGGATCGTCTTCATCGCACCCGACGGGGAGAAGGTGACCGCGGCCGACAACCGCACGGCCATCGACACCCTCGTGACCAAAGCGGCCGATGAGCCCCAGGTCGCCGGTGCCGTGAACCCGTTCACGGCAGACGCGGTGAGCGAGGACGGCTCCACCGCCTACGCCACGGTGAACTACAAGGTGAAGGCCGACGATCTCACCGACGCCGGCAAGACGGCTCTGGAGAAGGCCATCGACGAGGCCCGCGCCTCGGGCCTCACGGTTGAGGTCGGAGGCACCGCGCTGGCCACCGCGCCTGCGGCCGGGGGTTCTTCGGAGGCCATCGGCATCGCCCTCGCCGCCGTCGTCCTGCTGATCACCTTCGGATCCCTGGCGGCTGCCGGCCTGCCCCTGCTCACCGCCGCCGTCGGGGTGGGGGTGAGCATGGCCTGCGTCATGGCGCTGGGCAGCACCTTCGGCCTTTCCCTGACCACCGGGACGCTCGCCACGATGCTCGGGCTCGCGGTCGGCATCGACTACGCCCTGTTCGTGGTCTCCCGCTACCGGGAGGAACGTGCGAACGGACACGGGCCGCACGAGGCGACCGGCCTCGCAGTCGGCACGGCCGGCTCCGCCGTGGTCTTCGCGGGACTGACAGTCGTCATCGCGCTGGCCGGCCTGTCGGTGATCGGTGTTCCGATGCTGACGAAGATGGGCCTGTGCGCCGCGGGCGCCGTGGTCGTGGCTGTCCTGATCGCCCTGACACTGGTACCGGCGCTGCTCGGAATGTGGCCCGACGCCGTACTCTCCCGCACCGAGCGCAAGCGCGGACTCGTGACCGGTCAGCGTACTGACGGCCCGTCCAACGGCGGGTCCCGGTGGGCGCGGTTCGTGCTGCGCCGCCCCGTGGCCGTGCTGATGGCGTGCATCGCGGGCCTGGGCGCCCTCGCGCTGCCTGCCGCGCACCTCGAACTGGGCATGCCGGGAGAGGAGTCCAAGCCCACCTCGTCGACGGAGCGGCGCGCCTACGACGCTCTCGCGGACGGCTTCGGTGCGGGCTTCAACGGGCCCCTGACGGTCGTCGTGGACGTCAAGGACATAGCTGAGCCGAAGGAGGCCGTGAGCCGGATCGCCCAGGAGATCGGCGGTACGAACGGGGTCGTGTCCGTCTCTTCCGCCCGCTTCAACGCGGCAGGTGACGCCGCGCTCTTCTCCGCGGTTCCGGCCACCGGTCCGAACGACGAGGACACCAAGAACCTCGTGCAGACCATCCGTGCCGAACGTGCGGAGCTGGAGCGGGAGACGGGGGCGACGTTCGAGGTCACCGGCAGTACCGCGATGAACATCGATGTCGCGCAGGCGCTGCAGGACGCACTCATTCCGTACCTGGCCGTCATCATCGGTCTGGCCCTGCTCCTCCTCCTGGTGGTCTTCCGCTCGGTGCTCGTGCCCGTCAAGGCCGCTGTCGGGTTCCTGCTGTCGGTTCTGGCGGCCCTCGGCGCGGTCGTGGCGGTCTTCCAGTGGGGCTGGGGCGCGGAACTGCTGGGTGTGGAGCAGGAGGGTCCGATCATGAGCCTGATGCCCATCTTCCTCGTGGGCATCGTCTTCGGCCTGGCCATGGACTACGAGGTCTTTCTCGTCTCCCGTATGCGGGAGGCGTACGTCCGCGGAGACCGGCCCGCCCAGGCCATCGTCACCGGCTTCCGGCACAGCGCGCGGGTGGTCGTCGCCGCGGCGGTGATCATGATGGCCGTCTTCTCCGGTTTCATCGGCTCGGGCGAGTCGATGATCAAGACCATCGGCTTCGGTCTCGCCGTCGCGGTGCTGTTCGATGCCGTCGTCGTGCGCATGGCGCTCGTGCCCGCGGTGCTGGCCCTGCTCGGCGACAAGGCGTGGTGGCTGCCTCACTGGCTCGACAGGGTGCTGCCACGCGTGGACGTCGAGGGCTCCGCGCTCACCGCGCATCCCGCGCAGGGCGCCGGACCGGCGAACAGCGAGCCCGCACCGTCGCAGGAGCCGGCCCGTACCTGACGTGCGTCACATACCCCCAGGTCGCGGCAGCTGCACCACGGCGGCGCGGCCTGGGGGTGTGTGAGTATTTCTGCCCCTGGACCTGTCGCGGAGTGTGATGAGCACAAGCTGGCAGCGCCGCGCAGCGACCCGCCCGAAGGCCGTCGAGGCCGCGGCGCTGGCTCTGCTGTTCGGCTGCACCGTCTCCGGCGTCCTCCTCACCCGGGCGGTCATGTCCGAGCCGCTGGCCGTGGGGCCCGGCATCGCCCTGTCCGCGGTCGCCTGTACCGCGCTGCGCTGGAGGAGCAGCCGCCCGCTTCACGTCCTCGCGGCGGCCACCCTGTGCACCATGGCCCAGGGCGCACTCGGCTACCTCCTGACACCGCTGCTCATGGGCCCGCTCCTGATCGCGCAGTACTCCACCAGTGCGCAGGCACCCCGCCGAACCACCTGGAACAGTGCGCTGACGGCCGCCGGCTGCATGGTCGTCACCGGGCTGTTCCTCACCTCGTTCCGCGACTCCCTGATCCTGTCCATCGTCAACCCGGCGGGATGGGTTCTGCTGTCCGCGGCTTTCGGCAGCTACATCCGGGTACGCCGCGAGTACGCCGCGGCCCGTGCGGACCACGCCGACCGTCAGCGCGAGGAAGAAGCGCGTCACCGCGTGATCCAGGAGCGGATGCGCATCGCACGGGAACTTCATGACGTGGTTGCCCACCATCTGACCCTGGCCAACGCCCAGGCCGGCACCGCGGCCCACCTCTCCCGGACCGACCCCGACCAGGCGTTCGAGATCATCGGCAAGCTGCCGGAGACCACGGCCGCGGCACTGCGCGAACTCAAGGCCACCGTGGGACTCCTGCGCGAGGACACCGACACCGCGGACGACGTGACCCCCGCACCAGGACTGCAGCAGCTGCCCGTCCTGGTCGACGCCTGCTCGGCGGCCGGCCTTGAGGTGTCCGTCACCGTCGAGGGGCAGCCCCGCCGGCTCACGCCTGGCCTCGACCTGACTGCCTACCGGGTCGTCCAGGAAGCTCTCACCAACGTCACCAAGCATGCCGCCACCCGCACGGCACAGGTCCGTATCGCCTACACCCCCCACTACCTGACCCTGACCATCACCAACGAAGCCGCTCCCGACCCCCGAGGGGCCGCCCCCGGCTCCGGACGCGGATTCGGTCTGCTCGGTATGCGTGAGCGCGCCCTGTCCACAGGCGGCACCTTCAGTGCCGGCCGGCGCCCGCAGGGCGGCTTCGAAGTCGCCTGCTCCCTTCCGCTCCACAGTCCCGACGAAAGCGCCGTCCCATGACCATCCGCGTTCTGCTCGCCGACGACCAGACCCTGCTCAGGTCCACCTTCCGCATCCTCATCGACTCGGTTGCGGACATGACCGTCGTCGCGGAGGCCGCCGACGGTCAGGAAGCCATCGACCTCACCGGCACCCACCGGCCCGATGTGGTCGTCATGGACATCCGCATGCCGGGCATCGACGGACTGACAGCCACCGCCGACATCTGCTCCCGACCCGAGCTGTCCACGACCCGCATCCTCGTGCTCACCACCTTCGAGAACGACAGGAACGTCGCCAAGGCGCTGCGCGCCGGCGCGAGCGGCTTCCTCGGCAAGGACGTCAGTGCCGACGTCCTTCTGTCGAGCATCCGCACCATCGCGGCAGGCGACTCCCTCCTCTCCCCCATCGCCACCCGGGCCCTCATCACCCGCTTCCTGGCCATCCCCGACACCGACGACTTCCTCGCCCTCCCCGGACTCCTGGGCGCCCTCACCGAACGCGAACGCGAAGTCATGGCGCTGGCCGCACACGGCAAGTCCAACGCGGAGATCGCCGACGAACTGGTCCTGAGCCCCCTGACCATACGCAGCCACATCCAACGAGCCATGACGAAACTCCACGCCCGCGACCGCGCCCAACTCGTCGTCATCGCTTACCAAAGTGGCCTGGTAACGCCCCATCAGCGGTGACAGCCAGGGCGAACGTCCTGGAGTCCCGTCGCCCCGGACATCGTCGATCACGAGGAGGGGCCGAGGGGGACCACGTCGGACCGGACGCATGGCACGCGAACCGGGAGGCGAGGGCGCAGGGAGGCGGCAGCCGCGCCTACGCCGGGGGCGATGTCACCGACGCGGAACCTCAGCCGACCGACGGTCCGACATTCATCGACAGGTCCGGACGCGGTGGACGTCAAATCGGCAGCGCAGCGGACGAGTTGCCCGATCATGCAGCCCGTAGCGAAACCGTTGCCGTCCCGTGGGAAGTCACCCCCGGCGAGCGCATATCGTGTGAGGCCGTTCCCGAAGTCGGTGAGACCGGTAGGAACTCGGCGTGAGATCGGTGTGAGATCGGCTGGGTTTCGGCCGGGTTCGGCTCGGGATCACCACCGGAGCACCATGTTCGTCCACGCAGGGGGAGTCAGAGATGCGATCGATACGGCCGTCGTCCACCGCTCGTCGGGGGAGGAACGCGCGCCGCACCACTTCCCCCGTGCTGGCCGCCGTCGCACTCGCGTCGGCGCTCGCGCTCACCGCCACGGCCTGCGACGCGGGCGGTGCCGAGGCAGGCGGCGAGGCCAGCGCCTCCGCCGCGTCCCAGGGCGACGGCAAGATCACGATCCCGGACGACATCAAGGACAAGCTCAAAGAGCACGGGATCGACATCGACAAGTGGAAGAACGGCGCCTGGAAGAACTGGGACAGGGACGACTGGCTGCGCGAGGCCGACGAGTACATCAACCCGATCATCAAGGGTCTGTGGAATCCGGACCGGATGCGGGACGCCGACGACCCGGACAAGGCCGTGGACGCAGGCGACCTCACCGGTGACCAGGGCGTGACCGACCCGGCGCCCGAGCCGGTGGACGCGAAGGCCGTGTCGCCTACGTACCACGCCAAGGTCCCCGAGGCGGGCAAGGTGTTCTTCGACTCCCCCGAGGGCACGATGGTCTGCTCCGCGACGGTCGTAAAGGACCCGGCCCACCCCGGCAAGTCCAACCTGGTGTGGACGGCGGGCCACTGTGTGCACGCCGGCAAGAAGGGCGGCTGGTACCGCAACATCGCGTTCGCGCCGTCGTACAACGACGAGGGCAAGCCGGCCGAGGAACTGCGGAACGCCACCAGGGAGGAGGTCGCTCCCTACGGTGTCTGGTGGGGCGACTGGGCGCAGACCTCCGACCAGTGGATCGAGCAGGGCGGAGAGACGGGCGGTGACGGCGCCTCGTACGACTTCGCGGTCATTCATGTGACCCCCGAGGACGGCGGCAACGGCAAGTCGCTGGAGGAGACCGTCGGTTCTGCGCTTCCGGTGAACTTCAAGGCTCCGGCGGTGACCGGCGTCGACAGCATCACGGCGACCGGTTACCCGGCCGCGCCGCCGTTCGACGGACAGGCGCTGTACCAGTGCCAGGACAAGCCGGGACGGCTGTCGATCAACAAGGCGGATCCGACGATGTACCGGATCGGATGCACCATGACGGGCGGTTCGTCCGGCGGTGGTTGGGTCGCCACGGGCTCGGACGGCAAGCCGGCGCTGGTGTCCAACACCTCGATCGGCCCGGCGACCGCCGGCTGGCTGGCCGGTCCTCGGCTGGGTGGGGTGGCCCAGGGTGTGTACGACTCCGTCAGCAAGAAGTTCGCGGGTCGGTGACCGTGGGGTCGGGGAAACCTCGGCGCCCGGTGGTCGCGACATGCTGAAGGCCCGCCCCCTGCGGTCGGCAGGGGGCGGGCCTTCGGGCTGTGCCACGCGGCTTGAGCGACGTTTCCACGACGGTCGGACGTCAGACCGGCGAGGCGACGTTTACGCGATGGCTCAGGCGAGCGGTGCGGGGACGTACGACGCCAGATCTGCCGCCAGTTCCTCGTGCACGCGCGCCTTGAGCAGGGTGCCCTCCGGCGTGTGTTCCGCGGAGATCACCTCGCCCTCGTCGTGGGCCCGGGCGACCAGCTTGCCGTGGGTGTACGGCACCAGCGCCTCGATCTCGACCGAGGGCCGCGGCAGCTCGTTGTCGATCAGCGCGAGCAGCTCGGTGATGCCCCGGCCGGTACGGGCCGAGACGGCGATCGAACGCTTCTCGATCCGCATGAGCCGCTGGAGCGTCAGCGGGTCGGCCGCGTCCGCCTTGTTGATCACGACGATCTCGGGTACGCCGGTGGCGCCGACGTCCCTGATCACCTCGCGTACGGCGGCCAGCTGCTCCTCGGGGTTCGGGTGCGAGCCGTCCACCACGTGCAGGATCAGGTCGGACTCGCCGACCTCCTCCATGGTGGAGCGGAACGCCTCGACCAGGTGGTGCGGCAGGTGCCGGACAAAACCGACCGTGTCCGCCAGCGTGTAGAGGCGGCCGCTCGGGGTCTCGGCCCGGCGCACGGTCGGGTCGAGGGTCGCGAACAGGGCGTTCTCGACCAGCACGCCCGCGCCCGTGAGTCGGTTGAGCAGCGAGGACTTGCCGGCGTTGGTGTAGCCCGCGATGGCGACCGAGGGCACCTTGTGGCGCTTGCGCTCCTGGCGCTTGATCTCGCGGCCGGTCTTCATGTCCGCGATCTCCCGGCGCATCTTCGCCATCTTCTCGCGAATCCGACGCCGGTCCGTCTCGATCTTGGTCTCACCGGGACCACGGGTGGCGAGGCCGCCGCCCTTGCCGCCGCCCATCTGACGGGAAAGCGACTGACCCCAGCCTCGCAGCCTCGGCAGCATGTACTGCATCTGGGCGAGCGCGACCTGCGCCTTGCCCTCACGGGACTTGGCGTGCTGGGCGAAGATGTCGAGGATCAGGGCCGTACGGTCGATGACCTTGACCTTGACGACGTCTTCGAGGTGGATGAGCTGGCCGGGGCTGAGCTCACCGTCGCAGATGACGGTGTCCGCGCCGGATTCGAGGACGACGTCCCGCAGTTCGTCGGCCTTGCCGGAACCGATGTAGGTGGCCGCGTCGGGCTTGTCGCGGCGCTGGATCACGCCGTCGAGCACCAGCGCGCCCGCGGTCTCCGCGAGGGCGGCGAGCTCCGCGAGGGAGTTCTCCGCGTCCTGCACGGTCCCCGAGGTCCAGACGCCGACGAGCACGACCCGCTCCAGGCGGAGCTGGCGGTACTCGACCTCGGTGACGTCCTCGAGTTCGGTGGAGAGGCCCGCGACGCGGCGCAGGGCCGCGCGGTCGGAGCGGTCGAACTGGTCGCCGTCCCGCTCTCCGTCGATGTCGTGGCTCCAGGCGACGTCCTCTTCCATCAGGGCATCGGCCCGAAGACCTTCGGGGTGAGACGGCGCGAGGCGCTGCGTGTCCTGGGAAGAAGATGAAGAGGAGGTCATTGGGTCCTTACGTCGATGGGGATTCCGATGGGCGGCGGCAGGGCGGAAGCCGAGCTTCTGAGCTGCCGCGTCACCACTTTCAACGCACGAGTGCTCCGGGAGATTCCCGTGTCCCGTGCCGCGCCGACCTGACGATGGTCGCACGGCACGGACCGGCTCGTCACTGTCTTATTTCACACCCTTACGCCGGGCGCCGCCTACCTCCAGTCCGGGTGGCCGGGCATCGGCGGGGTCTTCTCGCCGTAGAGCCAGGCCTCCAAGAACCCGCCGAGGTCGCGGCCGGAGATCTCGGAGGCGAGGCGGACGAAGTCCTCGGTCGTCGCCGTGGCGTCCTGGTGGCGGTCCACCCAGGCCCGTTCCAGCTGCTCGAAGGCGGGGCGGCCGATTTCCTGGCGCAGGGCGTAGAGGACCAGCGCGGCACCTTCGTAGACGTTCGGCCGGAAGATGCTGATCTTGTTGCCGGGGTCCGGCGCCTTGGGAGCAGCCGGCGGGCCGCCCGCCGCGCGCCAGCCGTCGGAGGCTTTGTACGCCGCCTTCATCCGCGCCTCCATGGAGCGCTTCGCCTTCTCCTCGGCGTACAGGGCCTCGTACCAGATCGCGTGCCCCTCGTTCAGCCACAGGTCGGACCAGGTGCGGGGACTGACGCTGTCACCGAACCACTGGTGGGACAGCTCGTGCACCATGATCGACTCGATGTACCACCTGGGGTGGGCGGACCCGGTGAACAGGTCTCTCTCGAACAGAGAGAGGGTCTGCGTCTCCAGCTCGAAACCGGTGTCGGCGTCGGCCATGAGCAGGCCGTACGTCTCGAAGGGGTAGCGTCCGACCTTGCCCTCCATCCAGGCGATCTGGCCGGGGGTCTTCTTGAGCCACGGTTCGAGCGCGTGGCGGTCCTCGGTGGGCACGACGTCCCGGACCGGCAGGTCGTGCGGGCCGGTGCGGTGCAGCACGCTGGAGCGGCCGATGGAGACCTGGGCGAGCTCCGTGGCCATGGGGTGCTGGGTGCGGTACGTCCAGGTCGTCGTCCGCGCGGCCCGCTGCACGCCGGTGGGCAGACCGTTGGCGACGGCGGTGTAGCCGTCGGGCACGGTCACGCGGATGGTGAACATCGCCTTGTCGGAGGGGTGGTCGTTGCACGGGAACACCAGATGGGCCACGTCGGCCTGGTTGGCCATGGCGAGGCCGTCCGCGGTGCGCACCCAGCCGCCGTCGCGGTTCCGGGCGGGCGTCGGGTCGCTGGTGTGCCGCACGGTGATCCGCGTCCAGCTGCCTTCGGGCAGCGGGTCCTCGGGGGTGACCACCAGGTCCTCGCCGACGCTGGTGAAGGCGGCGGGCTCGCCGTCGACCTCCACCGAGTCGACCGTGCCGTGCGCGAAGTCGAGGTTGACGCGGTCCAGTGGGGCGGTCGTCCACGCGCCGATGGTGGTGACCGCCTGCAGCGGCTCGCTGTTGGTGCCGGGGTAGGTGAAGGAGAGGTGGTACGACGCCACGTCGTAGCCGGGGTTGCCGAGGTACGGGAAGAGACGGTCGCCGACACCGAGCGGGGTGGCGGGGGCGCTCGCGGCGAGGAGGCAGACCGAGACGGCGGAGGCGAGCAGTGCGGTCGCCTTCAGGCGTCCTGGGGTCCTCAGGCGTCCTGGCCTCTTCAGACGTCCGAAGGTTCTGAGGCGGGCTCGGGGAGCCGGGGTGCAGGGGTTGAGCGGCATGCACCACCGCTACCAGCGCGAGCGTGCCCGGCGACGACGGCACGCGATCAGCCACTCGAACGGGTAGGCCGGTGCCCGGCGGGTGACGCACTCCGGGAGCTCTGCGGGTGTTCCGTTCCGGAACCTCGCAGGTGAATCCCGTCGACCGGCCCCGCGGGCGCCTCAGTCCCCCAGCGCCTGCGGCTGTGCCCGGCTCACGTCGTACACGCCGGGGACATTGCGCATCGCCCGCATGAGGGCCGGCAGGTGGGCCGCGTCCGGGAGCTGGACGGTGTAGGTGTGCCGTACGCGCTGTCGGCTCGGGGGTTCGACGGTCGCCGAGACGATCTCGGCCCCCTCCAGGGCCATCGCCTCGGTGAGGTCCGCGAGCAGATGCGGGCGGCCGAACGATTCGGCGAACAGGGTGACCCGGCACCCGCTGGTGTCCCCCCAGCGCACGCCGACCTCCGCGCGCCCCGCGCTCTTCATACGCTCTACCGCCGGGCACTCCGCGCGGTGGACGGTCACCGCTCCCCCGCGCACGGCGAAGCCCGTCACCTCGTCGGGCGGTACGGGCGTACAGCAGCCGGCGAGCCGTACGCTCGCCCCGGGCTGGTCGACCACGGCGTTCGCGGCGGCGGGGCGGCCGACCGGGGGCGCCTCGTCGGCGGGTGCGGTGGTGGGACGGTCGGCGGCGGCCCGGGGGGCGAGGCCTTCGGCGCCGGACCTGAAGGCCGTCACGGGCGGCTGGGGGGACGGCGCCGACCCCCCGTCCAGCGGTGCGGCGGGGGCCGGGTGCGTGGCGATCCACCGCTGGATGGCGATCCGGGCGGCGGGCGTGTGGGCGTGCTCCAGCCATTCCCTGGAGGGCTCGGAGGCGGGGTCCTGGCCCATGAGGAGCTGGACGGTGTCGCCGTCCTTCAGAACCGTGCTCAGGGTCGCCAGGCGTCCGTTGACGCGCGCGCCGATGCACGCGTGGGCGTCCTCGCCGTACTGCGCGTAGGCGGCGTCCACACAGGTCGCGCCCTCGGGCAGACCCAGGGTGCCGCCGTCGGGGCGGAAGACGGTGATCTCGCGGTCCTGGGCGAGGTCCTCGCGGAGGGTGGACCAGAAGGTGTCGGGGTCGGGCGCGGCCTCCTGCCAGTCGAGGAGGCGGGAGAGCCAGCCCGGCCGGGTGGGGTCGACCCGCTCGCCGTCGCCCGAGACGTTCTGCTCCTCCGCGGGAGGAGCGTAGGGATTGCCGAGCGCGATGACACCGGCCTCGGCGACCTTGTGCATCTGGTGGGTGCGGATGAGGACTTCGACGACCTGACCGTCCTCGCGGGCCACGGCCGTGTGCAGCGACTGGTACAGGTTGAACTTCGGTACGGCGATGAAGTCCTTGAACTCGGAGACCACGGGCTTCATACAGGTGTGGAGTTCGCCCAGGACGCCGTAGCAGTCGGCGTCCTCGTTCACCAGCACGAGCAGCCGGCCGAAGTCGGAGCCGCGCAGCCGGCCGCGTTTGCGGGCCGTACGGTGCAGCGAGACGAAGTGCCGTGGCCTGATGAGGACTTCGGCCTGGATGTCGGCGTCTCGCAGCACCGTGCGCATCTCGTCGGCCGCCTCGGCGAGCGGGTCGTCCGTGCGGGACGCGTTGTCGACGATCAACTTCCGGGTGTGCTGGTACTCCTCTGGGTGCAGGATCGCGAAGACCAGGTCCTCAAGTTCGGTCTTGAGCGCCTGCACACCGAGTCGTTCGGCGAGCGGGATGAGGACGTCACGGGTGACCTTGGCGATGCGGGCCTGCTTCTCGGGGCGCATCACACCGAGGGTGCGCATGTTGTGCAGGCGGTCGGCGAGTTTGATCGACATCACCCGGACGTCGTTGCCGGTGGCGACGAGCATCTTGCGGAAGGTCTCGGGCTCGGCGGCGGCGCCGTAGTCGACCTTCTCCAGCTTCGTCACGCCGTCGACGAGGAAGCGGACCTCCTCGCCGAACTGCTCGCGGACCTGATCGAGCGTCACGTCCGTGTCCTCGACGGTGTCATGGAGCAGGGACGCCGTCAGGGTCGTTGTCTCGGCGCCGAGTTCGGCGAGGATCAGGGTCACCGCGAGCGGATGGGTGATGTACGGCTCACCGCTCTTGCGCATCTGGCCGCGGTGCGAGGACTCGGCGAGGACGTACGCGTGGCGCAGCGGTTCGAGGTCGGCGTCGGGGTAGTGGGCGCGGTGGGCCTCGGCCACATGGCCGATGGCGTCGGGCAGCCGGTCGCGGGCGGTGGGGCCGAGCAGCGCGGCCCGGCCGAGACGGCGCAGGTCGATCCGCGCGCGGGCCTTCCTGCGGGGCACTGTCGGCAGGACAGGGCCTGCTGTCACCGGGCCTGGGCTCGCGGGATTCGTGGCCTCCGCACTCATGGGCACCTCCGGCTGCGTGGACCGGCGGACGGGGTGCCCCAGGGCGGACACGGCTCAGGGGGTGGCATCGGTCCCCCGTCCGGGCCGGTGCTTGATGCTATCGAGCCCATCACGTGCGTCTGACCGTCTCTCGCCGAGCGTGAAAAGGATCACCCATTCGAGCGACGGTTCGGAGGTTTACGATTTCGCGTCCCATGACAGCGCCCGGGTCACCGAACGGAGGCTTCCAGCCACTCCGCGTCGATCTCGCCCTCGGCGACGATCACGGCGGGGCCTGTCATCTCGATCTCGCCGTCGGGCCGCTCGGTGATCACCAGGGTGCCGCCGGGCACGTCGACCGTGTACGTCGCCGGGGTACCGGTGACGGCCGGGTCGGCGCCGTCCCTGCGGGCGGCGGCCACGGCGACGGCGCACGCGCCCGTGCCGCACGAGCGGGTCTCGCCGGCGCCGCGCTCGTGCACGCGCAGGGCCACGTGACCCGGGCCGCGGTCGACCACGAACTCGACGTTGACCCCGTCCGGGTAGGCGGCGGGCGGGCTGAAGGGCGGCGGGTCGTACAGGTTGCCCGCGTGCGCGAGGTCTTCCACGAAGGCGACGGCGTGCGGGTTGCCCATGTTCACGTTCCGCGCGGGCCAGTTGCGCTCGCCGACGCTCACGGTGACGTCCCCTTCGGGGAGCAGTGCCCTGCCCATACCGACCGTGATGTCGCCCTCCTTGGCGATGTGCACGGTCTTCACGCCCCCACGTGTGGCGATCGCGAGGTCGCCCTCACCGGCGTACCCGGCGCGCTGGAGGTAGCGCGCGAACACGCGCACGCCGTTGCCGCACATCTCCGCGATCGAGCCGTCGCCGTTGCGGTAGTCCATGAACCACTCCGCCTCGGCCGCCATGTCCTTGGCCTCGGGGTGCGCGACGGACCGCACGACGTGCAGCAGTCCGTCACCGCCGATGCCCGCGCGGCGGTCGCAGAGGGCGGCGACGGCGGCCGGGGGCAGGTCGATGGCGTTCTCGGGGTCCGGGACGATCACGAAGTCGTTCTCCGTGCCGTGCCCCTTGAGGAAGGCGATCCGCGTGCTCATTCCTCGATCGTACGGGGTGGCCCCGACACTCCGGCCTGCACGGGCGTGGCGGTCGCGGCCTGGGGACGCGCGTGGTCGCGGCGGAGGGTGGGGGCCCCACGGGCGCGGAATGGGACTCGCGTCCTCACCGGAGACGAGCACGGTTCGGACGGAGGTCGACGCTCCCGCGCGGGACTCGCGCCCCGGAGACGAGCATGGTTTGAACGGAGGTCCACGCTCCCGCGCGCGGGTGGGACTCGCGACCGGAGACGATCGCGGCCCGGGCTGGGATGCACACCCCCACGCGCGGGTGGGACGCGCGTGATCGTGGCGGGGTCGGCACTGCCGCGCGCACGGGGCTCGTCCGGGTCGGTCACCCGGCCCCCGCCCCGCGTCAGCGCAGTCGCGCCACGCGCCAGACGGCGAGGACGACCACAGCGGCGACCAGTACGACGTAGGCGATCACCACACGCCAGTCCGGTCGGCGGCCGGAGCCGCGTTGCGGCAGCCCGGGCAACGTGTACCCGACGCGGCGGGCGGCCATCATGCCCCAGCCGGCCGAGCACGAGCAGATCAGCAGCCCCAGCATCGCGATCACGGCGCCGCTGTCGCCGAAGTCGAAGGCGAGCGGGAAGGCGAACATCAGGGAGCCGACCGCGGCGAGACTCACGATGGGCGCGAGCTGCCAGATGCGCAGCCGGCGCTGCGGACGAAGCTCTACCTCGACCTCCGGACCGCCCGGGAACATCTCCTCCGGTTCGGGGCCGTCGGCGGTCACCCCGTCCGGCGTCTCGTCGGGCCCGTCGGAGCTCAGACGGCCGTAGCTCAGACGGTCGTCGTCCTGCTCCGGTTCGCCGTTCTCCGCGGTGAGGTGTTCGGTACCTTGTGCGGTGTCGCGAGGGCCGGCCTCCATCGCCACGCGCCCTCCCAACTTGGACTCCACTTGGTCGATCGAAGCTCGATGATGGCACGGCGTTGGAGGCCGCGATGACTGCCGGAGCGTCCCGATGCCATGACGTGATCAGGCTGTAACCGGTCGTTCGACCAACGTCAGTGCGAGCTGCGGAAGTTCTGTGAGATCCGCCGCAGCCCCACTCAACCAATGCACCCGCGGGTCGCGCCTGAACCATGAATCCTGACGGCGCGCGAAGCGCTTGGTGGCACGAATCGTCTCCGCCCGCGCCTCGTCCATGCCGCACTCCCCGGCGAGCGCCGCGAGCACCTGCTGATAGCCGAGCGCGCGGGAGGCCGTACGCCCTTCGCGCAACCCCTGCGCCTCCAGTTGGCGCACTTCCTCCACGAGTCCGGACTCCCACATCCGGTCGACCCGGCGTGCGATGCGCTCGTCGAGCTCGGGGCGGGCCACGTCGACGCCGATCTGCAGGGTGTCGTAGACGGAGTCGTGGCCGGGCAGGTTGGCGGTGAAGGGCCTGCCGGTGATCTCGATGACTTCGAGGGCCCGGACGATACGTCGGCCGTTGCTGGGCAGAATCGCGTGCGCGGCCTCGGGGTCGGCGGCCGCCAGACGGGCGTGCAGCGCGCCGGAACCCCGCAGGGTGAGCTCGTCCTCCAGCCGGGCCCTGACCTCGGGGTCGGTGCCCGGGAACTCGAGGTTGTCGACCGCCCCGCGGACATACAGGCCGGAACCGCCCACGAGGATGGGCCAACGCCCCTCCGCCAGCAGTGCGTCGATGCGTTCGCGCGCGAGCCGCTGGTACTCGGCGACGGATGCGGCCACGGTCACGTCCCAGATGTCCAGGAGGTGGTGCGGGACGCCGGCACGCTCCGCGGGCGTCAGCTTGGCGGTGCCGATGTCCATCCCTCGGTAGAGCTGCATGGAGTCGGCGTTGACGACCTCACCGCCGAGCCGCCGGGCCAGGAAGACGCCCAGATCGGACTTTCCGGCCGCGGTGGGTCCGACGACGGCGATGACACGGGGGGCGGGGGGTGTGCTGCTCACCGCCCCAGTCTCGCAAACCTCCCCCAGTGGCCTCGAACGAGTTACGTGACGGTCCGGGGGCGAGGTCGTTCCCAGTTGCGAGGTTCTCCGCCGCCCGTTCACAGAGGCGGCGACCCGGGCGACGCAAACGGACGCACCGGAATGCGCGGGATTTCGCCCGCATGAGTAGCGTATGGAGTGGATATGGGCGTTTTCGCACAATTTCTCCGGAGGAAGAAGGTCACGAAGGAGGCGGCACCCGCCGAGGCGCAGGCCGACGCGGCGACGGCCGAGCCCGCGGCTCAGGAGGCGGCAGAGGCGAAGGGGTCGACGAAGCCGGACACGGAGACGGAGATCAAGGCCGCGGCGGACGCCAAGGCCGAGGGCCCGGCCGTGGAGACGGCGGCAGCGGCCGTCGCCGCCGAAGACGCCACCGGTGACGGCGTCGAGATTCCCAAGCAGCAGTCCGCCGAAGAGGTTGCCGACAACGAGGCCGGGGAAGGCGCCCGCACGTAACCGCCCGCCACGGAAGGTGAACCATGGGTCTCCTGGACAACATGAAGGCCAAGCTCAGTCCGGCGAAGGAGAAGGTCTCCGGTCTCGCGCAGCAGCACGGGGACAAGATCGAGCGTGGTCTCGACAAGGCCGCGAAGGCGGTCGACGAGAAGACCAAGGGCAAGTACAGCGAAACGATCCACACCGGAACGGGCAAGGCCAAGGACGCCATGGACCGCCTCGCGGGCAAGGAGGGTACGGATCCGGCCGGCACGGGGCCCGGCACCGGTCCGAGCGGCGACGGAGGCACACCGCCGGCCTCGCCCCCGCCCGCTTCACCGCCGCCGGCATCCTGAACGGCACGGCGCATCGACGGACGGCCGCGGAGCATCACGCTCCCGGCCGTCCGCCGTGTCCGGGGCCCTCCGGACCCTGCGGACCCTCCGGACCCTCCGGACCCTGCGGATCCTGCGGGTCCTGCGGATCCTGCGGGTCCTGCCTCGTCCTACCCTCGCGCCGATCGCGTCACGACCAGCTCGCCACCACGTATCCCACCCCGTACGGCGCGTCCTCGTACAGCAGGGTTCCGCCGAGGCCCGCTCCCTCGGCGGCGCCGGCCAGGACCTGCCAAGGGGCCCGGCCGGCGGCCTTCAGTTCGTACGCCAGATCGGCGTCCAGTGCCCGCAGTGCCGCCACGTCCGCCGTCCCGAGCGCACGCGCTACCTCCGCGTCGAAGGGTGCCGCCCGCTCGTCGAAGTAGCCGGGGGCCTTGAGCGTGCGGCATGCGCTGGCGTCGCCCATCACCAGCAACGCCACCCGCTCGGCCCCGGCGGCGATGTCTCTTCCGACCTGGATACACCGCTCGGGCGAAAGAGGTTCCCCCACACCGAGTCCATCGATCGGGGCATCCGACCACCCGACCCGCTCCAGCAGCCACGCGGCCACCGCGAGGGAGGGGGGAAGGACCCGCCCGGGTGCTCCCTTCCCGTCACCGACACTGCCGGTGTCAGTGTCGGCGTCGGCGTCGCTGGCCGCGCCCAGGCATACGGACAGATCCACTCCGAACCCGCGGAACGAGCCCCTCGCCCCCTCCGCATGCGGTCCTCGTCCGCTCTCGTCGGCGGACCCGACGACCACCAGCCGGTCAGGCCGGGCCGCGGCGAGGACACCGAGGGCGTCCGTGCACGCGGCACGCGCGGCGTCCAGCTCGGAGGCGGCGCCTGCGGCGACATCGGGCACGAGCAGGGGCGGGCAGGGGCAGACTGCGGCGGCGACAAGCATGATCGGCAGCGTAACGCCGTACGGCGGCCGGGCGTCACCCGACCGACACGGTCACCCGTTGCCGTCACCGCCATCGCCGACGCCGCCGTCAGCATCGACATCGGCGCCGCAGTCACCATCTACTTCGGCGCCTCGGCCACCATAGGCGTCGGCGCCCCGGTAGCCCTCGGCGTCCGCGCCTGAACGACCGCCGTCAGTCGCAGCCGCAGCCGCTCCCCGTAGCGACCGGCAGGGGAGCCGGTGCGCCGATCTTCGGCAGGCCCAGCAGCACGCCCGCCGGCTTGGCGGCCTTCTCCGCGTTCCGCTTCTCCCAGGCGTCACCCGCGCGCGTGCGACGCACCTCCAGCGCAGCGCCCTCCGCGAGGAGGTGGTGCGGGGCGGCGTAGGTGATCTCGACCGTGACCACGTCGCCGGGGCGGACCTCCTGCTCGGGCTTGGTGAAGTGCACCAGGCGGTTGTCGGGGGCGCGGCCGGAGAGACGATGGGTGGCGCCGTCCTTGCGACCCTCGCCCTCGGCGACCATCAGATCGAGCGTGCGGCCGACCTGCTTCTTGTTCTCCTCCCAGGAGATCTCCTCCTGAAGGGCGACGAGACGCTCGTAACGCGCCTGGACGACCTCCTTGGGGATCTGGTTCTCCATGGTCGCGGCGGGCGTACCGGGCCGCTTGGAGTACTGGAACGTGAACGCTTGCGCGAACCGGGCCTCGCGGACGACGTGCAGGGTCTGCTCGAAGTCCTCCTCGGTCTCGCCGGGGAAGCCCACGATGATGTCGGTGGTGATCGCCGCGTGCGGGATCGCGGCGCGGACCTTCTCGATGATCCCGAGGTAGCGCTCCTGACGGTACGAACGGCGCATCGCCTTCAGGACCGTGTCCGAACCGGACTGCAGGGGCATGTGCAATTGCGGCATCACGTTCGGGGTCTCCGCCATGGCCGCGATGACGTCGTCGGTGAAGTCGCGGGGGTGCGGCGAGGTGAAGCGGACGCGCTCCAGGCCCTCGATGGTGCCGCAGGCCCGCAGCAGCTTGCTGAAGGCCTCGCGGTCGCCGATGTCGGAGCCGTACGCGTTCACGTTCTGGCCGAGCAGGGTGATCTCGGAGACGCCCTCGGCGACCAGGGCCTCGATCTCGGCGAGGATGTCGCCGGTGCGGCGGTCCTTCTCCTTGCCGCGCAGCGCCGGGACGATGCAGAAGGTGCAGGTGTTGTTGCAGCCGACGGAGATCGACACCCAGGCCGCGTACGCGCTCTCGCGCCGGGTCGGCAGGGTGGACGGGAACGCCTCCAGGGACTCGGCGATCTCGACCTGCGCCTCCTCCTGGACGCGGGCGCGCTCCAACAGGACCGGCAGCTTGCCGATGTTGTGCGTGCCGAAGACGACGTCCACCCAGGGCGCCTTCTTCACGATGGTGTCGCGGTCCTTCTGTGCGAGGCAGCCGCCGACCGCGATCTGCATGCCGGGACGCTTGGTCTTCATCGGGGCGAGGCGGCCGAGGTTGCCGTACAGCCGGTTGTCGGCGTTCTCGCGCACGGCGCAGGTGTTGAACACGACGACGTCGGCGTCGCCGTCCGAACCCTCGGGCGCGCGCACATATCCGGCGTCTTCGAGCAGTCCGGACAATCGCTCGGAATCGTGGACGTTCATCTGGCACCCGTAGGTGCGAATCTCGTAACTCTTGGATGATCGAACGTCCACTGCCGGGCTCCGGTCGCTGCTGCTGGTCATGAACCAAGGGTAGGTGCTCCTGAGAGCGCTGTGCTCAGCCCTTCCTTCACGGGCGGCCCCGGGGCAGAGCCACCTGGTCCGCGGACATCGATCGACGAGGCGCGGGGACGGCCGAGTACCGTCGGTGATCGGGAGTCGGGCGACCAAGGTGCCCTGATGTAGGCGGAGTTGGAGGTTTTGGCGGTCCGGGCCGCGCGGGCCCCCTTGCAGGCTCGACGGAAGACGGCAGGGCCGGGGACCTGAGCCGGCGCGAGTCGATCCGCGGCTGCTCCTTCACGACGTGTCGTTCGCCTCAGTCGTTCGCCCGCTCATCGCTGAGGCCGGCCCGCCGACGCCGGCGCAACTGAACAAGCGGGTGACGCTGACGGTCATCGGCGAGGCCACGGGCCGGGACCAGCCCGTGCAGGGCCGGTGGGCACAGTCGGACGAGGGCTCGCGTCGGCGCGTCAGGGCCGGCGCAAGGGGAGGCTCAGACCGCCGCCGACCGTCCCGACCTGGACCTCATCAGCGGCTGGATGCGGGTGCCGAAGTTGTCGAGCCCTTCGAGGAAGTCGTCGAAGACCAGCATGATCCCCTTGGTCCCGGGGACCTCGGCGATCTCGTCGAGCATCGCCGCGACGCTCTCGTACGAGCCGACCAGCGTTCCCATGTTGAAGTTCACGGCGCCCTCGGGAAGCGAGATGGTCCGGGCGGTGGAGGAGCCGTCGGACGTGGTGTCCGTGGCGGACTCGCCCGCCATGTACGCCAGCGCCGCGCGGTCGGCGTTGTCGTGGTAGTCCTGCCACTTCGCGCGAGCGGCCTCGTCGGTCTCGTCCGCGATGACCATGAAGAGGGAGAGCGCGCCCACGTCGCGGCCCGTCTCCCGCACCGCGTCCACCAGCGCGGCGGCGGTGCCCGAGAACGCCAGCGGGGTGTTGACGCCGCTGCCCAGGATGAAGTTGTAGTCGGCGTGCTCGGCGGCGAACCGCATTCCGGTGCTGCTCTGCCCCGCGGCAACGATGTCGATGTGCCCGTCCGCCGGCCGCGGGGACAGCACGCAGTCGTCCATCTCGTAGAACTCGCCCTTGAAGTTGCTGACGCCCTCGCTCCACAGCTCCTTCATCACGGTGACGTACTCGACGGCCCGGGCGTAGCGGTTGCCGAAGTGCTCGTCGCCGGGCCACAGGCCCATCTGCGCGTACTCGCCGGGTGCCCAGCCGGTGACGATGTTGACGCCGAACCGCCCCGGGGCGATGGAGTCGACCGTGGTCGCCATGCGCGCGACGATCGCCGGTGACAGAGCGAGGATCGGGGTGGAGGCGTACAGCTTGATCCGGTCGGTCACGGCGGCCAGGCCTGCCATCAGCGTGAACGACTCGAGGCAGTGGTCCCAGAACTCTGTGTCACCGCCGAAGCCCTTGAGTTTGATCATCGACAGGGCGAATTCGAGTCCGTGCTCCTCTGCCTTCTGGACCACTGCCTTGTTAAGCTCAAAGGTCGGCATGTACTGCGGGGAGCTCTTCGATATGAGCCAGCCGTTGTTGCCGATGGGGATGAAGACACCGATGTCCATGCCGCTCCTCATGATCGCAAGCCTGTCCGTGGAACGGCACGCTACACGGACAAGTTTCAACAACTCGCTCCGGTTTCCCCACTGTTGAGGCATGGAGCAGGCAGGAAGCCGCCGGTGAGAAAGCGTGAAAGAGGTTTGGGGCCAGGACGGGAACGATACGTTCCTGGCATGAACACACGCCTCGCTCTGCTCCGCACGGTGGCCCCTGGTGTCACGGAGAGCGAGGTCTTCCGGCTGGCGCTGCAGCACGCGGTGGGTGAGCTGGCCGCGCTCGGCGCCGCCATGCACCTGCGCGGTCCGATGTCCGCTTTGCGCCTGGTGTCGGCCGCCGGGCTCCCTCCCGCCCTCACCCGCTCCTGGGAGATCGTCGACCAGGAGGGACCGCTGGCCCCCGCCCGCGCCCTCCAGCAGGGCAGTGGCGTCTGGGTCACGCTGAACCCCGCCGCCTCCGAGCAGGAGGTCACCTGGCCCGGCACGGGCCTGGCCTCCCTGCCGGTGTTCAGCGGGAAGCGCGGTATCGGCGCGCTGACCGTTCTGGTGGGCGATCGGGGTGAGCCGACCCCGCAGCAGTGGGACTTCCTCCGGGACCTCGTCGCCTGGGCCGAGGACCGGATGGCCCAGGCGCCGCCCCCGGCCGGGCCCGCGCAGACGGAGCTGAGCGGTGAGCGACTGCGGCAGGCCCTGAAGGAGGTCCAGGTCGGCTCGTGGGACTGGAACATCCGCACCGGCGAGCTGATCTGGGACGATGCGGCGCTGGAGCTGTACGGCACCCTGCCGGCCGACTACACCGGCGAGATCGAGAACTGGATGCGGATCGTCCACCCCGACGACCTGGCGCCGACACTGGCGGCGGCCCAGCAGGCGATCCTCGACCACACCGTGTACGAGGCCGAGTACCGGGTACGGCGCCTGGACGGCACGTACGGCTGGACGCAGGCCCGCGGCCGGGCCACGTACGACGAAGACGGCGAGCCCCACCGGATGATCGGTGTGGGCTGGGAGAGCAACGAGTCGCGGACCGCCCGGGACGCGCTCAGCCGGGCCCTGCGCCATATGAGCGACGGCTTCCTGGCGGTGGACGCGGAGTGGGGGATCACCTTCGCCAATCTGGAGGCGGAACGTTTCCTGGGCTTTTCCGAGGAGGAACTGTTCGGGCGTCTCCTGTGGGATCTGCCGTCCACCCGGCAGGTGCCCGGTCTGGAGAGCCGCTGCCGGGAGGCCGCGGCCGACGAGAAGCCCGCCGGCTTCGACGTGCACATACCGGACTCCGGCCGGCGGTACCACCTGCGGCTGGTGCCGGGCCCCGAAGGACGCACCCTCTACTTCACCGACGTCACCGAGAAGCGGCGGCTGGCCGAGGAGCGCAAGACGACCGAGCGGGCCGCCTCCGAGCGGGCCGGCCGGATCGCGGAGCTGACCGCGGAACTCGCCTCGGCGACGACCTCACGGGACGTGGTGGGCACGGTCGCCCGCCGGGTGCTGCCCCCGTTCGCCGCCGCGGGGGTCCTGGTCCAGGTCCTCGAGGGCGACCGGCTGCACAACGTCGGGGCCGTCGGCTATCCGGACGACTTCCTCGACGCCCTCGACAACCACTCCCGCACCCTCGGCGATCCGGCCTGGGACGTCATAGCCACCAACGCGCCGCTGTTCCTGTCCTCCCCACAGGAGCTCACCTCGCGCTCACCACTGTTGACCGGCCGGCCGGAGCAGGCCGGTAAACAGGCATGGGCGTTTCTGCCGCTCACGGCGTCCGGGCGCACGTTCGGGGTGTGTGTCGTGGCCTTCGACCGTCCTCGGCGGCTCACCGACGAGGAGCGCGCGCTCCTGACCACCATCAGCGCACTGGTCGCGCAGTCCCTCGAGCGGGCCCGGCTCTACGACGCCGAGCACACCCGGTCCCGGGAACTCCAGCGCAGTCTGCTCCCCCAGGGACTGCCCGAACTGCCCGCGTGCACCGCCGCCGCCCGCTATCTCCCGGCCGGGCAGGGCGCGGACGTGGGCGGCGACTGGTACGACATCATCCCGCTCTCCGGCGGGCAGGTGGCGTTGGTCGTCGGCGACGTCATGGGGCACGGTCTGCCGGAGGCGGCCACCATGGGCCGGCTGCGCACGGCCGTCCACACCCTGGCGGACCTGGAGCTGCCCCCCGACGAGATCATGGGGCACCTCAACGACATCGTCGTCGGCATGGGCGAGACGTCGTACGTCACCTGCTTGTACGCGCTCTACGACTCCACGACCCGGGTCTGTTCCCTCGTCCGTGCCGGCCACCCGCCGCCCGCCCTGGTCCATCCCGACGGCACCGTGCACTTCCCGCAGCCGGAGGCCGACCCGCCGCTGGGCGCGGCGGAACCGCCGTTCGAGACGGTCGAGCTGGAGGTGCCCGAGGGCAGCCTGCTCGTGCTCTACACCGACGGACTGGTCGAGTCGGCGAAGCGGGACATCGACGAAGGCATGGCGCAGCTGGCCGGGATGCTGGGCGCGGCGCACGCGGGCCGCGCCGTCGAGACCGTGGCGGATCTTGAACGCCTGTGCGACACGCTGACGGCCGGCCTGCTGCCCACCGACCAGCAGGCCGCCGACGACGCCGCGTTCCTCGTCGCCCGTCTGCACTCCCTGCCCGGCGACCGGATGGCCTCCTGGCCGCTGCCCGAGGATCCGAAAGCGGCCGGTCAGGCCCGCCGCCATGTCCGCGAACAACTCGCGGTCTGGGACCTGGACGACCTGGCCCCCACCACGGAACTCCTGGCCAGCGAACTCGTGGGCAACGTGGTCCGGCACGCCCGGGGTCCGGTGAGTCTGCGTCTGCTGTACGGCGCCGAGCTGGTCTGCGAGGTCTTCGACGGCAGCCAGACCATGCCCCGCATCCGCCGCGCGACGGAGACCGACGAGGGAGGCCGGGGGCTGCAGCTGATCACGGCACTGTCGGGGCAGTGGGGCGCCCGTTACACGCCGAAGGGCAAGTGCATCTGGACCGAGCAGCCGCTGCCCGATCCGGACGGCGGGCAGGAGACGCCCGACGGCTTGGCCGGGCTGTTCCTGAACCCCGCCGACTTCGACGGGGACTGGGAAGCGCTTCTGTGAAGTCGGTTCCCGGGTCGCTGCGAAGGCGGTTCAGGGTCGCGGTGAAGGCTGTTCACGGGTCCCGGCGAAGGCGGTTCACGGGTCGATGAGGCCGGCCCGGATCGCGTAGCGGGTCAGTTCCAGGCGGTCGCGCATGCCGAGCTTCTGGAGCAGGTTCGCGCGATGGCGTTCGACCGTCTTCGCACTGATGAAGAGCAGTTCGCCGATCTCCTTGGAGGTGTGGCCCTCGGCGACCAGTTTGAGGATCTCCTCCTCGCGTTCGGTGATGGCCCGCTCGGGCAGTCCGTCGCCCCGGTGCAGCCGCTCCAGGTAGGAACGGACCAGGGCCCGTTCCGCGCCCGGGTAGATGAACGGTTCGTCCCGTACGGCCGCCCGGCATGCCTCGACGAGATCGCGGTCGGCGACGGACTTGAGGACGTAGCCGCTGGCGCCCGCCTTGAGGGCCTCGAAGAAGTACTGCTCGTTGTCGTACATGGTCAGGACGAGGATGTGCAGCCCGGGCAGCCGCCGGGAGAGTTCGCGGGCCGCCTGCAGACCGCTCATCCGGGGCATGGCGATGTCCAGCACGGCCAGATCGACGTCACGCGCGCGTGCCAGCTCGACCGCCTCCGCCCCGTCGCCCGCCTCGGCCACCACGGTGAGGTCCGGCTCCCCCTCCAGGATGAGACGCACGCCACGGCGTACGAGGGTGTGGTCGTCGGCGAGCAGAACGCGGATCGGGGCCGCCATCAGCGACTGTCCCCTGCCGCCACGGGGATACGCAGCCGTATGTCGGTGCCCCGGCCGGGGGCGGGTTCCAGGCAGAGCGTGGCCCCTATGAGGAGCGCACGTTCGCGCATACCGCTGATGCCGGAGCCGTCGGGCGCCTCGCCGAGGCCCTTGCCGTTGTCGCGTACGAGGAGTTCGACGCTGTCCGTGACCGGCCGCAGCCGGACGTCCGCGCGGTCGGCGGCGGAGTGCCGGGCGGTGTTGGTGAGGCCCTCCTGGGCCACCCGGTAAAGCACGAGTTCGGACTCCTCGGTGAGGTGGGGCAGATCGGCGGGTATGTGATGGCCGACCGTCAGGCCGTGCGCGCTGAACTCGGCCGCGAGCGAGCGCAGGGCGCTGGCCAGGCCGAGTTCCTCCAGCACGCCGGGGCGCAGTCGGCGGGCGATACGGCGGATCTCGTCGAGGCCCGCGCGGGTGGCCTCCTGGGCCTGGCCGACCTCCTCGCGCAGTTCCTCGGGCGCCCGGTCGGCGACGCGTTTGAGCTGGAGGAGGACGGCGGTCAGGGTCTGGCCGACCTCGTCGTGGAGTTCGCGGGCGATGCGCTGCCGTTCGCGCTCCTGGGCGGAGAGCGCGCGCGCCGCGCCGGCGGCCCGCTCGGCCTCCAGCCGGTCGAGCATGGTGTTGTACGTCGTGATCAGCGCGGCCGTCTCGGCGGGCCCGGAGACGGGGGCACGGGCTCCGGGGCGGCGCAGGTCCGCGGTGGCCATGGCGCGGCCCAGCCGCTGCAGGGGGGCGAGGCCGACCCGCAGCACGAGCGCGTTGACGGCCAGCAGGGCCGCGAGGCCGCCGACGACGGCCAGGGCCTCGCCCGGCAGCACGGGGGTCGACACGGTGACCGGGCCCAGCAGCAGCGCGGCGGCGGCGACCAGGCCGACGGCGTTGAGCGAGAAGATCCGCCAGAACAGCGACACGGTCCCGTTTCCGCTCCCCCCGTTCAGTGCACCCGACCCCTTCGCGGCCAGCCTCCCAGCCGTCCGCCGGCCGCGTATATCCGTGACAACACCCATGTCGCCACCGTACGGGTGGGTGACAGCATGCAGACGGGGCAACCGTGATCGTCGAAAGCCCGGGACCGACCGAGTGCACCGATGACCACTCGTATCCACAAACGATCCCTCCACAGCCATCCGTGTCGACAAAGCCATACGCATCCACAAGCAAGGGGAAGAAACGTGTCTGCTCCGCGTCTGAGGGCGACGCCGCTGCCGGGGATCGGGGTCCAGTACGACCTCGTCACCCGGGAACAACGCCATCTGTCCGTGGTGGCACACCGCGACGGCGCCCGCACGGTCAGCGTGTACCAGGCCGACGACCCCGACTCCTGTGCGCAGTCCCTGCGGCTGACCGGTGCCGAGGCCGGAGCGCTGGTCGACGCGCTGAAGCCGGCCCACCACAGCGCGAGCCTGCTCTCCACGACCGAGCTGGGGCTGGTCGCCGAGCGGATCGAGGTCGCGGCGGCGTCACGGTGGAACGGACGTGTTCTGGGCGACACGCGGATGCGGACCGAGACCGGCGCGTCCGTGGTGGCGGTGCTGCGACGGACCGAGGCGATCCCGTCACCGACGCCGGACTTCCGGCTCGTCGGCGGGGACACGCTCATCGTGATCGGCACCCGTGAGGGCGTCGACGCGGCCGCGTCGATCCTCGGTCGGGAGTGAGCCGGTGCACTCCGCGGTCCTCCTGATCGAGTTCGGTTCCATCATCCTCGGCCTCGGCCTGCTCGGCCGGTTCGCCGCCCGCTTCCGCCTCTCCCCCATCCCGCTGTACCTGTTGGCCGGACTGGCCTTCGGCGAGGGCGGTCTGCTGCCGCTCGGCGCGAGCGAGGAGTTCGTCGCGACGGGCGCCGAGATCGGCGTGATCCTGCTCCTGCTGATGCTCGGCCTGGAGTACACGGCCGGTGACCTGGTCACCAACCTGAGGGCCCACTATCCGGCCGGCCTCGTGGACGGCGCCCTCAACGCGGTGCCGGGGGCGCTGGCGGCGCTGCTGCTCGGCTGGGGTCCGGTGGCCGCGGTCGTTCTCGCCGGCGTCACCTGGATCTCGTCGTCCGGGGTCATCGCCAAGGTGCTCGGCGACCTGGGCCGGGTGGGCAACCGGGAGACACCGGTGATCCTCAGCGTCCTCGTGCTGGAGGACCTGGCGATGGCGGTCTACCTGCCGATCGTCACCGCGCTGGTGGCCGGGGCCGGGCTGCTGGCCAGCAGCCTCACGCTCGCGATCGCGCTGGGCGCGGCGGGTCTCGTCCTGTTCGTCGCGGTCCGCTACGGCCGCCTCATCTCCCGTTTCGTCTCCAGCGACGACCCGGAGAAGCTGCTCCTGGTGGTGCTGGGGCTGACCATTCTGGTCGCGGGGATCGCCCAGCAGCTCCAGGTCTCGGCCGCGGTGGGCGCCTTCCTGGTGGGCATCGCGCTGTCCGGGGAGGTCGCGGAGGGTGCGCACACCCTGCTGAGCCCCCTGCGGGACCTGTTCGCGGCCGTCTTCTTCGTCTTCTTCGGGCTGCACACCGACCCGGCCAGCATCCCGCCCGTCCTGCTCCCCGCGCTCGCCCTGGCGGTCCTCACGGCCGCGACGAAGATCGCCACCGGGTACTGGGCGGCCCGCCGGGCCGGGATCTCCGTCAAGGGCCGCTGGCGGGCGGGCGGCGCGCTGGTGGCCCGCGGCGAGTTCTCGATCGTCATCGCGGGGCTCGCGGTCAGCGCGGGCATAGAGCCCTCTCTGGGGCCCCTGGCCACGGCGTACGTCCTCATCCTGGTCGTCCTCGGCCCGCTCACCGCCCGCTTCACGGAGCCCCTGGCGTCCCGGTGGACCCGCCGCTCCGACCACCGCCCGTCGACACCGGAGGCCTCTTCGCGTACGGCGGAGGCGGGCGCGGAGGCCGGGGCGTCGATCGGCCGCGACTGAGCCGCCGGTGGCCGGTCAGCCGTGGAAACCGGCGGCGGGCCCGCTTCCGGACCGATGGCGGGCCCGCTTCCGGGTAGCCGCCTTCACCGCCGCGGGGAGCGCCCCGGCCTCCCCTCCCCTGGTCAGCACCACGTCCCGGCTGGCAGGATCGCGCGCATGTCCAGAGGCTTCCCCCCCATCGGCAGGCGCCGGGCCCTGCAGGGCGCTGCCGCCGGGTTCGTCGCGTTCGGTCTGCTCCTGTGGTGGCTGCTGCCCCTGGGCGAGGAACCGCCGGGCGGGACGATCAAGTTCAGTACCGGTACGAGGGCGGGCGTCTACCAGAAGTACGGAAAGATGCTGAGCGACGCGTTCGCCAAGGACATGCCGGACCTGAAGGTGCGGTTGAAGGACAGCGGCGGCTCACAGGCGAACGTCAAGCGCGTGGCGAACGGAGAGGCCGACTTCACCATCGCGGCGGCCGACGCGGTGGAGACGTACAAACTGGAAAAGGGGGCCCGCGCCGACCAGTTGCGAGGTGTGGCCCGCCTCTACGACGACTACGTCCAGCTCGTCGTTCCGCGCGACTCCTCCATCAGATCCGTCGCGCAGCTGAAGGGGAAGCGCGTTGCCATAGGGCCGCCGGACTCGGGTGTGCGGCTGATCGCCGACCGGGTGCTCAAGGCGGCGAACATCAACGCCCAGAAGGACATCACGCCGTTCCCCGACGGCATCGACTCCGGCCCCGACGGGCTGAAGCGCGGCGATTTCGACGCGTTCTTCTGGTCGAGCGGACTGCCGACCGAGGGGCTGGTGAACCTGTCCAAGACCTTCGCCTTCCGGTTCGTGCCGATCGGTACGGACCTCGTCACGAAGCTGCACGACCAGGGCGGCGCGAGCAGCTACTACCGGGCCACCAACATGCCCGCGTCGGCCTATCCCTCGGTGCAGAAGGGATCCACGGTGGCGACCATCGCGGTGTCCAACCTGCTGATAACCCGCGCGGACATGGACCCGAGACTCACCGAGTGGCTGACCCGGACCGTGATCAGGAGCCGGGACCACATCGGCGACAGAGTCCACTCCGCCCAGTTGGTCGACGTACGCACGGCCATCTACACGGATCCGTTGCCCTTGCACGACGGCGCCCGGCGCTACTACCGCTCCGTCAAGCCGTAGGGGCGTCTGCGCACTTGACGCACGGTCACCGCGACGGCGACGTACGAAGTCCCGCCCGCCCGCCGTGGGCGGAGTCACACACGGGCCGCCGCCCAGCCTCACCCGAACGCCGCGGATGGGCCGACGAGGACGCCGTACCCCGCCTCACGCCACCGGGCCCGACCGCGGCACCCTCACCGTGACCGTCAGCCCGTGCGGCTCGTGGTGGGCGTAGGAGATCGAGCCGCCGCCCGCCGCGAGCAGGGTCCGGGAGATGGACAGGCCGAGGCCGGAGCCCTTCACGTTCTGGTGGCGGCCGCTGCGCCAGAAGCGGTCGCCGATGCGGGCGAGTTCCTCGTCGGTCAGTCCGGGGCCGCGGTCGCTGACCACGATGGTGGAGGTGTCGCCGTCGGAGGCCACCGTGACCTCCACGGTCGCGTCCTCCGGCGTGAACTTCACCGCGTTGTCGATCACGGCGTCCAGCGCGCTGGAGAGCGTGACCGGGTCGGCCCACCCGGTGGTGGGCGGGCAGTCGCCCACCAGTCGTACGCCCTTGGCCTCGGCGGTCGGTGACCAGGCGGCGACCCGCTCGGTGGTCAGCGCGCCGATGTCGGTGATCCTCAGGTCCGCCTCGGTGTGCTCGGCCAGGGCCAGGTCGAGCAGGTCGTCGAGGACCTGGGCCAGGCGCTTGCCCTCGGCCTGGACGGAGGCGATCTCCTGATTGCCCTCCGGTAGTTCGAAGGCCAGCAGTTCGATGCGCAGCAACAGCGCCGCGAGCGGGTTGCGCAGCTGGTGCGAGGCGTCGGCGACGAAGGCGCGCTGCTGCTCCAGGACGTCCTCGACGTTGTCCGCCATCTCGTTGAACGACCGGGCGAGCCTGCGGAGTTCCGGCGGACCGCCGGCGGCCGCGACCCGGGACTTCAGGGCGCCGCTCGCGATCATGTGGGTGGTGGTGTCCAGGATGCGCACGGGCCTGAGCACCCAGCCCGTCAGCCGCAGGGCGGCGCCGACGGCGAGCAGCATCGCGGCGATCTCCCCCGCGCCGATGACCAGCCAGCCGTGCAGGATCCGCGACCGCATCTGCCCGGTGGGCGAGTCGGTGACCACCACCGCGACGACATCGCCGTCCCGGATGACCGGCGAGGCGACGACCAGGCGGCCGCGCTGCCAGGGCCACACCTGGTGGGGGTCATGGCTGCGCCGGCTCAGCAGGGCCTCGGCGTACGCGTCCCGCACCACGCCCGTCGCCGGGAGGGCGAAGCCGGACGGCGCCTTCGCCATGACGCTCTCGTTGGCGTAGAAGACGCCCGCCTGGATCCCGTAGACCTCGAAGTAGCTGGTGAGCTCGCTGTTCAGGGTCGCCTGGCGCTCGTTCGACTCGCCGGGGGTGTCGGTGACGAACTGGGCGAGCGCCGCGAAGCGCGCCGTGTCGTCGATCCGGTCGACGACCACCTTCTGCTGCTGGGCCCCTGCGACGCTCACCGCGAGCGGGACGCCGAGCGCCAGCAGCACGGCCGCCATCAGGACGATCAGCAGCGGGAGGAGACGTGTACGCACCCGGCCCCGCTACGCGTCCGGGGCGACGAGCCGGTAGCCCACGCCGCGCACGGTCTCGATCAGGGCCGGCATGCGCAGCTTGGCGCGCAGCGAGGCGACGTGCACCTCCAGAGTGCGCCCGGTCCCCTCCCAACTGGTGCGCCACACCTCGCTGATGATCTGCTCCCGGCGGAAGACCACCCCCGGGCGCTGCGCGAGCAGGGCCAGGAGGTCGAACTCCTTGCGGGTCAGCTGGATGACCGAACCGTCCACACTGACCTGACGGGTGGGCAGCTCGATGTGCACCGGACCGAGCCGCAGCGCGCCCTCCCCGCCGCCCGGGGTGTCCTCCTGGACGGTGCGCCGGCTGACGGCGTGGATACGGGCGAGCAGTTCGCCCGTGTCGTAGGGCTTGACCACGTAGTCGTCGGCGCCGAGGTTGAGTCCGTGGATGCGGGAGCGGACGTCGGAGCGGGCGGTCACCATGATCACCGGGGTGCCGGTGCGCTTGCGGATCTTGCCGCACACCTCATAGCCGTCCTGGTCGGGCAGGCCCAGGTCGAGGAGGACGACGCCGAAGCCCGCGCCCTCCGGGACGAGCGCCTGGAGGGCCTCCTCGCCGCTGCGGGCGTGCGTGACGTCGAAACCGTGGCGCGCGAGGACCGCGGACAGGGCCGCGGCCACATGGTTGTCGTCCTCGACGAGGAGAAGTCTCATCCGGCCCCCTTCGATTCATCGGACGTACCATCTGAATATGTACTGAATGCGTGCCGCACGCGGTTTACCTGCACACGAATCACGTGCACGCGCGCGTGCGTGCGTGCCTGAGCAGTCACGCTGATGGACGAGGACGACGTCAAGAGGGTTCCGGTTGCGAGCGTCTTCCGTTACCCGGCCGATACGGACCCAGGCCGTAAGTGCTACAACATGTGTCCGATTGCTATCGGATCGTGATGCTCAGATTCCCCTCAGATGTAATGACGCTGGTCGCGTGCCGTTACTAGGGTCCTCCGCAACCGAGGAGGACGGAGCCCAAAAGCGATGACCGAAGTATCGGTGGCCAAGGAAGATGTGGCCGCGACCGGCGAACTGGTCGTCCTGAAGAGCGTCAACAAGCATTTCGGCGCGTTGCACGTGCTCCAGGACATCGATTTGACGATCGCCCGCGGCGAGGTCGTCGTGGTCATCGGACCCTCCGGGTCCGGGAAGTCCACCCTGTGCCGCACCATCAACCGCCTGGAGACGATCGACTCCGGCACGATCACCATCGACGGCAAGCCGCTGCCCCAGGAGGGCAGGGAGCTGGCCCGGTTGCGCGCCGACGTCGGCATGGTGTTCCAGTCCTTCAACCTGTTCGCGCACAAGACCGTGCTCGAGAACGTCATGCTGGGCCAGATCAAGGTCCGCAAGACGGACAAGAAGCAGGCCGAGGAGAAGGCGCGATCCCTGCTCGACCGGGTAGGCGTGGCGACGCAGGCCGACAAGTACCCCGCACAGCTCTCCGGCGGCCAGCAGCAGCGCGTGGCCATCGCGCGGGCCCTGGCGATGGACCCCAAGGTCATGCTCTTCGACGAGCCCACGTCGGCTCTCGACCCGGAGATGATCAACGAGGTCCTGGAGGTCATGCAGCAGCTCGCTCGTGACGGCATGACCATGATCGTCGTCACCCACGAGATGGGTTTCGCCCGTTCGGCCGCCAACCGCGTCGTGTTCATGGCCGACGGCCGCATCGTCGAAGAGGCTGTGCCGGGCCAGTTCTTCAGCAACCCCCGCAGCGACCGGGCCAAGGACTTCCTGTCCAAGATCCTGCACCACTGACGGCCCCGTCGCGCGCCTGAGACCTGCGTCAGGGCCCCTGAGGGCCCGCATCTTTCACAGACAAAGGATGTTCATCATGAAACTCCGCAAGTCCGCCTCCGCGGCCGTCCTCGCCGTCCTCGCCCTGACCGTCTCGGCCTGTGGCGGCGAGTCCGGCAACGCCGGCGACACGCCCGGCGAGACCGGCGGCGCGAACCAGCCGAAGCTTCCGACGTACACCGTCGCCTCGGACGTGAAGGTCGACTCCCCCACCCTGAAGAAGGCCCAGCAGGCCGGCAAGCTCGTCATCGGCGCGAAGAACGACCAGCCGTTCCTGGGCTTCGAGGACACCGACGGCAAGCGTTCCGGCTTCGACATCGAGATCGCCAAGATGGTGGCGGCCGACCTCGGCTTCAAGCCCTCGCAGATCGAGTTCAAGACAGTCGACTCGAACGTCCGCGAGACCACCATCTCCAAGGGCGAAGTACAGCTCTACGTGGGCACGTACACGATCAACGACGAGCGCAAGAAGCAGGTCGGCTTCGCCGGTCCGTACTTCCTCGCGGGCGCCGACCTCCTCATCCGCGCGGACGAGAAGGGCATCACCGGCCCCGACTCGCTCAAGGGCAAGACGGTCTGTTCCATCAAGGGCTCCACTCCGCTCCAGGAGATCAAGAAGCCCAAGTACGGTGCCAAGACCGTGGAGTTGTCCAAGTACTCCGAGTGCGTCCAGCAGTTGCTCAACAACGAGGTCGACGCGGTGACCACCGACGACGCGATCCTCAAGGGCTATGCCGCTCAGCGCCCGACGAAGCTGAAGGTCGTCGGCAAGCCGTTCACCAAGGAGCCGTACGGCGTCGGCATGAACAAGGACGACAAGGCCCTGCGCGACGCGGTCAACGACGCCCTCGAGGCGCACGAGAAGAACGGCGACTACAAGAAGGCGTACGACGCCACGCTCGGCCTGTCCAAGTCGGCGTACACCGAGCCCCCGGCCGTCGAGCGTTACTGAGGATCCGGTGCGGCGCCGCGCCCGGAGAGCCGGCCACGTCCGCCCTCACCGACCGGCCGCCGTCCGAACCGTCCGTCCCGGGCGCCCGCACCCTGCGCGCCCGTGACGGCCCCTTCCCTGCCCGTACGCCGCCCACGAGGACCTTCTCCGTGAACGTACTGCTCGACCATCTCGCGGAATTCCGCGAGGGGTTCATCGGCACCGTCCTGCTGACCCTGGCCAGCGGACTCCTCGCGATGGTGCTGGGTGTCATCGTCGCCGGATTCCGTGTCTCTCCCGTGCCTCCGCTGCGGCTCCTGGGCACCGTCTGGGTCACCCTCTTCCGCAACACCCCGCTGACCCTGCTCTTCCTCGTCGCGTGGTTCGTGGTCCCCGTGATCTTCGTGCCGGGCCTCAGCCCGTGGACGAAGGCCCTCCTGGCACTCGGTTTCTACACCTCGTCCTTCGTCTGCGAGGCCATCCGCTCGGGCATCAACACCGTGCCCGTCGGACAGGCGGAGGCCGCCCGCTCCCTGGGCATGACCTTCACGCAGACGCTCCGCATGATCGTGCTGCCTCAGGCCACGCGCACCGTGATCCCGCCCCTGAGCTCGATCTTCATCGCCCTGACCAAGAACTCGGCGATCGCGGGCGCGTTCAGCGTCACCGAACTGTTCGGCGTGCAGAAGCTGCTCAGCGACCAGGGCTTCGCCATCGCCTGGATCTTCCTGTGGGTGGCCCTCGGCTACCTCGTCATCACTTTCTCCATCAGTGGTCTCTTCCGGCTGCTGGAGCGGCGCCTGGGGGTCGCACGATGAGTTCGAGCGTTCTGTACGACGCGCCGGGCCCCCGGGCCCGGCTGCGCAACCGCCTCTACACGGTCCTCGGTTCCCTGGCCGTGCTCGGTCTGATCGTCTTCGCCGTGTACCGGCTGCACGCCAAGGGCCAGCTGGAGCCCGAGGTATGGGACATCTTCAACAACGCCGGTGTGCGGACCAACCTCCGTGACGGCCTGCTGACCACCTTGAAGGTGTTCGCCGTCGCCGGCGCGCTGTCCCTCGTCCTCGGTCTGCTGCTCGCCGTCGCGCGGCTGTCCGAGCACAAGCCCGTCCGCTGGTTCGCCACGGGGTTCATCGAGATCTTCCGGGCAGTACCCCTGCTGATCACGATCTACGCCCTGTGGGTGCTGTTCCTCACCTACAAGAACGACCTCGGCGTCCTCGGCACGGACACCGGATTCTGGGGCCTGGTCGTCGGCCTGACCATCTACAACGGTTCGGTCCAGGCCGAGGTGCTCCGCGCCGGGATCAACGCCGTGCCCAAGGGGCAGGTCGAGGCGGCGTACGCGCTCGGGCTGCGCAAGTACCAGGTCATGACCACGCTGCTGGTGCCGCAGGCCGTGCGTTCCATGCTGCCCACGATGATCAGTCAGCTGGTGGTCACGCTCAAGGACACGTCCCTGGGCTACATCATCCTGTATCCGGAACTGCTCTACGCCGCGCGCACGATGGCCGGCAACATCATCGTGAACGGCGAGAACCCGTTCACGGCGGTCACCATCGTCGTCGGCGCGATCTACATCGCGATGTGCCTCGCGCTGTCCTCCCTCGCCAGTTGGATCGAACGGCGCGGACGCCGCGGGAAGACCGGTGTCGTAGTGGCCGCGGCGGCCGAGCCGGCCGAGCAGCCGGGAGTCCTCGACGTCACCGAAGGGCCCCTCGGCCCCGTCGAGGGTGACGAGAACCGCCCGACGGCGAAGTAACCGCGACGCCCGGTCCCCCCGGCAGGACCGGGCGCGGTGTCCTGCTTGTCCGCGCTTCGGGGACAGGCAGGACAACTCGTCAGCGCGAGTCCTGTGGCGGGGACCGTCCCGCTCCAGGAGGGAACGCCCGCTCCCGGAGGGGGACGCCCACTCCCGGAGGGGGACTCCCGCACCGTCCTGGCGAGGAGCACGGCCGGTGTCCTGCCTCCGTGCTCCGCTCCCGGCCCGAGGACGACACCGGCTCCGCGGGCCTGAGGACGACACCGGCTCTGCCGGTCCGAGGCGACACGGCTGAGACACGGTCGGCCCGGCCGGGGCCACCGTCACTTGACGCAAGCACCGGCAATGGGTTGCATACGTTCTGTGATCGTGCACCCCGCTCCACCTGCCTGTTCGCCCACGTCCTCCAAGATGTCACCGCGAGCAGGGGGCGCCGCGCCGTGGACCCGGTGATCATCGTGGGAGCGGGCCCCGTCGGGCTTGCGCTCGCCCTTGCGCTGGCGCGTCAGGACGTGCCGTCCGTGGTGCTCGACGAAGGACCCGGCAAAGACGAACCGCGACTCGCGCGCACCGTCGTGCTGCGCGAGGACAGCGCCGCCCTCATGGAGCGGCTCTCCGGTGTGCCGCTCGCCGGGGCCGGTGTCCATTGGGCCGGATGGCGGTCGATGCGGCGCAAGCAGGTGATGCGCGAGGTCACGTTCGGCGCCGCCGACGCCGACGCCGGCCCGGGGGCCGAGCCGGCCACCGACGCCGGCCCCGCCCCGCTGCACATCGCCCAGCACGTCCTGACCGGGGCCCTGCGTGCCGCCCTGGCCCACGAACCCCTCGTCAAGATCGCGTCGGACAGTCGCCTCGACAGCGTCGAACAGGAACCCTCCGGCGTCACCGCCCACACCCGTGGACCCAAGGGCACCTGGTGGCGCGGCAGTTACCTGGTCGGCTGCGACGGCACCCGCTCGACCGTACGCAAGCTCCAGGACATCCGCTTCCCGGGCCGTACGGCGGTCGAACGGCACGCGGTCGCGGCTCTGCGCGCGGAACTTCCCCGGCCCGACGAGGCGTTGCTCCACCGGCTGCCCCCGTGGCGCACCTCCGGCCCCTCCGCCGGCGAGATCACCGCCCGCCCCCTGCCGGACGGGGTATGGCGCCTGGACTGGTTGCTGCCGCCGGGCAAGGACCTGGTCACGCCCGAGTTGCTGGTGGCCCGCATCAGGGAGACCCTGGCGGGCTGGACGGACGGGGCGACACCGCCGTACGAACTCCTCGACACCGGCGTGCACACGGTCCACCACCGGCTGGCCCGCCGCTGGCGGGTGGGCCGGGTCTTCCTCGCCGGGGACGCGGCGCACCTGCTCGGAGCGCTCGGCACGCAGGGACTCGACGAGGGTCTCCGGGACGCCGACAACCTCGCCTGGAAGCTGGCGCTGGCCTGGCACCACGGGCCGCACGAGGCCCTTCTCGACAGCTACCAGGCGGAGCGACGCGCGGTGGTCGCCGCCCGGCTGCGCGCCGCCGACCAGGCCCTGCCGCTGCTGCGCGGTGGCACGGGCCTGCGCGGGTTCGTCCCGGGCTCGGCCCGCGGCCACGACGCGCTCCTCACAGACGGTCACTTGGGGCGCGGAGTGCTGGGTGCGCCGGGGGCGTACGCCGACTCACCGCTCGAACCCCGGCACCTCGAAGGAGAGGCCCTCGTCGCCACGGAGCCCGGCGCGCCCGTCACCGATGTGCGGGTGACGGCGGAGGACGGCTCCTTCGTACGACTGCGCGACCGCCTCGGTCGTGGCGCCCTGCTCGTCGTACTGGTCGCGCCGGGCACCGGTGTGTGGGAGCGCAAGCACTGGGTGACCGCCGGGATCATGCCTCGACTGGCGGCGGCGGTGACCGCGCTGCCGCACCCCGCGGAGCTGCTGGTCGCCGAGGAGTACCCGGGCGCCGCTCCCCACACGGTCCTTCTCGTACGACCGGACGGTCACCTGGTCACCGCGCTGACCGGCGTGCGTCCGGCCGACCTGTACGCGGCGGCGGAGGCGGCGCTCGGCGGTCCCGCGAACGCGAAGGAGGAGGCGCGGGCCGGGTCGCACTGACCCGGGCGCGTGCTCCTCGTCACTGTGCGTCCACCGCTGGGCGTCCACATAGTGACAGTGAGTTGACCGGCCCGCACCGTCATGGTGTACTCCGGATCGTGACCGACACCTGTGTGCGCCTGTGGCGGAGGGTCCATATGGACCTCGTCCGCTATGCGGGCTGCGTGTGTCGCCCGTCCCACTGACTTCGCATCTCTCCTCACCCGCGCGCGCCAACCTCCGTGCGGCCGCGCGCTCCCCGCGAACGTTCTCCAGGACGGTACCCGTGTCTGCATCGCCCGATGTGTCCATCTCCCCCACCGCTGCCGCTGTTTCCGCTCCCACCCAGGCGGACCTCTTCGACTTCGTACGGCGTGCGGCCGCCGACGCCGAGCTGATCGACTCGTTGCCGCTCGACCCCGAGGGCCGGACCTGGATCCGGCTGGAGGGGCCCGGCGGCAGCGAGGCCTGGCTGATCGGCTGGCCGCCCGGCAGCGGCACCGGCTGGCACGACCACGCCGACTCGGTCGGCGCCTTCGTCACCGCGGCCGGCGAGCTCAAGGAGCACTCGCTCGCCGCCCGGCTGCCCACCGACGGCTGGAAGACCCTGGAACTGTCCGAGGACGTGGACCGGGAACGCCGGCTGCCCGCCGGAAAGGGCCGCGCCTTCGGCCGCCACCACGTCCACGAGGTACTCAACGAGTCCACCGAACAGCACGCGATCTCCGTCCACGCCTACTACCCGCCCCTGCCGCAGATCCGCCGCTACAGCCGCAGCGGACCGATCCTGCGCCTGGAGCAGGTGGAGCGCCCGGAGGACTGGCAGTGAGCCCGGCGGGAACAGCGGGTGGGGGTCGTGTGTCCGGACCACCGGTCGGCATCGACGAGTTGCTGGAGCGGGTGCGCGAGGGCTACGAGCGGATCGAGCCGCAGGAGGCGTACGACGCCGACCGGGCCGGGGACGCGCTGCTCGTCGACATCCGGTACGCGGCCCTGCGCGACCGGGACGGGGTGATCCCCGGCGCCCTCGTCGTCGAACGCAACGAACTGGAGTGGCGTCTTGACCCGCACGGCAGCCATCGCGCCCCCGAGGCCACGAGCCACGACCTGCGGGTCGTGGTCATCTGCAACGAGGGCTACGCCTCCAGCCTGGCAGCAGCGTCCCTGCACCAGCTGGGCCTGCACCGCGCCACCGACCTGATCGGCGGGTTCCAGGCGTGGAAGGCGGCGGGGCTTCCGGTGACGCCGCCTTAGGGGCAGGAGCCTGTGACGAGGGCTGGTCGGAACCTTGGAAGCACGTACCGCCGACGGCCGTCACCACCGCCGGCGCTCTTCAGAACCCCTCGTCCTCGAGGAACTCCGTTTCCTCGCCCTCCTCCTCGAGGGCCTGCCGGACCACCCTCAGAGCCATGCCCTCGGAGTAGCCCTTGCGGGCCAGCATGCCCGCGAGGCGGCGCAGCCGCTTGTCCCGGTCGAGGCCACGAGTGGAGCGCAGCTTGCGGGCGACGAGTTCCCGCGCGGTCGCCTCCTCCTGTTCCGAGTCGAGCTGAGCCACGGCAGCGTCGATCAGGGTGGAGTCGACGCCCTTGGTCCGCAACTCCTGGGCGAGTGCGCGCCGGGCCAGCCCTCGGCCGTGGTGCCGGGACTCCACCCAGGCGTCCGCGAACGCGCTGTCGTTGATCAGCCCGACGTCCTCGAATCGCGACAGCACCTCCTCGGCCGCGTCGTCCGGGATCTCCCGCTTGCGCAGGGCGTCCGCGAGTTGTTTTCGCGTGCGCGGGGTCCCGGTGAGCAGGCGCAGGCAGATCGCCCGTGCCCGCTCGACCGGGTCCGCTGGGGGTTCCTCCTTCTCGGCCCTCGACGAGAAGGAGGAACCCCCGTCCTCACCGGACGACTCCGCGCGGCCACGCCGACGGCGCCCGCGTGAGCCGCCCGCGCCACGACGGGCGCCCCTGGTGCGCGAGGTGCCGTCGGACGAGTCGGCACCGAACGCCGAGCCGCTGTCCGGCCCGTCCTCCGGCCCGTCCGGCCACCGTCCGCCGCCCGGCTCGGCGTCGTACGGCCCCCTCGTGCCGTACGACGCCGTGCGGCCGTGGCTTTCGTCCATGCCCTGCGCCGGGGAGCCGTGCCTCGGACCGGTCGAGCTCCCGGTGCCTGGTCCGCCCCGCTCCCGCGGGGCGTCCGGGTAGGTGTATTCGGCCCAGTCGGTTCGCCGTGTCACGGTCAGCTCTTGGCTGCGGCGGCCTTGGTCTTGGCCACCTTGGCCGCCGCGGGGGCGGGCACCGTCTTGGCGGCGTCGTCCGCGGGGGCGGCCACCGTCTTCGCGGCGTCCACGCCCGGCTCGGCCGCCGGCTCCTCCGGCCGGACCCCGACGCCCAGCTTCTCCTTGATCTTCTTCTCGATCTCGTTGGCCAGGTCGGGGTTGTCCTTCAGGAAGTTGCGCGCGTTCTCCTTGCCCTGGCCGAGCTGGTCGCCCTCGTACGTGTACCAGGCGCCGGCCTTGCGAACGAAGCCGTTCTCCACGCCCATGTCGATCAGGCCGCCCTCACGGCTGATGCCGTGCCCGTAGAGGATGTCGAACTCGGCCTGCTTGAAGGGCGGCGCGACCTTGTTCTTGACGACCTTGACGCGGGTGCGGTTGCCGACCGCTTCGGTGCCGTCCTTCAGTGTCTCGATACGCCGGATGTCGAGTCGCACCGAGGCGTAGAACTTCAGCGCTCGGCCACCGGTCGTGGTCTCCGGGGAGCCGAACATCACGCCGATCTTCTCGCGGAGCTGGTTGATGAAGATGGCGGTGGTCTTGGACTGGTTGAGCGCGCTGGTGATCTTCCGCAGGGCCTGGCTCATCAGCCGGGCCTGCAGACCGACGTGGCTGTCGCCCATCTCGCCCTCGATCTCCGCGCGCGGTACGAGCGCGGCGACGGAGTCGATGACGATCAGGTCGAGGGCGCCGGAGCGGACGAGCATGTCCACGATCTCCAGGGCCTGCTCACCGTTGTCCGGCTGGGACAGGATCAGGTTGTCGATGTCGACGCCGAGCTTCTGCGCGTACTCGGGGTCGAGGGCGTGCTCCGCGTCCACGAACGCGACCTGGCCGCCGGCCTTCTGAGCGTTCGCCACCGCGTGCAGGGTCAGGGTCGTCTTGCCGGAGGACTCCGGTCCGTAGACCTCGATGACGCGGCCGCGCGGCAGGCCGCCGACGCCGAGGGCCACGTCGAGCGCGGTCGACCCGGTCGGGATGACCTCGATGGGCTCCTTCGTCCGATCGCCCATGCGCATGACCGCGCCCTTGCCGAATTGCCGTTCAATCTGTGCGAGTGCGGCATCCAGGGCCTTCTCGCGGTCGGTACCTGCCATGGGTTCCACCCGATTTGCTTGAGTCGATCGCTTCACGTCAAAGACGCTAACGCCTGCCACTGACAATGCGTCCCGACGCTCGTCCGGCCTGTGGATAACTCAGGCACTTCTCGACCCAAATCGGGCTGAAGTGCCTTTCCAGAGGCTCGCCGGAGCCTCCATAAGAATGGATGTTCGATTTTCGTGTCAAGCGCACCACGCGGCTCTCCCCAGACGGCACCGGGCACTTCGCGCCCCGGCTGCTTCCCACGGTGTACGGCGGGTGTCTTCGACCGGAGGACGACGAGGCGGAGCGTTCTCGCGAGGCTTGAGGCATGGAGAACCCCAAGAGCAACCGAGAAGCCGGACCGGCCGCGAGGCCCCCCGCCGTCACCGCCACGCTGGCCGCGCTGCTCCTGCTGGCCGTCTCGATCGTCGGCCAGATCGCGGCCGGCGCGGACTATCCGGCCGTGCCGCCCGGCGTCGTCATCCCGCTCGTGGCCGGCGCACTGCTGCTGTGGCGCACGAACCGCTGGACCACCGGCCTCGCGCTCGCCGTGGGCCTCCTCATCGGCATCGGCGCGATCCTGACCCCGAACACCGGGGACCACCTCTCGTCGGGGGACGCGGCACTCCTGATCGCAACCGTCGCCGAGATGGTCGCTCTCGCCGGTCTGGTCGTCGCCGGAGCCGCGGCCACGCTGCGCGGGACGGGAACGCGGGCCTGATGGACGCCGGCACGACCAACCCGCCCACGACACGGACAGGGCCGCCGGCCCTGGAACCGCGGGTGCCCGGCATGCGCCGCACCGAGCGCCTCTGCCACGCAACCGGGCTCCTCCTGATCGCCTCCGGTCTGGCCCACCTGGTGGTGTTCGCCGTCGACGGCGGCCCCTGGGACGGGCCGGTCTCCTGGCGCAAGCCGGTGACGTTCGGCCTCTCCTTCGGGGTGACGCTGATCGCGATCACCTGGGTCACGTCCTACGTGCGCGTGCGACCAAGGCTGCGCACGACCCTGCTGATCGTCTTCGCCGCGGACTGCCTCGTGGAGGTCGGTGGCATCACCCTTCAGGCGTGGCGCCGGGTGCCCTCGCACCTCGACATGGAGACCCCCTTCGACACCGCGGTGTCCATGACGCTGGCGGTGGGCGGCGGTGTCCTCGTGGTGCTGCTCACCGTGTTCGCGCTCGCGTCCTTCCGGCACCGGCCCGCCGGACCCCCGGGGATGGCGCTGGCCGTGCGCTCCGGGTTCGCGATTCTGCTCGTCGCCCTGGCCTCGGGGGCCGCGATGATCGCGCGCGGGGTCGTGCTGACCCGCGCCGGTCACCAGGAGGCGGCGTACCGCTCGACGGCTCCGCTCAAGCCGCTGCACGGGGTCAGCCTGCACGCCGTCCTGGTGCTGCCGGCCCTGGCCTGGCTGCTGTCGCGCACATCCTGGAGCGAGCCGACCCGGCAGCGGATCGTGACCGCGGCGGTCGGCTGTTACGCGGCCGCCGTCGCCGGCGCGGGGACATGGGCCGGCATCGGCCACTGACCGGTGGCCGTCACCTGCTCACCGCCCAGCCCTACGCGGTGACCGGCCCGCCTCCCTCACGTACCACCGGGGGAGGGCCCGTCGGAGGCAGGACCCGAAGAGGTCCCGTCGCCCGAGTCCTGTGCCTCCGGTCGCCGCCCCCACGGCGCACGCGCGCGCGTGAACAGCCCCTCCCCCGGTCTCCGTCTCCGGTGACCATGCACCCGGGGGTCGTCCGTGACGTCGTACCGCTTCACGTACGCCCCGAGGAACGCCTGGAGCGTGGCGACCGCCGGGATGGCGATCAGAGCGCCGACGGCACCGAGGAGAGCGGTGCCGGCGATGACCGAGCCGAAGGCGACCGCGGGGTGGATGTCGACGGTCTTGGAGGTCAGCTTGGGCTGCAGGACGTAGTTCTCGAACTGCTGGTAGACCACGACGAAGATCAGCACCCACAGTGCGTACCAGGGGGCGACCGTGAAGGCGATCAGCATGGGCAGGGCGCCCGCGAGATACGTGCCGATGGTGGGGATGAACTGCGAGACCAGTCCCACCCAGACGGCGAGCACGGGCGCGTACGGCACGCCCAGCGACTGCAGCAGGATGTAGTGCGCTATTCCGGAGATGAGCGCCATCAGGCCGCGCGAGTAGATGTAGCCGCCGGTCTTGTTGACGGCGATCTCCCACGCGCGCAGCACCTCAGCCTGCCGGGCGGGGGGCAGCACGGAGCAGATCGCGCGGCGCAGCCGTGGGCCGTCGGCTGCGAAGTAGAACGAGAACAGCGTGATCGTCAGCAGTTGGAACAGCCCGCCGAGTACCTGCGCGGACACGTCCAGGACGCCGGTGGCACTGTTCTGCACGTAGTTGCGCAGCCAGCCGGACCGGAGCAGGCCCTCCTGGACGTCCACACGTCTGAGCTCGGTGTGGAAGTGCGTGTTGATCCAGTTGATGACCGAGTCGAGATAGTCCGGGAAGTCCTCGACGATCTTGATGATCTGACCCGCGAGCATCGAGCCGAGCAGCGTGATGAAACCCGCGGTCACGATGAGGACGGCGAAGAACACGAGGAACGTGGCCAGTCCCCTGCGCAGGCCGCGGGAGTTCATCCAGCTCACCGCGGGTTCGATGGCCAGGGCCAGGAAGAACGCGATGAGGATGTTGACCAGCAGGCTGGTGAGCTGGTGGAAGGCCCAACTGCCCAGCTGGAACACGGCGATGAGGGCGAGAGCGAGCACCATGGCGCGCGGCAGCCAGCGGGGCATACGGGCGCTCGGCCCGGCGGCGCCCCCGTCGGCCGGGGGCCGGGTGGGCGGCGTCGCGCCGAGCGGAGATGCGTGCTGGCCGGTCTCGTCAGTGGGTGCCACGGTGCAAGTCTCGCCCACCGGACCGACAATCGGTTGCCCTGGTGCGATCTTCGTGACCGATCAGTGCCTGTCCCGCGAAACGTTCACAGCTTGTCAGTGCTTCTCCCCCGGAACGTTCATGACACTGCAGACCACACGCCAGACGTCCTTGGCGTCCCATCCGGAGTCCAGCGCCTCGTGCACCGTGCGCCCGCCCAGCTCCGTCATCACGTGGTCGCGCGCGAAGGTGTCGGCGTAGCCCGGACCGAAGTGATCCGCCATCCGCTGCCAGAAGACCGTCAACCGCATGCCACCAGTATCCCGCCCCTGAGGGTGGGCCTGAGCCGGGACCGCTTGCCGAGACCGCTTTCCGCCCTACGGTCTGACGCATGGCCGAAACCGGAGCTTCCCCACTCCCCCCGACGCCCCCGGCGCACTCCCCGCTCGCCCGCGCCGAGCACTTCATCTGGCTCACCGCGCGCGTGCTGGAGCAGCACGTCTTCGCCTACCACTTCCTGCGCGGCAGCGCCGACCCTGTGGAGACGGCGCTGGACGCCTACCGCAACACGGACGGCGGATACGGCCACGCGCTGGAGCCCGATCTACGGGGGCCGGTGAGCCAACCGCTGCACACCGGTCACGCGCTACGGGTCCTGGACGCCATCGGACGCTGCGGCGGACAGCGCGTGGAGCGCGTGTGCCGGTACCTGACCTCCGTGACCACACCGGACGGCGCCCTGCCGGCGATCCGTCCCAGCCAACGCGGTTACCCCACGGCCCCGTTCGTCCCGATCCTGGACGACCCGCCGAGCGACCTCCTCGCCACCGGGCCGGTGGTCGGCCTGCTGCACCGCAACGAGGTGTGGCACGCCTGGCTGTTCCGGGCCACGGACTTCTGCTGGCAGGCGGTGGAGTCCCTGGAGCGGTCCCATCCGTACGAGCTCCAGGCAGCCGTGGACTTCCTGGACTCCGCGCCCGACCGCCCGCGCGCGGAGGCGGTCGCCGACCGCCTGGGCCGTCTGGTGCGCGAGCAGCGACTCGCGGTGCTGGACCCGGACCGGCTCGACGGCTACCCGGTCGCGCCCGGATACGGGCCGGGCGAGCACCACTTCCCGTACGACTACGCGAGGACGCCGGGCTCGCTCGCGCGCGCGTGGTTCACGGACGACGAGATGTCCCGCTCCCTGGACTTCCTGGCCGCCGAGCAGCGGGAGGACGGCGGCTGGCCGATCCGCTGGCGCCAGTGGGCCCCGGGTACCGCCCTGGAGGCCCGCCCCATCGCGACGATCCGGGCACTGCGCACACTGTCCGCGTACGGTCGCCCCTTGAGCTGAGCCGCTCTCCGGGCAACTCGGCGTACCGCCACCACCGGGCCACGCCCGCGCTACGGCGGCGGCGGCCGCCTGCGGCGGGAAAGAGACGGGGACGGGGTGTCCGCCAGCAGCGGTGGTCGCGTCAACGCCAGCCAGTGGGTCGGAAACCGATTCCGTGACGTCCCGAGGACGGACACCCCTACCCGTCCCCGCCCCCACGCACGACAGGCGAAGCGTTACGCGCACCTCCAACCCGCGCACGCAACGGGGACGTCACCACGCACGCCCCCACGCACCCGCACCACGGCCCCTCAACCCACCCGAGGCCTCACCGTCGCATCGTCGCAGCTCAGCACCATTGTCAGTCCCGAGGTGCAGGATGGACACATGGTCAGCGACGCACACCGAGCCCTCGACGGCTTCTCCCCCGCGACCCGCGGCTGGTTCACGGGCGCCTTCGACGCGCCCACCGCGGCCCAGGCCGGCGCGTGGCAGGCCATCGCAGCGGGCTCGGACGTGCTGGTCGTAGCCCCCACCGGCTCCGGCAAGACCCTCGCGGCCTTCCTCGCCGCACTCGACCAGCTCGCCTCCACACCCCCACCCGCCGACCCCAAGAAGCGCTGCCGGGTCCTGTACGTCTCCCCCCTCAAGGCCCTCGCCGTCGACGTGGAACGCAACCTCCGCAGCCCCCTCACCGGCATCCGTCAGGAATCCGTACGTCTGGGCCGGCCCGAACCGGAGGTCAAGGTCGGCATCCGTTCCGGCGACACCCCTCCCGCCGAGCGTCGAGCCCTGTCCACCCGCCCCCCGGACATCCTGATCACCACTCCGGAGTCCCTGTTCCTGATGCTGACGTCGGCCACACGTGACGCGCTGACCGGAATCGACACGGTGATCCTCGACGAGGTGCACGCGGTGGCGGGCACCAAGCGCGGCGCGCACCTGGCGCTCTCCCTGGAGCGCCTGGACGAGCTGCTGCCCAAGCCGGCCCGCCGGATCGGCCTGTCGGCGACGGTCCGCCCGGTCGACGAGGTCGCCCGGTACCTCTCGCCGCGCCGCAAGGTGGAGATCGTCCAGCCGAAGTCGGGCAAGGAGTTCGACCTCTCGGTCGTCGTCCCGGTCGAGGACCTGGGCGAACTGGGCGGCTCCCCGGTCGCCGACGGCTCCGAGGGGTCGAACGGCACGGACCGCCCGTCCATCTGGCCGCACGTCGAGGAGCGGATCACCGACCTCGTCCAGGCCCACCGCTCGACGATCGTGTTCGCCAACTCCCGCCGCCTCGCCGAGCGGCTCTGCAACCGCCTCAACGAAATCGCGTACGAGCGAGCCACCGGCGAACCTCTGGACGAGCACCACGCCCCCGCCGAGCTGATGGGCGGCTCGGGTGCGGCGCAGGGCGCGCCCCCGGTCATCGCCCGCGCCCACCACGGCTCGGTATCCAAGGAACAGCGCGCCCTGGTCGAAGAGGACCTCAAGGCCGGCCGCCTCCCCGCCGTGGTGGCCACCTCCAGCCTCGAACTGGGCATCGACATGGGTGCGGTGGACTTGGTCATCCAGGTCGAGTCCCCACCCTCCGTGGCCTCCGGCCTGCAACGCGTCGGCCGCGCGGGGCACCAGGTCGGAGCCGTCTCCACCGGCGTGGTCTTCCCGAAGTACCGCGGTGACCTGGTCCAGGCGGCAGTCGTCACGGAACGCATGCGCACCGGCTCCATCGAGTCGCTGAAGGTCCCCGCCAACCCTCTCGACGTCCTCGCCCAGCAGCTCGTCGCCATGACCTCGATGGACACCTGGCAGCTGGACGACCTGCTCGCCATGGTCCGCCGGGCCGCCCCCTTCGCCTCCCTCCCCGAGTCGGCGTTCACGGCCGTCCTCGACATGCTCGCCGGCCGCTACCCCTCCGACGCCTTCGCGGAGCTGCGTCCGCGCGTGGTCTGGGACCGCGTAGCCGGGACGATCACCGGCCGCCCCGGTGCCCAGCGGCTCGCCGTGACCTCCGGCGGCACGATCCCCGACCGCGGCCTCTTCGGTGTCTTCCTCGCCGGCTCCGACCCCAAGAAGGGCGGCGGCCGGGTCGGTGAGCTCGACGAGGAGATGGTCTACGAGTCCCGGGTCGGCGATGTCTTCACCCTCGGCACCAGCTCCTGGCGCATCGAGGACATCACCCGCGACCGCGTCCTGGTCTCCCCCGCCCCCGGTGTCCCGGGCAGGCTCCCGTTCTGGAAGGGCGACCAGCTGGGCCGCCCGCTCGAACTGGGCCGTGCGGTGGGCGCGTTCCTGCGCGAGGTCGGTTCCCTCAGCAAGGAGGACGCCCGTCTCCGCCTCCTCGCCGCGGGCCTGGACGCCTGGGCCGCCGACAATGTCCTGTCCTACCTGGACGAGCAGCGCGAGGCCTGCGGCCACATCCCGGACGACCGCACGATCGTCGTGGAGCGCTTCCGCGACGAACTCGGCGACTGGCGCGTGGTCGTCCATTCCCCCTTCGGCGCCCAGGTGCACGCGCCGTGGGCGCTGGCCCTCGGCGCCAAGCTCTCCGAGCGGTACGGCATGGACGCCCAGGTCATGCACGCCGACGACGGCATCGTCCTCCGGCTTCCCGACGCCGACCTCATGGGCCTGGACCTGCTCGACCGGGAGCCGGCGAAGACCGGCACCGAATACGACGCGGACCAAGCCCCCGTCGGCGCGGCGGACGTCGTCTTCGACAAGGGCGACGTCGACCAGATCGTCACCGACCAGGTGGGCGGCTCGGCCCTGTTCGCGTCCCGCTTCCGCGAGTGCGCCGCCCGCGCGCTGCTCCTGCCCCGCCGCAACCCCGGCAAGCGCACTCCTCTGTGGCAGCAGCGCCAGCGCGCCGCCCAACTGCTCCAGGTCGCCAGCGAGTTCGGATCCTTCCCGATCGTCCTGGAAGCGGTCCGCGAGTGCCTCCAGGATGTCTTCGACGTCCCCGGCCTGGTCGAGCTGATGGGCGACCTGGAGGCCCGCAAGGTGCGCCTGGTCGAGGTCACCACCCCCGAGCCCTCCCCCTTCGCCCGTTCCCTCCTCTTCGGGTACGTCGCCCAGTTCCTCTACGAGGGAGACTCACCGCTCGCCGAGCGCCGCGCCGCCGCCCTCTCCCTGGACTCGCGGCTGCTGGCCGAACTGCTCGGCCAGGCGGAGCTGCGTGAGCTGCTCGACGCCGAGGTGCTGACCGAGCTGGAGCGGGAACTCCAGTGGCTCACCGAGGACCGCCGCGTCAAGGACGCCGAGGGCGTCGCCGACCTCCTGCGCCTCCTCGGCCCGCTCACGGCCGCCGAGCTGGCCGAACGGGGCGCCGAGCCGCAGTGGGCCCAGGAGCTGGCCGCCGCCCGCCGCGCGATCCGGGTCCGCATCGGCGGCGCCGACCACTGGGCGGCGATCGAGGACGCGGGCCGTCTGCGCGACGCTCTCGGCACAGCGCTCCCCGTGGGCGTCCCGGAGGCCTTCACGGAGCCCGTCAAGGACCCGCTGGGCGACCTGCTCGCGCGCTACGCCCGCACCCACGGCCCGTTCACCTCGGCCATGGCCGCGGACCGCTTCGGTCTGGGCGTCGCGGTCACCGAGGGCGCCCTTCAGCGGCTCGCGGCGACCGGCAGGGTCGTCCAGGGCGAGTTCCACCCGGCCGGGATCGGCCAGGAGTGGTGCGACGCGGCGGTCCTGCGCCGCCTGCGCCGCCGCTCCCTCGCCGCCCTGCGCCACGAACTGGAGCCGGTGCCACCGCCCGCCCTCGCCCAGTTCCTCCCCCAGTGGCAGCACATCGGCAGGGGCCACGGCCTGCGCGGTCTCGACGGTCTGGTGCGGGCCGTCGAGCAGTTGCAGGGTGCGTCCGTGCCCGCGTCCGCACTGGAGAAGCTCGTCCTGCCCTCCCGCGTCGCGAACTACACGCCCGCGATGCTCGACGAACTCACCGCCGCCGGTGAGATCGTCTGGGCCGGAGCGGGCTCCCTCCCCGGCAAGGACGGCTGGGTCTCCCTCTACCTGGCGGACGCGGCCCCCCTGCTCCTCCCGCAGCCTCACCCCCTGGAGCTCACCGCCCTCCACCAATCCGTCCTGGACGCCCTCTCCGGCGGCTACGGCCTGTTCTTCCGCCAGATCGCCGACCAGGTCCGCGCCACCACCCACCCCGAGGCAACCGACCCCCAACTGGCCGACGCCCTCTGGGACCTGGCCTGGTCCGGCCGCCTCACGAACGACACGCTGACCCCCATGCGCTCCCTCCTGGGCTCGGGCCGCACCGCCGGCTCCACGGCCCACCGCGCCAAGCGCACGATCCCGCGCGGCCGCTACGGCTCGCTGACCGCCGCCTCCCGTCCCGCCTCACGCAGCGGCCCGCCGACCGTCGCCGGCCGCTGGTCCCTGCTCCCGGACCGCGAGAGCGACCCCACCGTCCGCGCCCACGCCCTCGCCCGCGTCCTCCTCGACCGGCATGGAGTGGTGACCCGGGGAGCCGTCTCCGCGGAGGGCGTGGAAGGCGGTTTCTCGGCGGTGTACCGCATCCTGTCCGCCTTCGAGGACAGCGGCCAGGCGCGCCGTGGCTACGTCGTCGAGGGTCTCGGCGCCGCCCAGTTCGCCATGGACGGCGCGGTCGACCGTCTCCGCGCGGTGGCCAACGCCCGCGACCGCGGCGAAGCCCTGCCACTCCCGCCCGGGACCGACGGCACCCCCGGCACCGCCCCCGACGGCACCGCCCCGTACACCGACTTCGCTCCCGACGCCTTCGGCCCCCTCCCGGACTTCTCCCAGGACGCCTTCAACACCCCCACCCCCTTTGGATCCGACGGCCGGAACCCGTCCGACGGACAGAGCCCGCCCAGCGGTCGCACCACCCCCATCGATCCCGGCCCGGGCGACGACTGGCCTCCCTCCCCCACCACACGGAGCGAATGGACCTCCCCCCGCGACCTCGCCCCACCGACCGCCCCAGGAGCAGGACCAGGCCCGGGCACCAGCACCCCGTACGGATCCGCCCCGTCCGCCCCGGACACCGACCGGAGCGGCCCGTACGACCCCTACGGCTCGTACTCCCCGTACAGCTCCGCCCCGACCGCCCGCCGCCCCCGACCCACCCCCGGCCCCCAGGCCGTCGTCCTCGCCGCCGCCGATCCCGCGAACGCGTACGGCGCGGCTCTCACCTGGCCGGAGCCCCCCACCGGCGCCGGACACAAGCCCGGCCGCAAGGCGGGCTCCCTGGTCGTGCTCGTGGAGGGCGAGCTGACGCTCTACATGGAGCGCGGCGGCAAGACCCTGCTGGCCTGGCCCTCCGACCCCGATGGCACAGCCACCGGTGACCCGCGCCTGCGGGCCGCCGCGGAGGCCCTGGCCGCGGCGGCCAAGGCGGGCTCCCTCGGCACGGTCACCGTGGAACGCGTCAACGGCGCCTCGGCCCTGACGTCCCCCATCGGCACCCTCCTGGAAGCCACCGGCTTCATCGCCACCCCGCGCGGCCTACGCCTCAGGGCATGACACGGCGAGAACCCTCCACCGCGTCACTCGTCCCCGGCGTCACACCCGACGTCTCCCGGCCATCGCACCCCCACGGCACGGAATCGGGAAGCGCACCAGCCGCCCCCGCCGCCTCCCGCGTGCCACCCTTGACCCATGCCCGAAGGAGACACGGTCTGGCAGGCCGCGAGACGGCTGCACAGCGCCCTCGCGGGCAAGGTGCTGACGCGTAGCGACCTGCGGGTCCCCAAGTACGCTACCGCCGACCTCACCGGCCGCACCGTCCTGGACGTCACCCCGCGCGGCAAGCACCTCCTGGCCCGCATCGAGGGCGGCCTCACCCTCCACTCGCACCTACGGATGGACGGCTCCTGGAAGGTGTACGCCCACGACCAGCGCTGGACCGGCGGCCCCGCCCACCAGATCCGCGCGATCCTCGGCACCGCCGACCGCACGGCCGTCGGCTACCGCCTCCCCGTACTCGAACTCCTCCGCACCGCCGACGAACACCGCGCCGTGGGTCACCTCGGCCCCGACCTCCTGGGCCCGGACTGGGACCCCGCCCTGGCTCTGGCCAACCTCCTCGCCGACCCCGCCCGCCCCCTCGGCGAGGCCCTGCTCGACCAGCGCAATCTCGCCGGCATCGGCAATGTCTACAAGAGCGAACTGTGCTTCCTCCTCGGCGTGACCCCCTGGCTGCCCGTCGGCGCCCTCCCCCAGGACCGCGCCGCACATCTGCCGGCGCTCGCCAAGAGCCTTCTGGAGGTCAACCGGGACCGCCCGGTCCGCGTCACGACCGGCCGCCGAGGCCAGGACCTGTTCGTGTACGGCCGCGCGCCCCGCCCCTGCCTGCGCTGTCGCACGCCGGTCCGGGTGGCCGACCAGGGCGACGGCTCCCGTGAACGCCCCACGTACTGGTGCCCGACCTGCCAGACCGGCCCCGCTCCGGCACCGGGCACCCACCGATCGCCCCGGGCCCGACCCGTCCGACCCCCACAGTCCTCCCAGCCGTCCCGGCCCAAACCGCCCCGTACAGCTCCGTACGACTAATTGACGACCCGTCAGAAACCCTCGTACCGTCCTCTCATGGCCGTGAGCGCGTACGACCTCACCGGACGCACCGCCTTCGTCACCGGCGCCGCCGGCGGCATCGGCCGTGCCTCCGCCGTCCTGCTGGCACGGGCGGGTGCCACCGTGCACTGCGCGGATCTCGACACGCACGGCCTGGACGAGACTGCGAGAAGCGTCAAGGAGGCCGGCGGCACCGCCCACCTCCACCACCTCGACGTCACCGACCGGGACCGGCTCCGCCAGGCCGTCGCCTCCTGCGAGCGCCTCGACGTGATGGCCGCGATCGCCGGAATCATGCACAGCAGTCCGATTCTGGAGACCCGGGACGAAGACCTCGACCGGGTACTGAACGTCAACTTCAAGGGCGTGCTGTACGCGTGCCAGGAGGCCGCCCGCTTGATGCTCGCCCGGAACACCGGGGGCAGCATCGTCACCATGGCCTCGGGCGCCGTGGACACCGGCGGCCCCGGCCTGCTCTGCTACGGCGCGTCCAAGGCGGCCGTCGTCCAGCTGACGAAGACCCTGGCGACGGAGGTCGGCCGGCACGGCATCCGCGTCAACGCGGTCGCCCCGGGCTGGATCCGCACCCCCATGACGGACCGCCACGACGCCGAGGCCCAGGCGCACACCGAGTCACTGATGGCCCGCATGTCCCCGCTGGGCCGGGTCGGTGAACCCGAGGACATCGCCCACACCGTGCTCTACCTGGCCTCCGACGCCGCCGCCTTCACGACCGGCCAGATCCTCCGCCCGAACGGCGGCGTGACGATGCCCTGGTAGCGCGATATTGAACAGACGCGTCCGCCACCGCCTCACCGGCCCCGTCCGACGAGGCCCCCGTACCCCCCTCGGGCACTCCCCCGCCCCCTCCGCCCCACGGCCACGCACCACCGCCCCCAGCCCGCGACAC
>JODI01000009.1 GCA_000720805.1 Streptomyces violaceoruber
CTGCACAAGTCGTATTGGACGGCAGACGAGGACCGCACCGACGACCCGTCTGGCATGGTCGCCATCGGCCTTCTGGCCGTAGCGTGCCTCGCCCACGACAGCGGCATCCCTATCGAGGTGGAGTCCGACTACCTGCCCAAACACCTCCTCGAACGCGGCTGGCTCGGCGAGTTCCCCACGTAAGGCCGTGATCCGCGACGCCAGGTTGTACAGCACTCAGCCGTGATCTACGGCCACGCGATCTCGCCGTCTCGAAGGACGAGCGGTTCGAACCGGTCCGATTCGTAGGACCTGATCCATCCCAGGTGGACTGTCCCGGCCTCGCGGCGATGCCGGTCATCCGCCTTGGTGGACAGCCAGGCGAGGAGTTCGCCAATGCCGTCGAATTGGTCAGGGTGGATCTCCTGCCGAATGGTGAGAGCCCACGCCCCGTTCGTAGGGTCTTCCGGCCGCAGCAGTACCGACGTGAGTGCTCCATTCACCTTCCAGGCGTCGCCATGCTGCCCCAGAAGAGGCTCAGGATGGTTCTCTACGGCAGGTTCGCCTGCGTCGTCCACCACCACGACCGGAAACTCGGACACGATGCGGAGAACCTCCGGCTGGGGCCCCAGGCCGAGATGCCACCGCAACTCCGCGAGTTCCTCGTCGGACAGGCTCTCCCGCAGGTTCAGCACGATGTTGAGTTCAAAAACGTCAGCCATGAAGGGTGACGCTATCGCCTGGGTGTGACGAGACCATCAGCACCCAGGTGAACCGAGCCGCCGATGGCCCACACCCCCCCCCAATTGCTGAGCAGAAAAGTGCCGCCCATTCACACCGCAGCCAACTCGCACCACACGTACTTGCCCCGGTTACCGTGCCTGGACAGCGGATGCCAACCCCACAGATCCGCGCAGGCCCGCACGAGCGCCAGCCCCCGCCCCTCCTCCGCCAACTCCCCGAGCTGCTCCAACGCCCGCGGGGGTTCCGGTGGTTCCGGGTCCGCGTCCCACGCCCCGATCCGCAGCACCCCCGCTCACGGTGACCGCTCAGGGGTCGTTGGGGATGTACAGGCAGTACTCCCACGGTTCGGACTCGTTTTCGGGCACGCGTCAACTCCGTCGGGTGGTGAGGGGTTGGGGTCGGCAGGCGGTGGCAGTGTCGCAGCCGTCATGGCAGGACGGGGCGGCGCGCTTCCGGGACCCCGGCAATCCGCAGCGTGTGCGTCGCGTCACCGACGGTAGGTCATAAATTTCAGTCAAAGCAAGTGGATCCCGTAGCCTGACCCTCGAACGAGTCGGCCAGCCCATGCCGTTGAGGGAAAGAAGGACCCCTGTGCCAGCAAGACGGCACCCCACCGCCCGCCAGGTCCGACTGGGCGCGGAACTGCGGAAACTACGGGAGGCGGCAGGCCTCAAGGCGACCGAGGCAGCGAGTCTGCTGGGTGTGAACTCCGTCCAGATGAGCCAGATCGAGTCCGGCATCTCAGGCGTCAGTGAGCAGCGGCTTCGGCGACTCGCCGCCAACTACGCCTGCTCGGATGTCGAGTTGATCGACGCGCTGGTGGCCATGGCAACGGACCGGACACGCGGCTGGTGGGAGAAGTACCGGGGCCACCTGCCCACGCCGTTCCTGGACCTGTCCGAGTTGGAGCACCACTCCAGCTACCGGTGGGACGTCGACTTCCTGCACATCCCGGGCCTCCTGCAGACCGAGGCCTACGCCGGAGCGCTCTTCTCCTACGTGAACCCGGAGTTCCCCGCAGAGGAAGTGCAGCGTTGGGTCCAGCATCGGATGGAGCGCAGGGTCATCATCGAGCGCCCCGCCCCGGTCCCGTACGAGGCCGTGATCCACGAAGCGGCGCTGCGCATCAGGGTCGGCGACCGCGCTGGAGTACGGGCTCAACTCACCCGAGTCCTGGAACTCTCCGAGGCCGACCACATCACCGTTCGCGTCATCCCCTTCGACCTGGACGACTTCGCCGGCGCCGGAAGCGCCATGGTGTACGCCGGCGGCCCGGTCCCCCGCCTGGACACAGTGGTACGCGATGGCCCTCACGGAACGGCGTTCATCGACGCCCACGCCCAACTCGGCCGCTTTCGAACGCTCTTCCGTAGGCTGGAGAGGGTGTCACTCGAACCCGACCGTTCGCGGGACTTCATCCACGGGATGGCGAAGGAGCTGTGAGCCCATGGTTACTGCCTACATCTGGCGGAAGTCGTCCTACTCCGGCGGCGGCGAGGGCAATGCCTGCGTCGAGATCGCCGACTCCCCCACCCACATATTCATCCGCGACTCCAAGGCCCCCGCCCGCGCCACCCTCACCTTCCCCACCGGCGCCTTCACCCCCTTCCTCGAAGCCCTCAAGGCGACCTCGTCAGGGGATCTCCTCGATCCGCTGGCCGTTGAGTAGATACGTCGGCAGGTACCGCTGCTTCGGAGCGACGGGGAACCTGCGGTCGTACGCGAGGGCCGCCATCGCGAGGGGGCCGAGGGCCACCCGGGCGCGGGGGGCCGGGGACTCCCCCCAGTACGCCCCGTGCTCCGCGAGGGCTTCGGCGAGGGTCTTGGTGAAGGCGTCGTGGTCCTGGGCGATGAGCCGGTGGAAGAGAGCGACCGGCTGGTAGTCGATGGCGTTCACGAACTCCAGCGGTGCGTGGGTCACGCCGTCGGCGCCGGATGTCTCCATGGTGGCGACCAGCTTCTTCACGACCCCCTCCATGGAGGAGCGGTCGGGGGAGAAATAGGTCTGCAGGGTGTCGATCCAGTGCAGGACATACGCGTCGACGGAGTCGTCCTCGCGCAGTCGCGCCGCCGGGACCTGGCAGAGCCGGCTGATCCGGTCCCACTGGCGGCACACGATGGCCAGGTAGAGCGCGTCGAGCCAGGCGCGGGCGTCCGCGGGCGGTTCGGCGGGCGCGGCGGGCAACCGCCTGACGAGGTGCTCGCCCAGGTGGCAGTCCTGCGGCTGTGCCCCGGTGAACAGGGCGGAGCCGAGCTGTACGGCGGTGGCCCAGGCGTCCCACGTGTCGATGCTCGCCACGTCCGGGTCGTCGGCGCAGCGGGCGTGGGCGAGGGTGAGAGCGGAGGCGAAGGCGTCGGCCCAGCCCTCCGGCCCCTGTGTGAGGCGTGTCAGCGACTCGGCCGTCGCGTGGGTGAGTTCAGTGACGTCGAGAGTCCCGGCCGCAGCGGCCGTGCTGCCGGTGGCGAGACGCCCTGCGCGGTCCAGGCGGACCAGGCCCTTCATCAGGCCGAGCAGATGGGGCGGCGGTTGTATGGAGAAGACCCGCGTGTCGTCGTCGATGACCGTGAGCGACTTCAGGCCGCCGCGGCGCCACCAGTAGACCCGTGGGGACAGCGCGCCCGGACCGTCCTCGAATGCGCCCAGCGCGTATGCGGCAAGGCTGTTGACGGCGTCGACCACGGATCCGTCGACGATCGGGTGGTACACGAGATTGTGCCTGCTCGGTACGGCGACGAGGGCACCGGCGTGCGGGAGCGACTCGCCGGTGACCTGCCCGACCGTGGCGGACAGGTACAGCGCCTTGCTGGCGACGAAGTGCGAGTCGCCGTAGAGGGAGTGGAGAATCGCCCCGTCCTCGAAGGGCACCTCATCGTGCGTGACGGGTACGCGCGTCAGGTTCGCGTACGCCGCCTGCCCCAGCTCCTCCAGCCCGACCCGCTCCACGTCATGGTCGGTGAGGATCCGCACGCTGTCGGGGCGGTCGACGGCATAGGCGAAGACGAGCCCGTCGGCCACCACACGCGCGTACCGCATGCTGCCGACGATCTCAGCGGTGATCGCCTCTTGCGGCAGCAGTCGCGCGTGTACGCCCCGCAGCAGCTCCTCGGTACTCTCGCCGCCGTCGCGACGGTCGCGAGCGTCCCGGGGTGAGTGGGGGGCGGGAGCGTCGTCATCCGGCTTCATCCCCACGACTTTACGAGGCTTCCCGATCCACCCCGCCGGCAGCCTCCCCCGGGCCGCCGCCCCCTCAGAACAGACTCAGCAACGCCTCCGCCGGATCCGCCACCTTGCTCTCGCCGTCCGGCAGTGGCAGTTCGAACCACACCGTCTTGCCGCGTGGCGTCCGGCGGGAGCCCCAGGCCGCGCTGAGCAGGCCGACCAGTTGCAGGCCCCGGCCGCCCTCGTCGGTGTCGCGGGCGCGGCGGCGGCGGGGCTGGACCAGGCCGGAGTCCCAGACTTCGCACACCAGGGTGCGGTCCAGGAGCAGTCGCAGCCTGATCTCGCCCTCGCCGTACCGCAGGGCGTTCGTCACCAGTTCGCTGACGAGCAACTCCGTGGTGTCGACCAGGGGTTCGAGGTCCCAGGCGAGCAGCTGGCCTCGGGCGTACTCGCGGGCCTTGCCCACGCTGCGGGGTTCGCGCGGCAGGGTCCAGTCGCCGACCGAGCCCGCGGGCAGCCCCTGGACGCGGGCCATCAGCAGGGCGATGTCGTCCTCGCCGTGATGGGTGTCGAGGGTGTTCAGGACGTGGTCGCAGACGTCCTCCAGGGGAGCGGAGGGGTCGGTGAGGGTGCCGACGAACGCCTGGAGGCCCTCGTCGAGAGGATGGTCGCGGCTTTCGACCAGTCCATCCGTGTAGAGCGCGAGCAGGGCACCCTCGGCGAGTTCGACCTCGACCTCCTCGAAGGGTTCGCCGCCGACGCCGAGCGGCATGCCCGGCGGTACGTCGAGCATCAGGGCCGACTCGCCGGGCTCGACCAGGACAGGCGGGAGGTGACCCGCGTTGGCGAAGGTGCAGCGACGGGTCACCGAGTCGTAGACCGCGTAGACGCAGGTCGCGAGATACACCTCGGACAGGTCGGCCTCGCGGGGGCGGCGGGCGGCGCGGGTGGCCTGCTGGACGCCGCCGGGGGCTCCGAGTCCGCGGGCGATCTCGTCCAGTGCCGAGAGGACCTCGGCCGGTTCGAGGTCGAGCAGGGCCAGGGTGCGGACGGCCGAGCGGAGTTCGCCCATCGCGACCGCCGCCCTGAGGCCACGGCCCATCACGTCACCGACCACCAGGGCCGTACGGTGGCCCGGCAGTTCGATGACGTCGAACCAGTCGCCGCCGACCTCGCTCGGCCGGTCGGCGGAGGAGTTGCCGGGCAGGTAGCGGCAGGCGATGTCGAGGCCGGAGGCGACCGGGTCGCCGGGCGGGAGCAGGGACCGCTGCAGTATCAGCGCCCGCTCGTGCTCGCGCCGGTACAGCCGGGCGTTGTCGATACAGACGGCCGCGCGCGCCGCCAACTCGACCGCGAGGTCCCGGTCCCGGTCGCCGAAGGGCTCGCTGCCCTTGGTCCGGGCGAACTGCGCGAGGCCCACCACGGTGTCGTGGGCGACCATCGGCACCGCGATCGTGGACTGGACGAGGCCGCCCTCCTCGGCGGGGACGATCCGCGGGCGCGCGGTGCGCAGGGCGTCGGCGCAGGGCGAGTTGAACGGGTAGTGGTGGACCGCGCCGACCTCGACGGACTTGCCGGAACCGGCGAAGGGCGCGTCGGAGACCGCGCTGGCGAAGGCGACCCGGCGCAGTTCCGCGCTGCCGTCGGCGAGGCCGGGCGGGGTCTCGTCGCCGGCCAGCAGACCTTGGTAGAGGTCGACGGTGGCGAGGTCGCAGAAGCCGGGGACGACGACGTCGAGGAGTTCGCGGGCGGTGGTCTCCAGGTCGAGGGAGTTCCCTATGCGGGCTCCGGCCTCGTTCAGGAGGGCGAGATTGCGCCGGGCCGAGGCGGCCTCGCGGGCCGCGGCGCGGCGGGCGGTGATGTCGAGTCCGAGCCAGGCGATGCCGATGGGGCGACCGGTACCGCTGTGCACGCGGTAGAGGTTGATGGACCAGTGGCGGCGCTCCTCGGAGCCCGGCACCAAGCCGGTGACGTGCATGTCCGTGATGGAGTTGCCGGTCTCCAGCACCCGCCGCAGGGTCGCGGCGACCCGTTCGGCCTCGGGGCGCTGCAGGTAGTCGTGGACGCCCTTGCCGCGGTGGTCGTCGGGCGTGCCGCCGAAGGTGTTGGCGAACTGCTCGTTGGCCCGACGGACCCGCAGATCGGTGTCGATGAGCAGGAAACCGAACGGAGATTGGCCGAAAATGGACTGCGAGGCGGCAAGGTCGGTCTCAATGCTGCGCAGGGTGCGCACGTCGACGACGATGCAGACGGCGGCCTTCTCCGCGTCCTCGGTGCGCGTCGGCATGACGTACACCTCGGCGAGGCCCTGCCGGCCCGCGTCCCCGGACTGGGCGCCCGGCATCCGGAAGGGCACCACGCCGGTCCACTCCCGGCCGTCGAGGATCTCGGCCATCTTGCGCTGGCCGCGCTCGCGCAGGTCGGGGTCGATGAACGCCTCGATGGGGTCCATGCCCACGGCCTGCTCGGCCGGGATGCCGAAGATCTGCTCGGCGCGCAGGCTCCACTGGTCGACCAGCCCGTCGGGGCCGATGGAGAACGAGGCGACCTTTATGTAGTCGTAGATCGAGCCGGGCGGACTGCTCTGCCACATGGCGTCGCCGGGCGGCATCTCGACCGACTCGGTCTCCGTCACGGCGTCAGCCGCAGCCCTGAACCTCGCGCCGTGCGACGGGTCCTCGGACTCCGTGGCCTTCGCTGGTATCTCGCTCACGCGAACCGTCCCCTCCAGCTCACCGCGTCCGGCACCGGTCACCGGCAGCGGCTGCCCGCAGTATCCAGCACTACGGCGCCGCACGACACGGTGTTCACGATCACAGCACGTTCCCGATGGTTTTCGGTCCCGGCTGCGACAACACTTCCAGTCTTCTAACCAGCGGACACGGCGTCGAATCACCCCCTTCGCAACCGCTCGACATCCACCACCGGCCGGAACCGGTCCGTCGACAGCGCGGTCACGGACGTACACCTTCGGATGACCCGTCAGGAGGAGTTCGATCACTCCGGCAGGGCGTGTTCGCACCACATCATCCCGGCAGGGCGAGCTCGAACCACACCGTCTTGCCGGCGGCACCGGGCCGGGTGCCCCAGCGCTGCGAGGAGAGGGCGACCAGTTGCAGGCCCCGGCCGCTCTCGTCCTCGGGACGGGCGACGCGGGCGCGGGGCGGGTCCGGGAGCGGATCGGAGACCTCCACCAGCAGCACGCCGTCGAGGCGCGCGGCGCGCGCGTGACGTACCAGCCGTACGCCGATGGGGCCGGTGGCGTGCTGCAGCGAGTTGGTGACCAGTTCGCTGACGAGCAGGGCCGCCAGGTCGGCGACGCCGTCGAGGTCCCACGCCCGCAGCCGGCCGCGGACTGCGGCACGGGCCGCGCGTACGGCGTCCGGCTCCGCGGGGAAGGTCCACTCGGCGAAGTCGCCGCCTTCGGTGTCGATCACGCCGATCACATCCCCGGCCAGCGAACTCACCCATGTCCGGTTTCGTGGGGTTAATTGGCACATACCCGATATCGAGGGCCGCGTACCGTACTCTCCCTCGCGCTGTGGCACAAACGGTGTACGGACAAGCACCGGCGGTGTACTGATGATCAGCGCGCGCCGCTGTCGAGGAGCGCGAGCGTCGCGCGCACCGCGGGCACGTCCTGTTCCAGCCAGTCCACGTCCCACAGTTCCTCGGGAGTGAGCCAGCGCAGCGCGTCGTGGTCCTGCAGGGGCTCGGGGTCGCGCGAGCCGGGGAGCAGGTGCGCGGTCCACACCTGGAGGACGTACGGCGCCTTCAGGGGCCACTGGCCCGGTACGCGGGCGACGGTCCGGGCCGTGACGCCGAGTTCCTCGCGCAGTTCGCGTACGAGGGCGGCCTCGGGTGTCTCTCCCGGCTCGACCTTGCCGCCGGGCAGTTCCCAGCGCCCGGCGAGTGCGGGCGGTGCGCTGCGGCGCGCGGCAAGGAGACGGCCGCTGTCGAAGAGGGCGGCCCCCACCACCACGATCCGTTCCGTCATGCGCCGGAGCCTACGGGAGGTCCGCGCGTCGGCGCGGGCGGGAGTCGAACAGGGCGGAAAACGGGGCGAAAACCGGGGGCGGGGTCGCACGCGCCCCTGGCCTCAGTCCGCCGAACTGGTTCCGTTCGGGCCGATGCGCTCGACCCAGTAGAGCTGTTTGTGGCCGCGACCGTCGAGGCTGTCCGCGATCTTCTGGGCCTCGGCCCGGGTCGCGTACCTGCCCACGCGGTACCGGTTGCCGTTGTCGTCCTGTCGTATGACGAGCCAGGGAAGAGTGATCGTGCTGTCGTTCATCGCGCCCCTCCGCCTCCCGCCCTTGGCCTGCTCCGCGCCCCACCCGAAAAGGAAACCGCGATCCGCATATGCCCGAGCCTACGCCCTACCTTCACGCAGCGAACACGGGATTTCACAAAGAGGTACGCAACCAGCCAGGACGGACCACTGCCCCAGGGGGCGCGCGCAGCCGAACGCGCCCCTGATCCCCGTGGGTGCGTCGGGTCGGCGGCACCTGGCACACGCCCACGCCGACCTGCGAGAACGGCTGGATTACAACGCCGTGCGCGGGAGCCCTCGTTGGGCGTTCGCCGGGGGCAACTGCCAGGAGGGCGTGCGCCGCTCACCGGGAAACGTGCGCCGCATCACTTCCCGGCGTGCTACTTCACCGGCAGGTGGTAGGCGACCTGGTAGCGGTCGGCCGGGATCACCAGGTCGGCCGTCTCCACCGGGCGGCCCGAGGCGTAATAGGTGCGCTGGACGACCAGGACGACATGGCCGGGGACCCCGCCCAGGGCGAGCAGTTCCTCCGCGAGGCCGGGGCGGGCGCCGACCTCCTCGGTGACGTTGTCCACGACGACGTCGATGGCGGCCATGCGTTCGACCACGCCCATGCCGCCGAGGGGTCCCTCCTCGGGCAGCATCACGGGCGTACGGCCGGTGACGGCGAGCGGCTCCCAGGAGGTGGAGAGCATCATCGCCTCGCCGGCCTCCCGGAAGACGTACTTCGTGCGCATCACGCGGTCGCCGGGCCGGATGGCGAGCCGCTCGGCGACGGCGACGCCCGCCTCGACCTGCTCGCTGCTGGACTCCCAGGTGCCGCGCGCCTCACCGTCGGCCTGCTCCTGCCGGAAGGGCGTGGCGCCGCCCGCCGGGCGGTATCCGGAGCGGGCGATACGGCGGGGATCGGGGCGCTCGCGCACATACGTGCCGGAGCCGGAGCGGCCCTCGACCAGCCCTTCGGCCATGAGCACCTTGCGCGCCTCCAGCGCGACGGTGTCCGAGACGCCGTACTCCTCGCGGATTCTGGCCTGGGAGGGGAGGCGGGTGTGCGGTGGCAGCGAACCGTCGACGATCTTCTTGCGGAGATCACCCGCGACACGCAGGTACGCCGGCTGCTCACCGAATGTCACTGGCCGCTCCCATCAGGTTGTACAGACAGCAACAGCGTCGCAACCGTAGGTTGTGCCAGGCAAGCAAAGGCCAGAGAATCACTCGATGTGATGACATGTGTCCGCGAGGGGCTTTACGCAGGCACTTTCTCCCCGCTATAGGCGTCCTCACACATCGAGACCGCCACCGTCCGCGCCACCGTCCTGATCACCGCCGCCCTGATCGCCGTCGCTGCCGCCACCGTCGTCGTACGGCGGCGGGGTCGTGGCGAGCCTCAGAGCCTTGCGGGCGGTGACGGACCGGTCCGGGCGGTCCAGACGCATCGCCTCGTCGTAGTGCTCGTAGAACGTGTCCACGTCACCAGCCCCGGCCGCCTGGGCCCATGGCCTCTCCAGCGCCGTCAGCTCCTTCACCAGCGCCGCGACCGGCTCCTTGGCGTCGGCGGGCCATGCGCGACCGCGCAGCAGGCCGACCTCCTTGCCGAGCGCTTCGGACACCCGCGCGGCCCACTTCGTGTGGGCGGCCAGGTCGGCCTCGGGGCTGTCCTCGGGGGCCGAATCCAGGGCGGCCTCCTGGAGGTTGACCGCCTTCAGGTACGCGACCTGGTCGGCGTCGAGCGTCGTCCCGTCGTTGCGCAGGGAGCCGCCGTCAAGTCCGGCCCGTCCGTCGGTGTTGCCGAACGCGCAGGTGATCTCGCGGTCACCGAGCCGCCAGCTCTCGGCGGACGGAACGATGTAGTACACGTCCACGTCGACCGGTACCGCCCAGCTGTCCATGGCGTACGACGACCGCAGCGCGGAGCACTTGTCGTCGGCGGTGCCGGTGACCTCCTCGTCGCCCGGGAAGCGCCCGCCCGGCAGCGTGACGACGGCGAAGACCTCCCCGTCGTGCCCGCCGGCACACGGCACCTCGTCGAGGTCGTAGAGCGAGCCCTCCAGCCCGCGGGGCGCGTCGAAGCACTCGCCCCGCGTGAGCGAACGGTTGTCCCGCGCCCCGTCCTTGACGCCCTCCCAGACCTTCGAGAGGCCACCGGTCGCGAGCACGACGACCCACAGAGCGAGCCCTACGGACGACAGCACGGAACCCGTGACGGCCATGCTCCGCCCGCGCTCCCCCTTCCGCCTGATCTGCCCGAGCGCGACCACCCCCAGCACGAGCCCCACGGCCGGAACGCAGCACAGGACGCCGAGAACGAGCGAGGCGACGGCGAGCGCGTTGACGGGCGCCGGCCGGGCGTACGGGCTGTACCCCTGCCCCCAGACCTGGTAGGGCGGCGGCGCCCCGTAGGGCCCGTACGGTCCCGGCTGGGGTTCCTGCGGCTGAGGGGCCCCAGCGGGCGGAGGTATGGACACGAGCACCGTGCTCCTGGTTCGGGCGGGGGGCGGGACGACGACGGCCGTACGGAACTCGACCGGATGGAACTCGGCCGCATTGAACTCGGCTGTACGGAACTCGGCCGCAACGGAAGTCAGCCGTACGGAACTGATGCACGACAGAGCGCATGGTAAGCGCGGGCCGATGGGGTGCGGAACGCCGGTCGCCGATGTGACCTGCCGGTACGTCATGCGCGCCGGAGGGCGGCTTCCTGACGCGGCCGGGACATGGACCGGCACCTCGACCTGACATCAGGAATCCGGTCGGTTTACGGTGATGCGGCAGCCGCCCTCTTCGGCTTCGGGATGACCAGCTGGTACGACCGCAATGGGCCGCACCGCATCCCGGTCGAGACGAAGCCGGAGAGGACCGCCGTCGCGAGGTAGCGCGACGGAGCTCGCCCCGGGCGGGACCACGGACCGGCCCGGGGTGTGTCGCGCCCGACACACTTGAAAACCGATCGGTTTTCATTTCGTCCGTGTCGGGTTAACCTCGCGGTATGACCACCGAAGTGAAGGCAAGCCCCAGAGAGCGGCTGCTGGAGGCAGCGGCCACGCTCACCTACCGAGACGGCGTCGGCATCGGCGTCGAGGCGCTGTGCAAGGCGGCGGGGGTGTCCAAGCGCTCCATGTACCAGCTGTTCGAGAGCAAGGACGAACTGCTCGCGGCGAGCCTTGAGGAACGCGCCGCCGCCTTCGTGGCGAACCTCCTGCCCCCGGCGGACGACGGCCGCTCACCCCGCGAGCGGATCCTGTACGTCTTCGAGCGGGTGGAGTCACAGGCGGGCGCCCCCGAGTTCCGTGGCTGCCGGTACCTGGCCGTGCAGATCGAGCTCAAGGACCAGAATCACCCCGCGAGCCGGGTGGCCCACCGGATCAAGGGGAACCTGACGGAGTTCTTCCGTTCCGAGGCCGAACAGGGCGGCGCGAGCGATCCCGACCTGCTGTCCCGGCAGCTCATCCTGGTCTTCGACGGCGGCAGTGCCCGCGCGGGAATCCAGGCCGACAGCCTGACCGGCCTCATCGCACCCACTGTGGCCACCCTGCTCGACGCGGCGGACGTGCGCTGACGCACCGCGTCTTCGAACAGGCTCGGCGCCCGATGCGCTCCGGCGGGTGATGCCGGCCTCCGGCAGCCGGAGCGGCACCCACGGCCCCACGATCCCGCTTCCGCTCCCCGGCGAACTCGGCGATCGCCGCGCGGACGACGCTCTCGCGTCTCTCCCGCGCCCCGATCCTGGCCGTCCCGTAATTCCGGCAGGCACCGGTCCCGTGCGCGTCAGGCCGCAAGGGGCCTGACGGCGCGCGGCCCGCCGGGCCCTTGTGCCGACCCCACGGCGTGCCGACCGCCGCGAGACGGCCCGGGTCGCCACCCGTCACGACAGCGCTCCGCCCCGGTTCAGGGGTGAGATGCCGCATGAGCCGCGAAGCCCCGCGCCGTGCGGCTCGCAGGGCATGGGCGGACGCGTCCGGCCCCGGCGACGGCCGAACGTCGCCGACGTCCCCGCGCTGTACGTGATGGGCGACCGGGACATGGTCACCTCAGTGCGCCCCCCGGACGGGGGCGGCTCGCTGAGCTGACCCGGCCCATGGGCGGCGGCGGATACCGCGGCGCCACCGACCAGCTGGAAGCCCTGCTCGACGCCCGCCGAAGACCGTGCGGTGGGCGCTGGAGAACCATCCGCGCATCCGGAGGCCGACGTCCGCCTGAACCACCGGGCGATGCGGTTCACCAGCGGCCACGGAGCCGACCGGTTCGGGCGACAGGCCCGGGCCGCCGAACGCGGCACGGCCCAGCCCTTGTCCCGTGCGGCGACGCCCGGCTGCCGTCGCGCCGTCAACCGGACCCCTGCCAGCTGTGCGCCGCCCTGAAGCCCGGTGTGCGTTCCAGGCGGCGCCAGCCCGCCGTGCTGCCGCGGCGGTGCGCCGCGGCGGAGTCGGGCCGGGCGGCGGCCCGGGCCAGGAGGACCGCGGTGAGCGCCGCGATCTCCTCGGCGCTCGCCTGGCCCTTCTCGACGCGGAACCCGGCGGCGACCGCGCCGGCCGTCGCGCTCACTGCGGTGGGTTGCCGTGCTTGCGCGACGGCAGGTCGGCGTGCTTCGTACGCAGCATCGCGAGCGAGCGGATCAGGATCTCCCGGGTTTCGGCCGGGTCGATGACATCGTCGACCAGGCCTCGCTCGGCCGCGTAGTACGGGTGCATCAGCTCGGCCTTGTACTGCTTGACCACCTCGGCGCGCTTGGCCTCGGGGTCGTCGGCCGCGGCGATGTCGCGCCGGAAGATGACGCCCGCCGCGCCTTCCGCGCCCATCACCGCGATCTCGTTGGCCGGCCAGGCGAAGGTCAGATCGGCGCCGATGGACTGGGAGTCCAGCACGATGTACGCGCCGCCGTAGGCCTTGCGCAGGACGATCGAGACCCGTGGGACGGTGGCGTTGCAGTACGCGTACAGCAGCTTCGCACCGTGGCGGATGATGCCGCCGTGCTCCTGGTCCGCCCCGGGCAGAAAGCCCGGTACGTCGAGCAGGGTGACGATCGGGATGTTGAAGGCGTCGCACATCGTCACGAAGCGACCGGCCTTCTCCGAGGCCGCGATGTCCAGTACCCCGGCCAGCGTCTGCGGCTGGTTGGCGACGATGCCCACCACCCGGCCGTCCAGCCGGGCGAGACCGCAGACGATGTTCCGGGCCCAGCGCTCGTGGACCTCCAGCCAGTCGCCGTCGTCGACGAGTTCCTCGATCACCTTGTGCATGTCGTACGGCTGGTTGCCGTCCTGCGGCACCAGGTCGTGGAGCGTGGTCGTGCGCCGGTTCACCGGGTCGTCCGAGGGGTGGACGGGCGGGTTCTGCCGGTTGTTGGAGGGCAGCAGGGAGAGCAGGTAGCGCACTTCCGCCAGACAGGTCTCCTCGTCCTCGTACACGAAGTGCGCCACCCCGGACGTCGTGGCGTGCACGTCCGCGCCGCCCAGCGCGTTGTGGGTGAGCTGCGCGCCGGTGACGGCGCTGACCACGTCCGGTCCGGTGATGAACATCTGCGCGGTCTCGCGCACCATGAACACGAAGTCCGTCAGCGCCGGCGAGTACGCCGCGCCGCCCGCGCACGGGCCGAGCATCACCGAGATCTGCGGGATCACCCCCGAGGCGCGCGTGTTGCGCCGGAAGATCCCGCCGTAGCCGGCCAGCGCGGAGACGCCCTCCTGGATCCGTGCCCCGGCCCCGTCGTTGAGGCTCACGAGCGGAGCGCCCGCCGACAGCGCCATGTCCATGATCTTGTGGATCTTCGCGGCGTGCGCCTCGCCGAGCGAGCCGCCGAAGATCCTGAAGTCATGCGCGTAGACGAAGACCGTCCGGCCGTCGACCGTGCCCCAGCCGGTGATCACGCCGTCCGTGTACGGCCGCTTGTGCTCCAGCCCGAAGCCGCTCGCCCGGTGCCGGCGCAGCTGCTCCACCTCCTGGAAGGAGCCGGGGTCGAGCAGGAGCGCGATCCGCTCCCGGGCCGTCAGCTTCCCTCTGGCGTGCTGCGCCCGGGTCGCCTGCTCCCCCGGGCCGTCCTCGGCCTGCGCCCGGATCCGAGCAAGTCCGGCCAGGTGTTCGCCGGTCACCTCGCCGGTCACCTCGTCGGTCACGGACATGGTGCCTCCTCAGTCTCTCCTCAGCCGGCGTGCGCGTGCGCGCCCCGCTCGGCGGCGGACAGGCAGGCGCCCGTCCCCGAGCACAGGGCGGCGAACCTGCGGTCCACGTAGACCGCCGGCACCCCCTTCTCCTCGACGTGCACGGACTGGACCTCGCCGAGCAGGATGATGTGGTCGCCCGCCGGGTAGCGCTCGTGGACCGTGCACTCGACGACCGCGAGCGCCCCGTCGAGCACGGTCGCTCCCCGTGCGGTGCGGATGAACTCCCCGCCCGCGAACTTGTCCGCGGACTTGCGCGCGAAGCGCAGGGCCAGCTCGGTGTGGTCGTCGCGCAGCACGCTCACCGCGAACTCGCCGCAGCTGTCGAACACCGAGAAGGAGTTGGCCGTACGGGCCAGGCAGACCAGCGCGAGCGGTGGCTCCATCGAGACGGACACGAACGAGCTGGCGGTGAAACCGTGCGGAACTCCCCCGCGGTCATGGGCGGTGACGAGCGCCACCCCGGCGGGCACCCGGGCCATGGCGTCCCGGAGCATTCCCTGGTCGGCGGCCATCTTCGACTCCTTAGGCGAGGCAGGCGGGCAGCCGCCCACCGTTGTGGGCGACCAGCTCCGCGAAGATCTCCATGGCGTCGCGCGCCGGTCTGCTCAGCAGCTCCTCCTGAGCCCGGTGCAGGTTCGCGACGAGGCGCTCCGCGTCCAGCAGGTCGGCGAAGGCGCCGAGGTCCGCCTCGCGCGCGGCCTGCAGCGGCGTCAGTCCGCTGTCGGCCGCCTCGGCGGCAAGGCGCTGGACCCACCGCAGATAGTCCCGGTTGGCGTCGAGCACCTCGGGTCCCGCCACCGGGCCGTGCCCGCCGACGACCACCTCGGGCTCGAGCTCCGCCAGGCGGTCGAGCGCGGCCACCGTGCCGGCCACCGAACCGAAGAGCACGAACGGGGTGACGCCCGACATGACGATGTCGCCCGCGAACAGCACCCGCTCCCCGGGCAGCCAGACCACCACGTCGTGTCCGGTGTGCGCGGGGCCGACGCAGATCAGTTCGGCCCGTCGTTCGCCGACGTGCACGGTGAGGCGGTCGCGGAAGGTCACGGTCGGCGGCGTCACCTCGATCTCGCCCCAGTCGACCCGCGGCCAGAGCCCGGTGAGGGCCAGGCCCGTCGTCACCATGGCGGTCCGCGTGTCCTCGTGCGCGATGATCTGCGTCCCCGGCGGGAAGACCTGGTTGCCGAACGCGTGGTCGCCGTGGAAGTGGGTGTTGACCACGGTGCGGCCGGGGCCCGCGGCGAGCTTGTCGACCGTCTCGGCCAGCCGTCGCGCCCTCGGGATCGTCGACAGCGTGTCGACGACGAGGGCGCCGTCGCCGCCCACGACGATCCCCGCGTTGCTCACACACCAGCCGCCGGGGGCCTGTTCGTACGCGTAGACCCCCTCGGCGACCTCATGGACCGCGGCCGTCACGGCGTCGGCCCGGCGGCAGTGGCCGCCGCGTGGCGGAGCGTGGCCCGGCTGTTGGCGCCGAGCACCTCACGCAGATGGGCGCGGGCGTCGGCGACGGTCCTGCCCCGGCCCAGGACCTCTTCGATCCGGGTCGGGTCGATCGCCACGGTGTGGCGGGCGGTGACGGTGTCCTTCTCGTTCCTGCCGAAGAGCCAGGCACCGCTGTGTCCGGAGAGCAGGGCGGGCGGGACGAGCTGCTTGTACACGATGCTCTCGCCGGGGAAGCAGAGCCGGATCGAACGGGTCGTGTGCCGGCTGCCGTCCGCGGTCACCGTCTCCATGGTCATGTCCTGGACACCGACCGAACCGGTGTCCGCCGCCTCCTCGGTCAGCGTCACCTTCCCCACGTGCGGCAGCCGGTCGGCCCACAGGTCGCTGCGCTCGATGAAGGCGTAGGCGTCGTCCCCGGACGGCACCTGAACCGTGTCCTCGAACGTGAACAGGAGCTCCTCGACCGGGAATTGCCGTTCCGCGAGCCGGGCCAGCGCGGCCAGCTCCTTCTCGCTGTTCGCGTCCAGCGCCGCGCGCAGTCCTGGCAGGGCGGCCTCGTCGACCGCTGCGAAGTCGTGGGTCAGCACGATCTCGGTGCCGCCGCCGTCGCGCCGGAACTCCCAGCTCCCGCCCATCGAGGCGATGGGCGGCTGGGTGCGTTCCTGCCGGAACGTGACCCGCAGGGCATCGGGGTCCAGCGTCCGGCGGGAGGTCCAGGTCTTGACCTGGTCGGCCACGCGCGCCCAGATCTGGAAGCGTTCCGTGCTGCGGCCGCGCTCCAGGATCCGCACGTGCACCGCCGGTTCGAAGACGGCCGGCCACAGTTCGGCCCGCGCGACCAGCTCGTACAGCCGTCGCGCCGGTGCCGGGGTCCTGAGCGTGTGGACCACCCGGTGCTCTCCCGGCCGGCTCATGCCGCCTCGGCCAGCGCGCCGTTGACCAGTTCGAGCAGTTGCCGAGGCGTTTCGACGCGGGCCGCGAAGTCGTCGGGTATGGCCACGTCGTAGCGGCTTTCGAGCCGCGCGGCGGTCTCCATCAGGGCGAGCGAGTCGTAGCCGATGGTCTCGAAGCGGAGGTCGACGATGTCGCCGGACAGCTCCGTTCCGTCCGTCTCACCGGCGCATTCGACGAGGATGCGGCGCAGGTCGTCGATGGTCAGCAGGGTTGCCATGGTGGTCTCCAGTTCTCGGTGTCACTACGGGGTCGGTACGGGGCGGCGCAGGACGACCGCCGAGTTGAAGCCCCAGCGGCCCCTGGCCAGGACCAGGGCGGTGCGCAGGGGTGCGGTGCGCGGTTCGCCGAGCACCAGGTCGATGCCGTACTCCCGCGGTACGGACTCCACACCCGCGGTCGGCGGGATCACGCCTTCGCGGATGGACATCAGAGCGGTGACCACGTCGAGCGGGCCACCGCCGGAGTAGAGGCGACCCGTCGTCGTCTTCGGGACGGTGACAGGCACACCGTGGCTGCCGAACACCTGGCCGATGGCCCGGGCCTCAGCGGCGTCCAGCTCGGGTACGCCCGCCCCGTCGGCGAACACGACGTCGACGTCCTCGGGGCCGAGCCCGGCGTCGGTCAGCGCGAGCCGGATCGCGCGCTCCAGGCCCGAGGGCCGTCCGGAGCCGGGGGCGGGGTCGAAGGTCGAGGCACAGCCCGCGAGTTCACCGTACGCGTCGTGCCGGCCCCGGGCCTCGGCCGCGGCGCTGTCCTCCAGGACGAGGAGGGCGCCGCCCTCGCCCGGGACATGGCCTGCCGCCTGCTCGTCGAAGGGCAGATAGGCCCGGGCCGGGTCGGTGGCGGTGCTGACCCGCCCGCTCGCGAGCTGCGAGACCCAGCCCCATGGGTCGAGTGCCGAGTCGACCCCGCCGGAGACCACCAGCGGGGTGCCGCGGCGGATCGTGCGGCGGGCGTGGGCGAGGGCGTCCAGGCCCCCGGCCTGCTCCGCCACCAGGGCACTGCTCGGGCCGCGCATGCCGTGCCGGATGGAGATCTGGCCGGTGTTCACCGCGTAGAACCACGCGAAGGACTCGTACACGCTGACCGATTTGGGGCCCTCGGTCCACAGCTTGCGGAACTCCCGGTGGGTGAAGTCGAATCCGCCGCAGGCGTTGGCCGTCACCACGCCCATGTCGTAGTCGGTCAGCGACTCCGGGTCGGCCTTCGCGTCCTGAAGCGCCCAGGCCGCGGCGGTCAGCGCGAGCCGCGTGGAGGGGTCCGTCTGCGGCAGCAGCCGGCTCGGGACGTGGTCCGGCGCGTGGAAGTCGTCGATCTGGCCGGCGAGCGTGGCCGCGTACCGGCTCACGTCGAAGCGGGTGACCGGGCCGAGGCCGAAGTGGCCGGCCAGCACGGCCGCCCAGTACGGCTCCAGGCCGAGACCGTTGGGGGCGACGACGCCGACTCCGGTGATGAGGACGCTCATGCGACCGCTCCCGCCGCCTCGGCGCCGCGCAGGACCATCGCACTCTGGAAGCCGCCGAAGCCGCTGCCCACGGTGAGTACGGTCCCCAGCTTCCGTTCCCGCGCCTCCAGCGGGACGTAGTCGAGATCGCACTCGGGGTCGCTGGTGTGCAGGTTCGCGGTCGGTGGCACCACGCCGTGTTCGAGGGCGAGCACGCTGGCCGCGATCTCCAGCGAGCCGATCGCGCCGAGCGAGTGGCCCACCATCGACTTGATCGAGCTGACCGGAGTGCGACGGGCGTGATCGCCGAGTGCGCGCTTGTACGCCGCGGTCTCGTGACGGTCGTTCTGCCGGGTGCCGGAGCCGTGGGCGTTGATGTAGTCGATGTCCGTCGCGTCCGTGCGGGACTCGTCGAGGGCGACCCGGATGGCCTCGGCCATCTCGCGGCCGTCGGCCTTCAGCCCCGTCATGTGGTACGCGTTGCAGCGCGTCGCGTACCCCGGGATCTCGGCGTGGATGCGGGCACCGCGGGCCAGCGCTCCGGCGTAGTCCTCCAGGACGAACATCGCGGCACCCTCGGCCAGCACGAAGCCGTCGCGCGTACCGTCGAACGGCCGCGAGGCGTGCTCCGGGTCGTCGTTGCGCGCCGTCGTGGCGCGGATCGCGTCGAAGCAGGCGACGACGATCGGGGTGATCGGGGTGTCGGCGGCCCCCGCGACCATCACGTCGGCGCTGCCCTCCTCGATCAGCCGCACCGCGTGGCCCACGGAGTCCAGGCCCGAGGTGCAGCCGTTCGACACCATCGCCACCGGGCCCTCGGCGCCGACCGCCCAGGCCACTTCGGCCGGCATGACGCTGGGCACCAGGTAGTCGAACATGTGCCGGGACAGCCAGGCGGCGTCGACCTCCCACTCACGTCCGGAGTCCGACAGCAGCAGGTACTCGCGTTCCAGGCTGGTCGCGGCTGCCACCGCGCTGCCGAGACTGACCCCGACCCGGGTGGGGTCCAGGGTGCCGAAGTCGAGCCCGCTCGCGACGACGGCCTCCCGGGCACAGGCCACGGCGAACTGCGAGGCCCGGTCCATCCGGTCGAGCTCCCGCGGGCCGAAGCCCTCGGCGACCGGGTCGAAATCAGCTTCCGCGGCGACCTGCGAACGGTAGGGCGAGGGGTCGAAGAACGAGATCCGGCGCGTCGCCGTCCGCCCCGAGGTGAGCAGTTCCCAGAACTGCCGCGTGCCGTTCCCGCCCGGGGCGCGGACGCCGACGCCCGTGATGACGACTCTGCGCTTCAATCGGAACAGCTCCTTCGGTGAGTTCACCCGGTGGTCGTCGTCATCGTCGGCCCCGTGGCTCGAAAGCGGCTCGAAGGCCGATACGGAGCCCCTCGACGCCGGATCCACCGTCGCGGCGTCCCAGCCGCACCCCAATCCCCTTCGACCGTCGCTCGAGCCCGGCGCCCAAGGCTGGGCAGGTCCGGGACCACGAAGCAGGGAGAGGGACACATGGCCACGCAGGTCTCGAAGGTCGCACTGGTGACGGGCGCGACGAGCGGTATCGGGCTGGAGATCGCCCGAAGGCTCGGCAAGGAGGGGTTGCACGTCTTCGTCTGCGCGCGCGGCGAGGAGGCGCTGCGCACGACGCTGAAGGAACTGCGGGAAGCGGGAGTGGAGGCGGACGGCCGGGCCTGCGACGTCCGCTCGGTCCCCGAGATCGAGGCCCTCGTGGCGGCGGTGGTCGAGCGCTACGGTCCGATCGACGTCCTGGTGAACAACGCGGGCCGGCCCGGCGGCGGCGCCACGGCCGAGCTCGCCGACGAGCTCTGGCTCGATGTGATCGACACGAATCTCACCAGCGTGTTCCGGATGACCCAGCGGGTCCTGAAGGCCGGCGGCATGCTCGAACGGGGAACCGGCCGGATCATCAACATCGCCTCGACGGGCGGGAAGCAGGGCGTCGTGCACGCCGCCCCGTACTCGGCGTCGAAGCACGGCGTGGTCGGCTTCAGCAAGGCGCTCGGCCTCGAACTGGCCAGGACCGGCATCACGGTGAACGCCGTCTGCCCTGGATTCGTCGAGACGCCGATGGCCGCGTCCGTGCGCGAGCACTACTCGGAGATCTGGGACGTGTCGACCGAGGAGGCCTTCGACCGGATCACCGCGCGCGTGCCGATCGGCCGGTACGTGCAGCCGTCCGAGGTGGCGGAGATGGTGGCGTATCTGATCGGGGACGGGGCTGCCGCGGTCACCGCGCAGGCGCTGAACGTCTGCGGCGGCCTGGGCAACTACTGACGCCCGGCGGCGTGTGAACGCGGTGGAGCCCCTCGCGGACTGCGAGGGGCTCCACCGCGTTCACGGGCCGGTGACTAGGCGAGCATATGGTCACCGTTGAGAATCTCCAGGTGCATGCGCTGGATTTCGGGCGTAGGGTCCACCCCCAGTTCGTCGGACAGAATCTGCCGGAGATTTCGGTACGACGCCAGTGCCTCCGCACGCCGGCCCACCCGGTAGAGCGCTCCCATCAGCTTGGCGTGCAGGGTTTCGTTGAGCGGATGGGAAATTACCAGTGACCGGAGCTCGGGAATCATCGGCCCTATCCTGCCCAGCCGCCAATTCGCGTCGATGCGGAGCTGCACCCCGAAGAGCCGGAGTTCCTCCAGATGAGCGATATGACTTTCGAGCACCCGGCCGCACGGGACCGTGGACAGCGCCGGGCCGCGCCAGAGATCCAGTCCCGCGTTCAGGGAGGCGAGCGCCTCCTCGGGCCGGCCCTCCTCGAGCAGCCGGCTGCCGGTGCGGATCAGCCGCTCGACGATCATGACATCGAGCTCGTCGTCGTCGATCAGGGCGAAGTATCCGGGCGGCCGGGTCAGGACCAACTCCCTTTCCCCGGCTGTCACCTGGTGCTCCGCCAGCAGGCGACGGGTGTGGTAGACGTAGGTCTGCAGTGTCGTCATGGCGCTGCGCGGCGGGTCGTCCGCCCACAGTTCCTCGATGAGGACCCCCGAGCCCACCACCTCATGCCGCCTGAGCAGCAACAACGCCAGGAGTTGGGTCGCCTTCGAGGATTTGAGCGGAATCAACCGCCCCGCGTCATTGATTACATGGACATGCCCCAACAGATTGAATCTCATGCTGCGCCCCCGTCGAGATTCTCCGTTTTCCTAGGGGCGACAATAACAGGATTACTTGACAGACTTCAACGTGCTTGGTGTCACAGAAGATCGTTTATTCGTCCACATATAAATCAGCGCAGCAAGCTGCGCTGATTTATATTTCTACGGCTTTTTCTACCGGGAAACAGGAGCCGGCGCCTCCGAATTCGTGGAATCGGAAATTCCTGATCCGGGATTTTCCTCGGCGGAGTCCTCGCGCCGGAAGAGCCGGTGCGGCCACCACATCCACCGGCCGACGTCGAGGGTGAGCGCGGTGACCAGGACCGAGCGCACGATCATGGTGTCGAGCAGGATGCCCACCGCCACCGTGAAACCGAGTTCGGCGATGAAGACCAGGGGCAGCGTGGACAGCGCGGCGAAGGTCCCGGCCAGCACCAGACCGGCCGCGGTGATCACCCCACCGGTCGAGGTGAGCCCCTTGAGAGCGCCCTGCCGGGTGCCGAACCGGTTGCTCTCCTCCCTGATCCGGGTGACGAGGAAGATGTTGTAGTCGACGCCCAGGGCGACCAGGAAGACGAACACCCAGAGCGGGAAGGCGGAATCGGCCCCCGCGAAGTCGAAGACGTGGTTGAAGAAGAAGGCGGCGAGGCCGAGCGCGGTGAAGAAGGACAGCACCACGCTCGCGATCAGCAGCAGCGGGGCCACGAGTGCCCGCAGCAGCAGCGCGAGGACGCAGAACACCACGGCGAGGATCACCGGGATGATCAGGCCGCGGTCGCGGTCGGAGGCGTCACGCATGTCGTGGACCACGGCGCTGCTGCCGCCCACCATCGCCTCCGCCCCATCGAGCCGGCCGAGGGTCTCGCGGGCCGCGGTGACCGCGTCCATCGCCGCCGGGCTGTCGGCTCCGGCGCTGAGCGTCGCCTCGACACGGGCCAGCCCGTCCTTGACCTCGGGCTCCGCGACCTCGGTGACGCCGGGCACCGTCTCCAGCGCGGCGCGCACCTGGGACCCCGAGGAGCCCTTGGCGATCACGACCATCGGCTCACCGGAACCGGCCGGGAAGTGCCGGGCGAGGATCTCCTCGCCCACCACCGACTCCGGCTTGGTCTTGAAGCCGTCCTTCTGCTGCAGCCCGTCGGCGTTCAGGGTGACGGCCAGCGTGGCCACCGCCCCCAGCACCAGGCTGGTCGTGATCCAGACCGTACGCGGACGTCCGGCGACCAGCCGGGCGACCCGCGTCCACACGCCCCGGGTGACGTCGGGCTCCGTACCGTGCTTCGGCCGGGCCGGCCAGAAGATCCAGCGTCCGAAGATCACCAGCAGGGCGGGCAGCAGCGTCATCATCGACAGCAGGCCGACCAGCACGCCGACGGCGCAGACCGGGCCGAGGCCCTTGGTGGAGTTCAGCGCGGCCAGCAGCAGGACGAGCATGCTGACGGCGACGGTGGCGGCACTGGCCACGATGGCGGGACCCGCGCGGTGCAGCGCCACGGCCATGGCCTCGTGCCGGTCCTCGTGCCGCCGCAACTCCTCCCGGTAGCGGGCTACGAGCAGCAGCGCGTAGTCGGTGGCCGCGCCGAGCACCAGCACCGTGAGGATCATCGCCGTCTGGGCGTTGACCGTCAGTCCCGCGTTCTTGGCCAGGAGGTAGATGATCGCCTGCGAGATGACCAGGGACATGCCCGCGGAGATCATCGGCAGCAGCCAGAGCAGCGGACTGCGGTAGGTGACGACGAGGATCGTCACGACGATGAGGAGGGTGACCAGGGTGAGTTTGAAGTCGGCGCTGCTGAAGGACTCCGCGGAGTCGGCGGCATAGCCGGTCGGGCCCGTCACATGGACGCCCGGACCGTCGGGCGCGTTCGGCCGCGCGGTCGCCCGCAGATCCTTCGTGGCCGCGTTGAGCCCTTCCCAGCCCTCCTTGCCGAGGTGGACGTTGACCACGGTGCGCAGGGCCTTGCCGTCGTCCGAGCGCACCGGGCCGTACGGCTTGCCCACCACGTTGGCGCCGTCCGCGAAGTGGGCGGCGTCGGCCCGGGCCTTCGCCTCGTCGGCGGCCGTGATCCCGGACGGGCGGTCGTAGACGACGATGGCCGGGCTGGTGTCGGAGGGCTGGAACTTCTCGGAGAGCTTGAGCACCTCGGTCGATTCCGCGTTGCCGGGCAGCCAGGCGGCGGCGTCGTTGGACTCCACGTCGCCGAGCTTCCCGGCGAGCGGCTGGAGCACGATCAGCAGGCCGATCCAGCCCACGAGCACCAGCCACTTGACCCGGCGTCCGCCGGGCCACGCCAGCAGTGTGCGTGTCATCAGAAACCCTCCTCCTCGCGAGGCTTGGGCGGCAGCCCGAAGGCCAGCGCGAAGGACACCACCAGCAGTCCGATCACGACCCAGAGCGTGCGGACCATCGCGGTGCTGAAGTTCTCGGTGTGGGCCGTCCGCCAGGCGCGCGCCGTGGCCTCGGCCACCTCCGGCCGGGCCTGCTCGATGTTCCGGCAGCTGTCGGGCGTCCGTTCGGAGTCCTTCTGGCTGACAGATTCCCGCAGGCACGCCCGCAGGTCGGCGAGCAGCCGGTCCTGCTCGGCCGTGCTCGCCCCGGCGGCGGCGAGTTCGGCCCGGGTCCGGCTCTCGCCGTCCGCGACGCTCGCCGTTGCCTGGGAGCCGAGCAGCCCGAAGAACAACGTGGCGAGCACCGCGACGCCGATCGCGAAGCCGAGCTGCTGGACCGCGGTGAGGATCCCGGAGGCGGTGCCGGCCTCCTGCTTGTCGACGTCGGCCAGGGCGATGTCGAAGAGCAGTCCGATCATGATCCCCATGCCGAGCCCGGCCACGGAGATGCCGGGGACGAGCTCCCAGCTGGTCAGCCCGCCGGCCTGGTCGCCGATCGTCAGCAGCATGATCAGTACGCCGGCCGCCAGCACCGCGAGCCCCCCGTGCAGGGCCTTGCGGCCGAACTTCGCTCCCAGCACCGCCCCGGTCAGGATCGCGCCGACGACCAGGAACACCGACCAGGGCGTCATCGTCAGCGCCGCCCGGGTCGGGCTGAAGCCCAGGCCGATCTGCAGATGCAGGCCGAGCAGCAGCGACATTCCGGAGATGCCGGTGAAGAACACCAGCGCCACCGCCAGTCCCGCGGCGTAGCGGGGCCTGCGCAGCAGGCTGAGCTCGATCAGCGTGGCACCGCCGCGCTTCTCCTGCCGCAGTTCGTAGGCGACGAAGGCGGCGAGCACGGCCGCTCCGGCCGCCATCAGCACGAACGTCCAGGCGGGCCAGCCGCGTTCGCGCCCCTGGACGAGCGGGAAGATCAGCAGCGTCAGCCCGAGCGTCACCAGCAGCGTGCCGCCGGCGTCGAACTTCGGCGGCACGGGTGCCTTGCCCTCGGGCAGCAGCAGCACCGCGCCGATGATCACGGCTGCCCCGATCGGCAGGTTGATCAGGAAGACGGACCGCCAGCCCGTACCGAACAGATCGGCGTCGACCAGGAATCCGGCGACGATCGGGCCGAGCACGGCGCCCAGTCCGATGGCGGGCCCGAACGCGCCGAACGCCGCCGCGGTCTCCTTGGGCGGGAACATCTGCTTGATGAGGCCGAGCCCCTGAGGAATCATCAGCGCGCCCAGCCCGCCCTGCAGGAAGCGCGCGGCGATGAGCATCTCGGAACTGCCCGCCACCGAGCACAGCACGGAGGCCAGGGTGAATCCGGCGGCGCCGAGGACGAACATGCGCTTGCGGCCGTGGATGTCGCCCAGCCGGCCGCCGACCACGAGCAGCACGGCGAAGGCGAGGGTGTACCCGACGGTGATCCACTGGATGACGCTGAGGCTGCCTTCCAGATCGGCGCGGACCGCGGGCGCGGCCACGTTCATGACCGTGCCGTCGAGCAGGTCCATGATCTCGGCGCCGAGGATGACCCCCAGCGCGGCCCACCGGCGCGCGTAGGGCGCAGGCTCGGCCGCGGTTCCGGCCGGCCCCGGGTCCTGCTCCCGCGCCAGCGCCGTCGGAGGCGCCGCCGCCCCGTCCGGCTCGTCTGCTTCAACGGAACTCATGGCGTCCCCCGCGGTCTTCGACTATAGGTCCACGAACGACCACCGTTCTATATTGGAACGGTGGTCGTGTCAAGAAACGGTGGCCCGTCGATGCCATACGATGAGGATCACTGGCTGCGAAGCGAGGGAAGGAGTCCCATGCCCCAGGAGATCCCCGTACCTCCGTGGCGCCGGCCGAAGAAGGCGCCGCCCCGCATGCCCCTGACCCAGGACCGGATCGTCGACACGGCGCTCGGCATCCTCGACGCCGAGGGCCTCGACGCCCTGAGCATGCGGCGGCTCGCGCAGGAGCTGAAGACCGGGCACGCTTCGCTGTACGCGCACGTGGGGAACCGGGACGAGCTGTTCGACCTCGTCTTCGACCTCGTCCTGACCGAGGTGGAGATCCCGGAACCGGAGCCGGGCCGCTGGGCGGAGCAGGTCAAGGAGATGTGCCGGTCGCTGCGGCGGATGTTCCTGTCCCACCGGGACCTGGCGCGCATCGCGATCGACCGGATCCCGCTGGGCCCCAACGGGATCATGGGGATGGAGCGCACCCTGAACCTGCTGCGCGCGGGGGGCCTGCGGGACGAGCTCGCCGCCTACGGGGGCGACCTGCTGTCGACCTTTGTCACGGCGGAGGCCCTGGAGCAGTCGTCCCGGCATTCCGGTGCGGAGCAGAACCGGGAGCAGGCCGGCATGTTCGCCGACCAGCTCCACGGCTACCTGAAGTCGCTGCCGGCCGCCCAGTTCCCGAACCTGGTCCACCTGGCCGGCCCGATCACCTCGCTCGACTCCGACCGTCGGTTCGAGCTCGGACTCGAGATCATCATCGCCGGCCTGGTGGCCGGAGCCGGCGACGGTGCGGACGACGGTGTCAGGACGGCAGGACCGACCCCTCCGGAGTCATGAGGACGGCCTTCGGCGGTCCCGCCAGACCGGGCAGCGCGCTCAGCGCCTCCCGCAGCCGCGCCGAGCGCGGGTCGGCGCTGAAGTTGTCCCGGTAGGCCTGTTCGCTCTCCCACTGGGCGTAGTTGACGACCGCGGTGCCGTCCGTGCTCGCGTGATACGTGGCCGACAGGAAGCCGGGCACCTCGCGGATCCACTCCTGCACCCCGCCCGTGGCCAGCTCCACCAGCTTGCGCTGGGTGGCGGGGCCGTCCACCGGGAAGGTGACGACGGCGACAAAGCCCACCCGGGGATCGTTCACTTCAGCCATCGTTGCTCCTCCTCAGCAGCTCTCCGGCATACAGCGTCGCTCCCGGCCCGAACTGCAGCCCGATATGGCTCGCAGCCGCGTGCACATCGCGCCAGAGGCGCTGCAGCGGACTGTCCTGCGTCTGCGCCCTGGTGCCCGCGCAGGCGAACAGCCGGTCGGTCGCAGCGGTCAGCAGCTCGGCCGCCAGGGCGCAGTCCCGCGCCCCACGGCCGACGAGCTCGCCGGTCACCCCGCCGGCGTCGGCGACCTCGGCGACCCGCTCCAGCAGCAGCTGGGCCGCGTCGATCTCGCCGGTGGCCCGCGCCAGGGTGTGCTCGTACAGCACACGGTCCTGGGAGGAGACGGCGTTCTGCCCGGTCGGCCCGGCCAGTTTCGCGGCGATCCACGAGGTCCACACGGCCGCGGCGCCGCGGGCCGCGCCGAGCATCGGCAGCGCGAAGGCCAGCCCGTTGACCGCGCGCATGGGCACGGTGTGGCAGATCGCCTCGGCACCCGGACCGAGGCCGGCCGAGATGGCCGCACGGGTGCAGGCCCGCGCGTCCGGCACGAACACCCCGTCGAGCACGAGGGTGTTGCTTCCTGTTCCGCGCATGCCCATCGGGTACCAGCTGTCGACGATCCCGTACGCCTGTCGCGGCACCGCGAAGAACCACGGCTCCTCCCCCGCCTTGGCGCACACCAGCGCCCAGTCGGAGTGGTCGACGACGCTGACGAACGGCCAGGTGCCCGAGACGTGCCAGCCGCCCGCCGTCCTCTCGGCGCGGCCGAGCGGCATCAGGGCACCGACGATCAGGGCGTCGGGACCGGCGGACCACAGCTCGCCCTGGCCCTCGTCCGGCAGATAGGCGGCCATCCGGCCGAGACTCGCCGTGAGGGAGGCGTACCAGGCGGTCGAGGCGCACGCCTCGCCCAGCACCGCGACCGGCTCCACGAGCTCGGTGAAGGTCGCGGCCCTGCCGCCGTGCGCCACCGGAACGAAGTGGGCGGCGAAACCGCCCTGAAGAACCGCACGGACCACGTCGGGGCTCAGCCGGCGCTGCTGCTCGGCGTCGGCTGCCCGCTTGCCGGCGAGCTCGGCGATCCGGCGGGCTCCGGCCGCCAGGGGGGACCGCTCCTGGGTCATCGCGTCCTCGCTCATGCCGGACGCACCGGGGCCCAGCCGGTCTTGGCCAGCCACTGGTCGAGGGTGAGCAACTGCGGGAAACGAGCGCGCAGCGTGGGGATGTCGGCGTGATAGCCGATCCCGTTGAGCCAGGTGTACGAGATCGCCTGCCATTCGAAGCCCGTGCGGTGCAGCTCCGGTATCGGCACCGAGACGAAGCGGGCGGGCAGTCCGGTGTGCCGGCCGAACGCGTCCGCGATCTGCTCGCCGGTCAGCTCGTCCCCCGCCAGCTCGATCTTGGCGCCGCCGCAGGTTGCGGGGTCGTCGAAGGCGTCGGCCGCGAAATACCCGATGTCGGGGCCACTGATCATCTGCAGGGTGTTGGTCGGTCCGAGTCCCCGCCGGAAGGTCAGCACGCCGTCCTCCATGACGAGGGGCGACATGTCGTGGTTCAGGTTCTCCATGAAGTACGACGGCCGCAGGAAGGTGAAGTTGAGCTCGTTCTCCTGGATCCGCTGCTCGATCGCGAGCTTGGACAGCCGCCAGTTCACGCCCTCCGGCCGCTCCGCCCCGCCGACCGAGCTGTGTACGTAGTGCTGGATGCCGAGGTCGCGAGCGGCGTCGGCGCAGATCTTGCCCTGCCGCTCCTCGCCCTCCACGCCCGCCGGTGTCATCGGCGTCTGGATGCTGAACACCCCGTAGGCGCCCTTCATCGCCGCGCGCACCGACTCGGCGTCCTCGAGGTCGCCGGTGTGCAGGCTCGCGCCCAGCTCCCGCAGCTCCTTGGCCCTGGGCGCGCCCGGGTCGCGGACGAAGGCCCGGACGGTCCAGCCGCGTTCCAGCAGGTACCGGGCCGCGGAGCCGCCCTGCTTGCCGGTGGCGCCGAGGACCAGTACGGGCTTGTTCTCATCGGGCATGGCTGTACCTTTCGTTGGTCGTCGTCACGAGACGCGGGAACCTGCGGGCGAGGTGGACACCGAGAGCCGGCTGACCGACAGCCGCGCCCCTTGGCCGAAGTAGCGCTCCAGGAACAGCCCCAGGCCGAAGCTGAGGCCGCGCGGCCGTACGGGCTCCTCCCGGCCGCCGTTGTCCCGCCGGAGCCAGCGCGCGTCCAGCGAGCGGAAGCCGATCCGGTCCACGGACAGCACCTCCTGCCCGTCGGCCTTCCAGTGGGCGGTGCCGGCCGCGACGTCGTAACCGACCTCGAGCCGGTGGAGCGTGCCGGGGGTGCGGTCCGCGACCGGGACGCAGTAGGTGAAGGACGCGAACGCGGCGTCCGGCTGGAGCGCGAGCCGCTCGTAGACCGCGTAGAGGCGGCTGTGCGTGAGGAAGAAGTCGAAGATCATGCCGGTCTCGAGGTCGACCGAGATCAGACCGCCCGCGCCGAGCCGGGGGTCCGCGGTCGCCTCGGCCACGTCGTCGTACGGATGGGAGCGCAGGCCGAAGCCGCGCAGTCCCATCTCGGCCGTGACCGAGAGCAGTTCGCCCGGCACCGCGGTGAACCCGCCGCGCGCCGATGCGGTGCCACCGGTGGTGAAGGCCCCCCACCGCAGATGGAGCGGGGCACCGTCCGGCCCTGGCTTGGGCTCGGTGAACGCCGGCCGCCTGGTCCCGGGACGGACGGCGCTCGGCACGACCACCAGGCCGTCCGGCCCGCCGCGGACCACCCCGTCCCCTTCCGGGAGACCGTCGACCGGGCGCAGCCGCCATGGCGCGCCCGGTCCCTCGGTCACCAGTCCCCCGGTGAATTCCTCACGGAAGATCTCTGTGCTCATCCGGCCCTCCCCGTGGTGTGCCCTTCCTAGGGGCTCCACCCTGTCAAGAGGGCATCGAGGGGCGCTCGAAGCGGGGTCGAAGGCGCCCGGGGCCGGTCCGGGTCAGACGTTGCGGCCACGCTGGGCGGTGTCGTCGCCGAGGCCCCAGGTGATGATGCGCTTGGGGTGGATACGGATCATCGCGGTGCCGAAGTACGGGTGCGGCGGCTGGGCGTCGGTCAGTGCCTCGGCCCGGCCCCGCACTTCGATACCGCGTACGTTCCACGGCTGCATGGAGATCAGGTCGTCGACGACGAAGGCGACCTGTTCGTTCTTGCCGACGTTGCGGAACTTCTTGCTGGCCGTCAGATTGTGGCCGCCGATGTCGATCGTGCCGGTCTCGGTGTTGATCCGGAACGAGACGGGATTGACCTGGGGCTGACCGTCGGGCGCCACGGTGGCCAGCCGGCCTAGGTTCTGGGAGGCGTAGTACTCGAGCTCGTCAGGAGTGAAAGGCATGTCAGCTTCCTTGGGCCTTGGTGTGGTCGGATAATTCCCGGCCGGGCACGGGGCCCGCCGGGGGCGTCGGAGTCGTGACGGTGGAGGGCAGCCAGCGGAGCACGGCGAGGGCGCCCGCGAAGGCCACCGCGGCAGCCGCCCCGGCGGCCAGATGCATGGCGTCCACGAAGGCCTGCCGTGCGGGACCGACAAGTCCGCTCTCCCCCAGCCGAGTCGCAGCCAGGAGCGTGGCGTCCAGGGACTCGCCGGCCTCGTGCCGCGCGGAGGGCGGCAGTACGGCGAGCTCGTCCTCGACGCCGCGGCGGTAGGCGGCGCCCATGAGGGAGCCGAGTACCGCGACGCCCAGGGCGCCGCCCAGCTGGCGCACGGTGTTGTTCATCGCGGAGGCCACGCCCGCCTTCTCGCGTGGGATCGCGTTCATGATGGACACGGCTGCGGTCGGCATGACGCAGGCTACGCCCGCGCCCAGTGCGGCGAACAGGACGAGGATCAGCCAGAGCGGAGCGTGCTGGGTCACGAAGACGACTCCGGAGAGTGAGGCGGTCACGGCCAGCATTCCCGCCGCGCACACGTTCCGGGGGCCGATCGAGCGCACCAGAACCGTACTGAGGGGTCCGCAGACCACGTTCGCGACGGCCAGCGCCACGGTACAACTCCCGGCCTGCAGCGGGGTGTAGCCACGCACGCTCTGCAGGTAGAAGGCGCTGAAGAAGAGGAAGCCCATCATCGCGAAGCTGACGAAGCCGACGGCCGCGACGGCGGTGGAGAAGGCTTTCAGCCGGAAGAAGCCGAGCTCCAGCGAGGGCTCCGCGGTACGGCGCTCGTGCCACAGGAACACACCGAGCAGGCCGAGGCCCGCCAGGCCGGGCCCCCAGACCGTGGGCTGGGTGACCCCGCCGGTCCGCCCGGCCTCGATGATCGCGTAGACGAGCAGCACGAGACCGGCGATCGAGAGCAGCAGCCCGGCCGCGTCGACGCGCTTGCCCGCGGCACCCCGGGTCTCGGGCACCAGCAGCGCCACCGCGACCAGGCAGACCGCCACGACCGGCACGTTGACCAGGAAGACCGAGCCCCACCAGAAGTGCGCGAGCAGCAGCCCTCCGGTGACGGGCCCGATGCCGAGGGCGAAGCCGACCGAGGCCGCCCAGATCCCGAGGGCCTTGGGGCGCTCACGCATCGGGAAGACCGCGGCGATGGTGGCGAGGGTGCTCGGCAGCACCGCCGCGCCGCTCACCCCCATGCAGGCACGGGCGGCGATGAGCTGCTCCGGCGACCCGGCGTAGGCCCCGGCCAGGGACGAGAGCCCGAACAGGCCGAGACCCAGCAGGAGTACGCGCCTGCGGCCCAGCCGGTCGCCGAGCACGCCCCAGGTGAACAGGGTCGCCGCGAAGGCCAGGGTGTAGGCGCTGAGCACCCATTCGACCTGGCTGTGCGAGGCGCCGAGGCCCTGCTCCGGGTCGGTGAGGGTGCGCAGCGTCACGTTGAGCACGGTGTTGTCGAGGATGATGCTCACCAGGCTGAGGACCATCACCGCGAGAACGGCCCAGCGCCGCGGATGCCCCTCGTGCGCCGGGCCGCCCGGTCGAGCGGGACCCGGTGTCACAGGTCCGGCACCAGGACGAGCTTCCCGCGCACATGGCCCTGCTCCAGCCTGTGGTGGGCCTCGGCCGCCTTGGCGAAGGGAAGGACGGCCTCGACGTGCGGCCGCAGCCGGCCCTCGGCGCACAGCGCGGCCAGGGCGGCGAGCCGCTCGGCGGATCGCACCACCTGCGGCATGACGATGCCCTCCTGGGCCGCGGCACGGAAGTTGGCGATGGTGGCGATCCGGGCCCGGTCCGCGACGAGTTCGAGCGACACCGCGAGCGCCTCCGGTCCGCCGTGGCAGTCGAGGGCCGCGTCGACGCCGTCCGGGGCCAGGGCGCGCACCCGGTCGGCGAAGCCCGGGCCGTAGGCGACCGGCAGCGCGCCCAGCGAGCGCAGATAATCGTGGTTGTGCTCGCCGGCGCTCCCGATCGCCGTGCCGCCCCGCTCCCGGACGAGCTGGACGGCGAGGCTGCCGACCCCGCCGGCCGCGGCGTGCACGAGCACGGTGTCCCCCTCGCCTACCCGCAGCGCGGCCACGGCGATGTCAGCGGTCTGCCCCACGGCCGAGAGGGACCCCGCGACCTCCCAGGACAGCTGCGGCGGCTTGGCGGTGATCTGGTCCGCGCCGACGGCGAGCACCTCCGCGCCGGACTGCAGCACGGCGAACCCCAGCACCTCGTCGCCGGGCGCGAACCCGGTCACCTCCGGCCCGGTCCGCTCGACGACCCCGGCGAACTCGTTGCCGAGGATCTGCGGAAACTCGACCGGATAACGACCCCGCATGCCGCCGGAGCGCACCCGGCAGTCGAACCCGTTGACCCCTGCGGCCCGCACCCGGACCGTCACCTGGCCCGGTCCTGGCACCGGCTCGGGGACATCGACGAGGCCCAGTACGTCCGGCCCGCCGAACTGGTGGATGGCTACGGCCTTAGGCATGCGTTCTCCACATTCGCTTGACGGTGCTGTTACTTGTTGACCTGCGTACTGGCCAGGACGGTCTGGGGCTTCGCCGGGTCCGGGAAGCACTCGAACGGGCCCCACTCGTCCAGGATCGGCTGGTAGCGGTACCAGTAGAAGCCGGGCTGCTCGTAACTCGAGCCGCCCGGAACGAAGTTGAGCGTACCGGCGGTCTTCGGCGCCTTGTAGGTGACCTTCAGCGTCGGCAGGTCGAACTCGACACCGCCCTCGAACGGGCCGGACGCGCTGACGATGATGTCCCGGCCCTCGATCTTGACCTTGAGAGCGGAGTCGCCGAGGCCGCTGCCTCCGGTGAGCTTCACCTTCTTGACCTTCGCGCCCTCCGGGATCCGGTAGGCGGCCCGCACGTCCTTGACGATCTTGTTGTATTGGGCGAAGGCGGTGATCGGGTCCGGGTCGTACGTGGCCTGGAACTGCTTGCCGGCGCGGACCGAGGCGGGCACGGTGACATCGAAGCCACGCTGGTAGTCGTAGACCGGGTGCGTGTTGCCCTGCACCCAGGTGCGGCACTCGTACGGCACGGCGACGCTCGCGGCATGCGCACTGGTGCCCAGGGTCACGAGTCCCCCCAGGGCGAGGGCGGACGCGGTGGTCAGACGTATCACCTGTTGACGCGACGAGGTCATGGAAAGGTCTCCTTCGGACTCTTGGAATACGAACTCGGGATGGACGTCGAGAACGGTCAGGGAGGGCAGAGGGGTCAGGGGTCAGGGGATCAAAAGGCCAGGGGGGTCAGGGAATGAGTACGACCCGGCCCAGCTGGGCCCTCGCCTCGACGACGGTGTGAGCCTCGGCGGCCCGCTCCAGGGGCAGCCGGGCGTGCACCGCGGACTTGACCTGGCCGTCGGCCAGCAGCCGGGTGAGTTCGGCGACGCCCGCCTCGTACTCGTGCGGGCGGCCGCCCCGCCAGGCCGACAGCGCGAAGCCGGTGACGTACTTGATGCCGATGAGGTCCATCACCGACACCCGTGGGATCTCCAACTCGCCACCGGACGAGCCGTAGAACACCAGCCGGCCGCCCGGGGCGAGCAGGCCGATGCCCTGGTGCAGGACCTCGGCGCCGACGCCGTCCAGGATCAGGTCCGGGCCGCGGCCCCCGGTGAGTTCCCGGACCTCTTCGGCCCAGTGCGGGGAGCGGTGGTCGACGACGGCGTCGGCACCGTTCGTGCGGGCGAACTCCCGTTTGCCGGCCGCGCCCGCGGTGCCGATGATCCGGCCGGCCCCGGCCGCCCGGGCGAGCTGGACCGCGATGTGGCCCACGCCGCCGGCCGCCGCGTGCACCAGCACCGTCTCGCCCTTGGCCAGCTGCCCGGTCCGCAGGATGCCGAGGGCGATCAGTCCGGTGCCCGGGAGGACCGCGGCCTCGGCGGCGTCCAGCTCCTCGGGTACGGGTACGACGGTGACGGCGTCGACGACGACCTGCTCGGCGTAGGCGCCGTAGAGGGTGAAGGCGCCGACCCGGTCCCCCGGGCGCGGGACCACGACGCCGGGTCCCACCGCGGTGATCCTGCCGACCACGTCGCCGCCGAGCACGACGGGGAAGACGGGCTGCCACATCGGCGCGGGGAAGACCTCGCGCCGCATCTGGGTCTGCGCGTGGCCGACGCTGACGGCCTCGACGGCGATTCTCACCTGGCCGGGGCCGGGCTCGGGGACCTGGCGCTCGGCGACGTACAGCACGTCGGGATCCCCGTACCTGTCGAACTGCACGGCACGCATCACTTCTTCTCCTCCTGGGACTGCTCGGTCCGCCCCAGGGCGGCCAGTACGGCGTGGTGCCGGTCGTCACGGTCCCGGACCAGCTCGGCATAGGTCCGGTGTCCATAGGCGGCCTCGGTCTGTGCGACCAGGGCCTCGACGGCCTGCGGGGTGAGGGCGGGCTGTCCGAGCCCACGCCAGCCCTGTTCGAGGCCGCTGCCGAGATGCTCCAGCCACTTGCGCAGGCCGCCCGGACCGCCGCCCAGGTGGAACGCGTGGAACGGTCCGACGGTGGACCAGCGCAGCCCGATCGAGTCGGTGACGATCCGGTCGAGCTCCTCGACGGTCACCACGCCTTCGAGGACGAGGTGGATGCTCTCGCGCAGCAGCGCGGACTGCAGCCGGTTGGCGGCGAAGCCGGGCAGCGCCCTGCGCAGTACGACCGGGGTCCGCCCGACCGACTCAAGGAAGGCCACCGTCCTCTTCACGGCCTCCGGGTCGGTGCGCTCCCCGCCGATCACCTCGACCAGCGGAACGATGTGCGGCGGGTTGAACGGATGGGCGACGACCAGCCGGCCCGGTCCGGGCATGTCCCGGCTCAGATCGTCGGGGAGCAGTTTCGACGTCGAGGACAGTACGAGGGCCCGGCCCGGGGCGGCCTCGCCGATCTCGGCGAACAGCCGCTGCTTGAGAGGCAGGTCGTCGGGGGCGTTCTCGCAGACGAGGTCCGCTCCGGTCACCGCCCGCCCGACGTCCGGCTCGTACTCGATCCGCGCCGCCAGCTCGTCCGCCCGGCCCGGGGAGAACAGCTCGAGCCCCTCGCGCACGACGCGAGGGGCGTCAGGCCTGCGGCTGTTGACCCGTACGGTCAGCCCACAGGCGCTGAACAGATTGATCCATCCCAGGCCGATCGTGCCCGCCCCGATCACTGTCACGGTGCTCATGGCGACGAGGCTGGCAGGGCACACTCGAACCCGGCTCGAGCGGACTTCGAGGCCACGGGGCGACCGTGGCCGCATGACCATCACCGCGCTTCCCACCGGCCTGTATGCCGAGGTCCTGTCGTTCTACGGCCACCAGATGCAGAAGTTGGACGGCCGCGACTTCACCGGCTACGCCGCGACCTTCACCGAGGACGGCGAGTTCAAGCACTCCCCCACGCTGCCCGCCGCCCGTACCCGTGCCGGGATCATCGCCGTCCTGGAGGACTTCCACCGCAAGTTCGACGCCCGCAGGATCCAGCGCCGGCACTGGTTCAACCACGTGGCGCTGAGCCAGGCGCCCGACGGCTCGATCACGGCGACGAGCTACTGCCTGGTGCTCACCGTCCACGCCGACGTCAAGGAGCCCGAGTTCGGACCGAGTTGCGTCGTTCACGACGTCCTGGTCCGCGGTGAGGACGGCGAACTGCTCCTGCGGTCCCGCCACGTCAGCCACGACCACGCCTTCCCCGGCCGCCCGGCGTAGGACCAGCGCCCGGGGACCGCCCGCAGAACGATCTGGGGGCGGTCGGGACGCGGCGGAACTCCGGCCCGGTCTCTCCTTGCCGAACCCCGAGGCCCCTGCCCGTGCCGGACCGACCCGGCAGCCCGGATGCGCCTCGCCCCGGAGCGGCCGGCAGGCGGCCGGCCCTCAAGGATCATCTCGGGACGGACTCGCCCATCCGCCGTTCCCGTCCCCTTCTCGAGCACCGCAACCGCCGCGACCTGCGTCGTATGAAGATTTCATACCGTGGGCTCTCAGCCTTCACCCCCTTCTCGTGGCGCCCTCACTGTTGTCCTCCCGGTGCCGCGTGCCAGGCTCGCGCCATCCGGCGAGAAGGGAACTGGCATGGCTGATCTCGATATTGGGCTGCTCGGATCGTTCACGGCCTTGGTGGGCGGTGCGTCCATCGTCCCCAGCGCGGCCAAGCAGCGCAGGCTGCTGGCACTGCTCGCGGTCAGCTGCGGACGCGAGATGAGCATGGCCGCCATCGCCGAGGAGCTGTGGGAGGGGTGCCCTCCGGCCGGCCCGTCGGCCGCCGTGCAGACGTATGTGAAGCAACTGCGGCAGCGGATCGCCACCGCTGTCTCCCGGCTCGCTCCGGGTGTCGATCCCAAGGAGGTCCTCAGCCGCGGGCACAGCGGCTACCGGCTCGACATGCCCGAAGTGCGGGTGGACGCCCGGGAGTTCGAGCGCCTCGTACGACATGGCGAGCAGGCCATCAACCGGGGTGAGGACGAGCAGGGTGTCCTGCTGCTGTCCGAGGGGCTCGCCCTGTGGCGTGGGCAGGCCCTGAGCGACGTACGGATGTCGGGGGTCCTGCGTGCCGAGGCGCTGCGACTGGACGAGGTACGGCTCGCCGCTGTCCAGTCGCGTATCGACGCCGAACTGCGGCTCGGTCGCCATGTGCATCTGGTGAGCGAATTGACCGCGCTCACCAGTCTGCATCCGCTTCAGGAGCATCTGCACGCGCAGTTCATCGTCGCGCTCTATCGCAGTGGGCGTCCCTCACAGGCTCTGGAGGCGTTCCGGAGGCTGCGTGCCGAGTCCGTGAAGGAGCTGGGGATCGAGCCGTCGCGGAGGCTTCAGGAGCTCCACCGGTGGGTGCTGGCCGGTGAGCCGCTCCTGGATGCCCGGGTCCGCACCCTGACCGCGTTCTAGTCGGCGCCAGTTCCCATCGAAAGGAGGGCAGGCGATGCCACACACTCCTGCTGACGCCGTCACGGTCCGCCTCTGGTCTCTGTCCGAGGACGTGACCGTCGAACACGACGAAGGACACGACCAGGTGGTGCTCAAGAGCCGTTGGGGCACGGACTGTCTGGAGCGGCCCGGACCCGAGGTCCGGGAGGCTCTGCGGCGGATGGAGCTGGGGCCCGTGGTCCTCGCCAACGCCGCTGATCAGCACTTCGACCTGAACGCGGTGATGCTGCCGGTGCTGAACAAACTGTCCCATCTGGTGGTGCACACGCTCGGCGCCGACGACCTCAGGGGCCCGTTGCTGTCGGTGTTCCCGGTGGCGCAGGACGCACTCTTCACCCTGGTCTGGGTGCCGGACCGGCGGGCCGTGCGGCTGTCCCGCGGGATGGTCCTGACCAGGCTCGACTCCGGGCTCTCGCTGGAGTCCGAAGGCAGTCCGCACCGGGTCGTGCTGCACCGGCCCGAGGCCGCGCTCGTCATGGCGATGCTGGCCTGGCCGGTCACTCCGGACAAGGTGAAGGCGGCGCTGCCGCTGCCGCTGCAGATGACCGAGGGCATCATCCGCTTTCTGGCAGCGGCAGGAATGGCGCCGCCCGTGGACGACGACACGTACGACGCCGTCTGAACCGCCGGCCTCCCGAACCGCCGGTGTCCTGAGCCATGAGCCCTGGGACCGTGACCGCTTGGTGCGCGCGGCCATGGGCTGCGTCCACCGGTGCGCGCGTCCTTCGCGGACTCCTCCCCGGTCCGCGATCAAGTCCGCGGCCCGCTCGTCCTCTCGATCAGACCAGCCAGCCGGCGTCCCGGGCGATGCGGATCGCGTCGACCCTGTTGCGGGCGTTCAGCTTGGCGACCACCGTCGTGAGGTAGTTGCGCACGGTCCCGGTGGACAGGTGCAGAGTGGAGGCGATCTCCTTGGCCTCGGAGCCGTCCGCGACGAGGCGCAGCACCTCCGTCTCGCGCTCGGTGAGCGGGCTTTGCGCACCGCTCCACGAGGCGAGCGCCAGCTTGGAGTCGATGACCAGATGCCCGGCGACGACCCGCCTGATGGCGTGGGCCAGTTCGGCCGGTGACTCATCCTTGAGCAGATAGCCGTGCACCTCCGCCGCGAGCGCCCGGCGCAGGGTGCCGGGGCGGCCGAGGCTGGTGAGCATGAGCGTCTTGCAGCTGGGCAGACGTTCGTGGAGCTGTACGGCGGCGCTCAGACCGTCCAGGCCCGGCAGGTCGATGTCGATCACCGCGATGTCGGGCCTGACATCGAGGGCCGCGTCGAGGATCTTGTCCCCACGATCCAGTTCACTGACGACTTCGAGATCTTTCTCCATGTTCAGAAGCGCCACCAGCGCTCCCCGGACCATGTTCATGTCTTCTGCGAGCAATATCCGAATCATCGCAGCGCTCCCCCCCTGGCACAGCGATCGACAACCATCAGCTTACCAACTGGCCTGTCCAGGTGGGACGTTGACGGTCAAGCTGCCGACTTGCTGTCGTCCGGGCGATCCTCCCAGTCCGCGTCGGCGGTACTGTCCAGTCTCCGCTGTTCGGGTGCCTGGGCCACGACCCGGAACGTTCTGTCGTCCTGCTCCACGCTCAGGCTGCCGTCGACCGCGCTCAGTCGCGTCTGCAAGTTGCCGAGGCCGCTTCCGCTGTGCGGGGACGGGTCCCGGTAGCCCTTCGCCACACCGTCGTTGACGATGGTCAGCCGTACCTGGCCGGCGACCTCCTCCGCGGCGATCTCGCAGTACGTCGCGCGGCTGTGGCGCAGTACGTTGGTGACCGCCTCGCGGAGCACCGTCGCGAACACGGTGCCCAGTTCCCGGTCCAGCTGCCCGATCCGCACGCGCGCGGTGACGCGCACGTCGGCGGCGCTGAGCACGGACTGGGCCGAGCCGATCTCGTCCTCGAAGGACATGTCACGGTAGCCGCTCGCCACACTGCGCACGTCGGCCAGCGACTGGCGGGACATGGTGAGCACGTCCTCGACCTCGGCCTTGGCCTGGGCGGGATGCGCGGGCAGCAGGCGGTGGATCAGCTCGCCCTTGAGCGTGATCGCCGAGAGGCTGTAACCGAGCAGGTCGTGCAGGTCTCGTGCGAAGCGGAGGCGTTCCTGGGTGACCGCGACGCGGGTGAGTTCACCGCGGGTCTCGTGCAGGACGCGGATCAGGTCGGCGAGCCGGGTGAGGCCGAAGATCACGAGGCCGGTCAGCAGGGTGGACTGGACGTAGTAGAACGTTTCCACCACAGGCAGGCCGCGAAGCAGGGGCGGAACGAGCATCGAGGCGCCCACCACCCCGTACAGGAGCCAGCCCTGGCGTGGGGGCAGGAGGAGTAATAAGGAGCCCGCGAGGAAACCCGCCATCGAGCCCCACTGCGTCTTGAAAACGAGGAGGGGAAGGTAGGTCAGAAGTGCCTGGGCGCTCAGAGTGAGGAACTTGCAGCTGGTGGATGCGAGGTGCGCACCGGGTCTGGAGTGCAGCAGTTGCAGTCCGAAGATGCCGAGGAGACACAAGACCGCCGCGGCCAACGGGACGGCCGCGGAGTGTGAGCTCAGGATGTTGAGCAAGGTGATGCTGAAGTAACAGAACAGCGCCGCGAGCAGGATGAGTCGGCCCAGCCGGGGTGCAGGGATGCTGCCGCTCCTGGCGAGCAGTTCATCCGGCTGCCAGGCGTCCTCGGCCACCTCGTGTGAGCCTGGGCGACGATACGTCATGGTCGAATCCCCTCTCGCACAGCCCCGTCCCCGTGCGGAGCATAAGCGAGCGGGATGTGGATCACGTAGGGATTACGAAACCGCAGGCGGCTGTGCAGCAAGCGCTTGTCCGCCGGATCGGGCCGACGGACCCCGGAGTTCGAGCAGCGGCACCCGGGGCGGTGGGGACGTCCCGGAGCTCAGGAGCGGGCGAGCAGACCCTGTTCCAGGGCGACGACGACGGCGCGGGTGCGGTCGCTCACGTCGAGTTTCGCGAAGACTCGCAGAAGGTGCGTCTTCACCGTGGCCTCGCCGATGACCAGCCGACGGCCGATCTCGGCGTTGGACAGGCCGTCGGCGACCGCGTGCAGCACGTCCCGCTCGCGGGCGGTGAGAACGACCGGCTCGGGGCGGCGCATCCGGGCCACGAGACGCTCCGCGACCTTGGGCGCGAGGACCGTCTCACCGCGCGCGGCCGAGCGGATGGCGTCGGCGAGCTGCTCGCGGGTGGTGTCCTTGAGGAGGTAGCCGACCGCGCCGGCCTCCACGGCCCGTTCGATCTCGACGTCCGTGTCGTACGTGGTGAGGATCAGTACCCGGGTGGCCACCGGCAGGGCGACGATCTCGGTGGTGGCGGCCACACCGTCGAGCACCGGCATGCGCAGGTCGAGGAGGGCCACATCGGGGGCGAGCCGCTCGACGAGGTCGACGCCCTCACGGCCGTCGCTCCCTTCGCCGACGATCTCTATCGTGGGCTCGTTGGTCAGCAGGGCGATGACTCCTGCGCGCATCACAGCGTGGTCGTCGACCACGACCACCCGGATCCGGTCGTACGCGGTGTCGGTCATGGTCACTCCTGACTGTGCGTGGGAAGGGTGGCGAGGACACGGGTGCCGTCCCCGAGGGAGCTGGTGACGGCGAGTTCGCCGTCGAGTTCGGCCAGTCGTCGGCGCATGCCGTCCAGGCCGAACCCACGGGACTCCTCGACGACGAAGCCGCAGCCGTCGTCGGTGATCTCCAGCTCGACACCGCCCGCGAGTTCGGTGAGGACGACGCCGACGGTGGAGGCGCCCGAGTGTTTGCGCACGTTGGCGAGGGACTCCTGTGTGCAGCGCAACAGGGCGATGCGGGTGCGCTGGCTCAGCTCCATGTCGGGCAGTTCGGCGGTGACGGTGAGGCCGGTGTCCTGGACGAAACGATCCAGGGTTCTGCGCAGGGTGGTGGCCAGTGAGCCGGGTGCGACGCCGCTCTCGGGGGCGGAGCCGACGAGCACCCGGGCCTCGGCCAGGTTCTCCCGCGCGGTCTGCTCGATGGAGGTGAGCTGCTCGGCGCAGCGGGCGGGGTCGGTGGCCGTGGCGCTGCGGGCGGCCTCCGCGAGCACCACGATGGAGGCGAAGCCCTGGGCGAGGGTGTCGTGGATCTCCCGGGCGAGCCGTTCGCGCTCCTCGGCCGCGCCCTGCCGCTGATACGCGGCCGCCAACTCCTCCTGGGTGGTGGCCAGTTCGGTGGTCAGTTGCTCCTGTCGCTCGTTGCTCTGGCCGACGAAGCGGTCCACCCACAGCCCCAGACCCACCCCTGCCGCGTAGGCGACGATCGTGAACACCGCGTTCCCGGTGAGGAATTGCGGGCTCCAGCCCTGGTCGAGCGTGCCACCGAACACGGTGAGGGCCGCGGCGGCCCCGCTCAGCGTGATCGCGTCCCGTGGGCCGCGGGTGAAGAGCCAGAACTGCGGCAGGGACACCACGTAGAAGGCGGCCCCGCCGTCCAGGAGGTAGGCCGTCGCGCCCAGGACGAGCGCGAGGACGGCGAGGTAGGTACGGGGACGCAGCAGGGGGTTGTCCGGCCGGGTGAGAACGACGGTGTGACACAGCGCGACCAGGGCGAGCAGGCCGAGCAGCCAGTACCTCCGGGCCGGCGACGCGTCGATCACGGCGACGGCCGGGGGCAGCAGGCCGAACAGGATCCAGCCTGCCGAGTTCCAGCGGAGGATACGGTTCCGGGCGAGCCGGTCACCCGGCTGCTGCTGCCACTGACTCACGCTGATTCACCTCGTTCGTAAGGGAGTTGAGAGGGCCGGCGGTCGAGTCGATCAGCCTACCGATTCCAGGCGGCGGGGGGACTGTTCGGTGCTGCGGCGGGCACGGCGCACTCCGCGTGAGGGCCACCAGTTGGCCTCACCGAGCAGGAGCATCATGGACGGCAGAACCAGCATACGGATGACGAAGGCGTCCAGGAGGACGGCGACCGCGAGGCTGAAGCCGATCTGCTTCATCTCGATCAGGTGCAGGGCCGCGAAGCTGGCGAAGACCGTGACCATGACCACGGCCGCGCTGGTCACCACGCCTGCCGAGCTGCCGATGCCCTCGATCACGGCCTTGCGGGTCGGGACTCCGCGCAGGGCGGCCTCCCGGATCCGGCTGATCACGAAGACCTGGTAGTCCATCGACAGACCGAACAGGATCACGAAGAGGAACAGCGGGACACGGGAGCCGATCGAACCGGTGGAGGTGAAGTCGACCAGGCCTTCGGCCCAGGTGTGCTGGAAGACCATGACGAGAATGCCGAGCGAGGCAGCGGCGGAGAGAAGGTTGAGGACGATGCCGACCAGGCCGAGGACCACGGAGCGGAACGCCCAGACCGTCATGACGAAGGTCACCAGGAGCAGTGCCCCGATGATGAGCGGCAGCTTCTGTTCCTGGTGGGTCGGATAGTCGGTGTAGCGGGCGACGTCACCGGTCACCGCGGTCTCCGCACCCCGCACCTGGTCCACGGTCTCGGGGACGTACTTGTTGCGGATGTCCTTGAGCGAGGACTGGGCCTCGTCGCTGCTGACGTAGTGCGGGACCTGGAGCTGGAGCATGCTGATGCGCTTGTCGGGCGACGTGGTCAGCCGGGAGGTGCCGCTCAGGCGCGGGTCGTCCTTGACGTCGGCGGCGAGTTCGCGCAGGGCGGCCGTCACCTCGGGCGAACGGTCGGCGTCGGCGCGGACGACGACCTGGTGCATGGACTTCAGCTCCGGGTAGGCCGCGTTCAGCCGGTCGTAGATCTGCATGGCGACGATGGAGCGGGAGTGTGTCTCGCGGCCCATGTCGGTGAGCTTGAGGTTGAGGATCGGGGCGGCGAGGGCGAGCAGCCCGACGACGGTGACGGTGAGGGTGGCGACGGGGTGCTTGGCGACGGGGCGCAGCACCGCGGCGGTCAGGCGGCCGGGACCGGTCCTGTGCGTCTTCTGCTTCTTCGGCGCGAGCCCGCGGGCCGCCCGGCGCTCGGCCCGGCGCTCGGCACGCATGCCCAGTTTGGCGAGGAGGGCGGGCAGCACGGTCAGGGAGCTGACGACGGCGACGAGGGTGACGAGGATCGCGCCGGTGGCGATGGACGAGAAGATGACGTCATCGGCGAGGTAGAGGGTGGCGCTCGAGACGGCGACGGCGAGACCGGAGAGGACGACGGCCCGTCCGGAGGTGGCGGCGGCGAGTTCGACGACGGCCTGCGGGCTCAGCTTGCCGCCGGCGCGCGCCCGCTCCTCACGTTCGCGCTTGAGGTAGAAGAGCGTGTAGTCGACGCCGACAGCGAGGCCGATCAGCAGGATGACGTTGGTGCCGACGCCCGCGTCGGGGAAGATGTGCGAGGCCACCATCGACAGGCCGACGGCCGCGACGATCGAGGACAGGGCGAGCAGCAGCGGTACGAGGGCCATCGCCACGGAACTGAAGACCAGCAGCAGCGTGATGAGGGTGACCGGCAGGGCGATCACCTCGGTGCGCGAGAGGTCGTCGCCGCGCAGCTTGTCGACGCCCTTGCTGATGGACGGCGATCCGGTCTCCTCGACGTGCAGCCCGGGGTTGGCCTTCTGTACGGCCGCGGTCTGCTCGATCAGCGGGTCGACGTGCTTCTTGCCCTCCAGCTCCGGGCCCTTCATGGTGACGGTGACCCGCACCGCACTGTTGTCCTTGCTGTGGACCGGGTCGGCGACGGAGAGCACCTCGGGCAGCTTGGCCATCCTGGCGGCGACGTCGTCGGCGGCCGAGTCGGCCGCGGCGATGTCGAGCTTTCCGGTGCCCGGCTTCGCGGTGATCAGGACGTGTTCGACGGGACGCTGCTGTAAGCCGCCCTCCGCGGCGATCGCCTCGCCGCGTCCCGCCTCACCGATGCGGAAGTCCTCGGTGGTCGCCGGGTTGGTGCCGACGGTGATGCCGATACCGAGGCACAGGACGACGAACACGAACCAGCCGACGATGCCCCGCCAGGGGTGGACGGCGCTCCAACGAGCCATGCGTACGGGAAGATTCTTCATGTCAACCATGCTCTTCGTCGGGGGTGCGGTGGCGACAGCAGCTACCGGTTGAACTTGAGGTCCACCGACTGGTGGACCCCCGTCCGGCTCAGTGGAAGCTGAGGGTGTGGAAAACCGTCACGTTGCCTTCCAGTTCCTGGCACCGCTGCGCCGCGGCGGCGAGCCGGCTCCCGCTGTCGGGCGCCGCGGTGTCCAGGAGGATCCCGAGCGAGGTGCCGCTGTGGCCGATGACGACGCCGAGACCGCCGACCTCCTCGCAGACGCGGATCATCGGCTCCAACGACCTCTTGTGTCGCAGCACCTGGTTCATCCGGGCGCTTTCGGTGGCCACCCGGCCGACCTCGGCCAGGTCTCCGCGGGCCACGGCGCGTGTGACGCGGTCCAGGAGGCGGGCGTACGTCCGCCGGTCGGCCGTGGTGAACGGTTTCGGCAGGGCGTTGAAGGCGACCGTGTCGACCGCGCCTCCCTCATCGATGCCGACGACCGTCATCGGGGGCAGTGAACCGAGTTTCGCGCGCAGCCGCACGCTGCGGTGGTGGAAGGCGACGATCGCCGGGTACAGGACGCCGTCGGTGGGTTCGATGCGCGCCAGGTACGACTCGATACGGCCCGGCGGCATGGGTTCGCCGAGGGCGTTGGCGACGGCCCGTGCCGTGGCCACCAGGTCGGCGGACGAACTCGCGAGGCCCTTGCCCTCGGGCAGGGTGCTGTCGATGACCAGCGCCCCGCCGCCGGGTCTTCCGGCGTCCTCCAGGATCATCCCGGCCAGCCGCAGCGCCTTCTTCTTGTGGGCCGGTTCGACGACCACCTCCGCCTGGTCCGGGGCCAGTACGAAGCGGGCCGTGGACCAGCGGGCCACCGGCAGGGTGACCAGGAAGTCTCCGTCCTCCTCGGGCAGCACGCCCTGGAGCAGTTCACCGAAGGTGCCGAAGGCCGTGCTGACCCCGGTGGCCGCCGGCCGGCGGTAGTCGATCGTGGTCACGTGCGACTCCTGTCCTGTACGTGTCTGTTCCGGGCGTGTGTCCGGGTGGTCGTCTCCCGTATCCGGGCCGCGCTGAGGGCCGGCCTGGTACCGATGAAGTAGTGGCCGCCGTCGTCCAGTTCGTGGAGCGTGACGCGCTCGGCGAGGGTCCGCCAGGCGCCGACGGCACGGGCCGCGTCCGCGGTCTGCGGGTCGTCACGGGCGACGACGACGTCCACCGGGGCGGCCAGGCGGTGCGGGTGCGGCTGTTCCTGTAGCCGGATGAGGTGCCGGTGGGAGGTGTGGACGTCGTGCCGGTAGGCGCGATCGGCGACCTCGGCCCGTTCCGGCTGGTACGCGTCCAGCTCCACGTAGGCGTGGCCACCGCGCAGCCGGCCGAGCAGGGTGCGCCGGTCCACGACCGCGAGCTCGGTCAGTTCGGTCCGCAACGCCTCCGCGTCCGGGAGCAGTTGGGCGCCGAGAAAGACCCGTTCGACGGGTCGGCCCGCCGCCTCCAGGAGCCGGGCGGTCTCCAGGGCGGCCGCGGCGCCGGCACAGTGGCCCCACAGCAGGACGGGCGTGGTGAGGTGGGCGAGGATCTCGTCCCTGGCGCGGCGGGCCAGTTCGGGCACGTCCAGCAGGGGTTCGTCGGGGGCGGCGAAGTCGTGGCCGGGCGGTTCGGCCCCGTACACGGTGACGCCGTCGCGCTCCAGCTCCTGTGCGAGCCCCCGGTAGTTGACGGCGTTCCCGGCGGCGTACGGGAAGCAGACCAGGGTGTGGTGCGGGCTGCGCACCGGAAGCAGTGGATGCAGCAGCCGGTGGCGGTGCGGTCGGCGGGGCTCGCCGTCGCGGCGGCGGGTCAGGACGCGGGCCAGGTCGGCGAGGACCGGGTGGGCGACCAGGTCGGCGACGGTCAGTCGGCGGCCGAGGTGGGCGATGAGCCGGGCGGCGGCCAGGGAGGTGCCGCCGAGCGAGAAGAAACTGTCGTCCTTGCCGATGCGTTCCAGGGGGACGCCGAGCATTTCGGCCCAGGCCACGGCGAGGCGCCGCTCGTCGGGTGTGGCCGGGGCGGTGCGGGTGACGCCGCCGTGGCCGAGAGTGCCGGCGAGTCCGGCCAGCGCCGCCTTGTCGACCTTGCCGTTGGCGGTCAGCGGGAGGTGTTCGAGCCGGTGGCAGTAGGTGGGCACCATGTAGTCGGGCAGCCGGGCCGCGAGGAAGTCGCGTGCCCGTGCCGCGGTGTCGGGGGCGGCGGTGTCCGTCTCGTCCGTGGTGAAGAAGGCGACGAGGGTGCGGGTGGCACCGAGGTCGCCGTCGATGACGACCGCCACGTCCCGCACCCCCGGCATGGTCGCCAGTCTGTGCTCGATCTCGCCGAGCTCTATCCGGTAGCCGCGGATCTTCACCTGTTCGTCGTGGCGGCCCAGGAACTCCAGACGGCCGTCGGGCAGCCAGCGGCCGAAGTCGCCGCTGCGGTACATGCGGGTGTGGGCGCGGAACGGGTCGGGGACGAAGGCCTGCCGGGTTCGTTCCTCGTCGTTGATGTAGCCGCGGCCCACGCAGACGCCGGAGAAGGCGATCTCGCCGGTCGTGCCGAGGGGGACGAGCTCCAGATTGTGGTCGAGCACGTACGTGGTGACGTTCCGCAGGGGTCGCCCGAGCGGCACGAAACCGCGCTCGGGAACGCCGTCCAGGATCTCGTGCATGGTGTCGTCACACACCTCGGTGGCGCCGTAGGCGTTGACGAGGCGGATGCCGGGGTGGGCGGCGAACCAGCGGCGGACCGGTTCCAGGTCGAGGACCTCGCCGGTGACGGAGAGGGTGTGCAGGGCGCCGAGGTCGCGCGGGTGCCGCTCCAGGTGGCGCAGCAGGACGTCGAGATAGGCGGGTACGGTCTGCGCGACGGTCACGTGGCGGTCGACGAGTTCGTCGAGGAACCCGCAGACGTCGAGCATCACGTCGGTGTCGATGATGCGGGTGGTCCCGCCGGCCAGCAGCGGCGCGGCGAACTGCCACAGGGAGATGTCGAATCCCGCGGACGCGGTCTGCGCCACCACCTGCCCTCGGCCCGCCGCGAGCCCCATGTCGTCGATCTTCGCGTAGAGGTGGTTGACCAGGCCCGCATGCTCGCACAGGGCGCCCTTGGGTGTGCCGGTGGAGCCCGACGTGAAGTAGATGTAGGCGGCCTGGGCGGGAGCGGGTGGTCCCGGGAGGGGGTGTTCCGGCGAGACGTCACGGATGTGGTCCGACGTCAGGACGGGGAGACCGCCTTCGAGTTCGGCGGCCGCTTTGCGGACCAGAGCCTCGCAGTGGTGGTCGGTGAGGGCCAGCACGCAGACGGCTTCGTCGAGTTGGACGGCCACGCGTTCCACGGGCAGGTCGTGCGGCATCGGGAGGTACACGGCGCCCGCCTTGAGGACGCCGATGGCGCTCGCGATCCAGTCGAGGGTGCGGTCCATGACCACCGCGACCACGTCTTCGGCGCCGGCTCCCGCCGCGATCAGGGCACGCGCGACGCGGTCGGAGCGTTCGTCGAGCTCCCGATAGGTCCAGGTCCGGTCGCCGTGGGCGGCGGCGGGGGCGCCGGGGCGTTCCCGTGCCCGTTGCCGGAACAGGTCCACGAAGGTGAGGTCGGGCGGGTCGTCACGCGGACCGGCGAGTCCGTAGAGCTGGGTCGCGGTCTCCTCCGGGGACAGCAGGCTCCGGCGGTCGTGACGGGCCGACGGGTCCTCGGCGAGCAGGCGCAGGGCGGTCAGTTGGTATCCGGCGAGGCGTGCGGCGTGGTCGCCGTCGAAGGCTCCGAGGTCGTACGTCACGTGCAGCGTGAGGCCGTCCGGGCCCCGCGCCCACGCGAACCGCACCACGGCGCCCGGACCGTGGCCGGGGACGCCGGTCGTGAGGCCGGACAGGTCGAGCACGGCGTCGGTCGCGCCGGGCGTCGTCTCCGGCGCGAGGGAGACGGCTCCGGCCAACTCGGCCCAGGTGCACGGGTCGATGGTCAGGCGCAGCGTGCGCGGTGAACTCCCCCGCGGCGGCACGTAACCGGACAGGACGCCGCGTTCGGAGGTGAGCGTGGCCAGGACGCGGGCGTGCGCGGTGAGCAGGAGGCCGGGCAGGTCGGTGCCGAGGGCGCGTGCGGTGCGCTCCAGGTCGGCGGCCAAGGCTGAGGGGAGTGTGGTCCGGTATGTGCCGGCGCCGGGTCCGCCCGCGTGCGGGGCGCGCCAACGGGGGACTGTGGCGGCGCACCCGGCGGTGGAGGCCTCGGGCGGGGGTCCGTCCTCGGGACCCGGGTGCCAAGGGTGGTCCTGGTGTGGCCGGCCGGAAAGGCTCGTCGCGGTCATCTGGTCGCGGCCCTCTCTCGTGATGGGTGCGGGGCGGGTACGGGATCCAGGTCCACCTCGATGAGGTCCGCGGCCGCCAGGGCGCGGCGGGCCGCCTTCAGCGGGTCGGGTGCCACGGCCACCACGCAGGCCAGGCGGTCCTGGAACGAGTGGGTGATGCGGATGTCGCGGCCGGGCGCGGTGGTCGCCCGCGCGGCCAGGACACCGGGGGCCGCGGCGGCCGCGGGCAGCCCGCGTACCGCCGTCACCCGGCCCTCGCGGGTCGCCCGGACGAAGCGCACCGCGGCGTGGCCCGCGCCGGGGACCGGCGCCGCCGCCGGGAGGCCCGCGGCGCGGGCCACCACGGCGTCCACCAGGTCCACGCCCAGGGCGGCTCGCACCGCGACCGGGATCATGCCGCCCGCCAGGCGGGGGTTGACCTCGATGACGACCGGGCCGCCGGCGGACCAGCGCAGTTCGGTGTGGGCGGCGCCCCAGCCGAGGCCCAGCGCGGACAGGGCGCGTACGGCCGTCTCACCCAGGGCCCGGGTCGTGGGCCCGGGCGTGGCGGCCGGGACGTCATGGCCCGTCTCCACGAAGTACGGGACCGGGCCCACGTGTTTGGCGACCACCGTGACGACCCGGCCGTCGAACGTCTCGACCGAGAATTCCGGTCCGGCCACCGCCTCCTCCACCAGGATGCGGGTGTTGCCGTCGCCCAGGAGCCGGTGGGCCCAGTGACGGGTTTCGTCCGCGTCGCGGCACAGACGTACGCCGACCGAGCCCGAGCCGCTGACCGGCTTGAGCACGACGGGGTATCCGATGGACTCGGCCGCGGCGACGGACGCCGCGGCGTCCGCGACGGCCTCGAACCCCGGCACCGGCACCCCGGCCGCGCGATGCCGCTCCCGCTGCACGTCCTTGGCGCGGCAGGCCGCCACCGCGTCACCGTCGGGACCCGGCAGACCGAGCACCGCGGCGGCGCGGGCCGCCGCCGCGACGTAGTACTCGGAGCTGGAGGTGACGCCCGCGAGGCCGCCCGCCGCGGAGAGGCCGGTCAGGGTACGCAGCACCGCGTCCGGGTCGGCGGTGTCCAGGGTCCGGGTGTCGACGGCGTCCTCGACGGCGTACGGATACCGTCCCGGGTCCCGGGCGAGCAGCACCGGCCGCAGGCCCCGCGCGCGTGCGGCGGCGCAGAACTCCCGCCCCGTACCCGTTGTGTTGCTCTCCACGAAGGCCATCCAGCCGCCGCTCATCGGGAGCCTCCCGGCGTGTACCGCGCCACGACCGACTGTGCCTCGGCGTCCAGTCGCAGGCGCGCCTCCCGCAGGCGGGCGCGGTGGGCGGCGGCCCACTGCGCGTGGTCGTGCAGACGGCCCCGCAGGGCGTCCACCGCCTTGCCGCACTCCCCCGGACCGCCGCCGCGGTTCAGGGCCGCGACCACCTCGTGCAGTTCGGGGAGCGCCGTTTCCAGGCCCTCGTGCCGCAGGTCCGCCGTGAGGAGTTCGGTGCTGCCGGACTCGACCGCCCGGCGTACGGCCGCGCCGACGGCGTGGTGCGCCGTACGGAACGGGACGCCCTGCGCGACCATCCGGTTGGCGACCACGGTGGCTGTCACGAAGCCCTCATCGGCGCGGGCCTCCATCCGCTCGGCGACCGGGCGGGCCCCGGACACCAGCACCTGGCCGAGCAGGATCGCGTCCCGTACGGCGGCCAGGGCGGGCCAGGCCACCGAGACGGCTTCCGTGCCGACCTCGATGGAGTTGGTGAACGGGGTCGACTTCATCGCCGAGGCCGCCGCCGTCCAGGCGCCGATGGCGATCGCCGCCTTCGCCTTGACGTGTTCGAGCAGGAACGCGTTGCGTTTCTGCGGCATCGCGGAGCTGCCCCCGACGAGCCGTTCGGGAAAGTCGACGAAGCCGAACTCCTGCGTGCTCCACAGCTGGAGATCGGTGGCGAGCCGGCTGAGGGTGACCGCGGCCGACGCGCCCACGGCGAGCCCGCGCAGCATGGTGTCCCGAGCGGCGACCGCGTCGGTGGCGTGCAGCGGCGGTGCGGTGAAGCCCAGCAGGACGGCTGTGCGCTCCGGGTTGACCTGGAGGTCGGTACCGGCGACGGCGCCCGCCCCGAGGGGACAGCGGTCCAGTTCGTCGACCGTGTGCCGCAGTGCCGCGAGGTCCCGGTCCAGGGCGGCGGCGATGCCCGCCAGGTAGTAGCCGTAGGTCACCGGCATCGCGGGCTGGAAGTGGGTGTAGATGGGCATGACGACGTCGGCGTGCGCGCGGCTGCGGGACAGGAGGACACCTTGCTGGCGCATCAGCTGCCCGTGGAGGTCGGACAGCTCGTCGCGCAGTCGCATCGCCGTGACGGTCGCCTTGAGGTCGTTGCGGGAGCGGGCGGTGTGCAGCTTGCCGCCGACGTCGGCCCCCAGTTCGGCGGAGAGGTGGCCCTCGTACATGAGGTAGGCGCCGCGCGGGGCGTCCAGGCCCTCCAGTTCGCGGAAGCCGCTCGCTCGCAGCCGCCGGACGGCCTCGATGAGCCGGGCCGCGGCCTCGCCCGGCAGCAGTCCGCTCTCGGCGAGCATCACCACGTGCGCGAGGTCGACGGTGGTGATGGGTCCGAGCTCGCGGCGGATCTCCTCGGGGCTCTGTTCGCCGTAGACGATGCGGCGCGTACGGGGGGCGAGAGTGCCGCTGAGGCGGCCGGTGTCCTTGCTCCGGGGGCTCATGACAGGACCCCTTCGGCGCGCGGGGCGCGCGGGACGACGCCGGGCACCGCGTCGTAGGAACGCCGTCGCCAGACGAACCGGGACCAGCGGTCCCCCGCCGTCCCGGGCTCGGTGACCCGGCGAGGCCCGGCCGGACGGTCCACCGCCGTGTGGCCGCCCGCGGCGAGCCAGGCGTCGTCGTAGACCGTGGCCTGGTAGCGGTAGCCCTCGTCGGGGAGCATCACGACACAGGTCCGGTCGGGGTTGCGCGCGGCCCACCAGCGGGCGACCTGGTAGGCGGCGCCGCTGGTGGGGCCCTGGAACAGGGCGTGCCGGGCGTGCAGTTCGCGGGTGCTGGCGTATGCCTCCGCGGCGGACAGCCAGTGCACCTCGTCGAAGACACCGTGGTCGAGGTTGGCCGGCCACAGGCTGTTGCCGAGTCCGCGCAGTTCGCGCGGGCCGTCCGGCTGGCCGAACAGAACGCTGTGGTGGGTGTCGACGCCGAGCGCGACGGTGTCCGGGGTACGGGCGCGCAGGGCGCGGGTGGTACCGCACATGGATCCGCCCGAACCGACCGGGCCGGCCAGGCAGTCGACCGTGCCGAGAGTGCGCTGCAACTGGTCGGCGACCGTGGTGTACGAGCGCGGGTTGTCAGGGTTGCTGTACTGCTCGGGGCAGAAGGTGTCGGGCAGTTCGGCCCGGATCTCGGCGAGGCGGTTGAGCCGGGCCGTCTGGTAGCCGCCGACCGGCGCGGGCTCCTGGCAGATCTCGACGCGGGCGCCGAGGTCGGTGAGCCTGCGGTACAGGTTGCCGTCGATGGCCGGGTCGCTGACCAGGATCAGCTTCCGGCGCATCAGGGCGGCCTGCATGGCCAGGGCGAGTCCGAAGGTGCCGGAGGTGGTCTCGACGATGACCGTGTCCGGCCCCAACTCGCCCTTTTCCTGCGCGCGTTGCAGAATGTAGTGGGCGGGAAGCAGCTTCATCAGCGTGAAGACGGCACCGTAGAGGTTGGAGTCGATCCGGATGAGGCGCGGCATCATCGTGGCCTCGGTGATCGAGGGGTACGTCGAGGTGGCCGGAGGCATGGTGCTCCTGGGATCGTGGGCGGGTTCGGGGTTCCCGGGGTGAAGGCGAGGCTTTTGCGTGGATAGGAGCCTCTTCGGGCGAACACTCCTGTGCGGTCCATGCTGACGCGCCGGCCTGACACGGGACTGACACCGGGGCGGGGACCGCCTTGTCAGCGGCGTGTCAGCGCGGATCGAGACCATCGCCCGGGCACCTGTGGGTGCCGGAGCGACTGACGACCCCTGGGGGCAGGATGCTGTGGACGCAGGTCGTGGAACCGAGACCCTTCGCCGAGCGGCGCCTGGTGTGCTTCCCGCACGCCGGCGGCTCTCCCTACTTCTTCCGTGGCTGGAGCAAGGCTCTGCACGAGCTCGAGGTGCATGCGGTGTGCTATCCGGGGCGCGCCGAGCGTTTCGGTGAGCCGTGCGCCACCGAACTCGCCCCGATGGCACAGCGGATCGCGGCGGAGCTGCTGACCGACGACGACCCCCGCCCGCTCGCCCTGTTCGGCCACAGCATGGGCGCGACCGTGGCCTACGAGGTGGCGAGAACCCTCGAGGCGGCGGGCCGCACCGTGCACCATCTGTTCGCCTCCGGCGCCCGTGCCCCGCAGCTGCACGTTCCGGACGCCGCGGCGGCGACCGCCTGGGACGAGGCCGCGGTCGTCAGGACCCTGGTAGAACTGGGCGGCACCGACCCGGAGTTGCTGGGCAGCCGGGCGTTCCTGGACCTGGTCCTGCCGTACATCGGCGCCGACTTCCGGATGCTCGCCGCGTACGGGCGTGGCCCGGCCGAGCCGCTCGCCTGCCCGGTCACGGCGCTGGTCGGCACCGACGATCCCCGGGTGACCGCCGATCAGGCGGCGGCCTGGCGGGAGGTCACCCGGGGGCGGTTCCAGTTGCGGACCCTGCCAGGAGGGCACTTCTATCTGGAGCAGGACCCACCGTACGAAACAGTGGCCGGGACGCGATTCGGCGAGTAGCCCGAACCGGCCCCGGTCACTGGTCGCGGTACATCTCCGCCAGCAGGAACGCGAGGTCCAACGACTGCGTGTGGTTCAGCCGCGGGTCGCAGGCCGTCTCGTACCGGACCGGCAGGTCCTCCGCGAGGAGCGCGTTGCCGCCGCCGACGCACTCCGTGACGTCGTCGCCGGTCAACTCGACGTGGATGCCGCCCGGGTGGGTGCCCAGGGCGCGGTGGACCTCCACGAAGCCGCGTACCTCGTCGAGCACCGTCTCGAAGCGGCGGGTCTTGTGGCCGCTGGGCGCCGTTGTCGTGTTGCCGTGCATCGGGTCGCTGACCCAGCAGACCTGGGCTCCCTCGGCGCCGACCTTCTCGACGAGGACGGGCAGCACGTCACGTACGCGCTCCGCTCCCGCCCGCACCACGAAGGTGAGGCGGCCGGGCTCGCGGTGCGGGTCGAGGCGGTCGATCAGCTTCAGCACATCGTCGGCGGCGGCGGACGGGCCGAGCTTGACGGCGATCGGATTGCTGATGCGGGAGAAGAACTCGACGTGGGCGCCGTCGAGTTGGCGGGTGCGCTCACCGATCCACAGCAGGTGGCCGCTGCCCGCGTAGAGCCGGCCGGTCTCCGGATCGGTGCGGGTGAGCGCGGCCTCGTAGTCCAGGAGCAGTCCTTCGTGGCTGACGTAGAACTCGGCGGTGCCGAGTTCCCGGGTGTCGATGCCGCACGCGTGCATGAAGGCCAGGCTGCGGCCTATCTCGTCGGCGAGCGACTCGTACCGCTCCCCGGCGCGTGAGCGGGCGACGAACCCCCGGTTCCAGGCGTGCACCTGGCTCAGTCCGGCGAAGCCGCCCGTGGTGAGGGAACGGACCAGGTCGAGTGTGCTTGCCGACGCCTCGTACATGGTGCGCAGGCGGGCCGGGTCGGGTCTGCGGGCGTCGGCGGTGAACTCCAGGCCGTTGACCGCGTCCCCGCGGTAGGACGGCAGGGTCGCATCGCCCTGCCGCTCGACCGGACTGGAGCGCGGTTTGGCGTACTGGCCGGCCATCCTGCCGACCTTGACGACCGGCAGGGCGGTGGCGTGCGTCAGGACCACGGCCATCTGCAGCAGCGTCTTCAGCTTGCGGCGCACGGAGTCGGCGGTCACCTGCGCGAAGGTCTCGGCGCAGTCGCCTCCCTGCAACAGGATCGCCTGGCCGCGGGCCACGGCCGCCATCCGCCCCCGCAGGTCGGCGCACTCGCCGGCGGTGACAAGCGGTGCTTCGGTGGCGAGCCGGTCGGTGACGTCGCGCAGCGCGGTGGGGTCGGGCCAGTCGGGTTGTTGAACGGCCGGGAACGTGCGCCGGAGTTCAGCGAATTCTGCGGTTGTCCCGTCCAGGAGGACTTCCATGGCCGTGCCTTCCCTGTGGGTGTCGAATATGCGCCCACTACATATCCACTGCCGGCACCCGGTCAAGCAATTCGAAAATGGACTGCATCGGCTCCACGGAATTGGTCTGGCCGCGTTCACAGGGCGGTTGATTGACTCTTCCTGACCGTGACACCCGATTCGGTGGGGAGTTCATCTTGAACGAAACGGGAACCATTGAGGTGCGGATGGCCGCTGCCCGTCTGCCCCGGCATGAACCGCTCGCTCTCTATGCCCTGTTGACCGGCGGCCGTCCCTCGGCGGACGTGTTCCTCCTGGAGAATCTGCCGGACGGCGGCGAGGACCGGCACTCGGCCGTCGTCGGCGTCGGACGGCTCGCCGAGATCCGGGTGTACGACCGGTATCTCGACATCGACGGCGTGCCGGCCGTGGCGGCGGCCCTCGCCCGGGCCGCCGGATCGGCGGGGCTCACCGAGGACGCGCCGCCGGGCCCCGAGCCCGGCAACCCGCACCGGCTGCGCTTCACCGGCCAGGACATGCTGTGGGCGGCCCTCGGCCGGGTCCGGCGCGTCTTCGCGGTGCACGGTGAACTGCCCGAGCAGGGTCACGCGTTCGGATTCCTCTCGTCGTTCGCGTACGAGTCCGCCTGGCACATGGAGACGCTGCCCCGGCGGACCAAGGAGCCGCACGGCCCCGACATCACGCTCTCGCTCTTCCGGGACACCGTCCGGTACGACGCCGCGGACGGTGCACCACGTCATCTGCGGGCACACAGCGCGGCGTTCTCGGAGGCCCCGCCGGCGGCCGGCGTCGCCGCGGCCGCCGCCGAGGCGGCACGGACCACTGCCGTGGCGGCACCGGAGGCGCCCGTGCCCCGCTCGGTGCGCGACAGTGTCGACCGTGACACGTTCCTGGACTGGGCGGACCGCTGCCTGCGGCACATCGCGGTCGGCGACCTGTACCAGATCCAGATCGGGCACCGTGTCGACGTCACCACGGACCTGGAGCCGCTCGACGTCTACCGGCGCCTGCGCGCGCGGAACCCGTCGCCGTACATGTATCTGATGCCGCGAGCGGGCGGCACGCTCATCGGTGCGAGCCCGGAACTGTTCTTCCGGATCGAACCCGACGACCTGGACGGGGACGAGATCGTGATGCGGCCCATCGCGGGCACCGCGCGGCGCGGCCCCGACGACGAGGTCAACCGGCGTCGCGTCAAGGAGATGCGGGAGTCCAGCAAGGAACAGGCCGAGCACATCATGCTCGTCGACCTGTGCCGGAACGACATCGGCCGGATCAGCAGGCCCAGCACCCAGCCGGTGGACCGGCTCATGGAGGTGGAGACCTTCTCGCACGTCTTCCACCTGGTGTCGACGGTCTCCGGCCGCCTGGAGCCGGACGTGGACGTGTGGCAGGTGGTACGCGCGACGTTCCCCGCCGGAACCATGACCGGGGCGCCCAAGGTGCGCGCCATGGAGATCATCGACGGCCTGGAGGGAGAGCGCCGCGGCAGCTACGCGGGCGCGGTGGGCCTGATCGACGTACGGGGCTGGTGCGAGCTCGCCCTGTGCATCCGCACGATCGAGCACGACGGCGCCGTCTACTCCACGCAGAGCTCGGCCGGCATGGTCGCCGAGTCGGATCCGCAGGCGGAGTGGCGGGAGACCCTGGCGAAGATGGGCGCGGCGTACTGGGCGCTGACCGGAAAGGAGCTGCTGCCGTGAAGGTTCTGCTGATCGACGCGTACGACAGCTTTGTCCACATCATCGACCAGTACCTGCGCACCCTGGGCGCCGACACACTGGTCGTCCGCTCCCTGACCCGGACACCCGCTGCCCTGGCGGGGCTCGAGCCGGATGCCGTGGTGCTCGGGCCGGGTCCCGGGCATCCGGCCGACTCGGGGCACGTGGAGCTGGTGCACGAGTTCGCGGGGCGGGTGCCGCTGCTCGGCGTGTGTCTGGGGCACCAGGCCATCGGGCTCGCGTACGGCGGTCGGATCGAGGTGGCCGAGCAGGTGATGCACGGGCGGACCAGCACCGTGCGGCACGACGGCGCGGGGCTGTTCCAAGGGCTGGGCCACACACTGGAGGCGACCCGGTACCACTCCCTGCTGGTCGCCGAGCCGCTGCCGGAGGAGCTCATCACGACGGCGGTGGCCGCCGACCACGGCTATGTGATGGGGCTGCGGCACCGGACACTGCCCGTCGAAGGGGTGCAGTTCCACCCGGAGTCCGTGATGACGACGGGCGGGCTGACCATGATGCGCAACTTCCTGGAGCTTTGCGCCTCCCCCGTCAGTTGAGGACCGCGCCCAGCTCCGCGACGGCATCCCCGATCCCCGTACGCGGAAGCTGGGCATGCCCCACCACCAGCGCGGGCGCCCCCTCCCCCGGCCGCGCGTGGAACGCCGCCGCGCCCCGCACCAGCACGGAGCGGCTCAGCGCCCCCGCCACCAGCGCCGCCTCGTCGGTGTGCGGGGGCAGCTGTATGCAGGCGTGCAGTCCGGCCGCCGGGCCCAGGACCGTGGCACCGGGCAGATGCCGTCGCACCGACGTCTCCAGGACCTGCCGGCGGTCCCGGCACAGGGAGTTGAGGCGGCGCAGATGACGGTCGTACAGGCCGCTGCGCAGGAACTGCGCGAACGCCAGCTGAGCCAGGCTGTCGGTACCCAGGTCGTGCCGGGCGCGGGCACGCAGCAGCGGGGCGAGGACGGCCCGCGGTGCCGCGAGCCAGCCCAGGCGCAGGCCCGGGGCGAGCGTCTTGCTGGCGGTGCCCGCGTAGACGACGTGATCCGGGGCGAGCCGCCGCAGGGCGAGGGGCCGGGGCGTGCCGCGCTCGTACCAGAGGCCGCCGTCGTAGTCGTCCTCCACGATCCAGCCCCCGGTCTCCTGTGCCCACGCGACGAGTTCGGCCCGCCGCCGCGCGGACAGGGTGACACCGGTCGGGTACTGGTGGGCGGGCGTGACGAGCACGGCGCGCACCCCCGACATCCGCAGCGCCGCCACGTCGACGCCCTCCGCGTCGACCGGCAGCGGCACCGGCCGCAGTCCGCACTCACGCACGAACTGGCGCTGGCGCGGATGCCCCGGGTTCTCCATTCCCAGGGCGTCCACGCCCAGTTCGGGCAGCGCCGCGCCGAGCAGACCGAGGGTCTGGGCGAAGCCCGCGACGACCATGATCCGGTCCGGTGTGCTGGGCACACCGCACACCCGGCCCAGGTAGTGGGCGAGTTCGGTGCGCAGGGCCGGCACCCCGGCGGGCGGCGGGTAGTCGTGGTCGGCCGGGCCCGCGGACTGCAGGGCCCGCTGGTAGCAGGTGAGCCAGTCGCGGCGCGGGAAGTGGGGGAACACGGGGGCGTTGGGGCGCAGGTCCCAGCGCACGTCCGGCACCCGGCCGTCCTCCAGCAGGGTCGGTACGACCGGCTCGGGCCGCAGATGCCGTACGACGCGGGTGCCCGCGCCCTGCACCGCCTCCAGATAGCCCTCGGCGACGAGCTGTCCGTACGCCTCGACGACCACACTGCGCGAGACGCCGAGGTCGTCGGCGAGGCTGCGGCTGGAGGGCAGCCGGCTGCCCGGGTGCAGCACTCCGGCAGCGACCTCGCTCTTGATGAATCGCTGGATCTGTGACGTCAGCGGGACGTGGGAGTCCCGGACGACGTTCATCGCCCCATTCATGCTGCTCGCATCCCTTTCGCCGAATTGGACCGCACGAATAATGCGGCGGTGGTCTGGAAAGGACCCGTTGCATTTCCCAGACTGAGACCAGGCTGAAAAGTGAACCCATTCGTGTACGAGGAGATCGCCGTGGAAACCTGGCCCCAATTACTCAACGCCCTGCTGGACCGCAATGACCTGTCCACGGCCCAGACCGAATGGGCGATGGACGAGGCCATGTCCGGTGCGGCGGGTCCGGCGCGGCTCGCCGCCCTGATGATGGGCCTGCGCGCGAAGGGCGAGACGGCCGCGGAGGTCGAGGGCCTGGCGCGCGGCATGCTCCGGCACGCGGTGCCGCTGACGGTGCCGGGCCGCTGCCTAGACATCGTGGGGACCGGCGGCGACGGTTCGCACAGCGTGAACATCTCCACGATGTCGGCGCTCGTGGCGGCCGGGGCCGGGGTCCGGGTCGTCAAGCACGGCAACCGCTCCGCGTCCTCGGCCTGCGGATCGGCCGATGTGCTGGAGGAGCTGGGGGTGTCGCTCGACCTGCCGGCCGACGAGGTGGGTGCGGTCGCCGAGGAGACCGGCATCACGTTCTGCTTCGCCCCGCTGTTCCACCCGGCGATGCGGCACGCCGCCGGGCCGCGCCGCGAGCTCGGCATCCGTACGGTGTTCAACGCCCTCGGTCCGCTGACCAATCCGGCGCGGCCGGCGGCCCAGGCGATCGGGGTGGCCGACCCGGCACTGGCCCGGCGCGTCGCCGAGGTTCTCGCGCGGCGGGGCACGGACGCACTGGTGTTCCGCGGCGACGACGGGATGGACGAGCTGACGGTCACCACTACCTCCACCGTGTGGTCGGTCACCGGCGGCGAGGTGCGCCGGGAGTCGTTCGATCCGCGGGACATCGGTGTCCCGCGGGCCGCCGCGGGGTCGCTGCGCGGCGGGGACCGGGTGTACAACGCCCGGGTGGCCCGGGATGTCCTGGCCGGGGCCCGGGGGCCGGTCAGGGATGCGGTGCTGCTGTCCGCGGCGGCCGGCCTGGCGGCGTTCGACGGCGGTACCGCGCCGGTGGCCGAACGCCTGTCCTCCGCTCTGGACCGTGCGGGGCGTTCCGTGGACTCGGGGGCAGCGGCGGGGGTGCTGGAGCGGTGGGTGGCCGTTTCGGCGGGGCGTGCGGCGCGGATGGCGGCGGCCTGAGCGTCTGCCGGGTTGCCGTCGGGGCCTGGTGCGGGTACGTCGTGGTTGGTCGCGCAGTTCCCCGCGCCCCTTGAGTGCGCGGCTCCGCCGCGCGTCCAGGGGCGCGGGATGTGCGCCCTGATACGGCGCACGGAGTGCGCCGTTGAGGGGCGCGGAGTGCGCCGTTGAGGGGCGCGGAGTGCGCCGTTGAGGTGCGCGGAGTGCGCCGTTGAGGTGCGCGGAGTGCGCCGTTGAGGGGCGCGGGGAACTGCGCGACCAACCACGACTCGCCCGCACCCGGCCCCCGACACCAGCCCGGCAGACGCCTAGCCGCCCGCCAACACCGACACGGCCGAAGCCCCGCCGCCCGCAGCCCTCACCAGCGCCTCCCCCACCAGCACCGCATCCGCCCCGAGCGCCCCGTACTCCGCCACGTCGGCAGACGCTCGCACCCCCGACTCGGCGACCCGCACGACGTCGGCCGGCAGGTGCGGAACGACCCGCGCGAACGTCGACCGGTCCACGCTCAGCGTGCGCAGATCACGCGCGTTGACGCCGATCACCCGTGCCCCGGCCTCGAGCGCGCGCTCGGCCTCCGCCTCGTCGTGGGTCTCCACCAGCGGTGTCAGGCCGATCTCCGTGGCGAGTGCCGACAGATCGGCCAGTTGCGGCTGTTCGAGCGCCGCCACGATCAGCAGGACCAGGTCCGCGCCGTGCGCCCGCGCCTCCCAGACCTGGTAGGGGTCCACCACGAAGTCCTTGCGCAGCACCGGCAGGGCGACCCTGGCCCGCACCGCGTCCAGGTCGGCGAGGCTGCCGTCGAACCTGCGGCGCTCGGTCAGCACGCTGATCGCGGCCGCGCCGCCCTCCTCGTACGCCGCCGCGAGCCCGGCGGGGTCGGCGATCGTGGCCAGCGGACCGCGGGAGGGACTCGCGCGCTTCACCTCGGCGATGATCCGGGGACGCCCGTCCACGGCCCTCAGCACGGACACGCAGTCCGCACCCGGGCCGAGCGCCGCCGCCCGCTGCCTCACCTCTCGTTCCGGCACGGCGCGCCGGCGCTCCGCGAGGTCCTCGCGCGCCCCCGCCACGATGTCGTCGAGCACTGTCATCCGTACGATCCCCCTGGTTGTCTGCCGTGTCGGAGGGACCCGGCACTCTCCGCCGGGCCCCTCCGAACCGTCCGGTGCGCACCGCTCAGGTCATCGAGACGACGACCTTGCGCGTGCCGGTGAACGCCTCCCGCCCGTGCAGGACGGAGAAGTTGTGGACGATCATCACGTCGCCCCGCTGCCAGGGCTCGATCAGCTTGTGCTCGCGCTGCGCCGCCCGGACCTCGGCGAGGTCCTCGTCGGAGAGGGGGGTGCCGTCGGCGTACGTCACCCAGTGCGGCAGGTCGTCGACCGAGTCGGTCAGGGACAGGAGCAACTCCCCCTCGTCATCGGGCAGGTTGGAGGGGTGCCACTGGTCGGCCTGGTTGAACCAGGTGTCGCGGCCGGTGCGCGGGTTCTTACGGACGCCGGGGCGGTGCTGGCCGACCCGCAGGCCGCCGTCGGCCGTCCACCCGAAGTCGGCGCCCGACTCGGTGAGGAACTCCTCGACGGCCGCCCTGTCGTCCGTCTCGAAGGTGTCCTGCCAGGACTTGCCGAGCCCCGCCCCGCCGTGCAGGTACTGGCGGTAGACGACTCCGGCGGCGAACCGCTCCCGCACCTCGGGGGAGAGTGCGCCGAGCAGGGCCTCGCCGTCGCAGACCGGGGTGGCGCCGCCGGTGTCGGGGGCGTCCAGGCAGCAGAAGTACAGCCTCTCGGGCCAGCTACGGGCGTACGACAACTCGTTGTGCAGGCTGATGTCGTAGCGCGCCGGGTACTCGGTGGAGGTGAAGACGCCGTCGGAGAGCGTCTTGCGGGGGGTGTTGCCGCCGCGATAGCTCTCGATGAGGTCGCCGCCGAAGCCGCTGACGGCGGCGTGGAACGCGGTGGCGTCGGGGATGCCGGCGCCGCGCAGCAGAACCACCCCGTACGAGTCGAGCAGCACCCGCGTCCGGCCGCGCACCTCCTCCCAGCGTGCCTCGTCCCAGGCGTCGGCCGGGGTCTCGGTGTACAGGATCGCGAGCGTGGTGCCGCCCGTGGTCCGAGTCTCGTGCCGCATCTCAGCGAACCTCCTCGGCGGCCGGCTCCGCGCGCAGTGCGACGGGCAGTCCGCTGTAGCCCTGGATGAAGTTGGAGTAGAGGCGCCGCGGGGGGCCGAGCGGCGTGATCTCGGCGACCATGGCGCGCAGCGCCTCCACCATGGCGTTCACATGGACCCGGCCCAGGAAGGCGCCGAGGCAGAAATGCGGGCCGTGGCCGAAGACCACGTGCTTGTTGGGGGTGCGGCCGACGTCGAAGGCGTACGGGTCGGTGAAGACGTCCTCGTCGAAGTTGGCGGAGGCGTTCCACAGGGTGACCACGTCGCCGGCCTGGATGATCCGGTCCCCGATCTCCACATCGGCCAGGGCACGGCGTCCGAAGTGCATGGCGGGCGTCGTCCAGCGCAGGATCTCCTCCGTGGCCGAATCCGAGGTGACGTCGCCGCTCTTGAGGCGGCGCCACTGGCCGGGGTTCTCGGCCAGCGCGATGAGGCCGCCGGTGATCGACATCCGGGTCGACTCGTCGCCGCCGAGGATGAGGCTGTAGCTGTTGAGGACGATCTCGTCGTCGGTCAGCGGCTTGCCGTCGATGGTGGCGGTGGCCAGGGTGCTGAGGACGTCGTCGCCCGGCTTCGCCCGGCGCTCGGCCGCGAGTTGGGAGATGTAGAGCAGGATCTCGTTGCGTGCCAGGAGAGATTCGAACTCGCTCTCCTCGGAACTGTGCCGCGACAGCGTCCGGGTGTTCCACTCGACCAGCTGCGGGCGGTCGGCGGCCGGGATGTCGAGAAGGTCGCCCATGGTGTGCATCGGGATGTGGTCGACGACGTCGGTGACGAAGTCGATCCGGTCCGACTCGACGGCGGCACCGAGCAGTTCACGTGTGTGCCGGTGCACGCCGTCCACCACGGGCGCGAGGACGCGCGGCGAGAACGACTTCAGCATCAGGTTGCGGATCTCGCGGTGGCGCACTCCGTCGGTGACGGCGAGCATCTTGCCGGCGGCCGAGTCCTCGCCCTGGAGCAGCGTGGTGAGGACGGTCCCCTTCTCGGAGGTGAACCGCTTGTTGTCGCGGTAGACGGCGACCGCGTCCGCGTACCGGGAGATCACCCAGAACCCGGGGCCGGCCGGGCCCGCCGGGTGCCAGTGCACGGGGCTCTCGGTGCGGAACCTGCGCCACATGGCGTGCTGGTCGACGTCGAGGAAGGTCTGCGGGTCGGTGAGGTCGAGCGAGGCGGGGTCGGGTGCCGCCTCGCGCTCTGTGAGAGGCATGGTGGGTGTTCCTAACGGCTTCGGGGCTCAGGGCTTTCGGAATCGGCGCAGGCTGAGGGCGAGGCAGACCGCGAACAGCACGCTCAGGGTCACCGCGACCACGATCAGCGGGTGCTCGCCGACGAAGCCGGGGCTTGTGGTGGCGGGGTTGCCCCACAGGTCGCGGCAGGCGGCGATGACGGCGCTGACCGGGTTCCACTCGGCGATCGGGCGGATCGCGCCCGGCATGGACTGCGGGGAGAGGAAGGCGCTGGACAGGAAGGGCAGCACGACGACGATGAACGGCGCGACGACGCTGATCGTCTCGATGCTGCGCAGGGTCGTGGCGAGCAGCACGCCGAGCCACAGCATCACGTACGTGAAGACCGCGACCAGGGCGAACCCGGCGAGCGTGGGCAGCGGCCCGGTGTGCGAACGCCAGCCGAGCAGCAGCCCGGCGCCCGTGGTGACGGCGAGCGCGGCCAGGGCGACCAGGAAGTCCGCGCCGGTGTGTCCCAGGGGCACGGCGGACCGGCTGATCGGCAGCGAACGGAACCGGTCGATGATGCCGCCCTGCAGGTCCATCGCCATCGACACGGCGGTCGGTCCCACGCAGGCGAGCCCCACCTGGACGGCGCCGCCGGCGAAGACGTACTCGACGTAGCTTCCGCCGGCGGGCAGCGTGATGGCGTCCCGGAACAGGTAGCCGAGCAGCACCATCGACACGAGCGGGTTGAGCACGACGCCGATGGCCCGGCCGGGCCCCCGGCGCAGCCGCCTGAGCCTGCGTCCCAGTACGGCGAGCACTTCGGTCCCGAAGGTCCGGGCTCCGCCCGGCCGGGCCCCGTCGAGGAGGGGATTCTCGACGGGGGGCCGGCCGGGGGTGGGCGCCGCGGGGAGAGTGGTCGTCATGACGGGTTCCGTTCGTCCGGGGCGGCGTCCGTCGGCCGGTGCGGCGCGCGGGGCGAAAGGCCGTCGTGCGGTGCGCGGGGCGAAAGGCCGTCGTGCGGCGCGCGGGGCGACGGGCCGTCGTGCGTGCCCCGTGCCGCGCCGAGGCCCGGCGTCAAGAGGACGCCCTTCCAGCCGGCCCGGCGGGCGGCCGCCCACAGGCGACGCCGACGCACGGCCCGGGCGCGGGAGACCGCCTGTGTCATCGCCCGCTCCTGTCCGACTGCGCGTGCAGCCGCTCCAGCTGTGCCGCGACCGCCCGGCCTATCTCCTCCACCGGGCCGGGGCTGAGCATGTCGTCGTGGGCGCAGTCGATGTGGTGCGCGGTCACGGTGCCGTCGGTGTACGGGGCCCAGAGGCGTTCTTTGTCCCTCTCCTCGCCCCACGGGGAGCGGTCGGCCAGGAACAGGTGCATCTCGCCGTCGTAACCGCGCGGACGGTAGCGGGTGTTGAGGATCTGGTGGCGGGCCATCAGATCCACCATGCGGGCCATCCGCATCTCCCCCATCCGGGCCAGCGCGCTGCCGTCGGCGCGCAGGGCGTCGACGATGTCCGCCGGGGTGAGGTCCCGGTCGCCGAACTCTTCACGGCTGTGCCCGATGCCCTCCAGCAGCCAGGCCAGGCTGCCCTGCGCGTCCCGCTCGTCGACGGCGCCGGTCCGGGGGAAGGAGTCCAGGTTGGCCAGCAGGCCCACCTGCTGTCCGGCGGCCCGCAGTTGCACCGCGATCTCGTACGCGAGCAGTCCGCCGAACGACCAGCCGAGCAGGTGGTACGGCCCCTCGGGCTGCACCTGGCGGATCAGGTCGATGTACGCGGCGGCGTTCGCCTCGATGCTGTCGGGCAGCGGCGCGCCGTCGACGACGCTGGGCGACTGGATGCCGTAGACCGGGTGGTCCGGCCCGATGTAGCGGGCCAGCGGCAGGTACGAGAGCGCGAGGCCGACACCGCTGTGGACGCAGAAGACGGGCGGGCGGGCGCCGGTCGGACGGATGCACAGCATCGGTGCGAACGTGTCCGCGTGGTCGAGGCTGTCGGTCTCCTCGATCGCCTCGGCCGCGAGGCGCATGGTGTCCCTGGGGACGAGGGCCGTCGGCTCCTGCGCCGTCCCTGGTTCCGGTTCCGGGCGCAGCGCCGTCGCGAGCGCGGCCACGCTCTGGTGGGTGAACACGTCGGCGATGCTGAGCTCGATGCCGGCCTTGCGGGCCCGGGCCACGAGGCGCAGCGACTTCATGCTGTCCATGGACCGGGTCTCGAAGAAGTTCTCCGCCGGGGCCACGGACTCGGCCCCGACCACTTCGGCGACGATCTCGCAGAGCCGGGTCACGACCGGGTCGGCCGTGTCGGCGGCCGGCCGCGCCGGCTCGTCGGTCACGGCCTCCTCCGGTGAACGGGTGGGCCGTACCGGGGCGTTGTCGCCCCCGGTCACCTTCCGGCCCGTGCGCCACATCCGGGACCCTGCCTCACCCCATGGATCGGCGACGAACCGCTCGGCGGTGACGCCGGCCCGGCCCGCGTAGGACCGGGCGACGGCCGCCCCCGCGAGATACAGCTCGCCCTCCGGGGCCGGGCTCATGGACTCGTCCAGTACGTAGCCGTGGGCGGGCCATCGGGCCGTGTCCGCCGGGAACGTGTCCGGTGCGGCCCATGCGGCGGGCGGGCGTTCCCGGGTGGCGACGCCGGTCCCGGCGAGCAGCGCCCCGAACAGCCCGGCATCACCGGGCCGTCCTCCGTCGAGCGCCGCGGCGACCCGGGCGGCGGCGGTGCGGTGCTCCACCACCGTGCCCGCGGTGCCGCCGCGGATCACATACGCGGCCTGCCCGGGCCGTGCCGTGGCCCTCACGGGCCGGTCCTCGTCGTCGGCCGTGCCGCGCAGCCCGGCGACGTCGAGGACGAGCACCGGCACCCCGGTCGTCCGCAGCCGTCCGGCCATGCCCGTCGTCGTCAGGACGCACACCGGGTCGACATCCGCGAACAGGGCCCGGATCGCGTCAACCGGTTCGTCTGCCGCCAGCGGCACGTACGCCGCGCCCGCCTTGAGGATCCCGAGCGCCGCGAGGGCCTGGTCGGCGGCGCGCGGCACGGCCAGCGCCACGGTGCGCTCGGGGCCGGCCCCGGCCCCGGCCAGGGTGCGCGCCAACGCGTCGGAGCACCGGTCGAGTCCGGCGTAGGACAGCGCCTGGGGCCCGCTGCCGGTGGCGACGGCGTCGGGTTCCTTGGCGACGAGTTCGGCGAACAGGTCAAGCAGGGTCACCTCGGGCAGTTCCCGTACGACGTCGGCGAAGTCCTGAGCCGAATCCTCCGGGGCCGGGGCCGCCGACACCGTCGGCTCGTCCGTGCCCCCGATCTCCAGGTCCCCGATGCGTACGCCGGGATCGGCCACCGCGGCCCGCAGTATCCGCGTGAACTGCCGCACCAGGCTCTCGGCCGTCTCCCTCGTGAACAGATCCCTGCTGAAGGTCAGCAGTCCCTGCATGCCGTCCTTGTCGTGCCACGGCACCAGTTCGACGACGAGGTCGAGCTTGGCCTGCCGGGACGGAACGTACTCGGGGCGCGCGGTCAGGCCGGGCAGGCCGAGGTCGCGTACGCCGTCGTACTGCACCGTCAGCGACACCTGGAACAGCGGGTGCCGGTTCAGTGCGCGGGCCGGCCGGAGCGCGTCGACCACCTGGTCGAACGGCACGTCCTGGTGGGAGAAGGCCGCGAGGTCGGTCTCCCGGAGCCGGTCGAGCAGTTCGCGGAACGTCGGGTCGCCGCTCGTGTCGCCGCGCAGCACCAGTGTGTTGAGGAACATGCCGACGACGTCCGAGAGCGCGTCGTCCGTGCGGCCCGCCACCGAGACACCCACCGGGATGTCGGTGCCCGCGCCGCGCCGGGTCAGCAGTGCCGACAGCGCCGCCTGGAAGACGATGAACTCGGTCGTGCCGGTGGCGCGGGCCAACTCCCCGATCGCCGACCGGAGGCCGGCGTCCAGGTCGAACAGCACCACATCGCCCTCACGGGTGCTCCGGGCCGGGCGGGTGAAGTCGGCGGGCAGCGGGGTCTCGTCGGGCAGGCCCGCGAGCGCGTCGCGCCAGAAGTCGAGCTGTTCGGTGGCGAGGCCGTCGGGATCGTCGGGGCCCCCGCCGCCGAGCAGTTCGCGCTGCCAGACGGCGAAGTCGGCGTACTGGACGGGCAACGGCTCCCAGCGGGGGGCGCGGCCCTCGCTCCTGGCCCGGTAGGCGGCGGCGAAGTCGCCGAGGAACGGGCCCATCGACCAGCCGTCGAACGCGATGTGGTGGATCACGAACAACAGCACGCACTCGTCCTGTCCCGCCGGGAAGAGCCGGACGCGCAGCGGCGTCTCCGCGGTGAGGTCGAAGCCGCGGTCGGCCTCGGCGGCCACCGCCTCGGTCACCTCGTCGGCCGGCACCGACACCACCTTGACGGCGGGCGCGCCCGCGGCGGTGTCCAGGACGCGCAGCGACGGCACCCCGTCGGTGTCCGGCATGACGGTGCGCAGCACCTCGTGCCGCCCGGCGACGTCGCGCAGCGCGACCCGCAGGGCGTCCGTGTCGAGCTGCCCGGTGAGCCGGAAGGCGAGCACCGAGTTGTACGAGCCGTCCGCCGTGCCCTCGCGGCGGTTGAGGAACCACTGCCGCTGCTGGGTGAAGGAGAGCGGCCTCTCGGTTCCGGCGGGCGCGGGTGCCAGCGGCGGCCTGGCCCGGTCCGCCTGCTCCACACGGGCGGCGAGGGCGGCGACGGTGCGGGCCTCGAAGAGGGCGCGGATGGGCAGTTCGGCGCCGAGGACTCCGCGGACCCGGCTGACCAGCCGGGTGGCGAGCAGCGAGTGCCCGCCGATCTCGAAGAAGTCGTCGTCGGGGTGGACCTGTTCGCGGCCGAGGACGTCGGCGAACAGGCCGCACAGGATCTCCTCGACGGGCGTGCGCGGGGCGCGGCCTCGCGCACCGGCTCCGAGGTCCGGGTCGGGCAGGGCGGCGCGGTCCAGCTTTCCGTTGACGGTCAGCGGGAGCGAGTCCAGGGCGACGACGGCGGACGGCACCATGTAGTCGGGCAGTACCCGGGCGAGGCGGTCGCGCAGCGTTCCGGTGTCCGCCCCGGCCCCGGCTCCGGCGGCGACGACGTACGCCACCAGGCGCCGCTCCCCGGCCTCGTCCTCGCGCATCACCACGGCGGCCTGCTCGACCGAGGGCATGGCCGTCAACGCCGCGGAGATCTCGCCCAGTTCGATGCGGATGCCGCGCAGTTGCACCTGGTCGTCGGCGCGGTCCAGGTAGTCCAGCTCGCCGTCGGACAGCCAGCGCACCAGGTCGCCGGTGCGGTACATGCGGCTGCCGGCCGGCCCGTACGGATCCGGCACGAACCGCTGGGCGGTCAGCCCCGGCCTGCCGAGATAGCCGCGGGCCAGTCCTCCGCCGACGTACAGCTCACCGACGCAGCCGACCGGTACGGGCCGCAGCGCGCGGTCCAGGACGTACACGCGGTGGGCCCTGGTCGGGCGGCCGATCGGCGGCCGGCCGCGGCCGGGGACGAGGGGGCCGCTGACGGTGCAGCCGACGACGGCCTCGGTGGGGCCGTACCCGTTGAACATCCGCACGGAGCCCGCCCAGCGGTCGACGACCTGGGTGGGGACGGCCTCGCCGGTCACCACCATGCGCAGGTCCGCGGGGAGCGTGCTGCCCTCCGGGAGCGCGCCGACGACGACGGGCGGCAGAGCCGCCAGGTTGATCCGGGCGTCGTTGATCAGGTCGACGAGCGGCTGTCCCGGGGTGCGGTGCTCCTCGTCGGCGATCACGAGGGTGCCGCCGTTGAGCAGCGCCAGCATGATGCCGAAGACCGACGCGTCGAAGCTGAAGGAAGCGAACTGCAGGACGCGCACGTCGTGGTCGAGATCGAACCGCTGGGTGAGGCTGTCGACCATCGCCATCAGCCCGGCGTGCGGCACGGTCACGCCCTTGGGGCGGCCGGTGGAGCCGGAGGTGTAGATCATGTACGCGGTGTGCAGCGGGTGCAGCCTTCCGTTGCGGTCCGCGTCGGTGAGGTCGGCGCCGGAGAGTCCGTCCAGCTCCCTCACGGTGTCGGGTGCGTCGAGGATCAGGGGCCCGTCGGTGCGGCCCGGCCGTTGCGGCAGCCCCGTCGCACGGGTGGCGGTCGCGGTGTCGGTGAGCAGCACCGCGGGGCACGCGTCGTCGAGGAGGTGGCCGACGCGGTCGGCCGGGTAGTCGACGTCGACGGGCAGGAACACGGCGCCCGCCTTCAGCGCGGCCAGGGCCGCCACCACCAGCTCCACGGAGCGCGGCAGCATGACGGCGACCGGTTGTTCGGGGCGCACGCCTCGGGCGACGAGGAGCCGGGCGATCCGGTTGGCCCGGGTGTTCAGCTCGGTGTAGTCGAGGACCTCGGCACCGAGACTGACCGCGGGCTTGTCCGGGAACCAGGTGGCCCACCGCTCGAAGGTGTCGGTGGCGAGCAGGGCGGGCTCGGGCAGTGCGGCCTCGGCCCCCGCCCACTCCGCGGTGAGCCGGCGCCGCTCGTCCTCGTCGAGGGTGTCGAGGCGGCCGAGCGGGACGCCGGGGTCGGCCGCGAGGCGCTCCAGGACACGGAGGAAACGGCGTACGAACGCGTCCGTCCGCTGCTCGGTGAACACGTCGGGCCGGTACTGGGCCTCCACCCTCAACTCGCCGTCCGGGCCCGGGAAGACGCCGATCGCCAGGGGGTACTCGGCGACGACGCGCGCCTTCCAGCCGAGCATGGTCAGTCCGGGGATGTGCTCGCCGATGCGGTCGAGGGCGCCCGTCGGATAGTTGTGGAAGCTGACGACGGTGTCGAACAGCTCGCCGGTGCCGGCGCACTGCTGCACCTCGGCGAGGCCCAGGTGGTGGTGGGGTTCGAGGCCGAGCTGGCGGTCCTGGAGGTCGGCGAGCATCGCCTCGAAGGGCTGCGCGGCATCGAGCCGGGCGCGGACCGGCAGGGTGTGCAGGAACGCGCCCACCATCCGCTCCACCTCCCGGAGTTCGGCCGGCCGGCCGGAGACGACAGCGCCGAAGGTGACGTCCCGTCGTCCGGTGAGCGCGCCCAGGACCGCGGCCCAGGCGCCCTGCATCACGGTGTTCATGGTGAGACCGCGGGCGTGCGCCCAGGGGGTGAGCGCGGCGGTGACCTCGGCGGGCACGTCGGCCACGAGGGTCTCGGGCAGGACGGAGACGCGGTCGCGGTCGGCGGGGCCGAGCCGGGTCGCACCGTCCACATCGGCGAGCTCGGCGCGCCATGCCTCGCGGGCGGCGTCCTTGTCCTGGGCCGCCGACCACTCCAGGTGACGGTGGGCCGGGGCGACGCGGGCGAGGGCGGTGGTGTCGGCACCGTTGGACCACAGGGTGACCAGTTCCTCGGCGAGCACGGCGGACAAGGACCAGCCGTCGACCAGCATGTGATGCGTGGTCCACACGACACGGTGCCGGTCGTCCGCGATCCGGTAGACGGTGAACCGGGTCAGCGGACCGCGGGTGACGTCGAAACGGTGCAGCCACTCCTCGTCGGTGCGGCGGGCCGCTTCGGCGTCCACGTCGGCCGGGGCGACGTGGGTCAGGTCGACCTCGGTCCACGGCAGTTCGACGTGGCCGGGGATCAGCTGGACCGGGTCGCCGGTGTCGCGTTCGCGGAAGCCGGCGCGCAGGGCCGGATTGCGGTCGAGAAGCGTGACGGCGGCGGCACGCAGCGCGGAGCGGTCCATGGGGCCGCCGATGTCCATGACGACCTGGAGGGTGTACGCGTCCATGCCCTGACGGTCGAACTCGGCCTGGAAGAGCAGTCCGCGCTGCAACGGGGAGAGCGGCAGGATGTCGGTGACACCGCCCAGTTCGCTCTCGTACGCGTCGATCTCCCGCTGTTCGACCTGGACGAGCGGGAAGTCGGACGGGATGCGCCCGGTGGTGCCCGGCCGGTCCGCGTGCGCGACAAGGATCTCCAGGGCGCGGAACCAGGTCTCGGCGAGTTCCCGTACGTCGGCCTCGTCGAGCAGGGCGGAGGCCCAGGTCCATTCGGCGACGAGGACGGGACCCTCGGGGCGGTCCTCGGTGACGGCCACGACGTCCACGGGCTGGCGCAGCGGTGTGCCCGGGGCCGCGGTCTGGCCGGCGCCGCCGGCCACCATGGACCAGTCGCCGCCGCTCGCGGTGAACCGGCCCAGGTAGTTGAAGCCGAGCTGCGGGACGGGGGTGCGGGCGAGAACGGCGGCGGTCTGTGGGTTGAGGTGGCTCAGCAGACCGTGGCCGATGCCGTGGTCGGGCAGCGCGCGCAGGGTGGCCTTGACCCGCTTGAGCGCGGCCGTGAGGGAGGTGCCGCCCTGCCACACGCCGGCCCAGTCGAGCTCGCCCACGTGGAGGTCGACGGGGAAGACGCTGGTGAACCAGCCGACCGTACGGGACACATCCAGGTCTCCCGCGATCTGCTCGCGGCCGTGTCCCTCCAGCTCGATCAGCGCTCGAGTGGTGTCGGCGGCTCCGGTGCGGCGGGCCCGCTCGACGAGTGCGAGGGCGAGGCCGGTCAGGAGCACCTCGTTGATCTCGGCGTGGAAGGCGGCGGGCACCTGGGTGAGCAGGGCCGCCGTGTGCTCGGCCGGGAGTTCGACGCGCAGCCGGCCGGCGCTGCCGTGCACGTCACGGGCCGGGTCCAGCGGCTGCTCGGTGAGCGTCGCCGACGTTCCGCTCGACTGCGCCGTCCACAGCGGCAGTTCGGCCATGCGCTCCGCGGTGCGGGCCTCCTCGGACAGGGCCTTCGCCCAGCGGCGGTAGGAGGTCGGCACGGGGTCGAGCCGCGGCTCGCGACCCTCGGCGACCGCTTCCCAGGCGGCCTGGAGATCGGGCAGCAGAATACGCCAGGACACACCGTCGACGGCGAGGTGGTGGATGACGAGGAGCAGGGTGGCGGTGCCTTCCTCCGTCAGGAGCACCGCCTGCGCGACGAGGCCGTCCTCGGGACGCAGCCGGGCGCGGGCCGCGGCCAGTTCCTCGGCCAGACGTGCCGTCCGGTCGGCGCCCTCGGCAACGGTGGCGGTGGTGAGTACGTCGGACGCCGCGACGGCGCCTCGGTGCTGGGTGCTCAGGGACCACAGGCCGGGAACCGGGCAGGCGAGGCGCAGACGCAGCGTGTCGTGGCGGTCCAGGACGGCCTGGAGCGCGCGCTCCAGTCCCGGGGCGTCCACCTCGGCGGGCACGGTCACGGCGAAGTGCTGCGCGAACTCCTTCGTCTCGTCCGGGAGAGGAGACAGTCGTTCACGCAACTGCGCGGCCACGGGGAGGAGTTCGACTTCTCCGATGCCGTCGTCCTCGGCTGTGGGCGCTGCCTGTCCGGCGCGTCCCGCGACGGCGGCGATGGCCGCCGGGGTGCGGTACCGGAAGACGTCGCGGGCCGTGACGACCAGGCCCTCCTTGCGTGCCCTGCTGACCACCTGGAGGGAGCTGATGCTGTCGCCGCCGAGGGCGAAGAAACTGTCCTCCGGGCCGACTTCGGGCACACCGAGGACTTCGGCGAGGACCTGGCACAGGACGCGCTCGTCGTCGGTGCGCGCAGCGCGACCCTGTGAGGGGGCCCCGAAGTCGGGGGCCGGCAGGCACTTGCGGTCGACCTTGCCGTGCGCGGTCAGCGGCAGTTCGTCCAGGGCCACGAGGACGGTCGGCACCAGAGCGCCGGGCAGCCGCTCGGCCAGCAGGGCGCGGGCGGCCGCGGTGTCCGGGCGGACTGTTTCCCCGACGACGTACCCGACGAGCCGCTGCTGTCCGGCCGGGTCGGTGACGGCGGCGGCCACCGCGTCGGCGACGCCCGGCAGTTCACGCAAGGCCGTCTCGACCTCGCCGAGTTCGACGCGCTGGCCGCGGATCTTGACCTGGTGGTCGACACGGCCCACGAAGGCGAGCTGTCCGTCGGGGCGCAGCACGACATGGTCGCCGGTGCGGTACATGCGGGAGCCGTCGGCGGCGAACGGGTCGGGGACGAACGTGGTGGCGGTGCGGCGCGGGTCACCGAGGTAGCCGCGGCCGACTCCCCGGCCGGAGATGAACAACTCGCCCCGCGCGCCGCGCGGCACCGGCCGCAGGTCGGCGCCGAGGACATGGAGGCGGGTGTTGCGCAGCGGCCGGCCGATCGGCACGACGGACGCGTCCAGATCGCCGGTGGTGGAGACATAGGCGTGGGTGACGTCGTCGGAGCACTCGGTGGGGCCGTAGAGGTTGGCGAGCGGGATGTCCGGGTAGCGGGCGAACCAGCGCGTGCAGAGGTCGGCGGGAAGCGCCTCGCCGTTGGAGATCATCCAGCGCAGGGCGGGCAGTTCGGGTGCCGAGCCCGCCGCGTCCCAGACGTCGAGGGTGGCGCGCAGCAGCGACGGAACGACCTCGATGACGGTCAGCCCCTCGGCGCCGATGGCCGGGAACAGGGCGTCCGGGTCCGCGGCGTCACCGCGGCTGAAGGCGCGGACGCGTCCGCCGACGAGCAGCGTCGTCAGGGTCTGCCAGACGGTGACGTCGAAGGTGACGGGTGCGTTGTGGACGAGCGTGTCGTTGCGGGTGAGCTCGAACTCCTCGATCTTGGCGAGGAGATGGTTGACCATGCCGCCGCGCTGCACCATGGCGCCCTTGGGCTTGCCGGTGGAGCCGGAGGTGTAGATGACGTACGCGAGATCGAGCGGGCCGCCGGTGACGGGGGCCAGCGCGTCGGCGGGGTCGGTGCGGGCGTCGAGGACGTGCACGGGCAGCGGGTCGGCCAGGGAGCCCGCCGCCTCGTGCGCCAGGCCGGCGTGCTCGTCCTGGGTGATCAGGAAACCGGCGCCGCTGTCGCGCAGCAGGGCGGTCAGCCGGGCCGGGGGCGCGCCGGGATCGAGGGGCACGAAGGCGCGTCCGGCGCCGAGGACGGCGAGTTCGGCGGTGACGAAGTCCCGGCCCGGCTCGGTGAGGATGGCCACCGGGCCGTGGCCGGTCAGGACGCGGGAGACGGCGGAGGCCCGGCCGGCCAGCTCGGCGTAGTCGATGCTGCCGCCGTCGTCGGTGACGGCCACCGCGTGCGGGTTCCGCGCGGCCTGCTCCCGTACCCGCTCCACGACTCCCCGGTAGGGCGTCTCGCGGACGGGCCCGGTGAGCGTGGCGGTGAGGTCGGCGCGCTCGCCGGCGGTGAGCAGGTCGAGACCGCCGAGCGGCGCGTCGGGCGCGGCCTGCAGGAAGGCTTCCAGGAAGGCGGTGAACCGGTCCAGGTGGGTGCGGATCCCGGCACGGTCGTAGCGCGCGGTGTTGCCGCTGAGATCGACGCCCAGCCCCGCGTCGCCCTTGTCCGCCACGGTGAACTCCAGGTCGTCGACGAGTCCCGTGGAGGGGCTGTAGATGGTGGCCTCGCAAGGGCCGATGGCCAGCTTCTCGACCTGCGGCATCATGTTGAGGAACGGGCCGAACGGCCGCCGGTCGTCGCTGGGCAGACCCATGGCCCTGCGGATCCTGCTGACCCGGTGCCGCTGGTGCTTGAGCCCCTGCGAGAACACCTTGTACGTCGCCGCGAGCAGCTCGGCGCGCGTGGTGCCGGCGGACACGGCCAGGCGCAGCGGCAGGTTGTTCACGACCATGCCGGGGACACGCTGCATCGTGCCCCCGACGCGCGCCGTGACCGGGAGGGCGAGGAGGACGTCCTCGGTGGCGGCGGTGCGCGCGGTGTAGGCGCCGAGCGCGGCGGCGAACGTGGTCTGCCAGGTCACCCGGGACTCCCAGGCGACCGTGCGCAGCAGCTCGGCCGTGCGCTCGGGCAGCACCGTGCCCTCCTGGTGGAAGGTCGGGGCGGGCTGGGCGTCCCGCGCGGCCAGGCTGATCAGCCCTGGGCCGTCGCCCACCTGCTCCTGCCAGTAGGCCGCGTCACGCTCGCCCTTCGCCGACGCGGTGTACGCCGCCTCAGCCTCGACCAGTTCACAGAGCGCGGGGAAACGGCCCTCGTCGAGCGGGGTGCCGTCGAGCAGGGCGGCGTAGATCTCCGAGAGCCGCTGGAAGTAGATGACGTAGCTGAACCCGTCGGAGACGAGGTGGTGGTTGAGGAGGCAGAAGAAGGTGCGTTCCGGGCCGAGCTCGAACACGCTCAGCCGGAACAGCGGAACCCAGACCTGCGTGCCGTCGGAGCCCTGGGTGCCGTCGGCCTCCTCGTCGAGCGGGAAGGGCACGGCCAGGTCCTCGCGGATCGCCTGCCGCGCGGCCGCTGCGGGGTCGGGCGCGGTGCTCACGTCGGTGACGGTCAGCGGCAGCGTGTCGAGCGGTTCGACGAACTGGCGCGGCTCACCGCCCTGTTCGTCGAAGCGGGTGCGCAGGCACTCCGACTCGTCGACCAGCCGCGCCAGCGCGGTGCGGAAGAGGTCCAGGTCCAGCGGGCCGCGGATGTCCCAGTAGATGGCGGTGTTGTAGGTCGCGCCCCCGCCGGAGAGTTTCGCGTCGAACCAGATGTCCTTCTGGCCGGCGGTGAGCGGCAGGCCGCCCGTCTGAACAGGTGTCATAACAGTTCCCCTAGGTCAAGGTGGTGCGGGAGGGGGCGCGCGGGGCGGTCAGCCGCAGCCGCCGGCGTGCCCGTCGTCGGTGGCCGTGCCGATGCCGACCGCGGTGAACTCGCGCGGTACCGCGGTGGCCGGCTCCTCCTGGGAGCGCAGGTGCTCCACGAACGCGCCGAGACGGTCGATCCCCCAGAAGCGGCTGTAGCCGTGCACGAAGAACGGGACGCCGAACACCCCGTCCGAGCAGACGTCCAGGAGGATGCGGATGCCCTCGGCGCGCAGCTCGGGCCGGTCGCTGGCGCGGGACAGGCGCAGCGGGTCGATGCCCAGCTCCCAGCCGATGTCCTCGATGGTCCGCCGGTCGCAGATGTCACGGCCCTGGCCGAACCTGGCCCGGTACACCGCGTCGATGTAGTCGTGGCCGCGGCCCTGGCCGCGGGCGACGAGATAGCCCAGGTGCGGCACCTCCCACACCGGGTCGCGGTCAACCGGCCAGACGACCTTGACCCCCAGGGACTTGGTGATGCGGCCGACGTCCTGGAGCACGTAGCGGTTCTTCTCGCGGGACATCTCCGAATAGGGGAAGCGGCCGCCCTGTTCCTCCATGAGCCGGGCGCTGAGCGGGTCGGGCTCGAAGAAGGGCACCCACTCGAGGCGCTCCGCGAGGTCCCGGTGCTCGGTCATCAGGGTGCGGTAGGCGAGCCACGAGTAGGGGCTGCGCAGGGAGAAGTAGAACCGCGGCGTCTTGTTCTTGGGCATGGTGGCGCCCCCTTCCGGTCAGACGACGAGGCCGCCGTCGATGCCGAATACCTGTCCTGTGATGTACGAGGCGCGGTCGGACGCGAGGAACGCCACCAGGTCGGCGACCTCCTCCGGGCGGCCGAGCCGGCCGAGCGGGATCCGGCCGGTCATCTTCTCGACGTGCTCGTCGGCGAGACCGGAGAGCATGTCGGTGTCGATGAAGCCGGGCGCCACCGCGTTGGCACGGATGCCGTAGCGACCCGACTCCTTGGCGAGTGCCTTGGTGAAACCGATGATTGCGGCCTTGCTCGCCGAGTAGTTGGTCTGGGTGGCGTTCCCGTACACGCCGGCCACGGACGACAGCGTGATCACGGAACCGGCCTTGCGCTTCATCATCGCGAAGACCGCCGCCTTGCAGAGGTTGTACGTGCCGTCGAGGTTGACCCGCACGACGGCGTCCCAGTCGGCCGGCGCGAGGAGCACCAGCGGGTTGTCGCGCACGATGCCCGCGCAGGACACCACGGTGTGCAGCGGGCCGAGTTCGCGTTCGGCGGCCTTGACGAAGTCGCGTACGGCATCGTGGTCGGCCACGTCCGTGCGCGCCGCGTACACGCGGGCTCCCGCGGCGGTGGCCTCCTCGGCGACGGCATCCGCGGCCTCCTTGTCGGACTGGAAGCAGAAGGCCACGTCGTAGCCGTCGCGGGCGAGCCGGGTCACCACATGGCGGCCGATTCCTCGCGAGCCGCCGCTGACGAGGGCGACGGGTCGATCGGTTGCGGACATGCTTGTCTCCTGAGGGTTCGAGGCAGAGTTCCGCCGACTCGCGGGCGGGGGTGAGCGCGGCTCAGCCGCCGGTGAACACGGCGCAGCCGACCTGGCCGTCCCGTTCGACACCGGTCACCAGGGCCGCCTCGCCGGGGCCGAGGCCCTGCTCGCCGGCCGTGGCGAGGACGGCGGCCAGTTGGAGCGCGGTGGCCGCGGCGGAGGTGTCGCCGACGCGTTCGCGCATCCGTATCCACTCGGGGTGGGCCCCGGGCAGGGCGTCGATGACGGCCTGCTCCTCCTCGGCGGCGAGCTTCCCACCGCCCCCGAGCGGGGCCACGAACCGGATGTCCCCAGGTTCCACACCGGCCGTGTCCAGGGCGCTGCGGACGCATGCGGTGAGCGCCTCGCGGGGGCCGTCGGTCCCCCGGTAGGCGCGGAAGCGGGTGGCTCCGACGCGGGCCAGGGCGGTGCGGCCCGCTGCCGCGGCGTCCTCGGCGGGCTCGATCAGGAACACGGCGGCGCCTTCGCCGAGCGGGGTCTCCCGTTCCTCGTCGGCCCGCCCGTGCCACTCCAGCCAGGCACGCTGCGCGGAGAACTCCTCGGCCGCCCCGCAGAGCACGCGCGCGCAGTGGCCGCCCCGGTGCAGCCGCAGCGCGTAGCTGAGAGCGAGCAGGCCCGTCAGCGAACCGCCCGCCACCGTGGTGTTGGGTCCCTTGATGCGGTGCCAGATGGCGCTCTGTCCGGCCGCCCGGTTCATCACGGTGTTCGGGAAGCGGGCGGGCTCCACGTGGTAGGGGCGCTCCCCGGAGAGGGAGTCCTTGGTGAAGTCCATGATGCTCTGGACGCTGCCGGAGCCGGTGCCGAGGACCAGGGCGGTCTGCTCGGGCCGGGCCGCGAGTTCCTCGGCGACGGCCTCGACGAGGTTGCCGACGGCGGTGACGGCGAGCGCGGTCACCCGGTCCATGGTCCGGGTGCCCTTCTTGCCGACGTACCGGGCCGCGGTGAAGTCCGGTACCAGGGCGGCCTGCTGGAAGGGAACCTCATGGAGGTCGCGGTCGAGGGCGGCCACGGCGTCGCGTCCCTCGGCGAGCCCGTCGCGCAGGGGGGCGTTGCCGACGCCGTACGGGGAGATCGCCGACCAGGCGGAGAGGACGAGGGACGACATCACGCGGCCTCCTTCATGCGACCGAGGATCAGCACGGCGTTGTTGCCCGCGAAGGCGAGCGCGTTGTTCTGCACGACGTTCAGGACGGCCGGACGGGCCTCGTTCGGCACGCAGTCCAGTCCGCACTCGGGGTCCGTCTCCCGGTGGTTGACGGTCGGCGGGATGAAGCCCTCGGTGATGGCGAGGGCGCAGGCCGCCGCCGCCAGTGCGCTGGCCGCCCCCATGGAGTGGCCGATCATCGACTTGATGGAGACCGTGGGCGGCGGGGTGTCGAAGACCTGCCGGATCGCGCCGGCCTCCGTCACGTCGTTGGCCCGCGTCCCCGTGCCGTGCGCGGAGATGAAGTCGATGTCCTCCTGCGCCACACCGGCGTTGCGGTGCGCGATCTCCATGCACCGGGCGAGGCTGTCCTGGTCGGGCGCCACGGGGTGGTGGGCGTCGCAGTTCAGTCCGTAGCCCAGCACCTCGGCGTAGATCCGCGCCCCGCGCGCGAGTGCTGACTCGAGACTCTCCAGGAGGAGGACGCCCGCCCCCTCGCCGGTGAGGATGCCCTTGCGGTCGACGTCGAAGGGCTGGCAGACCTCGGGAGCTATGGTGCCCAGACGGTAGAAGCCGGTGAACGTCTTGCGGCAGACGGCGTCGGCGCCGCCGCACAGTGCGGCCTCCACCTCTCCGTGCCGGATGGCGTCGAAGCCGCTGCCGATCGCGTAGTTGCCCGCCGCGCAGGCGGTCGGGATGGTGAGAGCCTCGACATCGACCAGACCGAGTTCCCGGACGATGCCGCTGGACAGACGCCCGGCCTGCGCCCGGCGCGCCAGGCCGGGCGACAACTGCTCGGGTCCTTCCTCGAGTTGGGCGCCGACCAGGGTGTCGAGGTCGCGCGACTCGGCGTCGGTGGTACCGACCGAGACCAGCACCCTGCGCTCGCGCAGGTCCTGCGCGGTCAGGCCGGCGTCCGCGACGGCCATGTTGGCCGCCGCGACGGAGAACTGCGTGGCCCGGCCCAGTTCCTCGGGGTCGACGTGGTGGATCCACTCTCCCGGCACGAAGTCGGTCACCTCGCACGCGTTGGCATGCGCGAAGCCGGTCGTGTCGAAGGCCGTGATGGGCTTGACCCCGCTGCGGCCGGACTTCAGTCCTGCCAGGAAGGTCGGGGCCCCGAGCCCGATGCTGGTGACCGCTCCGAGTCCGGTGATGACCACCCGGCGCGGCCGTTGCTCCTCCTCGTACACCATGCGCTCCCGTCCTGTCGTCTGGCAGCGGTGGCTAGTTGGCCCGTGCGAGCTTGGCCGCGACGGCCTCGCCGACCACGGTCACGACGCCGTCCAGGTTGACCATGCGGGAGAGCTCGGCCTGGTCGATGTCGGTGCCGAAGGCCCGCTCCAGCTGGGAGAGGATCTCGATGGCGCCCATCGAGTCCGCCTCGTGGTCCTCCTTGAAGCGGCTGGTGTCGGTCATCTCGTCCGGCTCGATCTCCAGGATGTCGCAGATGATGCCCTTGATCCTGGCGCGGTCCTCGGCGTTGAGCTCATTCGTTGTTGTCATGCCGACGATGCTGGCGGACCGCGCTGATTGCTCACTGACGAGTCACTGACACACGCTGACAGGCTCTGCCCCAAGGTCCTGTGCCTCATGGTCCTGTGTGCCGAGGACCTGCGTGCCGAGGGACTGCGCGCCGAGGGACTGCGCGAGGTGCGGGTGCAGTTCGGGAATCTCGGCACGATGCTCGACGAGCCATTCCCAGTAGCCTGGCACCGTGCGCGCGTACGTGCAGTAGTAGTCGCGGACCGCGTGCACGAGGCGGCGCAGCGTCTCCTCGGTGACCGCGCCGCGGCGCCACACCAGGAGCATCTCGACGAGCTCGGTGTCCTGAAGCGGAGCCAGTCGTACGTCCGCGGTGGCACCGGAGGGCGTGGCCAGGGCCGCGGCTCCGCTGTCGTGCACCCACGTCATCGCCTCGCGCTGCGTGCTGACCTGGTGCAGCACCTTGGTGGGGCCGGCCCGGCCGAGCCGGGCGAGCAGCCGCTCCTCGACGGTGTGCAGCCAGTGGTGCCGCGAGTAGCGCACCCAGGCGCGCCCGACCCGGTCGCCGTCGGCGGGCAGGGCGAGCCAGACGGGCTCGCGCACGACGACCGCGCTGCCGAGGGCGGGATCGGCCACGTCAGAGGCGTGGCCGGACCGCAGGGCGAGACCCGGCACCAGGGCCACGGAGAGCGCGCCGCGGGACACGCCCGCCACTGCGGCGGCGGGTGAGAGGGTCTCGGTCGCCACGGTGGTGCCGGGCAGCACGCTCTGCAGGGCGTCGCCGAGGGTGGGCGGGGTCCACTCGGTGTTGCCCAGGCGCAGCTGGCCGGCGGTGGCACAGCTCGCCTGGGCGATGACCTCGTCGGCCCGCCGTACGAGATCGCCGAGCAACGGGATCAGCCGCTCCCCCAGAGGGGTCGGTGTGACCCCGGTCCGGGACCGCACGAACAGATCGCCGCCGACGGCCCTTTCGATGCGCTTGAGCTGGGCGGTGAGGCTCGGCTGGGGCAGGTTGAGTTCATTCGCGCCGCGGGAAATGCTCCCGGCCTCACTTATGGTGACGACAATTCGCGCGTGTCTTACTTCGATGTCCATGAGCCGCCGCCTCACGTCCCCGAGCGGACATACAGAGATTCCACTGTCTGTCCACATTAACCGCGACGAGAGGAAACAAGCAGCCACCTTTGCCGTTCTTCAGTATTTCCTCAGCAATACTTCAGCGGTGGGCGAGAACCTGCCGCGGTTCACCGAGTCTGGGGTCCTGTTCCAGAATCGCCTGATAGGCGTGGTGCAGTGCGCGGCCCGGTTCGAGTCCCATGTCGTCCGCGAGCCTGCGGCGCGCGCGATGAAACACATCGAGGGCTTCGGCCTGTCGCCCCGCGTGGTAGAGCGCCAGCATCAACAACTCACTCAGCCGCTCCCGTTCAGGATGTTCGGCGGCCGTCCCGCGCAGTTCCGGCAGTGAGATCCGGTGCGGGTCCACCGCCAGCCGCGCGGTGATCAGATCCTCGTACGCGGTGATCCGCTGCTCCTCGAGATCGGCCGCCGCGATCCGCACCCGGAGTCCGTCGTGGGCATCGCCCAGGGCGGGACCGCGCCACAGGGACAGGGCCTCTTCCAGCGCGACGGCGGCCAGGGCGGGATCGCCGGCCACCAGGTCGGCACCGCTGCGCGCCTGCTCACGGAAGCGGTGGGCGTCCACCGAGCCGGCGGGGACGTCGAGTTGGTAGCCGCCGCCCACGGTGCGGATCAGCTCGTCCCCGCGCAGGCCCGTGACGGACCCCAGCTGTTTGCGCAGCCGGCCGACGCTGGCCTGCAAGGCGTTGCGTGCGTTGGTGAGAGTGCGGCCCGCCCACAGCTCGTCCTCGAGCTGGTCCGCCAGGATGGTGCGGCCCGGCGAGAGGGCGAGCAGGGCGAGGATCGCAGCCGGTCGCCTCGGCACCACGGCGTGCTGTCGGCTGCCGTACCGCACAGAAACAGAACCTAGAACCTGTATGTCCACTGGAACGCCCCCGTTATTCGTGGTTGGAGGGCCCAAATATCGCCCGTGCCCACCGTTCGGGGGAAATACCATTCACGCCACCGAAAAGCGCCCGGCTGGTATGGCCACCGCGGAAACCTGTCGAGTACGCGCGAGCGCCCGCACCCCTTGCTGCGCGTGCGGCACGTCGGCATAATGCCGAACCTCACTGACGGTTCGCTGACGCCGACGGATCCCGGCCACCACACCGATTCAACCGACGTGTTTCAGCGCCCGCTTAACAACCTGTTGCGCTCCTTGGCCGGTTCCTAGGCTCCTCCCGTGTACGGGAAGTCGGTCAGCGAACAGGAGTCAACTCATGCTCAACAGACTTGTGATTGTCGGCGGCGGAACAGCGGGCTGGATGACGGCCTCCTACTTCAAGGCGGCATTCGGGGACCGGATCGACATCACGCTGGTGGAGTCCGGCAACGTCGGTACGGTCGGCGTCGGTGAGGCTACGTTCAGTGACATCCGGCACTTCTTCGAGTTCCTCGGGCTCAAGGAGAAGGACTGGATGCCGGCGTGCAACGCGACCTACAAACTCGCCGTCCGGTTCGAGAACTGGCGCGAGAAGGGCCACTCCTTCTACCACCCCTTCGAGCAGATGCGCTCGGTCAACGGCTTCCCGCTGACCGACTGGTGGCTGCACGGGGGCCCCACGGACCAGTTCGACAGGGACTGCTTCGTGATGCCCTCCGTCATTGACGCCGGGCTCAGCCCCCGCCACCTGGACGGCACGCTGATCGACCAGCCCTTCGTCGAGGGCGCGGACGAGATGCAGGGCCTGACGATGTCCGAACACCAGGGCAAGACGCAGTTCCCCTACGCCTACCAGTTCGAGGCGGCCCTGCTCGCCAAGTACCTGACGACATACGCGGTGGAGCGCGGCGTCACGCACATCACGGACGACGTCGAGAAGGTCAATCTGGACGAGCGCGGCTGGATCTCCGGTGTCACCACGGCCCAGCACGGTGACATCGAGGGCGACCTCTTCGTCGACTGCACCGGGTTCCGCGCACTGCTCCTGAACAAGGCCCTCGAGGTTCCGTTCATCTCCTACGCGGACACCCTGCCCAACGACAGCGCGGTCGCCCTCCAAGTCCCCCAGGACATGAAGGCACGCGGCATCCTGCCGTGCACCACCGCCACCGCCCAGGACGCCGGCTGGATCTGGACGATCCCGCTGATGGGCCGCATCGGCACCGGCTACGTGTACGCCAAGGACTACCTGTCCCCCGAGGAGGCCGAACGCACCCTGCGCGAGTTCGTCGGCCCGGCCGCGGCGGACGTCGAAGCCAACCACATCCGCATGCGGATCGGCCGCAGCGAGAACTCCTGGGTCAACAACTGCGTCGCGATCGGCCTGTCCAGCGGCTTCGTCGAGCCTCTGGAGTCCACCGGCATCTTCTTCATCCACCACGCCATCGAGCAGCTCGCCAAGAACTTCCCCGACGAGTCCTGGAGCCCCGTCCACCGGCAGCTCTACAACGACTCGATCGCCCATGTCATGGACGGCGTACGGGAGTTCCTCGTCCTGCACTACGTCGCCGCCAAGCGCAACGACACGCAGTACTGGCGCGACGCGAAGACCCGGCGCATACCGGAGGGACTGGCGGAGCGCATCGAGATGTGGAAGACCCAGCTCCCCGACACGGAGACGGTCTTCCCCTACTACCACGGCCTGCCCCCCTACTCGTACATGTGCATCCTGCTCGGCATGGGCGGGATCGAGCTGAAGCCCTCCCCGGCCCTCGCCCTGTCCGACCCGGGCCCGGCGGAGCGGGAGTTCGCGGCGATCCGCGACAAGACCCGCCGGCTGGCCGAGACGCTGCCCAGTGCCTACGACTACTTCGCCGCGCAGCACTGACCGGCTGAGAGGTGCTGCGCAATGGACTTCCTGCAACCGTTGGGCCACGCCGCACACCTGGCGGCGCTGCTCGCCGTGATCCTGCTGCTCGGCCGCCTGGGCCGGAGCGTGGCACGCCGGCTGCGCCAGCCCGAGGTGATCGGCGAGATCGTGGTCGGGCTGCTCTCCGGGCCCGCCGTGCTCCGTCTGCTCGGCCAGGACACGTTCGACGCGGTACTGCCCGGCTCCGCCCTGGAGGCTCTCAAATACGTCGCCAAGGCCGGGCTCGTGCTGTTTCTCGTCGGGCTCGCCCATGAACTGCGGGTCCGTTCCGGCGCCGAGCGGCACGCCACCCTCTGGCTGGCGGCCGGATCACTGTTCGCGCCGCTGTTCGCGGGCACGCTGCTCGCCGGGTTCGTGCTGCTCCAGGACGACCCCGCGGTGCGCGGGGACGCCCCGCTGCCCGCGTTCGTGCTGATGGTCGCCGTCACGATGTCCATCACGGCCGTACCCGTCCTGGCCCGCATCCTCGCCGACCGCGGCATGAGCACCACGTCGGCCGGACGGCTCGCGCTGGCCGCGGCCGTCGTGATCGACTCGGTCGGCTGGCTGCTGTGCATGCTCGCGATCAGCCTGAACACCGGAAGCGCGACGGGCTTCCTGCACTCCGTCCTCGGCATCGGGGTCGGTGCGGCGGGCGCGCTCGCCGTGCGGTTCGGCGTGCGGGTGGCGGCGGTGGGACGGGCGTGCGCGCTTCGGCCGCGGACCGCCACCGTGGTGCTCGGTGCGGCGGCGCTCGCCGTGGCATGGACCGTGGAGCAGCTCGGCATGACGGCGATCCTCGGCGCCGCCCTGGTGGGTCTCGCGATCCCGCCGGGCGACGACTCCCCGTGGACTCCGGTCGTGGCGAACCTGACCCGGGCCGGGCGGACGCTCGTACCCGCGTTCTTCGTCGTCACCGGGATCACCGTTCTCAACCAGGCGTTCTCCCAGCTCTCCTGGGCACTGCTCGTGACGACCCTGGTGCTCGCTTGCGCGGGCAAGGGGGTCGGCGGCTACCTGGGAGCGCGTCTGGGTGGTCAGCCACGCGACGCGTCCCGCCGGATCGCGGTGCTGATGAACTCGCGCGGACTCACCGAACTGATCGTGCTCCAGGCCGGCTTCAGCGCGGGGATCCTCACAGCTCCCCTGGTGCTCGCGCTGACCTTGATGGCGGTGGCCACCACCGCCGCGACGGGTCCGCTGCTCGGCCTCCTCGACCGCGGCGCGAGCCGGCCCGAGCCCGCTCGCACCCTCGAACCGGTCGCCGTGGCGGCGGAAGGCGGTACCCGATGACCCAGTCCACCGTCCGGGCGACGACGGCCACCACCCCGTCCGACGACTTCCGCACGATGATGGGCAGCTTCCCCACCGGGGTCGCGGTGATCGCCGCGGAGGATCTCGACGGCACCCCGCGCGGCATGACCTGCTCGTCGGTGTGCAGCGTCGCCCTCGCCCCGCCGACCCTGCTGGTGTGCCTGCGGGACGGCAGCCCCACGCTCCAAGCCGTTCTGGCCTCGGGTGAGTTCACCGTGAACCTGCTGCACGAGGACGCCCGGAGCGTCGCCGAGCTGTTCGCCTCGGGGGACCCCGAGCGGTTCCGGATCACGCACTGGGAGCGGCCGGCCGACGCCTGCGGACCGCACCTCCCACGGCACGCGCACACGATCGCCGACTGCACGGTGTCCCTGACCCAGCGCATGGGCGACCACGTGACGGTCTTCGGACACGTACGGCACATCAGCCGACCGAGCGGGCGGCCCCCGCTCCTGTACGGACTACGGCAGTTCGCCGCCTGGCCCACGACCCCCTGACCACCTGGTGCGGGGCGCGACCGCCTCCCCGCAGGCACGCCCCGCACCCCCGATCCAGCCCTGCCTTTCCAACGCCCCTAAGGACACCCATGAACGGGACACAGGACCCGCCCGCCCAGCCAGTCGTCCACCTCGAATCCGTCAGCCGCCTCTACGGCGGACCGAAGAACCGGGTGACGGCACTCGACACCGTCAGCATCAGCCTGGAGAGGGCTACCTTCACCGCCGTCATGGGCCCCTCCGGCTCGGGCAAGTCCACCTTCCTGCACTGCGCCGCGGGCCTTGACCGGCCGACGTCGGGGTCCGTGCACCTGGACGGTGTGGACCTCGCCTCGCTGCGTGAGAAGTCACTGACCAAGTTCCGCCGCGAGCGCATCGGCTTCGTCTTCCAGGCGTTCAACCTCCTTCCGGCGCTCAGCGTCGTGGACAACGTGACGCTGCCGCTGCGCCTGGCGGGCGCGCGCCCCAAGAAGGCCGTCGTCAACGCAGTCCTCGAACAGGTCGGTCTGTCCGACAAGCGGCGCAGCCGTCCCGGCGAGCTGTCCGGTGGTCAGCAGCAGCGCGTCGCCATCGCCCGGGCGCTCGTCACACAGCCCGCGGTGATCTTCGGCGACGAGCCGACCGGCGCCCTGGACACGCGCACCGCCGCCGAAGTGCTCATGCTGCTGCGGCAGTCGGTGGACGTGGTGGGACAGACGATCGTGATGGTCACGCACGACCCGGTGGCCGCCGCCTACGCGGACCGGGTCGTCTTCCTCGCCGACGGCCGGCTCATCGGCACGCTCGAGCGTCCGACAGTCGAGCAGGTGACGGAGCAGATGCAGAAGCTGGGCACGTGGAGCGACCCGTCCTCGCTCCAGAAGCCGGAACACGGGGTGCGTCGGTGATCCGGATCGCGCTGCGCACCCTGCGCTTCCACAAGGGCGGCTTCATCGCCTCGTTCGTGGCCCTGTTCGTCGGTGCCGTCATCATCATCGGCTCCGGCGGGCTCCTCGAGACCGGTATCCACAACGCGGCGCCGCCGCACCGGCTGGCCGCCGCGCCGATCGTCGTCACCGGCGACCAGCGCTACGCGTACACGCAGCAGGAGCTCGTCTTCCCCGAACGGCTCCACATGGACGCCGAGTGGGCCGACAAGATCGCGAAGGTCCCGGGCGTCGAGGCGGCGGTGCGGGACCTGTCGTTCCCGGCGGCCCTCGACAAGGGCGGCCCGGTCACCGGTCACGGCTGGTCGTCCGCCAGGCTCTCCCCCTACCGGCTCACCGACGGTACGGCCCCCGGCGCGGACGGCCAGGTCGCCCTGGGCAAAGCCCTGGCGGACCGTACGGGGCTGAAGACCGGCGACCGGATCCGGCTCCTCGTCCACGGCGCGGAGAAGAACTACCAGGTCTCCGGACTCGCCACCGGACCCGACGACGGCTCGGACGTCTTCCTCGCCGACGCCGAGGCCGCCGAAATCACGGACCGCGTCGGCACGGCCGACAACATCGGCGTCTTCCCGGCGTCCGGTGCGCACACCCAGGAGGTCGCCGCCGCGGTCCGCGAGGTCGTCAACGGCTCGCCCATCACCGTGCTGACCGGGGACGACCGAGGCCGCGCCGAAAACCCCGACGTGGTGGCCGACGGCAGCGATCTGATCCCGCTCGCCGCCGCGTTCGGCGGTCTGTCGGCGATGGTCACCGTGTTCGTGGTGGCCAGCACCCTCGGTCTCTCCATCCAGCAGCGGCAGCGCGAGATGGCGCTGCTGCGCACGATCGGTGCGACACCGGGACAGCTGCGCCGGCTCGTCCTCGGGGAGACCCTGTTCCTCGCGATCGTCGCCACCGGGCTCGCCACCATTCCGGGACCCCGCTTCGGACGCTGGCTGCTGGACGCGTTCGCGGACGCCGGCGTCGTACCGGAGTCGATCGCGTTCCGGGCCGGCTCCGTGCCGGTGATCGTCGGGGTGGGCACGGCGCTGCTCACCGCCATCGGCTCGGCGTACATCGCGGCACAGGCCGCGGCTCGCACCAGGCCGACCGAGGCGCTGGCCGAAGCGACGCTGCAACGTCGCTGGTTCAGCGCGTTCCGGCTGATCGTCGGGCTGCTGTGCCTTGCCGGGGGCGCGGCCCTCGCCTGGGGTACGGCGGGCTCGGCGGGGCCGGACGCGGCCGGGGTCGCCACTCCGGCGGCCATGGTGTGGGCGGCGGCGTTCGGTCTCCTCGGCCCCGTCGTCGTACGCGCCATGGTTGCCGTGCTGCGCCGTCCTGTCGGCAAGGTGTCAGGACTCGCCGGTGAACTCGCCACGCACAACGCGCGGGCTCGCACGGCCCGCCTCGCGTCGGCCGTGATGCCGGTGATGCTGGCGAGCGGTCTGGCGGTCGGCCTGATCTACATGCAGACCACGCAGTCCGACGGTGCCCGACAGGCATTCGACGAGAACCTGCGCGCGGACGTCGTCGTGACATCGGCCTCCGGTGGTCTGCCGCTCGACTTCGTCGACACGGTCCGCAGGCAGCCGGGGGTGGCGGCGGCGTCCGCGCAGATCCCCACGACCGGTTACATCGAGCCGGACGAGCCGATGCGGCCGAGCGAGGGTGAGGACACGGGCCCGCAGCCCACCGAACTGCCGATGGTGGGAGTCACGCCCCAGGGTATGGACCGCACGACCGCGTACCAGGCGGCGACGGGCAGCCTCACCGCCCTGCGCGGCGACTCCGTGGCGCTGCCCGCCAGGTACGCCGAGAACCGTGAGCTCGGCGACCTGGTCCCGATGCGGCTCGGCGACGGCACGCAGGTCAAGCTGAAGCTGGTCGCCACCGTCGACGGGCGACGCGGTTACGAGACCGCGCTCGTTCCGGCGTCGGTACTCGTCGGGCACACGGACGGCGGGCTCGTCCCGCAGATCCTGGTGCGCGCGACCGCCGGCACGGACGAGGCCCGGCTCAGCGCGTCACTCTCCACGCTGGCGCACGAGCAGCCGGGCCTCCAGGTGGCCGGACGGGAGGTCCTGGAGGCGGCGCAGGAGGACGCGGACGACACCCAGGCGTGGATGGCGTACCTGGTCCTCGGAGTCGTCGTCGGCTACGCCACACTCGCCCTGATCAACACACAGGTCCTCGCGACATACGAGCGGCGCAAGGAGTTCATGCTGCAACGGCTCATCGGGGCCACCCGCCGCCAGGTCCTGCAGATGATGACGGTCGAGGCGTCCCTGGTGGCCCTGGCCGGCATCCTCCTCGGTCTCCTGGTCGCAGGGGCGACGCTGGTGCCGCTGAGCATGAGCGTCCTCGGCACCGCGCTGCCCGGCGGCTCGCCGTGGATCCTCGTCGCGGTGGTGGCCGGAGCGGCGGCGCTGACCCTCACGACGACCTTGCTGGCGGCGGGCGCCGTACTGCGTGGCCGGCCCGGGGACATGGCCGGCATCAAGGAGTAGTGGGGAACAGGCCGTCGGCGGTGCCCGGCACGGTGGTTCGTGCCGGGCACCGCCGACGGCGTGGGAGCGGGGTGCGCACGGTCCGGAACGGGGTCCGCACGGTCCGGAGCGGGGTGCGCACGGTCCGGAACGGGGTCCGCACGGTCCGGAGCGGGGTGCGCACGGTCCGCCGGAGCTGTCGCACGACGGTGGTCACGGACGTCCACGCCGTGCACGCCGTCCACGCCGAGAACCAGCTACGTCACTCGGCGTGCACGGCGAGCCCACGGCAGTGCGCGGAGAACATGCCCCGACACCGGGACGGAGGGATCGACGGAACGTCAGCTTGTTCCTTGTCTCGCGTCTGCGCCGTAGGGCGGGGACGCGAGACGAGGAACAAGCTCAGGCGGCCGGAGTCTTGCGTGCCGTCAAGTCGGTCACGGGGCGCGGCTCACGGTGGACGACCGCCGCGCCGGCCGGGCGGCGGCGGGCCGGGCCCCCCACGGCGGCCGGTTTCGCCGGGCGGGGGGAGATGCCCTTGAGGAGGGCGACGCCGAGAGGGGTCAGGGTGTGCAACACCGTGTTGCGGATGCGGCGGGTCGTGATGAGGCCCGCCCGGCGCAGTACCGCGGTGTGCTGGCTGGCGCCCGCCGCCGAGATGCCGAGCCGGTCCGCCAACTGGCTGGTGGTGCAACTGCTGCGCAGGGCGTGCAGGGCGGCGGCCCGGGTCTGCCCGACCAGGGCGCCGAGCGACTGGCCACTGTCGTCCGGCTCGTCCCACAGCCCGGCCGCCTGGTTCGTGTCGGGCGGCGCGGCGAAGGCGAGCACGACCGGACCGTTCTCGGCGAGGCGGCGGGTGACCCTGCCCGGCCGGTGTGCCAGGAACACGGACGGAGTGAGCACCAGACCGCGCCCGTCGAGGCGGATGTCCTCGTCGGGGCCGTCGTGGATCTCAAGGACCGGAGCACGCCAGGTGATCTTGGAGTGCAGGGTGGTCAGGAGCAGTTCCACCCCGCCGGCCATCAGTACGCGGCCGCGGGCCTCGCACTCGGCCTCCAGATAGGCCCGTACATGCTCCCAGTACGGAGCCACGGCGACCCGCCACACCAGCGACAGATCGCCGGCCGCCGGTTGGAAGGGCAGACCGGGCACATTACGGGCGGCGGAGGAGTCGGTGCTGACGCAGCGGCCACTGCGTTCGATGAGATCGATCAGCCCGTCGAGTCCGGGCGCGGCGCTGCCGCCGGTCAGCGGGAGCGGGCACTGGGTCAGCCGCTCCGCGACCTGGCTGCGCCAGCGGGCGAACGGCGCACCGACGCCGCGCCCGAGCAACCCGTACGCGAAGGCGCTCTCCACGAGCGGGCCGGCGGTCGTCCGCAGCCGGACCCGAGCGAAGTCAGCAGGGATGAAGTGGATTCGTTGCATAGTGATGCCCCCGTGGTCGCGCTGCTGGCGGCAACCGCCGCTCAGGTCGACTTGCCGGTGAGGGAGATGAAGACGTCGTCGAGGGTGGGCCTGCGCAGGGCGAAGTCGGCGACCTCGACACCTTCCTGGCGCAGCGCCGCCGCGGCGGTCTCGATGCTCTGTATGCCGTCGCTCAGCACGATCGACACGGTGCCGTCGGCGAGGTCCGCGGACGGCTCGCCGGGGGCGACGCGGCGCAGCGCGTCGGCAGCCCGCGGCACGCTCTCCGGCCGGGTCAAGGACACTTCGAGCCGCTCCTCCCCCGCCGTGCGTTTGAGCTCCTCCGGGGTGCCCTCGGCGATGACCCGGCCGGTGTCGATGACCGCGATCCGGTCGGCGAGGACATCGGCCTCTTCCAGGTACTGGGTGGTCAGGAGCACGGTCACACCGTCGGCGACCAGTTCCTTCACCGCGTCCCACAACCGGGAGCGGCTGACCGGGTCGAGGCCCGTCGTGGGCTCGTCCAGGAAGAGGACGGACGGCCTCGCCACCAGGCAGGCCGCCAGGTCGAGGCGGCGCCGCATACCGCCCGAGTACGTGCGCGCCGGGCGGTCGGCGGCACCGGTCAGCTCGAACCGGTCGAGCAACTCGGCGGCCCGAGCGCGCGCGGCACCCCGGCCCAGGTGGGTCAACGTGCCGATGAGGACGAGGTTCTCCCGTCCGGTGAGCATGTCGTCCACCGCCGCGTACTGTCCGGCGAGCCCGATGCGCCGCCGTACCTCGGCCGGTTGACGCACCACGTCGTAGCCGGCGACCCGGGCCCGGCCGCCGTCCGGTCGGAGCAGGGTCGAGAGCATTCTGACGGTGGTCGTCTTGCCCGCCCCGTTCGGACCGAGCAAGCCGAGCACGGTTCCCGACGGCACCGCCAGGTCGACTCCGCCCAGCGCTTGCCGTCCCTCGTACCGCTTGCACAGGCCCTCGGCCTCGATCGCCCATTCCACCGTCGCCACCGCTGCTCCTCCGCCCCGACTCGGCCGGGCTCGTCAGGCGGCCGGAGCGTCGGCGGACGGGCCGCGCAGGCTGCGCGGGCGCAGGTCGGTCCAGTGCTCCTCCACATACGCGAGCGCCTTGTCACGCGAGCTCTCGTCGAGGGCCACTGTCCAGCCTGCGGGGCGCTCCGCGAAGGCGGGCCACAGGGAGTGCTGTCCCTCGTCGTTGACCAGCACGAGGAAGGTTCCGGCCGGGTCGTCAAAGGGGTTCGCCACGTCACACACTCCAGGTCGTGTCGGTTTCGATCGCCGGTGGTCGTCCACCGGACTCATCGAGGATCTCGACCTGCGCTGACGAAACGCTGACTGCTCACTGATGTGCGCAGCGTGCGGCCTGCGGGTGAGCGGCCGCTCCCGTTCAGGCGACGCGCGACCTCGTCGCCGCGACGTCACGCTTGCCGTTGGCGTTCACGACGATCTCCGGCACGGTGTGCACGGCCTCCGGCACCAGGGCCGAGGGCAGCACCGTCGTGAGCGCGGAGCGGACGGCGTCGGCCAGGCCGTCGGTGCCGCCCGCGGCGACAGGCCGTACGAACAGCTCCAGCGTGTCGATCGGACCGCGCACGACGTCGAACACCGCGTCGGCGACGCCCGGCACGGACAGCACGTGATGGCGCAGTTCCCCCAGTTCGATCCGGTGACCGTTGACCTTCAACTGGTCGTCCGCGCGCCCGAGGTAGAGCAGCGTGCCGTCGGGCCGCAGCTCCACCGTGTCGCCCGTGCGGTAGGCACGCCCGGCCGCCCCGCCGAGCTCGGCCTCGTCGATGAACCGCTCGCCCGACGGTTGCGGGCCCAGGTAGCCGGCCGCGACCGCGCGTCCGGCGATGACCAGTTCGCCCGGGCTGCCCTGCCCCACCGGACGCAGTTGGTCGTCCACGACGTACGCCCGGGTGTTCCACGCGGGTCGGCCGATCGGCACGGTCGGCGTCGCGGGCAGCGTCGCACGGTCGAAGGAGAACGCACAGCAGCCGATGGTGGTCTCGGTCGGACCGTAGTGGTTGACGAGCCGAACCCCGTCCAGGCGGTCGCCCAGGGAGGCGATGAGCGCCGGGTCGAGGCCTTCGCCGCCGAACATCAGCAGCCGCGTCACCCGGTCGTAGCGGGGCGGCTGCGCGAGGACGTCGAAGAAGCGGGCGTGCGAGGGAGTCATCTTCACGAACGTGTACTTCTCCGGGCGCTCGCCGAACAGCGTCTTCTGGTCCCACAGCCCGGCGACGGTCACGACGGTGCGGCCCTGCGAGAGCGGCAGCCACAGCGACGTCATCGCCAGGTCGAAGCCGAGGCTGCCGAACAGGGGGCTGCCGGTCCCCTCGGAGCCCACCAACTCGCCGCACCAGGAGACGTAGTTGGCGAGCGAGGCGTGCGGCACCCGGACGCCTTTGGGAATGCCGGTCGAGCCGGAGGTGAACACGACGTACGCGATGTCCTCCGGGCCCGGCAGGGTGGCGCTCCGGTCGGGGGCGTCGACGTCCGGCAGGGCTGCGATGTCGATGAACGGTATGGATCGGGCGGCCACCGCCTCGGTCGCGTCGGGTCCCGAGTGCAGCAGCGCGGTGGGAGTGGCGCCGGCGAGTACGGCGGCGGTGCGCTCGCCGGGGTGCTCCGGGTCGATGGGCACATAGGCCGCGCCGAGCGCCATCACCGCGAGGGCTCCCGCGACGGTGTCCGGGGTCCGCGCGGCGATGAGGGCCACCCGGTCCCCCGCGACGACGCCGGCCTCGTCCAGGGCGGCGGCCACGACGAGGGCCCGTCGCCACAACTCCCGGTAGGTGAGGGCGCCGTGGGCCGACCGCACCGCCACGGCGTCGGGCCGGGCCCGGACGTGCCGTACGACCATGTGGACGACGGACGCCTCCGCGACCGCGCGCACCGCGCCGGACACCGAGCTGGGGTGGGGTACATGGACCATGGCGGGGACTCCTGCGTGCGGACGGGTCAAGGACAGCGGCGCGGACTTCCGGACGATCGCCAGCGTAGGAACACGCGGCCGCCCGGACCACGCTCTTAAGCCCCCGCCGAAACTCACCGGTCAGCCGTCGAAGGCGACGGCCAGGAGAATCCCGTCCCTCGCGAGCCAGCGGCCGGTGAAATCACGCCGGTACGGGGCCAGGACGGCGGCCCGGAAGGTGTGTTCGGTCGGGTCGAACTCCACCGACACGTCCCGGAAGGTCAGTTCGGTCCCGGTGTCCGGGAACCACGCCTTGTAGACCGCTTCCTTCGCGCAGAACAACAGCCGGTCCCAGCAGGCGAGTCGGGAGTACGACGCCTCCAGCGCCGCGAGCCGTTCGCGTTCCCCGGGTAGCGAGACCGTGCCGAGAACACCCTCGCTCAACGGGCGCCAGGGCTCCGCGTCCACGCCCAGTGCGCGCACGTCGTACTGCCGCGCCACGACGGCAGCCCGGTATCCCCGGCAGTGCGTCATGCTCCCCACCACGCCCTCGGGCCAGCGCGGCACCCCCCGCACGTCCGGTATCAGGGGCACGGGGACGTGGCCGAGCTCGGACAGGGCGCGGCGGGCGCAGTGCCGGACCGTGGTGAACTCGCGGCGTCGCCCCTCGCTCACCCCGGCGACCGCCGCCCGCTCCTCGGGGTACAGGGCGTCGTCCGCCGCGTCGGAGCGGGCCTCGGCCCCGGCGACGTAGGACGGCAACAGCCGCTCGATCAACGACCGTTGCACAGGATGCCCAGCACCGCGGCGCCCAGCACGGTGTCCGGGTCCGCGAGGTCGAAGGGCAGGTCGAAGTGGTGGCGTCCGGGTACGACGAGATCGGTCACCTCGGTGCCGCCCTCTCGGGCGGCACCGACGAACTGGTGGTGCTGGGCGGTGAACGCATCCGTCTCGTCCTCGCCCAGGGCGACGACGAGCCGGGGCAGCCGCGTGGGCATGCGGTGCAGCGGGCTGCAGTCGCGGGCCTCGTCGGCGTCCATGCCGAGGGCGTCGTTGACGTAGGTGTGCCGCAGGGGCTCCAGGTCGTAGACACCACTGATCAGCGTCGCGGAGGTGATCGTTCCGGAGGCGTGAAGGCCGTCGGCGTCGAGGAGTGCGCTCACGACGAGGTGGGCCCCGGCGGAGTGACCGCCGAGGTGAACGGCCTGGGGTGCTATGGGCAGGGGGGACCGGCCGGTGCAGATGCGGCGCAGTGAGTCGCTGACGGCCGCGGTGATGGCACGCAGGCTGTGGCGTGGGGCCAGGCCGTAGCCGAGCGCTGCGAAGGAGATGCCGGCGGCCAGGAAGTCGCGTGCGGCGAAGGCTGCTTCGGACTTGCTGAGCTCCTGCCAGTAGCCACCGTGCACGAACACGAACAGCGGGGCGTGCGGGTCGGGCGCCGGAAACAGGTCGAGCCGCTGCTCGGGCAGGGGGCCGCAGGGGACGTCCAGGTGGACGGGGAGATCGGCGCGGGCGCGGGCGCTGTCAGTTGCGTACCGCGCGAGGTGGACGTCGAGGTCGGTGACGCGCGAGCTGGGCGAGTACTCCCGGTCGAGGCCGGTGCGCGCCGTGTCGGGCGCGGTCACGGCAGTGGGGTCCAGACCTCGGGCAGCATCCGGCGCAGGGCGGCACGCCACAGATAACCGGCGCCCTCGGATCCCGCGGTGCCCACGGCCGTGCCGAGGAAGCGCTCGGCAAGCACGGCGTGCCGGGCTCGCCAGACGGCCGCGGCGTCGTCGAACTCGAGGAGGGCGAGCCGCACCCGCTCGGCGGCCGCCCGGTCCGCGCACGTGTCGACGAAGTGCCGGTAGGCCTCTGTCACCGTCCGTTCCGCGAGCCGCGCTTCGAGCCGGGCGCGGTCTTCCTCGGTGAAGCCGCCCGTCGTCAGGTAGCGGGAGTCGCGCAGGCCGCAGAGGAACTCGATCTCTCGGAACTGCGCGGACTGGAAACCGCTGGCGTCGCCCAGGGCGGCCCTGATGCCCTCGAACGCGGCCGGGGTCAACGTCGCGAGCCCGTCGAAGTGCCGGGTCAGCGTGGCCATCAGCCGCGGCAACGGGGCCGCCCTGCGCACGGCCTTGTCCGCGTCGCCCGTGTCCAGGGCCGCGCGTATCTCCTCCAGATGGCGCAGGGCGACGGCGAAGAGGATCTCGCAGGACTGGTGTGTGGCCAGGAAGAGGACGTGGTCCACATCGTCGTCGTGGACACGGGCGGTCCGCAACAGCTCGTCGAGCCGAAGCACTTGGCCGTAGGGCGGGGCGGCGGTCTCGGCAATCACGGGGGCCTTCTTCCTCGCGTACGGAAGCCGAAAAGGAGCGTCCCCGTGAGCGTGCCACTCGACGCCGGACGGATCACCGTGATCAAGCGGAGCCTTAAAAGGCCACCTCCGGCCCCACGTGAATTCTTCATCTCGCAGTGATGACACCGGCACTGTGCGCAGCGAGGCCGACTTCGCAGAATCTTCAACGGAGCAGCACACAGCACCACGAGGAACAGAACCACACACCACACCACCAAGGGATGAGACATGAATCTGCTTTCCTCCGGCATTCAGCTGAATGCCGACGGCGCCGTTCCCGCCCGCCCGGCCCGGTCCGCCCTCGTGATCGAGGAGCTCGACTCGGTGGCGGACCACATGGTCGCGCTCTCCACGTTCTGCATCCAGGCCGAGAGCGCTGTCCCGGCCGCGCGGGGGGCTTGGCGGCTCGGCGCGTGACCCCTTCCGACGTACGGAAGGACGGGGCCCCCGTGCTCGCTGCGGGCGACCGAGTCCTGGTGGGTTTCAAGAGCCACCTCCGCCCCACGGTCCTGCCGGACGACGCGACGTACCTGGTGTCGCGCCGCGGCGTCACGGCACTGCACGGTCACCCGGCGGAGGTCCTGGTGCCGCTCCTGGACGGTACGCGCAGCCCGCATGCCGTGCTGCGCGAGGCCGCCCCAGCGCTCGGCATCGAGGACGCCGAGGCGGCGCTGCGTGCCCTGGACGGTGCGGGTCTGCTGCGGTTCGACGTCCCCGAACCGCCGCACACGGACCCGGCCGCCGAGGCGTACTGGGACCTGATCGGCCTGGACGGTGGCCGAGCCGCGGCCACCGTCGCGGGCGCCACCGTCGCGGTCGAGGCGCTGCCCGGAGTGGCGGCGGATCCCGTGGCGCTGGCCTGTCGCGCCGAGGGGATCACCATCTCCCCGCCCGGCACCGACGCCGACCTGTCCCTCGTCCTGTGCGACGACTATCTGTCACCCCAACTCGCCGCGGTGGACGCGGCACACCGCGCCGCAGGGAAGCCCTGGCTGCTCGCGAAGCTGTGCGGGGCGGACCCGTGGGTCGGTCCGGTGTTCCAACCGGACAACGGCCCCTGCTGGCACTGCCTTTCCGTACGGCTGCGCGGGCACCGCCACTCGGAGGTGCCGGTGCAGCGGGCCCTCGGGCTCGACGGGCCGCTCCCTCGCCCCGTCGCGTCCCTGGCCGCAGGACGCTCTCTCGCCATCGGCATCGCCGTCCTGGAGACGACGAAGTGGCTGGCCGGGGTGCGCGATCCGGAGCAGGGCCACATCCGCACGATGGACACGGTCCGTCTGCACACCGCCTCGCACCCGGTGAGCCGACGCCCGCAGTGTCCCGAGTGCGGGGACGCGGATCTGGTGGCCCGGCGGGTGCACGCCCCGTTCCGGCCGGCAACACGACTCAAGGCCGTCCTCGTCGGCGGCGGCCACCGGGCGCTGACGGCACAGCAGATGCTCCGCACGTACGGTCATCTGGTGAATCCGGTGACCGGTGTCGTGAAGGAGATCAGGCAGGCGCCTGGCTGCCCGGACTTCGTCACCTCCTACGTCTCCGGTCACAACCTGGCGATGGGGCCCGCGACGCTCGCCGGACTGCGCTCCGGACTGCGCGCGCTCAGCGGCGGCAAGGGCCTGAACGAGACGGAGGCCCGCGCCAGCGCCCTGTGCGAGGCGGTGGAGCGTTACAGCGGAACCCGGCACGGTGACGAGCCGGTGGTACGGGACTCCTACCGCGGCCTCGGCTCAGCGGCCGTGCACCCGAACGACTGCCAGCTGTACGCGGACCGGCAGTACGCCCAGCGGGAGCTCTGGAACGCGACCCACTCCCGGTTCCAGCACGTCAGCGCACCCTTCGACGAGACACTGCCCACCGACTGGACCCCCGTCTGGTCCCTGACCCACAACACCCGGCGCCTGTTGCCCACTTCGATGCTGTACTTCGCGGGCACGGGAACGGGCACGAGCACGGGAACGGGAACGGGAACGGGAACGGGAACACGGACGGGGCCGGCGACCGGCGTCGAGAACAACCACGACGGCCTGTGGGCCGACTCGAACGGCAACGCCGCCGGCAGCAGCCCCGAGGACGCCCTCCTGCAGGGCTTCCTCGAACTGGTCGAGCGGGACGCGGTCGCCCTGTGGTGGTACAATCGCACCCGCCAGCCCTCGGTGGACCTGGACGCCTTCGACGAGTCCTACGTGGAGCGGCTGCGCCACGGATACCGGAGCGTCCACCGGGAGATCTGGGTCCTCGACCTGACCTCGGACTTGGGGATCCCCGTCATGGTGGCGCTCTCCCGCCGCCTCGACAAGCCGGCCCAGGACGTCATCTTCGGTTTCGGCGCCCACTTCGACCCGCGGACGGCGCTGCGGCGCGCGCTCACCGAGATGGGGCAACTGCTTCCCGCGGTGTCCGACGTCCTGCCCGACGGGTCCGGGTACCGGATCGACGATCCCGAGCCGACGCGCTGGTGGCGGCACGCAACGGTCGCCAACCAGCCCTATCTGAGGCCGGATCCGCAGGTGGCGCCGCGCGGCCCCGACCACTGGCCGACCCCGCACCGTCCCGACCTCCTCGACGACGTGCACGCGATCACCGAGCTGGCCCGCGCCACCGGTCTGGAACTCCTGGTCCTCGACCAGCAGCGTCCCGACCTGGGCCTGCCCGTGGTGAAGGTGATCGTGCCGGGCCTGCGGCACTTCTGGGCCCGGTTCGCGCCCGGCCGCCTGTTCGACGTCCCGGTGGCGCTCGGTCGTCTCCAGGAGCCGACCACGTACGAGAAGCTGAACCCGACACCACTCTTCGTCTGACAGCGGCGGAACATCCTCACGGCCGCCGAAGGTCCCGTACCCGCTACTGCCGGGCACGGGACCTTCGGCATCGAAGCAGAGCGGACGCCGGTCCGCGTCCGGTGAACAGCCGCTCCGCCCTGTCCGCGCGCCCGATCGCCAGGTCGGTGTGCCGAGCTTGGCGTACCGCTCCTGCGTCCCGTCCAGCTGCCGCGACTCCGCCGGAATGTCGCCGCCCGCCCAGGGCGGCAGCAGTACCGAGGAGTGCATCAGGATGCGCCGGGACGCGGCCCTGTCCGCTCCCCCGCCCACCGCCGCCGCGCCCGCGCCCGCCACTCGCAGCAGCCGTCAGCGTTCCTTCGGCCCCGACAGGTCGATGTCGTGGACCGGGATGTCCGGGGTGGCGGCGGCCGTACGGAGCAGCCGCGTGAAGCGGGTGCAGAGGGCCTCGACCGTGGGCCGGTCGAACAGCTCGGTCCGGTATTCGACCACACCGTCGAGTCCGCGGCAGGTGCCGTCGGCGTCCCGCCGCTCGAACAGGCCGAAGGTCAGGTCGAACCCGGCGGAACCCCTGCCGACCAGTTCCACCGTGGCGGACACGCCCGGTAGTTCCAGCCTCTCGGGGAGGGACGGTGTGAGAACCAGCATCACCTGGAACAAGGACCGGCCGAACACGGCCTGCCCGCTCGCCGCCCGCCGCCGCCCCTGCGCCTCCACGACCAGGTCGAAGGGCACATCCTGGTGGGCGAAGGCCGCCAGATCGGCCTGTGTGACCCGGCCGAGCAGCTCACGGAAGGTCGGCTCTCCCGAGGTGTCCGTGCGCAGTGCGAGCGTATTCACGAAGAAGCCGACGAGGCCGTCGAGCTCCGCGTCCGCGCGGTCGGAGACCGCTGTGCCGATCGGGATGTCCGTACCCGCGCCGAGGCGGGTGAGCAGCGCGGCCAGTCCGGCGTGCACCACCAGGAAGAGGCTGGCCTGCTCGTCCGCGGCCACCTCCAGGAGCCGCCCGTGCACGTCCGCGGGGACGGTGAAAGCGACCGTGTCACCGGCGGTGTGCGCCGGGCGCCCGGACGGCGCCCGCTCCGTACGGTCGGTGGGCAGCGGGATACGTTCCGGCAGGCCGGCCAAGGTCTTGTTCCAGTAGGCGAGCTGACCGGCCCGCAGGGCGCTGGGCTCGCCGTCGGTGCCGAGCAGTTCACGCTGCCACAGGGTGAAGTCGGCGTACTGGGTGTGCAACGGCGACCAGTCAGGGGCATCACCGGTGACGCGGGCCCGGTACGCGGTGCCGAGGTCGTCCAGCAGCCGCGGCAGCGAGGCGCGGTCGCAGGCGATGTGGTGGAGCAGCACGAGCAACGTCTGACTGCGTGAGGTCTCAGTGGTGAAAAGGACCGTACGCAGGGGGAGTTCGCTCTCCAGACGGAAGGGGCGGCAGGCCGCGGCGCTCACCGCGTCCGGCAGCTGGTCCGGGGCGACCGGTTCGACCGTGAGTGCCGGGCGCGCGGCCGTGACCGGCAGGATGTGCTGGACCGCCCGGCCGTCCCGCTGCCGGATGAGGGTGCGCAGGGTTTCGTGCCGGGCCGTGAGGTCGCCCAGGGCGGCACGGAGCGCTTCCTGGTCCAGCTCGCCGTCCCAGCGCAGCACCAGGGGAACGTTGTAGGTGCTGTCGGGGCCGGCCAGCTTGTGCAGGAACCAGAAGCGCCGTTGGCCGAAGGAGAGCGGGACCGGCTCGGCGCCCCGGTCCTCGGCCTGCGGAAGCAGGGGGACGGGCCGGGGCCCCGATGCCACGGAGGTGACGCCCGCATGATCCGTGTCGCCCAGATGGGCTGCGAGCGCGGCGACGGTCGGGTGGTCGAAGACGTCTCTGACGTCCAGCTCCGCTCGGGTGCCGAGGCCGGCTCGTCGCACCATGGCGACCAGCCGCGTCGCCCGCAGGCTGTCACCACCGAGGTCGAAGAAGTCGTCGTCGGCGCCCACCTGTTCCACGGCGAGCAGGTCGGCGTACAGCCCGGCCAGTTCGGTTTCCAGCGGCTTGTCCGGGGCGCGGGACGGCGTGTGCGCGCGGGCGTGGGGGGAAGGGAGCGCCGCCCTGTCCAGCTTCCCGTTGGGGGTGAGGGGCAGCCTGTCGAGCGGGACGAACAGGGACGGGACCAGATGCGCCGGAAGCCTGCCACGCAGCCATGTGCGCAGCCGGGCGAGAGCCTGCCCGGGATCGTCCGCCGCCGTCTCCTGGGTGGGGACGACGTAGGCCACCAACTGTGCGGCCCCGTGGGCTCCCTGATCGCCGTCCGCCCCGGCGCGGGCCGGACCGTGCGGAACACCGGAGCTCGCCAGCACGGCGCCGCCCGCCACGCCGGGGGCGTCCAGCAGCGCCGCCTCGACCTCGGCCGGTTCGATCCTGAAGCCACGGATCTTGACCTGGTTGTCCACCCTGCCGAGATACTCCAGTGAGCCGTCCTGACGGGCGCGTACGAGGTCGCCCGAGCGGTACAGCCGGGACCCGGCGGGGCCGAAGGGGTTGGCCACGAAGCGTTGCGCCGTCAACGCGGAACGGTGCAGATAGCCCCTCGCCACACCGGAACCCGCGACGTACAGCTCACCGGCCACCCCGGGAGGTACCGGGCGCAGCCGGTCGTCCAGGGTGTACAGCCGGGTGCCGGCAATGGCCTTGCCGATCGGGACGGCCCGCGCCGTACCGTGGCCGTGGTCCAGGTCGAGCCGGGTCGAGAGGACCGCGGTCTCGGTGATGCCGTACATGTTGACCAGGACGGGCGCGGAGGCCTGGTGCCGCCCGTACCAGGAACGCAGGACGGCAGGGGAGAGCGCCTCCCCACAGAAGATGATCCAGCGCAGGGCCAGTTCCCGCCCCCGCTCCGGCTCTTCGGCGTCGGCCTGCTCCAGCGACCGGAAGGCGGAGGGCGTCTGATTGAGCACCGTCACACGTTCCCGCACCAGCAGGTCGAGAAAGGCGCCCGGGGAGCGGCTCACCTCGCGGGGGACGACCACCAGTCGGCCACCGTGCGCGAGGGCGCCCCACATCTCCCACACGGAGAAGTCGAAGGCGCAGGAGTGAAACATCGCCCAGGTGTCGTCGGGGCCGAAGCCGAACTCGGCGGCTCCCGCCTGCAACAGTGCCACCGGACCGCGGTGCGGGACCACGACGCCCTTGGGGCGGCCGGTGGATCCGGAGGTGTAGATCACGTATGCGGCATGGTCGGGCGTCAGCGACCCCGTGCGGTCCGCGTCGGTCAGGTCTGCGTCGCTGTCCGTCGCATCGGCGTCCGTCAGGTCTGCGTCGCTGTCCGTCGCGTCGGCGTCGCTCGTCGCCGACGCGGTCGTGACCGCGGCGGCTCCCGTCGGGTCCGTCTCGGAGAGTACGCATACCGGCTGGGCGTCGGCGAGGATCCGCTCCGTGTGCTCCGGCGGCCATGCTGTGTCGAGCGGGAGGTAGGCCGCGCCGGTCTTGGACACCGCCAGGATCGCGGTGACCACGTCCACGGAGCGGGGAAGCAGGACGGCGACTGTGCGTTCGGGTCCTGCGCCGCGCCGGATCAGCGTCCTGGCCAGCCGATTGGCGCGCGAGTTGAGCTCGGCGTAGGTGAGCTGCCGGTCGCCGTGGCCGACCGCCGGGGCGTTCGGAGTGAGTGCGACCCAGTGTTCGAACAGCTCGGGGAGCGTACGGGGCGAGGGGGGTGCGGGTGTGCCGATGCCCGGTACGAGCAGCCTGCGTTCTTCCGGTGCCAGCAGATCCAGCTCTCCGACGGGGCGTCGGGGTTCGTCGATCAGCTGGTCGAGCAGGCGTACGCAGCGGTCGGCCTCGGCGGCGACCTCCTCGGGCTCGTACCGCCCGTCCTCGGCGTGCACCTCCACCATCAGGCCGGCCCGGCCGCGTTCCGGCCTGATCATGACGGAGAGGTCCTCCACCGCGCCGGTGTTGAGCTGTCTGAGGGTCATCGGCCGACCGGCGAAGCTGCGGCCGAAGCTGAAGGGGACGATGTTCGCGGTCAGTTGGTACGGCGCGTTCGCGGACCCGGTGAAGCCGAGGTCACGGCGGAGGTCCTCGTACCGATAGCGCTGGTGGTCGAGGGCGAGGGCGGTTGCCTCGCCGACGGTCCGGATCAGTTCGGCGGCCGGCCGGCGCAGGTCGACCGGTACCCGCAGCGGGAGCACGTTCGACGCCGCGCCGGTCACGGCGCCCGCCGTCTTGGCGGTGCGGCCGGCGACCGGGAACCCCACGACGACCTCATCTCCCCCGCCGGTGCGGGCATGGTCCAGCAGGACGGCGGAGGCGGTCGCCACCACCGTCCAGGGGACGTCGAGTGCGCGTGCGCGTGCGCGGAGGGCGGACACCCGGTCGTCGGGCATCCGGGACGCACAGCGCACCGGTGCCCCGCCGGTGAGGCCGATGCCTGTTCGGCCGGGTACGTCCCGGCCAGGTGCGGCGGACCGGAACGTGCCGGGCCGGACCGCTCCCGGCCAACCGGCCATCTGCGCCGTCCAGAACTCGCGGTCGGCTTCGAAGTCGGGTGTGGAGCGGTAGACCCGCTCGGCGTTGAGCAGGGTGTCCAACGGCACCTGGTGGCCGGGCTCCGGGGACTCGCCGCGCTCCAACGCCGCGTAGATGTCGCCGAGCCGTCGGGCGAACAGCGCCAGGCCGAAGCCGTCCACCACCAGGTGGTGGACGAGCAGATACCAGCAGACCCGGTCCTCGGAGAGGCGCAGGAACGCGGTCCTGAACGCCGGACCGTTCTCCAGGTCGAGAGGGCGGGGGATGTCCGCACGCATCCAGTCCAGCGCGGCGGCCATCGGTGCGGGTTCCCGCTGGAGGTCGACGACCGGTATGTGCCAGGCGGGGAGAGGACCGGCCCATTGCCGCGGCTCCCCGGCGGCCGTGACGGCGAACCGGGACCTGAACGGCTCGGTCTCCGTCACGGCGCACCGGAAGGCCGCCTCGTACAGCTCCGGATCGAGATCTCCGGCGATCTCGAACGCACTCGCCAGTTGGTACCGGACCGGAGGCGCCAGCTGCTGCGCCATCCAGATCCCGTGCTGCGTCGTGGTGAGCGGCATCGACGGGTGATCCACCGCGTGCACCTGCTCCGGCTCGTTCCTCACGGAGTGTTCACCGACCCCTTCTGTGGTGCCGTGGAGGCCCACTGTTCGACGAGTACGCGGCCGACCTCGCCGAGCGCGGCGGGGCGTCCCATCTCCATGTGCGCGCAGTCGACCGGCAGGACCTCGAGCGACCCCTTGATCAGCGGCCGCCACAGGCCGAACGCGGTCTCGGGCGAGTGGTCCCGCGCGGTGAACATCACGGTGTTCCCGCCGAACGGGCGAGGCTCGTGCAGAGCGGCGACCCGCGCGTTGTTGGTGAAGGTCCGGGCCAGCGCGGCGATCCGCCCCTCGTCGAACGAGGCCAGCAGTCCCCCCTGCGCACGGGTGATCTCCACGAATCGCGGATACGTCAGCGACTCGCCCGCCCACAGGGAGGGGTCGTGGCCGAAGAATTCCAGAAGCATCGACAGGACGTCCCGGCCGGCGAGCGAACCCGGCACGGCCTCGGCCGAGGCCGCGGCGTCGGCGACGTTCGCGCCCGCGGGGCGGGCATCCAGAATCGCCAGCGTCTCCACCGACTCGCCGCTCTCTTCCAGCTGCACCGCCATCTCATGGGCGACCACCCCGCCGAAGGACCAGCCGAGGAGGTGGTAGGGGCCCGTGGGCTGGACGGACCTGACATGGTCCAGGTAGTCCGCCGCCATCTCCCGCAGGGACGCCGGCAGGACTTCGGGGCCGTCCAGGCCTCGGGCCTGCAGGCCGTACACCGGCCGGTCCGCGCCGAGCGGCGAGGTGAGTCCCGCGTAGCACCAGGAGAAGCCCGCCGCCGGGTGCACGCAGAACAGGGGCGCCTCGTCGCCCGACTCCCGCAGCGGCAACAGGACTCCGCTGCCGGCTTCGCCGGAGCTCTCCTGGATGTCCCGCCACCTTCTGCCCGCGGTGTCGTCGCCCGTCTCGGGCGAGAGGAAGGAACCGACGCTTCCGGCGGGCTCGGCGGACGCTTCGGCCGGCGCCGCAGTGGTCTCCATGTCGACCTCGAAGATGAGGTTCCGTGCGTTCGGCGGTTCCTCGGGAGCCACCTCGGTGGTGCTGTCCAGCCCGTCCAAGGCCGCTCGCCACCCGTCCTCCGCCTTCGTACGGTCCACGGCCTGCGGGCTCTTCGTACGGTCAGGCTCGCGCACGACCCGGGCCAGCGCTCCGACCGTCTTGTGCTCGAAGATGTCCTGCGGTGTGAGGACAAGGCCCGCCCGACGCAGTCGGCTCAGCAGCTGGACCGACATCATGCTGTCGCCGCCGAGGTCGAAGAAGCTGACGTCCGTGGCGACTTCGGGGAGCCGGAGCACCTCGCGGAACGCTCGCGCCACCTGCTCCGTCCGCGCCGCGTCGGCGGTCATGGGGGCACCTCCCAGGCGCCCAGGGCTGGGGGAAGGGCCGGCCTCCAGCAGCCGTACACCCGTCGGCTGCTTCTCGCGGTCGAGCTTGCCGCTGCCCATGCGCGGCAGCACGGAGGCGGCCTTCAGCTCGGCCGGGACCAGATGTGCCGGCAGCCGCTCGGCCGCCCAGTCCCGCAGCGCGTGGCGGCCGGGGACGCGGGCTCCCTCCGCGGGCACCAGGTAGGCCACGAGCCGGGCGTCGCCACTGGTCCCCTTCCGGACACAGGCCATGACCTCGGTGACGGCGGGGTGCCGGGCGAGTACCGCCTCCACCTCGCCGAGTTCGACGCGGAAGCCGTTGACCTTGACCTGGGCGTCCGCACGGCCGAGGAAGTCGAGCTGCCCGTCGGGGCGCAGGCGGGCCAGATCACCGGTCCGGTACATCCGCTCGCCGGACGGGCCGAAGGGGTCGGCGACAAAACGCTCCGCGGTCAGCCCGGGCCGCCGCAGATATCCCCGGGCAAGACCGTCTCCCGCCAGGTACAACTCGCCCTGGCGGTCGGTCTCCACCTGACGGAGTGAGCCGTCGAGCACGTAGGCGCGTACGTGGCCCAGTGGCCGTCCGATGGGCGGTGCGCCCTCCGGCACGGGACCGTCGCCCGCCGAGGCGGTGGCATGGACGGTGGCCGCGGTGGCATGGACGGTGGCTTCGGTGGGCCCGTACACGTTGAGCACCCGGGTGCCGGGCATGATCTCCCGGATCCGCGCGGCGAGGGAGGCGGGAAGTGCCTCACCGGTCATCGAGAGCGTCCTGGCCGACACCTCGAGACCGCCGGTCTCGATCAGCTTGGAGAACACCGAAGGGATGGCGCACAGCAGACCGCCCGACCAGCGCGGCGGGTCACCGTCGAGCAGCGACAGGAGATTGCCGACCACCTCGACGCTGCCGCCGCCCGCCAGCGCCGGGAAGATCTCGGCCACCGACACGTCGAAGCTGAAGGAGCTCGCCGCCAGCACGTGGGCCAACGACTCGGCGCCGAACTCGGTTGCCGCCCAGTCCACCAGCGCGACCACACCGCGGTGCGGCACCACGACCCCCTTGGGCGCACCGGTGGAGCCCGAGGTGTAGATGACGTACGCGGGATGCGAGGGCCGCAGCGGCTCGGGGCGGTCCGCGTCGGACGGTGCCGTGGGTGAGAAGTGCTCCAACTCCCCCGCGATCGCGGGGTCGTCGAGCCGGATGGTCGTGGTCCACCGGCTCGCGACGTCCGCGAGGTGCGAGTCGATGACGGTGTCGGTGTCGGTGTCGGTCAGCACACACACCGGTTTGGCGTCCTCGACCATGAAGCGGAGCCGCTCGGCGGGGTAACCGGGGTCGAGCGGCAGGTACGCGGCGCCGGTCTTGAGTACCGCGAGCATCGCCACGAGTGTCCCGGCGCACCGAGGGAGGAGCAGCCCGACGACCGACTCCGGCCCCGCACCCCGGTCGAGCAGGAGCCGGGCCAGCCGGTTGGCACGCTCGTGGAGCTGCGCGTAGGTGAGCTTGTCGTCGGCACCGATGACGGCGACCGCGTCGCAGTGGCGTCGGGCGGCGTGCTCCAGCAGGCCGGTGAGCGTTCGGCGGGGTGCTCCGGAGGCCGTGCCGCTCGTCCGGGAACGAACGGCCGCCCGCTCCTCCGCCGCAGACAGGTCCAAGGTGCCCAGAGGGTGCCCCGGGCCGGCCACGACCAGGGAGAGCAGACGCCCGAAACGTCTGGCGTGCGCGTCGAGTTCGGCGGCGGAATAGCGATCCGCCGCGCCGCTGAAAACGACCCGCAGCCGCTGGTCCACGGGGTCGTCATCGAGTACGACACGTATGTCGTGGACCGGGTCGGGCACCAGGTCGTGGACCACCGCGGACAGTTCACCGAACCGCACGAGGGCCCCAGGGGTGCGGATGTCGGCGATCGGCCCGAACAGCCGGGGCCGACCGTCCGGCGCCCCGGCCTCGCGACACAACTCCCGGTGGCCCAGCCGCTGGTGCCTGACCGCCGCGCGCGACTCCCGGGCGACCTCCTGGACGAGCTCGGCGAAGGTGGCGGCGGACCGGACCGTCAGCCGGAGCGGCACGATGTACTCGCTCGCGTCCGGGACACGCCTGCTCACCCGGCTCGGCCGGCCGTCCGTCGGCATGCCGATCACCACGTCCGTGGCGCCGCTCAGCCGGTGGGTGTAAGCCGCCACGGCGGCGGACAGCACCACCCGTGCCGGCACACATGCGTCACGGGCGGTGGCACGTACGCGTTCCGTGTCGGTGGTGCCGAGCGCCACCGGGCGGGAGTTCACCGGTGCCCGCAGCCCGTCGGTGTCCCGGGCCGGAGCGGACGCGAAGGTCACCGGCTCGGGCAGGTCGGGGAACCGTCGGCGCCAGTGGGCGCGATCGGCTTCCCGCGCGGCGGATCCGGAGTACCCGGCCGTTGCCGAGGCCAGTTGGGCCCGGGTGGCCAGCGCACCGTCGGCGGCCGAGCGGCCCTCGGCGAGCGCCGTGTACACCTCGGAGACCCGACGGGTGATCAGCGCACAGCCGAAGCGGTCGACAACGGCCCGGTGGTGCATGTGGAACCAGTGGTGACGGTCCGGGCCGAGCCGCAGCAACGCCTGGGTGGACCAGGGCTGCCCGGTCTCCTCGCCGCCCCGCTCCAGCGCTGCGTGTGCCCACGCGTCGGCCGCGCCCCGCGGGTCCGCCTCCGTGCTCAGGTCCACCACCGGCAGCGGCAGACCGTCCGAGACCTCCAGGGCGGGCAGTCCGTCCGGACCCTCGCCGGCGCGGCGCACCCGCAGTGCTGCGGCCTCGGCCACGACCTGGGCGACCGCGTTGCCCAGCAGGGTGCGGTCCAGGTCTCCGTGGATCTCCACGAGCTGGGCGGTGTGGCCACTGGGGGCGGTGGGCCCGGAACCGGAGTGTCGTACGGCACGCCAGGCGTCCTGTCCGGCGGCGGACATGTCGGTGGGCGCGCCTTGGCGGTCAGCCATGGCCGGTTCCTCCCCGCGCGGCGAGGTGCTGTGGCGCGTACTGGTAGAAGCCACTGCCCGACTTGCGTCCCACCTTGCCTTCGGCGACGAGACGGGCCAGCAGGGGGCAGGGCCGGAAGCGGTCCTCGCCGGTGTGCCGGCGCAGCACCTCCAGCGAGTCGGCGATGGTGTCGAGACCGATGAGGTCGGCCGTGCGCAACGGCCCCATGGGGTGCCCGAAGCAGTCCTGGAAAACGCGGTCCACGGTCTCGGCGTCGGCGGTTCCCTCGCCCAGCACGGCGGCCGCCTCGTTGAGCGTCAGCATCAGTACCCGGTTCGTCACGAAGCCGGGGGCGTCACGCACCACGAGGGCGTGTTTTCCGACGCGGGTGAGGAAGCCTTCCGTGCGCTCCAGGGTGAGATCGCTGGTCTCCGGCGCGCGGATGACCTCCACCGCGTCCTTGAGCGGCGCCGGGTTCATGAAGTGGGTGCCGATGACCCGGTCGGGGCGGCCGGTGAAGGACCCGAGACGACTGACCGGGATGCATGAGGTGTTGGACGCGAAGATCGCCTCGGGCCCGCAGATCCGGTCCAGCTCGCGAAGGATCCGCTCCTTGGTGTCCTCGTCCTCCCGGGCGCACTCCACCACCAGGAGAGCGGCCGCCATGTCGGCGAGCTCGGCGGACCAGGTCACGAGGGACTCGGCGCGGGCTGCGGGCGTGCCCGCCCGTGCCTGCCGCGACCCTCTGCGCAGCAGCGTGGCCGTCCTGATCCCGGCGTGGAGCCGGGCCGGTCCGGAGGCCAGCGCCCCGGGGTCGTTGTCGACGACGACCACGGGGTGGCCGGCTTCGGCGAAGCACTGCGCCACACCGATCCCCATCGTGCCCGCGCCGACGATGCCCACCAGTGACCCGGCCGGAACGGCCCGCGCGGTCTGTTGAACGTCTGTCTGATCGCCCACTGTTTCAGGTCTCCTTCGTCGGCCGAGCCGCGTCAGTCGGTGTGCGCGGGCCGTGCCGTGGCCGGCTTCGCAGGTGTGCTTGCGCTGGTCGTCGTGCGGAGGGGCCACAGGCTGGACAGCGGTGCACCAGGGGCGCGGGTGGCCGCACGCAGCAGCGCGAGCAGTCCGTCGAGGAGAGCCCGGGCACTCGACCGGTCGAAGAGCTCGGTGCGGTAGTCCAACGAGATGGACAGCTCGTCCCGCCCCGGCCCTTCGACGACGGACCAGGAGAGGTCCAGCTCGCTGCGGCCGGGCGGCAGCGTGAGCCGTCCCGCGTCCGTGTCGGGCCACCGCACGGGGGCCGCCTCCACCCCGGCCGCCGAGCCGAGGGTCGCCGGCAGCGCCTGGTAGGAGTACCCCACGTCGAACAGCGGTGCCCTGCCGGGCTCGTCGGGCAGTCCGGCCGCTTGCACGATGTCGGCGAACGGCACCTCCCGGTGCCGTTCCGCGCCGGTGACGGCGCGTCGTACCCGGTCGGTGAGCTTCTCGAAGGACGGGTCGTCGGCCAGGTCCAGACGCAGCGGCAGACTCCGCGCGAAGGGACCCACCCGAGCGCGGGCCGCCGAGAGGGGAAGCGTCGTGCCGGTCAGCCCGATGAGCGCCTCGTCCGCCTCCGTGTGCAGGGCGAGCAGGGCGGTGAGGGCCGCCAGCACGCTCTCCCTGGTCCCGGAACGGCCCACCACGTGGGCGAGGTCGTCGGGTACCCGGGAACCGAGAGTGGCGGTGGCGCGGGTTCCGTGGGCGGGCCGGGCCCGGTCCAACGGCGGCGCGCCATCGGCCAGTCCCGTCAGTGTCCTTGTCCAGTAGGCGAGTCGGTCCTCCCTCCGGGGGCCCGTCAAGGGCTCGGTGTGCTCGCCGGGCAGCGCGGGAAGCCGGGGCAACTCGGCCCGGCGTCCGTCCAGGCGGGCGCCGTACAGCGCGAGCAGGTCCCGGAAGAACACCTCCGGCTGACCACCGTCGTAAGCCTGCCGGTGGGTGGTCACCAGCAGGAGGTGCTCGGCCGGGCCCGTCGTCGCGACGAGCGCGTGCAGCCGGCGACCCGACGCCGGATCGAGTACGAGTGCGGCCTCGGCCTGCGCGATCTCCATGGCGGTGAACAAGGGCTCGCTCTCGCCGGAGACGTCCGCGGTGGTGAAGAAGCCGTCGCCGAGCAACGAGCGGTGCCCGACGACTTCGACGGTCCTGGCACGCAACACCTCGTGCCGCTCGGCCAGTTGCTCCAGCGCCGTGCGCAGATCGGGGAGCTGCACCTCACCGCGCAGCTCGAGGCAGCTGACGACGGGCGTGGCGACCGGGACCACCGGGTCAGGCGGCGTGTCGGGCCGGTCCGCGACCGGCCCGGTCGACCGGGGAGGACCGCCGGGGAGGTCGCCGTAGCACGTGTCCTCATTGTCCGCGACGGCGTGCAGCAGTTCCATGAACGCCTCGGACATGGCGGAGATCGTGCCGGCGTCGAAGAGCTGCGTCGCGTACTCCATCATGACCACGATCTCGTCCTCGCCCGCCAGCTCGCCGACGACCATCGAGAGGTCGAACTTGGCGGTGCCGGGGGGCAGTCCGGGGAAATGCGGGATGATCTCCGGGTCGTGCGCCGGTCCGGTGACGACCTCGCCGAAGGCGGCGGCCGGTGGCAGCGTCTGGTGCACGTACATCACGTCGAAGAGCGGGTTACGGCTCGGGTCACGGTCGACCCCGACCCCGCGCACGACCTTGTCGAACGGGATCTCCTGGTGGTCGAGTGCGCCCAGCACCACCCCGCGCACCTGGCGCAGCAGCTCACGGAAGCTCGGGTCGCCCGACAGGTCCGAGCGCAGCGCGATCGTGTTGTTGAAGAAGCCGAGCAGATCCCACAGTTCGGGCCGGTTGCGACCGACGGTCGAGGTGCCGACGACGATGTCCCGCTGGCCCGACCAGCGTGCGAGCAGCACTTTGAGCGCGGTGAGCAGCACCATGAACAAAGTGGCCGTCTCCTGAGCACCCACCTCGCGCAGCCGCTGCACCAGTGCGCCCGGGATGGTGAACCCGTGGGTCGCGCCCGCGAAGTCCATCCGGCCGGGGCGCGGCCGGTCGGTGGGCAGCTCCAGCGCGGGCGGGTCGCTCAGCCGTTCGCGCCAGTAGCTCAGTTCGCCGTCGAGGCGGGAGCCGGCCACCAGCTCGCGCTGCCAACGCGCGTAGTCCGCGTACTGCACCGGCAGCGGCTCGACGTCGGGGGCACGGTTCTCCAGGCGGGCGGTGTAGAACTCCAGCAGCTCCTGCATGTGGATCTGCGGAGCCCAGCCGTCGTTCACCGCGTGGTGCATGCACCAGCAGACGATGTGGTCGTCATCGCCGATCCGCACGACGGTCACCCGTACGAGCGGTTCGTCGGCGATGTCGAAGACCCAGCGCATGGCGGAGGTGACGACCGCACCCGCCGCGGTCTCCGGGTCGTCCTCGCCCGAGACATCCAGGTACGTGAAGAAGTCGCCCAGTTCGGGCCGGATCACCAGCTCGGGCCTGCCGTCGGCCTCGACGAAATTGGACCGCAGCACCTCGTGGCGCCCCGCCAGGTCCTCCCAGGCCAGCCTGAACTTCTCGGCGTCCAGGGGGCCGCGGTACCGGGAGGCGCCAGGGAGGTTGTAGAGCGTGGTCCTCGGGTCGAGCTGGTGGTGGAACCACATGCGCTCCTGCCCGTACGACAGCACCGGCTCGCCACCCGGGACGATCGGCGGCAACTCGGCTGCGGGCACCTCGGGGACGAACGGGGCCGTCGGCGCGTCGGCGGCGCTCGGCGATTGGGGCCCGGGCGCGTGCGGCGCCCGGTCGTGAATGGCCTGTGCGAGCGAGCTGACGACGGGGTGGTCGTAGATGTCCGCCATCGTGAGCCGGACCCCGTGGTGCTCTCGTACCAGCGCCAGGAGCTGGAGAGCGATGACGGAGTTGCCGCCGATGGAGAAGTAGTCCGCGTCGGCCGGGACCGCATCCGCGTGCAGCAGCTCGACGAGGGTGTCCCGCAGCCAGTCCAGTACGGTCCCGGATGCGGTGGTCCGTTGCTCGCCGGGTGCGCGGACCGGTTCCTCGGCGGCGGGTGCGGGCACCGGAGCCGGAGCAGTGGACCGAGGGAGTTCTTCGTCGAAGGACAGCACCTCACCCAGTGGCCTGGCCCAGCAGCGAACGCCGGTGAACGGATGTCCCGGCAGCGGAACCCGGCCCGCCGACGGATGGACCCGCAGCACCGGCCAGTCCAGGCCGACGCCCTCCTCGTACAACCTGCCCAGCAGCTCCAGGACGGCGGCTTCGGCATCGGCGGCACCGGGCCGCAGACGGAGCACACGGGCGTCCGCGCGGCCGTGGAGGTGGACCGTCAACCGGTCGCTGATCTCGCCACGGGAGGCCAGCTCCACGAACACCACGGGGCCGTCGGAGAGCTGCTCGTCTGCCGCCGCGTGGAGCTGCTCCACCCGCAGCGGGTCGCCCGCCACCACCGGGTCCTGCCCGCCGTGTGCTCGCCGCAGCGCGGCGGTGTCCTCGGCGCTGAGATCACCCCGCAGATACCGGGCGGTGTAGCGGGAGATCCCCGAACTCATCAGCCCGTCCGGCGAGACGCCGGCCCGGACCAGCCGCTGGTAGGTCGCGAGCTGCCCGCCGACCATCGCGGCGCGGTCGGCCGGTACCGGCAGCTCGTCCGGCAGCTGGTCGCGCTGCTCGTAGGGTGTGGCGTCCGCGGAGAGCAGGAACACCACCCGAGGCGTGGCCACGGAGTCGGTGGCGGCCTCCTCGAGCCGACGCCAGGTGACCTCGGCGGCCAGGCGTGCGGCGAGCTCAGAGGTGTCCCGGGCGACCACGGCCGCACGGTGGGGGTCGTGATCCCTTCCCTCGTTCAGCGTCCGCGCGACGTCGGCCAGCGGGTGGGCGGTGTGGCGCAGTTCGAGCGACAGCGCCTCGCACTGGGCGAGCAGGTCCGCCTGGCTGCGGGCGGACACCGCGATCAGCTGCGGGGCACCGACAGCGGGGCGTACCGGGGCGGTCACCGGGGGCTGCTCCACCACGCAGTGCGCGTTGACGCCGCCGAGGCTGAACGAGCTCACGCCCGCCCGGCGCGTCTCGTCGTCCCACTGCTCCAGCGAGGTGACGATTTCGAGGCGGGCACCTTCGAGGTCGACCTCGTCGGCGGGCTCCTCGAAGTGCAGCGAGGGATACAGCTCGCCGTGGCGCACGCTGAGCACCGCCTTGACCAGCCCGGCGATTCCCGCGGCGTGGTCCAGGTGCCCGATGTTGGTCTTGACCGAGCCCACCTTCACCGTACGGTCGCCGTCTGGACGGGCGAGGGCCAGACCCTCGGCCTCGACCGCGTCGCCGAGCCGGGTGCCCGAACCGTGTGTCTCGATGTATCCGGCGGTCGCCGGGTCCAGCGAGGCATTGCGCCACGCCTTTCGGATGGCCTGGGCCTGCGAGCGGGCACTGGGGGTGCTGATGGTCGCGGAGTGCCGGCCGTTGTGCACCACGGCGCTGCCGCGGATCACGGCGTGGATGAACGAGCCCTCCGCCACTGCCCGTTCCAGTGTGGTGAGGAGCACTACCCCGCCGCCCTCGCCGGCGCCCGCGCCGTCCGCGGCACGATCGAACGCGCGGGACCGGGCGGTGGGCGAGGCGATGCCGGGGAAGTCGGCCACCGTGGCCGCCGGCTGCACGATGTGGCGCAGGCTCACCCCGCCCACGACGGCGTAGTCCGCGTCGTCGTCGCCGAGTTCACGGCATGCCTGGTGAACGGCGACGAGTGAGCCGTTGCAGCCGGTGTCCACGCCGTAGCAGGGGCCGGTGAAACCGAAGAGATGGGAGATCCTGGCGGGCAGGGCACAGGGGATGTTTCCGCTCATGCCCAGGGTGCCGTGCTCGCGCACCAGAGGTGCGTAGCCGTTGCTCGGCGAGCTGAAGATCACCGCCGTCCGGCTGTCCCGGAGCCCGGACGGGGCGTATCCGGCGTTCTCCAGCGCCTCCTCGGTGAGCTGGAGTGCCAGCCGGTGCTGCGGGTCGGTCACCTCCGCCTCGCGACGGGACATCCCGAAGCGCTTGTGGTCGAAGAGGTCGATCCGCTCCAGGTAGCCCTGCTCCGGGTAGTCGTGCCGGGGATCGAGCCCTGTGCTCCGGATGCGTTCCGGCGGGATCGGGCGCACCGAGTCCGTCCCCGCCCGCAGGTTGGCCCGGAAGGCGGCGAGGGAATCCGCCTGCGGGAATCTCGTGGCGATGCCGATCACCGCGACGGCCGGTCTGCCGTGTGTCACGCCCGTGCCGCTCATGTCACCTCTCCGTTCACGCCGGTCAGAGCTCGTATGTGGCCGGTGGGGCGTATTTCTCGCCCAGCGCGGGTTCGCCCAGGCGGTCGGCGATGCGCTGCGCCTGGGTGGCGATGGTGATGCAGTCGAACAGCTCGCCCACCCGCAGCGCCTCGGGCCATCGCTTGTCCAACCTGTCGTGCAGGTCGATGACCTTCATCGAACTCCCGCCGACGGCGAAGAAGTTGTCGTCCGGGCCCGAGCCGGAGTGCCCGAGGACCTCCGCCCAGATCCGTGCGACGGCGAGCCGGTGCCCGCTCCAGTCCCCGCCCGCGGTGCCGCCCGGGGCCTGCTGGTGAGTCGGGATCAGCCTGCGGAGCGCGGCCCGGTCCGCCTTGGTGCTGCGGTCGAGCGGCATGTGGTCGACCGGTATGAACAGGGCCGGTGTGGCCTGCTCCACCAGTCGGCCCCGACAGTGTTCGCGCAGCTTCGACGCGTCCGGCGGCCCGCTGCCGGGTGTCGGCAGTACGAAGGCGATCACCTGCGGCTCATCCTGCCCGGCACGTTCGCAGAGCACCACGGCCTGCTCCACGCCCGGATGGCGTTCCAGCACGCTCGCGATCTCGCCGAGTTCGATCCTCGTACCGCGGATCTTGGCCTGGTCGTCCGTTCTGCCGTGGTAGTGCAGCGCGCCCCGCTCGTCGACGCCGGCGATGTCCCCGGTGCGGTAGAGGCGCCCGCCCGGCCGCCCGTACGGGTCCGCGATGAATCGCTCGGCCGTCCGGGCCGGCTGGTTCGCGTAGCCGATGGCCACCAGGGAGCCGCCGACGTAGAGCTCGCCCCGCTCACCGGCCGGGACTTCACGCAACCGCTCGTCCAGTACCAGGGTCCGCACTCCCGGCCAGGGCCGCCCGATGGGGACACGGTCCCGGGCCGGGTCCGGATCGGTCTCCACCGTGCAGGCGATGGTCGTCTCGGTGGGCCCGTACTCGTTGACGATCGGCGTCCGTGGCAGTCGCTCGTGGTGTGCGCCCACCAGTTGGGGGGTGCACACCTCACCCCCCACGACCACCAGACGCAGCGTGTCCGGCAGGCCACCGGGATCCTGGAGCACCGCCCGGTAGTAGGAGGGAATGTTGAACAGGTGTGTCACACGGTGTTCCCTGGCCAGCCGGACGAACTCCGCCACTCGCACGAGCTGTCGGGGATCGGGCAGCACCAGCGTGTGACCGCCGGTGAGCGACCAGAACATTCCGCCGAGAATTCCGTCGAAGGACAGCCGCAACGCGATCAGGAAGACAGAGTGCTCGGTGCCGTACACCGGCCCCCGGCAGTTGATGGACGCCGCGAGCTGGCCCCGGCTGACCAGCACGCCTTTCGGCACACCGGTGGACCCCGAGGTGTAGGCCACGTAGGCGGGGCTCTGCTCCGGGACCGGTGGGTACGGGTCGGTGGGCAGCTCCTGGCCCGCCTCGACGAGTCGCGTCAGCGGGAGGTCCGCCGCGTCCACGACCGTCGGCGGCGCGGGCATCGCCGCGAGCGCGGAAACCGGTACGGCGTCGCCACCCTCGCTCAGCACCACCGCGCAGTCGACATCCCGGCACAGCGCCTCGAACCTCCCCACGGGCAGGTCCGGTTCCAGGACCGCCCAGGTGGCACCGGTGCGCAGTGCGGCGAGCATGGCCACCACGGACAGGGCGCTCTGCTGCGTCCGGACACAGACGACCCGTCCCGGCCGCAGACCGTGCTGCCACAGCAGCCGCGCGAGACCGGCCGTGGCGTGGTCGAGCTCGCGGTAGGTCAACGAGACCCCGCCGATGACGAGCGCGGTCGCCTCGGGCGTCGCGACCACCTGGCTTCGGAAGGCGGCCCAAACGGGCCGTACCTCCGACGGGGTCTGCGCGGGAACGAATGCACCGGTGCCACCGGGATGCCGGGTCATGGCAGCCTCGCTTCCTGTGCGGGTCGTGCCGCACCGACGATCACGCGTGTGTGGCCGGGGGCCTTGGGCAGCGGGCGCTCCGGGTCCACGGCAAGCACGAGGCGGTCCCCGTCGGTGGCCGTCGCCTCGTAGCCGGCGAAGCGCATGGTGACCAGCAGATTCCGGTTGGCCTCGGTCAGGGTGAAGTGCGCGACAGGGCGTCGGCCGTCCGCCAGGGCCTGCTGGACCAGATGGTGCAGCAGCACGCTTCCGGCACCGCGCGAGGCGACCCGGCAGGACATCAGCATCAGCCGCAGGACCGAGTCCCGCCCGACGAGTTCGGTGACGGACAGGCCGATGATCCCGTAGTCACCGAAGCGGTCCCGGAGCGTGGCCAGCCGCACCTGGTGATCCGGGGAAGCGCTCAACCGGCGCAGTTCGTCGATGCCGTAGGTCAACCCCGTGCTGTTGAGCTGATGAGTGCGGACGGTCAGCTCGCTCGCCCGGGACAGGTCCTCCTCGGTGGCCGGGCGCAGTTCCATGACGAGGCCGAGCGAGTCGAGGAACGCCTGACGCCCTTCGGCGAACTCCTCTTCGGCCTCCCGGCGTTGCCACTCGGCCTGGTAGAGCCGGCGTCGCCCGGTGGCCTCCGCGGTGATGCGCTCGGGGCGGAAGTCCCGGAACTGCGGCAGCTGTCCGACCTCCGCCGCCGGGTAGCAGCGGACCATGGGGAGTTCGCTTTCGACCTCCGCCCGCTCCACCGGGTCGTTGTCGACGAACGCGATGGTGTCCAGACCGATGTTGAGGGCCTGCGCGATCCGGCGCACCGCAGCCGACTTGGCGCCCCAGCCCACCTGCACCGCGCAGAACCAGTCGGCCAGCCGGCGCTCCGTCAGATGACGTTGGGTGACACTGCGTTCGCCACGGCCGGCGGCGGCATGCAGGATGCCGCGACGGTCCAGCTCGGCCAGGGTCTCCAGCGCCACGGGGAAGGGCGCGGGATCATCGCCCTCCAGCACCACTCCGTTCCACAGAGTGTCGTCCAGGTCCCACACGAGGCACTTGACGGTGGGAGCGCCCGTTGCCGCCGTCACGACGCGCCTTCGGGAAGACGGGGCCCGACGGGGCGGTCCCTGCCGTGCGCGGCATCGCCGAAGCGACGTAACAACCGTTCGGCTATGTGAAGTTCGGACACTTGCTGTGCTCCTTCGATGATCTCCATGACCTTGGCGTCCCGGAAGTGACGGCCCGCCCTGCTGTCGGGCGCGCAGCCGGCCGAGCCGAGTACTTGGACGGCGTCGCGGCTTGCCGTCGCCGCCGCGGAAGCCGCCGCGTACTTGGCCATGAGCGTCTCGGGCACCCCGTGCCCAGGGCCCGAAGCCCGTGCCTCCGCGGCCCTGCGGGCGAGCTCGCGGGCCCCGGCGGCGTCCACCGCTGCTCTGGCCAGCAGCGAACGGACCAACTGGTGGTCGCCCAGGGGGGTGTCGCCCTGTCGGCGGACCGCTGCGTGGGTGGCGGCATCCTCGACGCACGCCTCCGCCATGCCCACGCATCCCCAGGCGACCGTGAAGCGGCCGTGGTCGAGCGCGGTCCCGATGACATGGGAGAGACCCAGACCGGGAGGGGCGATCAGCTGACGCCGGGGCACCCTGACGCCGTCGAAGGACAGATGGGCGATCCGGGCGGCCCGCATGCCGAGTTGGCCGTTCACCGGCTCCCGCTCGACACCGGCACGGTCCGCGTCCACGAGCACGGCGGCCGGCCTTCCCTCGTACTTGCCGAGCACCAGGAACACGTCGGCGACCGCGCCGTAGGTGATCCACCTCTTGTGGCCGCTCACGACCAGTTCCTGACGGTCCGACCGGCCCGACGCCTCGATACGGGTCTCCACCGAGCCCAGCGCGCTGCCGGCGGCCCGCTCGGTCGCCGCGAAGCCGGCGGTCAGCTCGCCGCCGGCCAGCCGGGGCAGCCAGTCGTCCCGCTGCTCCGCCGTTCCCCACCGCAGCACCGCCGCCGCGACCATGCCCTGTACGGTCAGCAGCCCGCGCAGGGCGCTGCACTCACCGCCGATCCGCGCGGTGATCTCCCCGAGCGTGAGTGGATCGAGGCCCGCACCCCCGTATCGCTCGGGAAGGTCAGCGGCGAGCAGTCCCGACCCGGCGAACTCCTCACGCACCGAATCGGGCAGTCCGCCGTCCTGGTCCCAACGGGAGGCGCAGGCACGTGCGTTGGCCGCCAGGTCGTCCGCCACCCTGGACAAGGCCAGGGGCGGCGACTTTGCCGTGGCGGCGTCGGAGCCGCTGTCAGGCACCCTCGGCATGCGCCACTCCCCGGTCGGGCGCATCGGTCTTGCGCCGGACGAACTCCGTGATGCGGTGGGCGGTCCTGAAGCTGTCCAGATCCAGGTCCTCGACCTCGACGGTGAGGGCGAAGCGGCTCTCGACGAAGGTCACCAGCTCCAGCGCGAACAGTGAGTCGGCGAGGCCCTGAGCGAAGTAGTCGTCGTCCGGCTCGACCTGCCGTCGAAGCGCCGCGCTCAGAAAGTCGGTGATCTGCTCGGTGATGTTGTCGTTCATGCCACGTCCTCCTGTGGACCTGTCTCGACCAGCAGCAGACTCCAGGCGGCCACCGGGCTGACGTTGATCAGGACCGCGAGGTCACCAGGGGCCAGTTCCTCGCGGTCGAGTGCGGTGCGGAGATTGAGGAAGACATCGTTGGGACCGAGGTGTCCGTACTTCCGCAGGTTCTGCCGGCACGCCGGCAGCAGTTCGAGGTCCAGGGAGTCCTCGAGGAAGGTGAAACTCCCGGCGGACAGGTTCTGGCTGACGAAACCGCCGACGTCCCCGCGGCCGATTCCGTTGCGCCGCAGCAAGTCGTCCAGCATCGAGGAGAGGCGGTTGCGCGTCTCCATGGCCAGGCGGAAGGAGTAGGTGCTGGGCTCCGTGCACTGTTCGCGCCACTGAGCGGTGGGGCGGTCCCGGTAGTCGACGTGGAAGAGGTCCCAGTAGCGCCCGTCGGTCAGCTGCGCGATGTCACGTATCCGTATCCGCCCGCTGCGGGAGAGCAGCAACGCCTGCCCGCCGTCGCCGTTCACCGTGACGGGGTGGCGGTAGCGCAGGGCGGCGGCCGGCTTGCTGCCATGCACGACCAGGACGTCGTCCAGGGCAGGGTCCGCGGCCAGCATTCCGCGGGCCGTCAGCAAAGCCGGGGAGATCGAGACACAGCCGAGCCCGCCCACCGAGAAGGTGAGGGCGTTGTCGGCGCCGAGCCGCTGCTGGAGCTGAGTCACCTCGGAGCTGAGGAACGTCTCCTGGACCCGCGACTCCACCATCACCAGGGCGCCCAGGTCCCGGGCGTCAAGCCCCGCCTGTTCGAGGGCCCGGCGCGCGGCGCGCTCCGCGAGAGTGACAGAACTCAGCCGGTCGTCGGCCCGGATCGTGTCGATGCCCAGAGCGTCGCGGGTGGCGCGCTCGGTCTCGTCGAGCGTCCGTACATCGGTGATCGGCAGAGTGTGCTCGGGCAGATACCAGGCGGCGCTGCGGATGGCGACGGGTGCTGCGCCGTACTGGAGGGCCTGCTGGGGCACGGTCGTTCCCTCTCGTCCGAGGCAGGATGGCCGGCCGAACGCCGCGGCCAGGACGTCGGCGCCCGCCTGCCGGTGCGGCGGGGCAACCGGCACGTGCGGCACGGCTCCCGACAGGGGCCACCGCGGTCTCCGGGCCGGCCGGCGGACTCGTGCCCGCCGCGACCTGCTGCCGCGTCCCCGGAGCACCGAGGGGCAGCCCGTACTGGTTCGGACCGGCACACGGACCGCGGAGTACTCGGCGCACTCGAACTGGCCCCTGCGCACGGAGGACGCGGCTCCCGCCGTGCTCCCAGGGCCGCCCGGAGGGCCGCTCCGGCCTCCTCCGCGCCCAGTGTGCCGCCGTGATCGGGGCTGCCCCATCGGCGCTCGATCACCCAGGGGCGGGCCCGTCGTACCGGCCTGTTTCTGTTCGGACATGCTCTTGCCTCCGTGCTGGTGCGACCTGCGCATCGGGAAGACCGGACGCCTGCTGGTGGGGCCACATGCTCGAGAACGAGAACGAGAGTCGAATGCCCTCGGTCCTCAGCCTGCCGTCGGGGCCGTATGGCCGCCATGTCTTTAAGCGGGCGGCAAATACGCTAGGTGGCCGGGCATGTTCGCGGGCACGGAGGAGCCGCGGGTGCCGTGCGCGGGAGCGCTCCCCAACTGCCGCGCCTCGCCTGCCACGCGCCACTCACGAAGAGCAACTCCTTGGCAATGGGGCGCGGTCCGCCCTGACGATGCCGGTCTCGACGTCATGGGTGCGGGTCCAGCAGCCACCCATCGCGGGGGCAGCGGGGAGCCGGTCGTCCGGCAGTGTCCGGACGAGCGCCTCGCGGATGAGCGGCCCGATCGCCCGGCTGCGCCGGCTGGTCCGGTTCTTCCTGGCCAAAACAGCAGGTGGACATCTGTCACCCGGTAGCGGCGATCCTCCGACGGACGCAGTGATACCGGCAGCTCCGCAAGGCCAAATCAAACGTGGGCGGACTGCCGCCCCGCCCTCGAAGCCGCCGTCGAGGCGGCACGGGAACGACGAAGGGGCCGAGCTCATCAGAGCGCTCGGCCCCCGAACCCGCACGCCAAGCGAACGCTTTAACGTGCGGTAATCAAGTGATCACACATTGAAGCGGAACTCCACCACATCCCCGTCCCGCATCACATAGTCCTTGCCCTCCATGCGCGCCTTCCCCTTGGCGCGGGCCTCGGCCACCGAGCCGGTCTCCACCAGGTCGTCGAAGGAGATGACCTCGGCCTTGATGAAGCCCTTCTGGAAGTCGGTGTGGATGACACCGGCGGCCTCGGGGGCGGTGGCGCCCTTCTTGATCGTCCAGGCGCGGGATTCCTTGGGGCCGGCCGTGAGGTAGGTCTGCAGGCCGAGGGTGTTGAAGCCGACGCGGGCGAGGGTGGCGAGGCCGGGCTCCTCGGCGCCGACCGACTCCAGGAGCTCCATGGCGTCCTCCTCGTCGAGCTCGGCGAGGTCCGCCTCCAGCTTGGCGTTGAGGAAGATCGCCTCGGCGGGGGCGACCAGGGCGCGCTGCTCGTTCTTGAAGGAGTCGTCCATCAATTCGTCCTCGTCCACGTTGAAGACGTAGAGGAAGGGCTTGGCGGTGAGCAGGTGCAGGTCGTGCAGGGGCTCCGCGCGCTCGCTGCCCTGGACGATGCCCTGGGAGAACAGCGTGTCGCCCTTCTCGAGGATCTCCTTGGCCTCCTCGACGGCCTTCACCTTCGGTCCGATGTCCTTCTTGATCCGCGACTCCTTCTGGAGACGCGGCAGGACCTTCTCGATGGTCTGGAGGTCGGCGAGGATCAGCTCGGTGTTGATCGTCTCGATGTCGTCCTTCGGCGAGACCTTGCCGTCGACGTGTACGACGTTCTCGTCCTGGAAAGCGCGGATGACCTGGCAGACCGCGTCGGACTCCCGGATGTTCGCCAGGAACTTGTTGCCCAGGCCCTCACCCTCGCTCGCACCGCGCACGATGCCCGCGATGTCGACGAAGTCCACCGTGGCCGGCAGGATCCGCTCCGACTTGAAGATCTCGGCCAGCTTCGCCAGGCGCGGGTCGGGGACGCCCACCACGCCGACGTTCGGCTCGATCGTGGCGAACGGGTAGTTGGCCGCCAGCACGTCGTTCTTGGTCAGGGCGTTGAACAGGGTCGACTTGCCGACATTCGGCAGACCGACGATTCCGATCGTGAGCGACACGGTGCGACTTCCCGGAGTGAGAGGGCTGGCGTGAGAGGACGGGACCGGGGTCTGTCGGACAGGCCCCTGAGGAGAGGCTCCCGGGAACAGGCCCTGGGCCGATCCACCAGTCTACGGCGTGCCCACGCCCGCTTCGGCGACGTCTCGAACGCTTGGCCAAGGTCCCGTCGACGGCGTGTCTGAGGAGCGATTTGGCACATTAGCCGACCTAAGTTGGTCCAGTGGAGCAACACAGGACGCGCCCCCGGCAGTACGGACCGCGACGCGGCACGACCCCTCCCCTGCCCCCGCAGGCCGCACGGGGGGCGAACGGCCGCTCGGCGCGGCCCGGCAGATCCGGTTCTGCGGGTGGTGCGGGCCGGGAGGGTGCGGGCCGGGGCGGTGCGGTGCCGGCGCGTCGTCCGGCGGCGGTACGGCCGTCCGGACCGCCGCCGGTCCAGGCCCTGCGGCGGATGCCCAACCCCCGGCTCACGGGGCTCGGCGGCGGACTGTTCTGCGGGACGCTGATGTTCCTGTTCGGCTGCGTCGACGACCTGCTCTTCGGGTCCTCGCTGACGGTGTACGGCTTCCTTTTCCTCCCCGTGTGCACCCTGACCGCCCTCTGGATCCGCCGGGTCGATCTGGTGACCGTGCCGATCGTGGTGCCGATCGCCTTCGCCGTGGGGCTGCTTCCGGTGGCCGAGAGCGGCAGCGGACTCGGAGACCGGCTGATGGGCCTCTTCACCGCCCTCGCGACCCAGGCGGGGTGGCTCTACGGCGGGACTTTGATCGCCGGCCTGATCGCGACGGTACGGAAGATCCGCCTGATGGCCCGCCGGTCCGCCCGGAACCGGCCGCCCGCGTGACCCGTTCCGGGCCGTAACCCGTTCCCGGGCCGTAACACGTTCCGGCCGGGGCTCCGGGCTCCCCGCCCCGGCCGCCACCCACCGCCCGGCCCGCCGACCCGCTCGACCGGCCCGGGCGGGCTCGACCCCCCAGGTGGGCGGGCTGTGGCGGGCTGTCGGCACGACGCCCCGGGAAGAGTTACGCCGTCGGGCCACGCCGCCGGGTCAGGACTTCGCCGCCCTCATCGCGGCCCCCACGATCCCCGCGTTGTTCTGCAGCTGCGCCGGGACGATCTCCGCCTGGATGCCCTCGATGTAGTGGAGGAACTTCTCGGACTTGCGGCTGACACCGCCGCCGACGATGAACAGCTCGGGCGAGAACAGCATCTCGACGTGGGCGAGGTACTTCTGGACGCGGTGGGCCCAGTGCTCCCACGTCAGGTCCTCGTCCTCCTTGGCCTTGCTGGAGGCGCGCTTCTCGGCGTCGTGGCCGTGCAGTTCGAGGTGGCCCAGTTCGGTGTTGGGGACGAGGACGCCGTCGACGAAGAGGGCGCTGCCGATGCCGGTGCCGAAGGTGAGCAGGATGACCGTGCCCCGGCGGCCCCGGCCCGCTCCGAAGTTCATCTCGGCGACGCCCGCCGCGTCCGCGTCGTTGACCACCGTCACCGGCAGGCCGCCCAGGCGCTCGCTGAACAGGGCGCGCGCGTCCGTGTCGATCCAGCTCTTGTCGACGTTGGCCGCGGTACGGATATGGGATCCGTCGGTGACCACGCCCGGGAAGGTGAGGCCGACCGGCCCCGTCCAGCCGTGGTGCTCGACGACCTGCCGCACGCCGTCGGCCACCCCGTCGGGGGTCGCCGGGTGCGGAGTCAGCACCTTGAAGCGCTCCTGGGCGAGGTCGCCCCTGTCAAGGTCCACAGGGGCGCCCTTGATCCCGGATCCGCCGATGTCCACGCCGAAGATCTGCATGGCCCTACGTTACGACGAACGACTGACAGTCACTCGGCCGAGGCACCTTCCGGGCCGGACGACGAGCCGGCGCCGCCGCGCTGGGCCACCAGCGCCGCCGCCTCCTCGCGCAGGTCGCGGCGGAGTTCCTTCGGAAGTGAGAAGGTGATGGACTCCTCGGCCGCCTTGACCAGTTCGACGTCGCCGTAGCCGCGCTCGCCGAGCCACTCGAGGACCTCCTCGACGAGCACCTCCGGGACGGAGGCGCCGGAGGTGACGCCCACCGTCGTCACGCCCTCCAGCCAGGCCTCGTCGATCTCGCTCGCGAAGTCCACCAGGTACGCCTCGCGGGAGCCGGCCAGCTTGGCGACCTCGACGAGTCGCTTGGAGTTGGAGGAGTTGCGGGAGCCGACGACGATCACCAACTCGGCCTCCGCGCCCATCTGCTTCACCGCGAGCTGACGGTTCTGCGTGGCGTAGCAGATGTCGTCGCTGGGCGGGGAGATCAGCTGCGGGAACTTCTCCTTGAGGGCGTCGACGGTCTCCATGGTCTCGTCGACGGAGAGGGTGGTCTGGGAGAGCCAGACGACCTTGGAGGGGTCACGGACCTCCACCTTGTCGACGTCACCGGGGCCGTCGACGAGGGTGATGTGGTCGGGGGCCTCGCCGGAGGTGCCGATGACCTCTTCGTGGCCCTCGTGCCCGATCAGGAGGATGTCGTAGTCCTCGCCCGCGAAGCGGACGGCTTCCTTGTGGACCTTGGTGACCAGCGGGCAGGTGGCGTCGATGGTGGCGAGGCGGCCGCGCTCGGCCTCCTCGTGGACGACGGGGGCCACGCCGTGCGCCGAGAACATGACGATGTTCCCCGGGGGGACCTCCTCCGTCCGTTCGACGAAGATGGCGCCCTTCTTCTCCAGGGTCCGCACGACGTACTTGTTGTGGACGATCTCGTGCCGGACGTACACCGGAGCGCCGTACTGCTCCAGGGCTTTCTCGACGGCGATCACCGCGCGGTCCACGCCCGCGCAGTAGCCACGGGGGGCGGCGAGCAGGACACGGCGGCCAGGAGAAGCAGTCATGCGTCCCATCGTAAGGCCGCGTTCGGCGGGCCGGAGATCGCCTGTGCGCGGGGCGTTGTCGGACCCGGCCGTTACGCTCGCGGCATGGCTCTCAACACGTCCGCGGAAACCCCTCTGCCCGTCGGTGAGGTGTCGCGGCTCATCGGCGGGTGGATCGACCGGCTCGGGGCCGTGTGGGTCGAGGGGCAGATCACCCAGCTGTCGCGGCGGCCCGGCGCGGGCGTCGTGTTCCTGACCCTGCGTGACCCGTCGTACGACATCTCCGTGAGCGTCACCTGTTATCGCCAGGTGTTCGACGCCGTGGCGGACGTGGTGAGCGAGGGTGCCCGGGTCGTCGTTCTGGCGAAGCCCGAGTGGTACGCGCCGCGGGGGCAACTGTCGCTGCGGGCCGCCGAGATAAGGCCCGTCGGCGTCGGGGAGCTCCTCGCTCGGCTCGAGCAGCTGAAGAAGTCCCTTGCCGCGGAGGGGCTGTTCGCGGCCGAGCGGAAGAAACCACTGCCCTTCCTGCCCCAGCTCGTCGGGCTGGTCTGCGGGCGGGCCTCGGCCGCCGAGCGGGACGTCCTGGAGAACGCCCGGCACCGCTGGCCGGCCGTCCGCTTCGAGGTGCGCAACGTCGCCGTGCAGGGCGTGCACGCCGTGCCGCAGGTCGTGCAGGCCGTGAAGGAGCTCGACGCGCTCGACGACGTGGACGTCATCATCGTCGCCCGTGGGGGTGGCAGCGTGGAGGACCTGCTGCCGTTCTCCGACGAGCAGTTGATCAGGACGGTCGCCCAGTGCCGTACGCCGGTGGTGTCCGCCATCGGGCACGAGCCGGACAATCCGCTCCTCGACCACGTGGCCGACCTGCGCGCCTCGACCCCGACGGACGCGGCCAAGAAGGTCGTACCGGACGTGGGCGAGGAGTACGAGCGGGTGCGGCTGCTGCGGAACAGGGCCCGGCGCTGTGTCGAGGCGTTCATCGAGCGGGAGGAGCGCGGACTCGCCCATGCGCTCGCCCGGCCGTCGATGGAGGACCCGCACCGGATGATCGACGAGCGGGCCGACCAGGTGGCCTCGCTGATCGACCGGGGCCGCCGCACCCTGGGGCATCTCCTCGACCGCGCCGACTCGGAGCTGACGCACACGCACGCACGCGTGGTGGGTCTCTCCCCCGCCGCGACCCTCAAGCGGGGGTACGCCGTGCTGCAGAAGACCGACGGGCATGTGGTCCGCGGTCCGGACGAGGTCACGGGGGACGAGGTGCTGCGCGCGCGGGTGGCCGAGGGCGAGTTCGTGGTCCGTGTCGATGCATAGGGTGGGCGGATGACCGGCAAGGTGGAGGAGACGGCCGCGGTGACCGAGGGTCTCGGGTACGAGCAGGCGCGGGACGAGCTGATCGACGTCGTTCGGCGGCTGGAGGCGGGCGGTACGACGCTGGAGGAGTCCCTCGCCCTGTGGGAGCGCGGCGAGGAACTGGCCAAGGTGTGCCGACGCTGGCTCGAAGGGGCGCGGGCACGGCTGGACGCGGCCCTGGCCGAGGAGGAGGGCGACGGCCGGGACCCGGACGGCAAGGGCGGCGACGACGGCAAGGCGGACCGCTACGCCGGGGGCGACGCGTAGGGCCCTTCTGATGGATCTCCGCGGCGTCCCGGCGACCGGGGCTGTGAAGCAGATCACCACGGCCCGCCTTTTGTTGAAGGTTGAACTTCACTGGCGTACGGTCGGAGACGTCAACCGGTCCGGCGTCCCCGGATCCGACGTACCTCTCCGAGAAGGTTCACGTATGTCTCTCGTCCTTGACCCCGCCGCGCAGGACCTGCTCTTCCGTGAGGCCCGCACCGCGAACACCTTCACCGACGAGCCGGTGACCGATGAGCAGGTGCAGGCCATCTACGACCTGGTCAAGTACGGCCCGACGGCCTTCAACCAGAGCCCGCTGCGCATCACCCTGGTCCGCTCCGCCGAGGCCCGTGAGCGCCTGGTCCAGCACATGGCCGAGGGCAACCAGCCCAAGACCGCCACCGCCCCGCTGGTCGCGATCCTCTCCGCGGACAACGAGTTCCACGAGGAGCTGCCGACGCTGTTCCCGCACTTCCCGCAGGCCAAGGACCTCTTCTTCGGCGAGCGCTCGGCCCGCGAGGGCGCGGCCACGCTGAACGCCGCCCTGCAGGCCGCGTACTTCATCATCGGCGTCCGTGCCGCGGGCCTCGCCGCCGGACCGATGACCGGTCTGGACTTCGAGGGCGTCCGCAAGGAGTTCCTTGACGACGACCACACCCCGCTGATGGTCGTCAACATCGGCAAGCCGGGCGACGACGCCTGGTTCCCGCGCTCCCCGCGACTGGCGTACGACGAGGTCGTCACCACAGTCTGAGCGCCCCCATGCGAGAGGCCCCCGGTACCGACACCGGGGGCCTCTTCTTGTCCTCCGCTTGGTTGTCCTCCGCGACTGTCCCGCAACGGCGGCTCAGGCCATCTTCAGCGCCTCGGCCATCTGGGTCAGCCGGGCGAACGAGCCCGTGCCGGCCACCACCGTCGTCGCGCCCTTCTCGGTGAGCACCAGGGCGTCGTAGCGGCCGCCGGTGTAGCGGGTCCACGTCCGGCCGTCGATCTTCTGGGTGGTCTTCGTCTCCTTGCCGCCCTGGCTGGCCGCGTCGATGAACGTCGACGGCTTCTGAGTCGACTGCTCGATCTGCACGTACTCACCGTCAGGAGCGTGGAAACCGAGGTGCCAGGCGTCGAACTGGTCACCCCGGAAGCGGACGGACGTCGCCTTCCAGCTGCCGGACAGACCCTCGGGCGCGGCCACCGGGTAGGGCGCGGCGCGGCGCGCCGTGAGCAACTCGACGCGGTAGTCGACCTTCGGGAGGTCCGGAGTGGAGTCGTCGTGCGGGATGAAGATGTAGATGACCGCCGCCGCGATCCCGATCAGGCCCAGGGAGAGGATCATGTCCCTGACCGTCTTCTGCTTGCCGTTCGAACCTGCCACGCCCCTATCGTCGCAGGTGCCCTGGTCCGCTCATCCGTGGGGCCCCCTGCTCATTTTGTCCACCTGACGATAGAGTCGGGCTCATACCCTCATCCGGCCGTCGTCGTATCAGAAAGGTGCGCTCCGATGACCGAGCATCATCATCTGCCGTCCGAGCTCGAAGTTCCTTCCGAGGCTCCCGACCGCAACCTCGCTCTGGAGCTCGTCCGGGTCACCGAAGCCGCGGCCATGGCCGCGGGCCGCTGGGTCGGGCGTGGTGACAAGAACGGCGCCGACGGTGCCGCGGTGCGCGCCATGCGGACCCTCGTCCACACCGTCTCGATGAACGGCGTCGTCGTCATCGGAGAGGGCGAGAAGGACGAGGCTCCGATGCTCTTCAATGGCGAGCGCGTCGGCGACGGGACCGGACCGGAGTGCGACATCGCCGTCGACCCGATCGACGGGACCACCCTGACCGCCAAGGGCATGACCAACGCCATCGCCGTGCTGGCCGCCGCCGACCGCGGGTCGATGTTCGACCCGTCCGCCGTCTTCTACATGGACAAGCTGGTCACCGGGCCCGAGGCCGCCGACTTCGTGGACATCGACGCCCCGGTGTCGGTGAACATCCGCCGGGTGGCCAAGGCCAAGCGGTCCACGCCGGAGGACGTGACCGTGGTCATCCTGGACCGGCCGCGCCACGAGGGCCTCATCGACGAGATCCGGGACACCGGCGCGCGCATCAAGCTGATCTCCGACGGTGACGTGGCCGGTTCGATCCTGGCGCTGCGCGAGGGCACCGGCGTCGATCTGCTGCTCGGCATCGGCGGTACGCCGGAGGGCATCATCTCGGCCTGTGCGGTGAAGTGCCTGGGCGGGACCATCCAGGGCAAGCTGTGGCCGAAGGACGACGAGGAGCGGCAGCGGGCGATCGACGCGGGGCACGACCTGGACCGGGTACTGATGACCGACGACCTGGTGTCCGGGGAGAACGTGTTCTTCGTCGCCACCGGCATCACCGACGGTGAGTTGCTTCGGGGCGTGCGATACCGCTCGGAGACCGCGACGACCGACTCCATCGTGATGCGGTCGAAGTCCGGGACCGTGCGGAGGATCGACTCCGAGCACCGGCTCAGCAAGCTGCGGGCGTACAGCGCGATCGACTTCGACCGGGCGAAGTAGCCACGGGCGGGAGCCCATTGCGTTCGCCGAGAATTCCGTACGCCGAAAAGAGGGGCGCCCCCGGTGCGGTGGGGGCGCCCTTCCGGCGGGTCTGACGCGGCTCAGCCCGCGGCCGCTATGCGGTCGGCCGGCCTTGCCGCCTTCTTGAGTTCCAGCTCGCGGCGACGGCGCCTGGCCAGGACCACGCGGCGTTCGGCGGCGGTGAGCCCGCCCCAGACGCCGTACGGTTCCGGTTGCAGGAGCGCGTGCTCGCGGCACTCGACCATGACGGGACAGCGGCCGCAGACCCGCTTCGCGGCCTCCTCGCGGGAGAGACGGGCGGCGGTGGGTTCCTTGGACGGGGCGAAGAACAGGCCGGCCTCGTCGCGCCGGCACACCGCCTCGGTGTGCCAGGGTGCGTCTTGGTCCCTGTCCCGCACTGGCACCCGCTGGGCCGGAACGGCAGCTACCTGCACGGACGAATGCGGCGGTTGCAGCACGGTCTACTCCTGACGACGGCTTCGCGAGCGAGAGACGATGCAGCAAGGCCTACCCGCTGTGCGCGCGCCTATGCACTGAGTTCCCAACCGCTGGACTCCGGGTGCTTGCGGGTACCAGGACGCCCGGGCGCCGGGCACTGTCCACCGCTTTCCGCGAAGCCGGATTCACAACCGTCAACGGTCCAGATGCTTGCGCAAACCCTTGTCGACCTTGTGCTGAACCCGTTCGAGAATGTCCGCGACGAGCTTGCCGCGCTTCGGTCTGCCCTCGATGCTGCCGAGCACCGCCCAGCCGTCCACGTAGACGACGGGGGCCTCCGGATCGCCCGAGTCGAGGTTGTCCACCTCGAAGCTGCCGAGGACCCCGCCGCCGGTACCGCGCAGCGAGACGTTCTCCGGGACGCGCACGTCCACGCTGCCGAAGACCGAGAACGCCTTGATCACGACCTGCTGGTACTCGAAGATCGCCTCACTGAGGTCGATCTCGACGCTGCCGAAGACCGCGTACGCGTGGATACGACGGCCGGCGCGCCGGCGGCCCTTGCGGACGGCGGCACTGAAGACCGCGACCACGTTGTCGTCCGGGTCGTGCGGGAGGGTGTCCGTGGGCCGGTTGGGGGCCGGGGTGTGGGCGGGGGCGGACCGGCGCTGATGGGCGGCGGGCAGATCCCGTATGAAGACCTCCAGTTCGCCCACCGTCTTCGCGTTCAGCACCCCCTCGACGCGCTCCGCGTGCTCGTCGGCGGTCAGGCGCCCCTCGGCGAGGGCCTCGCGCAGGATGTCGGCGATGCGGTCGCGCTCCGCGTCCGAGGCGCGCAGGTCGCCGGGGCGCGGGGCGGAGGTGTCCTGCGCCCGCGGTTCGGTGTGCTTCTGAAGGTCCACGGCAGCAGCGTACCGAAACGCGATAGATCGCGACCAGGCCTGTGGACAACCTTGCCCCGGCGTATGAGGACTACCTCACAGGCTGGCCGTCTCCGGCAGGTTCTACGCTGGTGGGCGCCCGCCGACGGAGGCGGGTGCCGTCCGTCGAGAAGGAATGGGCTGAGATGCCTGAGTTCGCGTACACCGATCTGCTCCCCATGGGAGAGGACGCCACCCCCTACCGGCTGGTGACCTCCGAGGGTGTCTCCACCTTCGAGGCCGACGGGCGGACCTTCCTCAAGGTGGAGCCTCAGGCGCTGCGCAAGCTCGCCGAGGAGGCCATCCACGACATCCAGCACTATCTGCGCCCGGCCCACCTGGCCCAGCTCCGCCGCATCATCGACGACCCCGAGGCGTCGAGCAACGACAAGTTCGTCGCCCTCGACCTGCTGAAGAACGCGAACATCGCGGCCGCGGGCGTGCTGCCGATGTGCCAGGACACCGGCACGGCGATCGTCATGGGCAAGCGCGGGCAGAACGTCCTCACCGAAGGTGAGGACGAGAAGGCCCTGTCCCGCGGCATCTACGACGCCTACCTGAACCTCAACCTGCGCTACTCGCAGATGGCTCCGCTCACCATGTGGGAGGAGAAGAACACCGGCTCCAACCTCCCGGCGCAGATCGAGCTGTACGCGACCGACGGCGGCGCCTACAAGTTCCTGTTCATGGCGAAGGGCGGCGGCTCGGCCAACAAGTCGTTCCTCTACCAGGAGACGAAGGCGGTCCTGAACGAGGCCTCCATGATGAAGTTCCTGGAGGAGAAGATCCGTTCGCTGGGTACGGCCGCCTGTCCGCCGTACCACCTGGCGATCGTCGTCGGCGGTACGAGCGCCGAGTACGCCCTGAAGACCGCGAAGTACGCCTCCGCGCACTACCTGGACGAGATCCCGGCCGAGGGCTCCGAGCTGGGCCACGGCTTCCGGGACAAGGAACTGGAGGAGAAGGTCTTCGAGCTGACGCAGAAGATCGGGATCGGCGCGCAGTTCGGCGGCAAGTACTTCTGCCACGACGTCCGCGTGGTCCGCCTTCCCCGCCACGGCGCCTCCTGCCCCGTCGCCATCGCCGTCTCCTGCTCCGCGGACCGCCAGGCCGTCGCGAAGATCACCGCCGAGGGCGTCTTCCTGGAGCAGTTGGAGACCGACCCGGCACGGTTCCTGCCGGAGACGACGGACGAGCACCTCGAAGAGGGCGACGTCGTCAAGGTCGACCTGAACCAGCCGATGGACGACATCCTCGCCGAGCTGACCAAGTACCCGGTGAAGACGAGGCTTTCACTCACCGGTCCGCTGGTCGTGGCCCGTGACATCGCGCACGCCAAGATCAAGGAGCGGCTGGACGCGGGTGAGGAGATGCCGCAGTATCTGAAGGACCACCCGGTGTACTACGCCGGCCCGGCCAAGACCCCGGAGGGGTACGCGTCCGGTTCCTTCGGGCCGACGACGGCCGGCCGCATGGACTCCTACGTCGAGCAGTTCCAGGCGGCGGGCGGCTCCAAGGTGATGCTCGCCAAGGGCAACCGCAGCAAGCAGGTCACCGACGCGTGCCACACGCACGGGGGCTTCTACCTGGGCTCGATCGGCGGCCCGGCGGCTCGGCTCGCCCAGGACTGCATCAAGAAGGTCGAGGTCGTCGAGTACGAGGAACTCGGCATGGAGGCCGTCTGGAAGATCGAGGTCGAGGACTTCCCCGCGTTCATCGTGGTCGACGACAAGGGCAGCGACTTCTTCCAGGATCCCGCCCCCCAGCCGACGTTCACCTCGATCCCGGTACGGGGCCCGGGCCTGGGCTGACCCGGCAGCGGCACCCGTGGAGAGCCCCTGGCGTGTGCCGGGGGCTCTGTCGTTTTCCTCGGCACCCGTGAACCAGGAGCGGCCCTTACGGGCCTGGGTGGGGCCGCGCTCCGGTCGGCGCCGAGGCGGCGGCACCATCGTCCTGTGCCGCAGCTCCTCGTGGCAGGGCGACGCGACCCGGAGCAGGCAGTGGCTCCCTGCCCGTTGCCCTCAGACGGCGTGCCAGCCATCGTCGTGCCGGCGTCTCGAACCTGTCCGTCAGGACAAGGCCCCCCGCCAGCAGGGTGGCCATGAAAACGAATCCGCCCCATGGGGCAAAGGCTTCCAAATGCTGTCCGGAGAACTGCAGGACGACAGCGTAAAGAAGGGCTGCCAGCGGGCGATGCAGCACGTACACGCAGTAGGACGCCTTGCCCAACGATTCGTACACGCGTTGAGTGCCGGATCGTGGCTCGCTCCTCGCACCGAGCACGACGACGAGCGGGAACACAAACAGTACAGACAGGAGCTGCCCGATCAGACCAGGCCTGAAGAATGCCATAACCGGCAGTACAGCCATCAAGACCAGCGGCGGAATCCGGGGGGTACGCAACGTGTCCCGCAGGCGGTAGATCAATAGGCCGGCGGCGAAGGAGTAGCCCACCCTGGCGAGCCCTCCGGGAAAGTCGGCCCACGTCAGACCCAAAGCAGCGGTGTGCCAGTGCATCAACGACCATGAATACAATCCGCCGCACCCCACAACCGTAGCGGCAAGGACTCTGAGGGACTGGAGCGGGCGCCAGAAGACCGCCCACACCAGATTCGCCATGAGTTCGAAGAAGATGGTCCACATCGGCCCGTTGAAGGGAAAGGCGTGCGTCAACGGTGCGGGCAGCATGAACACCGCAAAGGGAAGCGCGATGAGCAGCTCCCTCCAGGTCCACGCCACCGTGGGTGAGTCGTACAGAATGCACATCGCCTGGTGGACAATCCCCAGGAGGAGCCCCATGGCGTAGAGCGGATACAGTCGCACCCAGCGCCGGCGAAGGAAAGCCAGAGGGGTCATCCCCTGACGGAAACGATCCTCATAGGCATGAGCAAGCACAAAGCCACTGAGTACGAAGAAAAGATCGACAGCAAAGCCCAGGAATCCCGGCACCAATCCGAACAGTCGCGGGGAATGCAGGGCTACGATGCACAAGGCCGCAACACCGCGAATGCCGTGAAGTGTCCGATAATTCTTGACGTGCATCGGCGGGCTGCTCCTCGGGGCAAAATGAATTGATGCGCTCGCTCTATGTGAGGCCGGTGGTCACTTTAGCCTCGAGCAGGACTTTCTGGCTGCAGCCGGCCGCGCGAGGCGGGGTTTTTCTTGAATCACCGATGAAGTGCCCAGGATCGGCTCGCTGAGGTATTTCGGAGTGACCGTTGATCGGGTGATCGTGGCGTGTGCGCACCAAAGGAGCGGCCGAGCCGTCGAGCCGTCGAGCCGTCGAAGGGAGGTGCTCGGAGCCCCGACTCGCCGGCACAGGCGCCTCGCGGCCGGGTCGGATGGGCGTGACACCATGACGGACGCCCGCCCCTGATTGGCGCAGGGGCGGGCGTCGTATCGGGATCAGGGCAGGCGGGTCAGCCCGCGCAGACCGTGAAGCTGACTGTGTCGCCCTTCGTGACGGTCTTCGGGGCGTGCGGGGTCACCTCGATCACCGAACCCGGCTTGCAGCCCTTGACGGCCTTCTTGGTGACGGTGCCGAGCTTCGTCTGCGTCTTCAGGAGCAGCGGCTTGGCCAGCACCATGTCATAGCCCGAGAAGTCGATCGGGACGGTGCCGCCGTCGGAGAAACCGAACAGCATGGTGGTGGCGTCGCTCTCGGCGGCCGTGCTGCTCGCCGCCGGCTTCGAGTCGCCGCCGGCGACCGAGGTGGCCAGGGCCGTTCCCCCGCCCGCCGCGATGAGGGCGGCGGCGACGGCGGCGATGCCGACGGTGCGGCGGCGCCGGGTGCGGCGCACGATCGTCGGCGCGTCGAAGTCGGGCGCCTCGGCGGAGTTCGCGAATCGGTTCATGGCGTTCATCAGTTCCTCTTCGAAGGGTGTGCAGCCGGAAGGCCGTGCGTCGTCGTACGAGGTCATCGGATTCCTTCCGTGTGCTGCCGTGGTGAAGGGTCGGAGAGTGCGGGGAACTGGCTTCTGAGTTTCTCGATCCCCCGGGCGAGCTGGGAGCGCACCGTGCTCTGCGAGATGTCCAGGTCGGCCGCGATCTCGGTGTCCGAGAGGTCGTGGAAGTACCGCAGCACCACGACCGTCCGCATCCGCATGGGCAGTTGCTGCAGTGCGCGCACCAACTGGTCCCTGCTGTCGACCTGTCCGTACTCGTCGCCGGGAGCGGCCCGGTCGGGGCCGTCCGCCTGCGGAACCGTACGGCGGAAGCGGCGCCAGCGATCGTTGGCGAGGTTCACCATGATCCGCCGCACGTAGGCGTCCGGGGCGTCCTTGTCGGAGATCGTGCGCCACTTGCGGCAGGCCCGTTCCAGGGTCTCCTGGACCAGGTCCTCGGCGGAGTCGCGGTTCCCCGTCAGGACGAGCGCGCCCCGGAACAGCGCGACCGACCGGGCGGCGACGAAACCGTGGAAGTCCGTGCCGTGGAAGTCGTCCCTGCCATGGAAATCCGCGCCGTGGAAGTCCGTCTCCACACGCTCCTCCTTCCTGTCACCCCTCCTCGACGTGGAAGCCGGGCGTTCTGCTGCACGGCCGCTCTGAGACCTGGGTCACACGACGAATGACACCCGGGCGGCCCACCGTCCGGAACATCCCCGGCGTCCCGTTCGCTGTACTGGGCATGAGCGAATACCGCATCGAGCACGACTCCATGGGCGAGGTCCGGGTCCCTGTCGACGCCAAGTGGCGGGCGCAGACGCAGCGGGCCGTGGAGAACTTCCCGATCTCCGGACAGCGCATCGAACGCGCCCACATCGAGGCGCTGGCGCGCATCAAGGGCGCCGCGGCGAAGGTGAACGCCGGCCTCGGTGTGCTCGACAAGGACATCGCCGACGCGATTCAGGAGGCGGCGGCCGAAGTCACCGAGGGGCAGTGGGACGAGCACTTCCCGGTGGACGTGTTCCAGACCGGGTCCGGGACGTCGTCCAATATGAACACGAACGAGGTCATCGCCACCCTCGCCAGCGAGCGGCTGGGGCGGCCCGTGCACCCCAACGACCACGTCAACGCCTCGCAGTCGTCCAACGACGTCTTCCCCTCCTCCATCCACATCGCCGCCACCGCCGCGGTGACCAGGGATCTCATCCCCGCCCTCGACCACCTGGCCGGCTCACTGGAGCGCAAGGCCGAGGAGTTCGCCGATGTCGTGAAGTCGGGGCGGACTCACCTCATGGACGCCACTCCGGTGACCCTGGGGCAGGAGTTCGGCGGGTACGCGGCGCAGGTCCGGTACGGCGTCGAGCGGCTGAACGCCTCGCTCCCCCGGCTCGCCGAGCTGCCCCTCGGCGGGACGGCCGTGGGTACCGGCATCAACACCCCGCCCGGCTTCTCCGCCGCCGTCATCGAGGAGGTCGCCCGCGCCACCGGGCTGCCGCTGACCGAGGCCCGCGACCACTTCGAGGCGCAGGGCGCGCGGGACGGGATCGTGGAGACCAGCGGGCAGCTGCGGACCATCGCCGTCGGACTGACGAAGATCGCGAACGATCTGCGGTGGATGTCCTCCGGCCCCCGGACCGGGCTCGCCGAGATCAGCCTTCCCGACCTCCAGCCCGGTTCCTCGATCATGCCGGGCAAGGTCAACCCGGTGATCCCGGAGGCCGTGCTCATGGTCGCCGCGCAGGTCGTCGGCAACGACGCCACCGTCGCCACGGCCGGCGCCGCGGGCAACTTCGAACTCAACGTCATGCTGCCGGTCATCGCCAAGAACGTGCTGGAGTCGGTCCGGCTGCTCGCCCACGTCTCCCGGCTGCTCGCCGACCGGACCGTCGACGGGATCGTCGCCCACCGCGACCGGGCCCGGGAGTACGCCGAGTCGTCGCCGTCCGTGGTGACGCCGCTCAACAAGTACATCGGGTACGAGGAGGCCGCCAAGGTCGCCAAGAAGGCGATGGCCGAGCGGAAGACCATCCGACAGGTCGTCGTCGAGAGCGGGTACGTCGAGCGCGGCGACCTGACGGAGCAGCAGCTCGACGAGGCCCTGGATGTCCTGCGGATGACGCACCCGTAACGGCCGGCGACGCCGTCACGGTCCGCGTGTGAACCGTGACGCGCGCCGCAGCGTCGTATGCCTATGGCACCTAATATCTGTGCATGGCAGACGGTGGAGCGGTGAGAGCCGAAGTGGACGCGGGCGGACCGGCGGTGTACTGGGCGCCCGGGAGCCAGATCCTGTGGCGTTACCGGGAGAACGGTGGCACGCGCTTCCATATCGCGCGCCCCGTGACGGTCGTACGCGACGACAGCGAGCTGCTCGCCGTGTGGATGGCACCGGGCACCGAGTGTGTGAAGCCGGTGCTGGCGGACGGCACGCCGGTACACGTCGAGCCGCTGGAGAGCCGCTACACCAAGCCGCGCTCCGTGACCCGCGGCCGCTGGTTCGGGACGGGGGTGCTGAAGCTGGCGCGGCCCGGTGAGCCGTGGTCCGTGTGGCTGTTCTGGGAGCCGGGCTGGCAGTTCAAGAACTGGTACGTGAACCTGGAGGAGCCGCTGACGCGCTGGGCGGGCGGGGTCGACTCCGAGGACCACTTCCTCGACATCACCGTGGACCCGGACCGCAGCTGGCAGTGGCGGGACGAGGACGAGTTCACGCAGGCCCAGCGGGACGGGCTGATGAGCCCTCAACAGGCACGAAAGGTGCGGGAAGCCGGTCAGTCGGCGGTGCGGGTGATCCGCGCCTGGGGGCCGCCGTTCTCGGACGGCTGGCAGCACTGGCGGCCCGATCCGTCCTGGTCCGTTCCCTCCCTGCCGCCGGACTGGGACCGTACTCCCGCGCATCTGTCCTCATGAGACCCTTGATGCGCCCCCGGGCGAGAAACGTAGGATCGTCCTCCGCAAGGGCGCGCAGTGGCAACCACCGGAGCTTGCGCTGGGCTTGACCGATCGTCAGCGAGGGGCGGCAGGACGTGAGCGAGGGGTACGAAGGCAACGCCGGTACCGCCGGTAAGGGCGGGGCACGGTCCGCCGGTGCCACAGGAACAGCCTCTGACCACGCGGGAAATCCGTTCCTGGGACACGTATTCCGGGTATCGGGTCTTCGGCGGGACCAACTGCGCACCCGGCGCACGGGCTCTGACGGACGGATTCGACACGCGTGACGGAGCAGCCGACCTTCGAACGCCCCCAGGCGGGCGTCGACCCCGCGGACGGCCGCGGGGCGCTTCTGCGTACCTCGACGCCGTCGAACCCGCACAGCGCGGACACGCCGTCGCACACGCCCGGCGCGGGCGCCCTGCCGGCCCAGGCGCGCGCGGGCGAGACCCCGCCCTCCGGATCCGGCACGACGACGCCCACACCCGGCGCGACGACGCCCGGTACGACGACATCGAGCGGCATGGACCACGATTCCGCAGGCCCCGGCGGCCCCGAGCACTCCCAGCCCGCCGCCACCGAGCCCGACACACACCGCCCGCGGCCCGTTCCGGAGGGCATCCCCCTGCAGCCGAGGTCGGAGTCCACCGACGTGTCGGACGGCCAGGAGCGCCGGAGCGGGCAGGTCCTGCCACCCGGCCGGCCCACACCGATGCGGCGGGACGGGGACCGGCTGCGCTTCGTGGGCGCCGCGACCCGGCGGATCGCCCGCGGTCTCGACCTCGACGAGATCGTGATGGGGCTGTGCCGGGCCACCGTGCCGACGTTCTCGGACGCGATCCTGGTCTATCTGCGTGACCCGCTGCCGGTGGGCGACGAGCGCCCCGTCGGCCCCCTGGTGCTGCGGCTGCGCCGGACCGACCGGATCCCGCAGGAGCGGGACCTGGAGGACGGAATCCTGCCGGTGCCCGTGCCGGATCCTTCCGAACTGGGCGCGATCGGCACGGAACTGTGCGAGGTACAGCCCGGCAGCGCGCTCGCCGAGGTACTGCGCGGCGTGCGCCCGGTCTTCACGGACACCCCCGCCGCCCGCGCCGCCCTGCCCGAACTCCTCGGTGACGGCGACGAGTTCGCCGTACCCACCGGGCAGCGCGCGATCCTCGCCCCGCTGCGCGGCCGGCGCCGGGTGATCGGTGCCGCGCTGTTCCTGCGCCGCCCGGACCGGATCCCCTTCGACCCCGACGATCTGCTGGTCGCGGCCCAGCTCGCCACGCACAGCGCGCTCGGCATCGACAAGGCCGTGCTGTACGGCCGTGAGGCGTACATCGCCGACGAACTCCAGCGCACCATGCTGCCGGAGACGCTGCCGCGGCCCACGGGCGTACGGCTGGCGTCCCGTTATCTGCCCGCCGCGGAGACCGCGCGGGTCGGCGGCGACTGGTACGACGCGATCCCCCTGCCCGGCAGCCGGGTCGCCCTGGTCGTCGGTGACGTCATGGGCCACTCGATGACCAGCGCGGCCATCATGGGCCAGCTGCGCACGACGGCCCAGACGCTCGCCGGGCTCGATCTGCCCCCGCAGGAGGTCCTGCACCACCTCGACGAACAGGCCCAGCGCCTGGGCACCGACCGCATGGCGACCTGCCTGTACGCCGTCTACGACCCGGTCTCGCACCGCATCACCATCGCCAACGCCGGCCATCCCCCGCCCGTCCTGCTGCACCTGGGCGGCCGGGCCGAGGTGCTGCGGGTGCCGCCGGGGGCGCCGATCGGTGTCGGAGGCGTCGACTTCGAGGCCGTGGAGCTGGACGCCCCCGCCGGAGCGACCCTGCTCCTGTACACCGACGGGCTGGTCGAGTCGCGCCTGCGGGACGTGTGGACCGGCATAGAGCAGCTGCGCGAGAAGCTCGCCGCGACCGCGCAGCTGACCGGCCCCGACCATCCGCCGCCCCTGGAAGCCCTGTGCGACGAGGTGCTGGACATGCTCGGCCCGGGCGACCGGGACGACGACATCGCGCTGCTCGCCGCCCGCTTCGACGGGATCGCGCCGAGCGACGTGGCCTACTGGTACCTGGAGCCGGAGGAGATGGCCCCCGGCCGGGCCCGCCGACTGGCCCGTCGCGCGCTGTCCCGCTGGGACATGGAAGAGCTCAGCGACTCGGTGGAGCTGCTGGTCAGCGAGGTCGTGACGAACGCGGTCCGGTACGCGACCCGGCCGATCACGCTCCGGCTGCTGCGGACGGACGTGCTGCGCTGCGAGGTCGGGGACGACGTCCCTCAGCTGCCGCGACTGCGGCAGGCCCGTGCCACGGACGAGGGCGGGCGCGGGCTGTATCTCGTGAACAGGCTGGCCAGGCGGTGGGGAGCGACTCGGCTGAGTACCGGGAAGGTGGTCTGGTTCGAGCTGAACCGGAGCTGAGCACAGCCCCCTCGCCTCGGGGACACGTCAAGGGCGCCCGGTGGTATCCGGGCGCCCCTTTCGTTTCCTCGGACCGGCTGTCGGCCGGCTATTGACCGTCAAGCGGGTCCGGCGGGGTCTCCGAACTGGTGGCGCCGCCCTGCGGCGGGGTCGTCACCGGAATGGACGGCGGCGGCGGGCTGCTCGGGGTGTTCGACGGGGAATGCGACGCGGGGGGCGAGGAGGGCGGGGGCGCCGACGAGGTGGGCGGCTCCGACGTCGGGGGCTCCGTGGACGGCTCCTCCGACGGGGGCTGGGTCGGGGTATGGGAGACCGTCGGCGACTTGGTCGGCTTGACCGCCGCGCCCTGGGTGGTGTCGAGGTCGAACTTGCTGTTCTTCGCCGACACGCCGAACGTGTAGGCCGCCCAGATCTTCGCCGGGAAGCCACCGCCGTTGACGCGTTCCTCGCCGCCGGCGCCGTACATCTTGGCGTGCGCGCGGGTCTTCTCGTCCTCGCCGAAAAGACCGACGGAGGTGACCAGGTCGGGCGTGTACCCGGTGAACCAGGCCGACTTGTTGTCGTCGGAGGTGCCGGTCTTGCCGGCCACCTGCTGGCCGTCGCGCGCGGAGTTGTCCGCCACCGAGGCGCTGGCCGTACCGTCGTCGACCACGCCGGTCAGCACCGAGGTGACCGTGTCGGCGGTCTCCTGGGTGATGACCTGGTCGCCGATCGGGTCGGGCATCGGCACCGAGCGGTTGGACTGCTCGGCCTCCTTGATGATGCTCGGCGTGACCTGCTTGCCGTGGTTGTCGAGGGTGGCGTAGACGCCGGCCATCTGCAGGGGGCTGGCGCCCATGGTGCCCAGGGTCAGCGCGGGCACCGGCTTCATGCCGTCGGTGTCCATGCCGAGCTGGCCGGCCACCTTGAGCACGTTGTCCATGCCGACGTCCACGCCCAACTGCGCGAAGACGGAGTTGATGGACTGGTTCATCGCCGTCTGCACGGTGACGTCGCCGTAGTTGTGGTCGTCCTCGTTCTCGGGGGCGAACCCGACCTTGGTGCCGTTGTCCACGACCGGACGCTTGCTGGTGCCGTCGTAGATCGTGTTCGCGGTGATCGGCTTGCCGGACTGGGTCTCCGCGCCCTCGTCCAGGGCGGCGGCCAGGATCACCGGCTTGAAGGTCGACGCGGGCTGGTAGTCCGTCCGGGTCGCGTTGCTGGTGAAGTGCTTGAAGTAGTCCACACCGCCGTACAGGGCGACGATCTTCCCCGTCTTGGGGTCGACCGAGACCGCGCCGGCCTGGATGTTCTTGTCGACCTTGCGCTTCTTCGGGTCCAGCTTGCTGGTCAGCTGCGACTTGACGGACTTCTCCAGCTGGAGCTGCTTCTTCTTGTCGATGTTCAAGGTGATGGTCCAGCCCTGGCCGACGACTTCGGCCTCGGCCTGGGACTGGGTGATGCCCTGCTGCTTCACCAGCTGCGCTGCGACCTGCTTGTTGGCGAGGTCGACCAGATAGCCCTTCTGGCCCTCCAGGCCGGCGGTGGGCTTCGGCTCCTTCGGCACCGGGAACTTCATGGCGTCGCGCTCGCCCTTGTCCAGCCAGTTCTCCTCGACCATGTTGTCCAGGACGTAGTTCCAGCGGGCCCGCACCAGCCGCTTGCCGGTGTCGGACGCCACCGCCCAGTCGTACTGGCTCGGCGCCTGCAGGAGGGCCGCGAGGTACGCGCCCTGCTCCACCTTGAGCCTGTCGGCGTCGACGCCGTAGTAGGCCTGCGCGGCGGCCTGGATGCCGTAGGCGTCGCGGCCGAAGTAGCTGGTGTTGATGTAGCCGGCGAGGATCTCGTCCTTGGAGTTCTGGCGGTCCACCTTCAGGGAGATGACCATCTCCTTGAGCTTGCGGGTGACCGTCTGCTCCTGGCTGAGGTAGTAGTTCTTGACGTACTGCTGGGTGATCGTCGAACCGCCCTGCGCGCCCCGGCCCCTGAGGGTGTTGTACAGACCGCGGGCCGTGCCCCTGAGGTCGATGCCGTTGTCGTGGTAGAAGGACTTGTTCTCGGCGGCGACGAAGGTGTGCTGGACACCCTTGGGCACCTTGGACAGGTCCACGATCTCCCGGTTGACCTTGCCGGCGCGGGCGAGGACGGTGCCGTCGCTGTACTTGTAGACGTTGCTCTGGCGCTGTGCGGCCTGCGCCGCCGCGTTGCCGTTGGGGACGGGCACCATGATGTACAGCACGATGAAGGCGCCGATACCGAGCATGCAGAGGCCGAAGAAGGTGCCGAGCACCTTCTTCCAGGTGAACAGCCTGCGTATGCCGCTCTTCCCGTTGCCCTTCTTCGCGCCCTTGCCCTTGGCCGCCCGGCGGGCCGCCGCACGGCCGCCGCCGACGCCCTCGGCCGGTGTCGCGGTCGAGCGTGTGGGCGCCGCGCGGTGGCCGCCGCGCTGTCGCGCTCGTCTCTCTTCCGCTCGTCCCATGGGTCCGCTCGCTCCGCTTCGTTCTCTGCTGTCACACAGACGGGTGGCTCAGATCAGCTCAGAAAGCTAACACCGCCTGCTGTGACAAAGGGCTCTCGATCCCGCCTTTTGCGGACGTGACAATCAGCACCCGTCCCAACGGAACCGACGTTCGAAACGGCTTGAGGGTTGCCGCGACGGGGTAAAGTGATATCACTTAGCTATAGCCGTATCCGACCAGACACGGACGAACGCACGAGAACCGGGGGGACTTCGATGTCCGCGAACACGCCCACGAACGACTCGGCACCGACCACCGAAAGCACCACGACCGCCCAAGCCGCCGACCTCCCCGCCATGCCCCCGCCCCGCGTGCGGGAGTTCGCCGCGCACAGCATCGGCGGCGGACTCGCGCTGCTGCTGGGCCTGCTCGGACTGCTGATCGGCGTCGGGATGGTCGTGACCGCCACCACGGTCGCCGCGACCGGCGCCAAGGCCGCCCTGATCGTCGGCGGTGTCCTGATAGGTCTGGCCGCGTTCGTCGCGATGTGCGGACTGAACATGGTGGCGCCGGGCGAGGCCCGGGTCGTCCAGCTCTTCGGGCGCTACCGGGGCACGATCCGCGAGGACGGGCTGCGCTGGGTGAACCCGCTCACCTCCCGCGAGAAGATCTCCACCCGGGTCCGCAACCACGAGACCGCGGTCCTCAAGGTCAACGACGCCTACGGCAACCCGATTGAGCTGGCAGCGGTCGTGGTGTGGAAGGTGGAGGACACCGCCCAGGCCAGCTTCGAGGTGGACGACTTCCTGGAGTTCGTCGCCACCCAGACCGAGGCGGCCGTACGGCACATCGCCATCGAGTACCCGTACGACGCCCACGACGAGGACGGGCTCTCACTGCGCGGCAACGCCGAGGAAATCACCGAGAAGCTCGCCGTCGAACTGCACGCGCGCGTGGAGGCGGCCGGCGTGCAGATCATCGAGTCGCGCTTCACGCACCTCGCGTACGCGCCCGAGATCGCCTCGGCGATGCTCCAGCGGCAGCAGGCCGGCGCGGTCGTCGCGGCCCGGCGGCAGATCGTGGACGGCGCGGTGGGGATGGTCGAGGCGGCGCTGGCCCGGATCACCGAGCAGGGCATCGTCGAACTGGACGAGGAACGAAAGGCGGCGATGGTGTCCAACCTGATGGTGGTGCTGTGCGGCGACCGGGCCCCGCAGCCGGTACTGAACACGGGGACGCTGTACCAGTGACGGAGTCCGGCGAGGGGCCCACGCCCCGGCGGCGGCCGCAGCAGCGCAAGCAGGTGCTGCTGCGGCTGGACCCGCTGGTGTACGAGGCGCTGGCCCGGTGGGCCGGGGACGAGCTGCGCTCGGCCAACGCCCAGATCGAGTTCCTGTTGCGCAGGGCGCTGGCCGAGTCCGGCCGGCTGCCCGGCGAGGCCAGGCCGATCCCGCGTCGAGGTCGGCCGCCCGGGAGCTCCGGGCCTGTCGCAGAACCGTGACAATCGGCTCCCACCTGCGCGACCGCACGCCCCGCCATGATCACAGCACTCCCCGTATACATACGGGGTATACACCGTATGTAGAGTCCCTCCCATGTCCATCGGTCACACTCTCCTGGGACTCCTGGAGTCCGGCCCGCGTCATGGCTACGACCTGAAGCGCGCCTTCGACGAGAAGTTCGGTCACGACCGGCCGCTGCACTACGGCCAGGTCTACTCGACGATGTCCCGCCTGCTGAAGAACGGGCTCGTCGAGGTCGAGGGCATCGAGCCCGGCGACGGGCCCGAGCGCAAGCGGTACGCGATCACCGAGGCCGGGATCACCGACGTGGAGCGGTGGCTGGCGACGCCGGAGAAGCCCGAGCCGTATCTGCAGTCGACGCTGTACACGAAGGTGGTCCTCGCGCTGCTGACGCGGCGCGACGCGGCCGACATCCTCGACACCCAGCGTGCCGAACACCTGCGCATGATGCGGATCCTGACCGACCGCAAGCGCAAGGGCGATCTCGCCGATCAGCTGATCTGCGACCACGCGCTGTTCCATCTGGAGGCGGACTTGCGCTGGCTGGAACTGACGGCCGCACGGCTCGACAAGCTCGCCGAGGCGGTGGCCGAGTGACGCATCCCGCTGGTTCCCTGCTCGTGGCCGACGACCTGCGCAAGGCGTACGGCCCGACCCTCGCGCTCGACGGCGCCGAGTTCTCCGTCCACCCCGGCGAGGTGGTCGCCGTGATGGGCCCGTCCGGGTCCGGGAAGTCGACGCTGCTGCACTGTCTCGCCGGGATCGTGACGCCCGACTCGGGCTCGATCACGTACAACGGGCACGAGATGGCCACCATGAACGACGCCCAGCGCAGTGCCCTCAGGCGCACCGAGTTCGGGTTCGTGTTCCAGTTCGGGCAGCTGGTGCCCGAGTTGACCTGCGTCGAGAACGTCGCCCTCCCGCTGCGGCTGAACGGGACGCCCCGCAAGGAGGCCGAGCGGACCGCGCTGACGTGGATGGAGCGGCTGGAGGTCGACGACCTGCGCAAGAAGCGGCCCGGGGAGGTCTCCGGCGGGCAGGGGCAGCGGGTCGCCGTGGCCCGGTCGCTGGTCACCAGCCCGCGCGTGCTGTTCGCCGACGAGCCGACCGGCGCACTGGACTCGCTCAACGGCGAGCGCGTGATGGACCTGCTCACGGACGCAGCCCGGTCCACCAACGCGGCCGTCGTCCTGGTCACGCACGAGGCGCGGGTGGCCGCCTACTCCGACCGCGAGATCGTCGTACGGGACGGGAAGTCCCGGGACATGGAGCGGGCCATATGAGCGTGCGGCAGTGGTGGCGAGACCTCGCCATGGGGGTCAGGTTCGCCTTCGCCGGCGGGCGCGAGGGATGGATCCGGGCGCTGCTGACGGCCGTCGGGGTCGGGCTGGGGGTGGCGCTGCTGCTGCTGACGACCGCGCTGCCGAACGCGCTGGCGGTACGGCACGACCGGGAGGCCGCGCGCAACGACCTCAACTACGGCGACACCGATACGAAGGTACCCAGGTCGGACCACTCGCTACTGGTCGCGCAGGTCGACACCACCTTCCGCGACAAGGACGTCCGGGGGCGGGACCTGACGCCGGAGGGGCCGCGGGCGCCGCTGCCGCCCGGTCTGGAGAAGTTCCCGGCGAAGGGCGAGATGGTGGTCTCCCCCGCGCTGAAGAAACTTCTGGAGTCCGGCTCCGGCAGGTTGCTGCGGGAGCGGTTGCCGCAGCGGATCGTCGGCACGATCGGTGAGAGCGGGCTGGTCGGCTCGGCGGAACTCGCCTTCTACCGTGGCGGTGTGGGCCTCGCCGAGCACCTCGACAACGGCGGGGCTGCCCGGATCGAAAAATTCGGGGAGCTGAACCAGACCCCCGAGCGGTCCGACCCGGTGCTGATCCTGCTGATCCTGGTCGTCTTCGTGGTGCTGCTGATGCCGGTGGCCGTGTTCATCGCCGCGGCCGTGCGCTTCGGCGGCGAGCGGCGTGACCGACGGCTGGCGGCCCTCAGGCTGGTGGGCTCCGACAGCCGTTCGACCCGCCGGATCGCGGCCGGCGAGGCGCTCGCGGGCTCGGTGCTGGGACTGTTCTTCGGCGCCGGTTTCTTCCTGATAGGACGTCAGGCGGCCGGATCCGTCGAGGTGTTCGACATCAGCGTGTACCCGGACTACCTCAACCCGTCCCCCGCACTCGCCCTGCTGGTCGGCCTCGCCGTCCCGGCGGCCGCCGTACTGGTGACGCTGTTCGCGCTGCGCGGAGTGGTGATCGAGCCGCTCGGCGTGGTGCGTACCGCGAAACCGGCGCGCCGCCGGCTGTGGTGGCGGCTGCTGCTGCCGTTGGGCGGACTCGGGATGCTCTTCCCCATGGTGGGCCAGGGCCGAGGCGACGGCGACTTCAACCAGTACCTGGTCGTCGGTGGTGTGATGCTGCTGCTGGTCGGGGTGACCGCGCTGCTGCCGTGGATCGTCGAGGCGGTCGTCGGGCGCCTCGGCCGGGGTGGCGTGGCCTGGCAACTGGCTGTGCGCAGGCTCCAGTTGAGCAGCGGTACGGCGGCCCGCATGGTCAACGGCATCGCGGTCGCGGTGGCCGGGGCGATCGCGCTGCAGATGCTGTTCGCCGGTGTGGAGAAGGACTACACGAAGAACACCGGCTACGACGTCACACAGGCGGGGATGGCGATGACGGTGCCCGCCGGCACCATGCCGCTGGACCGGGCCGCCGAGAGGTTCCGGCGGACCGACGGCGTGCGCCAGGTCTCCGCCTATGCCGAGGGGTACGTCGGCGAGCGGCGCAAGAACCCGGAGTTCACCGTCCAGGTGACCGTCGGGGACTGCGCGTCACTGCGAAAGGCGTTCCGGCTGCCCTCCTGCCGGGACGGAGACGCCTTCACCGCGGACGGCGGCAGTGCCGACAGCGGCCATCGCGACACCACCACCCCGAAGCTGGCCAAGGCCGGACGCACCCTGTACTTCGACCCGTCCTGGGACGACGTCCCGAAGGCCGCGGAGGTCCCCTGGGTGGTGCCGTCGGGGCTGAAGCGGGCGCGGTCCCTGCCGTACCCGACCGGTGAGCTCCGGGGCGGCTTCCTGATCACCCCCAAGGCGCTGTCGGCCACGGCCCTCCCGACGCTGGCCGGGCAGCTCTACCTGATGCTCGACGAGTCCGTGCCGGACGCACAGGACCTGGTGCGGAACACGGCGGCGACGATCGATCCGCTGACCGCCCCCACCGTCTGGCAGTCCGTCGAGCGGTCCGACCGGTACACCGCCATCCGTACGGGCCTGTTCGTCGGCGCCGCGTGTGTGCTGGCCCTGATCGGGGCGAGCCTGCTGGTGTCGCAGCTGGAGCAACTGCGCGAGCGCAAGCGGCTGTTGTCGGCGCTGGTCGCCTTCGGCACCCGGCGGCGCACGCTCAGCCTGTCGGTGCTGTGGCAGACGGCGATCCCGATCGCGCTGGGACTGGTGCTGGCGTCGACGGTGGGGCTCACGCTGGGCGCGGTACTGCTGCGGATGACGGACACCACCGTGCGCGTGGACTGGCCGAGCGTGCTGTCCATGACCGGCGTGGGCGCGGCGGTCGTCCTGGTGGTGACGCTGTTCAGCCTCCCGCCCCTGCTGCGGCTGATGCGGCCGGACGGGCTGCGGACGGAGTAGCACGGCGGCACCGGGCCCCTCTCCTCGCGGGAGGGGCCCTCGCCGCAACGGGGCCGGTGTTGGCCGTGACCGTCCCAGGGGCCGCACCCCCAGGGCCCAGGGCCCTAGTGCTCGGGAGGGTCCTCCGGCGGCTCCACCGGCGCCGAATCCATGGCCGTGGCCCCGTGCGGTCGTGGGGAGTGTTTCAGGGCCGTCTCGTGGGAGTACGACCGTAGGTAGCCCACCACCGTGTTGGTGACCGCCACCAGCGGGACCGCCACCACCGCGCCGCCGATCCCGGCGATCATTCCGCCGGCCGCGACGGACAGGACGACCGCCAGCGGGTGCACCCGGACCGCCCGGCCCAGGATGAACGGCTGCAGGATGTGGCCCTCGATCTGCTGGACGGCCAGGACCACCACCAACACCATGACCGCCGTGAACACGCCCTGCGTCACCAGCGCGACCACGACCGCCAGCGCGCCGGAGACGACCGCGCCGACGAGCGGGATGAAGGCGAACAGGAAGATGAAGACGGCGAGCGGGACGGCCATGGGGACGTCGAGGAAGAAGATGCCCAGGCCGATGAAGATCGCGTCGATCAACGCCACTATCACCGTGCCGCGGACGTACGCGGTCAGCGTCCGCCACGCCCTCGGGCCGGCGCCCGCGACGCCCGGCCGGGCCGCCGCCGGGACCAGCTTCAGCGTCCACTCCCAGATGCGCCGGCCGTCGTAGAGAAGGAACAGCGTCGAGAAGGCCGCCAGCAGGATCCCGGTCAGCGCCTCGACGACGACCGTGACGCCCTCGAGACCCGCCGAGGTGATCTGGTCGGTGTTCGCGCCGACCGCGTTGCGCAGGTTCTCGGCGATGTCGTTGATCTGCTTGTCGGTGACGTGGAAGGGGCTGTTGAGCAGCCACTTGCGCAACTCGTCGATGCCGTCCTGGAGCTGGTCGGAGAGGTTGTCGATGTTCTCCATGACCTGCCAGGTCACGAACCAGCCGATCAGCCCCATGACGACGAACCCGAGGATCACGGTCAGGGCGGTGGCCGGCCCGCGCGGGACACCGAGCCGCCTCAGCCGTGCCACCGTGGGCTGCAGGATCGCCGTGATCAGCAGCGCCGCCACGAACGCCAGCACCACCAGCTGTACGGCGCTGATGACCCGCATGAGGACCCAGAGCGTGCCCGCCAGCACCAGCAGCCGCCAGCCGGCCTCGGCCGCGACCCGCATTCCCCATGGCACGGCCTGCGCGGGATCCGGCCGGGTGGCGACGACGACGGCCGTGTGGTCCTGGTCCGGTGGGTTGTGGTCATGGATGAGCAGCAGGCCGTCGTCGGCGTACGCGGCGCCTTCGGACTCTGCGTCCTCCCGTTCCGCCCGCGCGCGACGCTCGCTCAACCGCTCACCGATGTCGGTCAGTCCGGCGCCGATCCGACCGAGCCACCCTGGCACTCGCGACATGATCCGTCCTCTTCCCCCGTCTCCCCCCACCACTCCCCCCTGGCCTCCTGGAAGTCGTTCCGTCAGACGCTACATGGCAACAGCCCCTCCCCCTAGGACGGGGAGGGGCTGTGCGGGGTTGAGTGCGGCGGCCGGCTCAGTAGTTGCCGTTGACCTGCCAGTACGACCAGGCGTCGCACGGGCTGCCGTAGCGCTCGTTCATGTACTTGAGGCCCCACTTGATCTGGGTGGCCGGGTTGGTCTGCCAGTCGGCGCCGACGGAGGACATCTTGCCTCCGGGCAGTGCCTGGACGAGACCGTATGCGCCGGAGGAGGGGTTGACGGCCCGGTAGTTCCAGGAGGACTCGTGGTCCACGATGTTGCTGAAGCACCCGAACTGGGCGCTGCCCACGATCGAGCGCGCCATGTCCTGGACCTCCGCGATGGTGTACGAGCTCTTCGCGGGGAAGGAGGCGGACGAGGACGAGGAGCTCGCCGCCTTGGCGGCCTTGGCCTTGGCCTCGGCGAGTTCCTTGGCGGCCTGCTCCGCCTTCTCGGCGGCGTCCTTCTTCTGCTGCGCGGTCTTCGCGGCTTCCTTGCGGGCCGCTTCCTCCGCGACCTTCCTGGCGCTCGCGTCCGCGGCGATGGCCTGGGTGTCGGCCTGCTGCGTGAGGAACGACGCGGTCTGCACCTGCGCCTGCTGCCCTGCGGGGATGTCCGCCAGGAGCGTCGAGTCGGCTGCCGTCGCCTCCGCGTCGTGGGGCTGCGCGGTGCTGCCCGAGGCAACTCCGACGACGCTACCGACAGCGGTGACCGCCGTGGCCGAGGCCACTGCGAATCCCCGGACCGAGATCGGGCTCACACGGTTTCCTTCCAGCATCGCCCGCTTCGGTGACCCTGGCGGACGCAATCGTGCCCCTGGCACTGGCCTCCCAACTACGGGGTCACGGGAGGCGCGGGCCCGGTGGGCAACTCCCTTGCGGGGAGAGCCGTGTGAAGACTCGGGCGGCATACGACAACGCTATGGAGTTGGGTGGTGTTTCCGTGGTGCCGTACCGCTGGGGGTACAGATGTGTCGTATGCGGGGCCTGACAGGAGTGAGACTCTGCCGTAACCCGACGCCGCAAGGCAATTCTCAGTTGCGTGTGAAAGCTCACATCCCGTTTGGCCCTGGGGATTCTGAGAAAGCTCCACGCGCGAAGGCGCCGCCCGGCTAGGCTCATTGCCTTTTCCGGACGGCGCCAACCACCGCGTAACCGACCCCTATGGGACCGCTTCTCTCAGACGTGCCCGTCTTCGAGCATTTCGGTCACAAGGGCCGCGATCTGGGACCTCTCGGACCTGGTCAGCGTGACGTGTGCGAAGAGCGGATGGCCCTTCAGTTTCTCGACCACGGCGACCACTCCGTCGTACCGGCCGACCCGCAGATTGTCCCGCTGGGCCACGTCATGGGTGAGAACCACCCTTGAATTCGCGCCGATCCGGGACAGAACGGTCAGCAGGACGTTCCGCTCCAGTGACTGCGCCTCATCCACGATCACGAACGCGTCGTGCAGGGAGCGCCCGCGGATGTGGGTGAGGGGCAGGACTTCGAGCATGCCCCGTGCGGTGACCTCCTCGATGACCTCGCGGCTGGTGACCGCGGACAGCGTGTCGAAGACCGCCTGCGCCCAGGGGCTCATCTTCTCGGACTCGGATCCCGGCAGATAGCCGAGTTCCTGCCCGCCCACCGCGTACAGCGGCCGGAAGACCATCACCTTCTTGTGCTGACGGCGCTCCAGGACCGCCTCCAGCCCCGCGCACAGTGCCAGCGCCGACTTGCCGGTGCCGGCCCGGCCGCCCATCGACACGATCCCGATGTCCGGGTCGAGGAGCAGATCCAGCGCGATGCGCTGCTCCGCGCTGCGGCCCTTGATGCCGAACACCTCACGATCCCCGCGCACCACCCGGACGTTGCCCTCGGGCGTGACCCGGCCGAGGGCCTTGCCGCGCTCCGACTGGATCATCAGCCCGGTGTGCACCGGCATCTCGGCGGCCTCGGGCACATGGACGTGCCCCTCCTCGAAGAGGATGTCCACCTGTTCGCCGGGCAGGGTCAGTTCGGACATTCCGGTCCAGCCGGAGGAGTCCGTGATGGCGAGTTCGGCGCGGTACTCCTCGGCGAGGAGCCCGACCGAGGACGCCTTGATCCTGAGCGGGAGGTCCTTCGACACGACGGTGACGTCGAACCCCTCGGCCTGCAGGTTGCGGGCGACCGCGAGGATGCGGGAGTCGTTGTCCCCCAGGCGGTAGCCGCTGGGCAGCACGCTGGGGTCCGAGTGGTTGAGCTCGACACGGACGGTCCCGCCGAGTTCCCCGATCGGGATGGGGGCGTCGAGGCGACCGTGCCGGACCCGGAACTCGTCCAGCAGGCGCAGGGCCTGCCGGGCGAAGTAGCCCAGTTCGGGGTGATGCCGCTTGGCCTCCAGTTCCGTGACCACGACGATCGGCAGCACTACTTCATGCTCGTCGAAGCGGTTCAGGGCGTGCGGGTCGGCCAGCAGGACGCTGGTGTCGAGAACATAAGTGCGCCGGTCGGGCTTATGGCGCTTTGTGCTGGTCACCACGGAAGGACGTACCCCCTCGGATGAGGTCGGGGAGCGACGGAGTGGAGCTGGACCGGTCGTCGGCCGCGATGCACGGGCCGGGGACCGGCCCTCCACTGCTTCGTCCGCGCTGAGACCGCACGGTCGGGCTGGTGCAAAGGGCCTCCCGGGCGGACGGCCCCGTGCCGCCCGCTGAGATCCGACACCCGTGGTTCGGGCGTCGGCCTGCTTGGCTTATGCCCTCGAACATGCGGTGCCATGCAGACACCTATGGCGGCGCGCTGGTGAACTCCTTGTTACTTCCGTCCCCAAAGGGGGTACCGGGAAGGATTTTCCGGTGGCTGTCCGGTGGTTGCCCCGGTGCCGCGACAGGCGTGTGTTCAGCCTGTTCAGCCGCCGTAGCGCCGGTGCCGGGCCGCGTAGTCACGCAGGGCCCGGAGGAAGTCGACCTTGCGGAAGGCCGGCCAGAAAACCTCACAGAAGTAGTACTCCGAATGAGCCGTCTGCCACAGCATGAACCCGGACAGACGCTGCTCGCCGCTCGTACGGATGACCAGGTCCGGGTCGGGCTGGTCGCCGGTGTACAGGTGACGGCCGATCGTCTCGATGTCGACGGACTCGGCGAGCGCCTCCATCGAGGTGCCCTTGTCGGCGGCGTCCATGATCATCGAACGGACCGCGTCGGCGATCTCCTGGCGGCCGCCGTAGCCGATTGCGACGTTGACCAGTATCCCGTCGGTCTCGGCGGTGGTCTCCTCGGCCTCTTTGATGGCCCGCTGCATGCCCTGCGGCAGGAGGTCCAGCGCGCCGACGTGATGCACGCGCCAGCGGCCGTCGGCGGCCAGGGAACGGACGACGTCCTCGATGATGCCGAAGAGCGGGACGAGCTCCTCCTGCGGCCGGTCGAAGTTGTCCGTGGAGAACAGCCAGAGAGTGACGACCTCGACGTCCGCCTCGGTGCACCAGCCGAGGAATTCCTCGATCTTGTCGGCACCGGCGCGGTGACCCTGGGCGGTGGTGGAACCGGCGGCCTTGGCCCAGCGCCGGTTGCCGTCCATGACGACGCCGATGTGCTTGGGCACCTGGGCGTGGTCCAGGTGACCTTCCACCCGGCGCGCGTACAGCCTGACGAGCAGGCCGCGCAGTGTGTCGCGCAGGTTCACTTGATTGTCAGCCCCTCCGTGCGGATGCGGTCCCCGCGTGGCGAAGGTTACCGCGCTGTCCAGCTTGGCGGTGCGGGTGGGTTGTCGGCGCCTCCTGGCCGCCGACCAGGCCCCGACTTGGGGAGTGCGCCTCTTCGTTGGCGGCCGTCGGCCCGGTTGTGGCTGGTCACGCCCGGGCGGCGGAGCCGCTACGAGTACCCCCCGTGGCACAAAAAAACGGGCCGGTCCGTGGGGGGGAGACGGACCGGCCCGAGGGGGGGTTTCCACCATAACCCTTCGTAAGTGATGCTGCGCGCATCGGCGTGCCACAACTACTCTCCGGAGTCGGACGGCGACGCCGAGATGGTGGACCGGAGGCCCTTTCGTGGCTGGTGTGTGGCCGAATCGTGGCGGAGACCGGGGGATCCCGGGGAGGACCCCGGGGAATATCCGAAGGGAAGGGTTCCCTCCAGTGGGTGACGGACACGGGATCGCCGGCTTGACGCCGAGCGAGGAACGCGGCACCGCGCAGCCCCCTCCGCTGCACGGCACCGACCCGCGCAGCTTTGCTCACGCGAATTACCTTGGTCCGAACTTACGTGACGCACGGAGAGGATGCGAGTCACCTGCGATAACGATGTGGAAACCCGGTGAAGCCATGGAAATGCGGGCAGAACACGGGGAGTGACCTCTCTCTGGCGTCCTGTCCAGGTGACAGCGGCGAAGAGGACAGGATCTGACCTCGTCCGCTTCTAGCGTCGGCCCATGACCGTGAGAATCACATGGGAGCAGGCAAGCGCGCGGCGGCTGGAACGGCAGTTCCTGGCCAATCCCGCCCAGAGCGGTACGGCCGTCGCCGAGGTGGTGGGTGCGATGCTCGCCGCCCATGCGCAGGTGCTGTCGGCCGCGGAGGTGTCGGTGGGGGTACGGGCGGCCGGGACGACCCGGGTGGACGTACGGGCCGCACTCTGGGAGAACCGCTCGCTGGTGAAGACGCACGGTCCGCGCGGGACCGTGCACCTGCTGGCCTCGCGTGAACTGCCGCTGTGGTGCGCCGCGCTGACGGCCGTTCCCTCCGGCGCGAGTCCCTTCGCGGCCGGGGTGCGGGTCACCGAGGAGCAGGCCGGGCAGATCGTGGCGGCGATCGGGGACGCCCTCGACGGGGTGTGCCTGACCATCGACGAGCTGAGCGAGGAGGTCGTCGCCCGCACCGGCCCGTGGGCGGGCGATCGGGTGATGCCGGCCTTCCAGGACCTGTGGCCGCGCTGGCGTCAGGTGCTGCACCGGGCGGGCCAGTCTGGCGCCCTCTGCTTCGGCCCGAACCGGGGCCGCAAGGTGACCTGCACCCGCCCACCGCACTTCGTCCCGCTCCCGCCGCAGGAGGCGGTGCGCGCACTCGTACGCCGGTATCTGCACGCCTACGGGCCGTCGACCCCGGCGTACTTCGCCAAGTGGCTGGCGGCGCCGACCGGTTGGGCGAGCCGGCTGTTCGGCGAGCTGAGCGGGACCGGGGACATCGAGGAGGTCGTCTTCGAGGGTGCCCCGGCGTGGGTGGCGGCCGGCGACACCGTCTTTCCCCAGGAGCGGGTCCGCGGGGTGCGGTTGCTGCCGTATTTCGACGCGTACGGGATCGCCGTACAGCCGCGTGAGCTGCTCTTCCCGGGTGACGCGTACCGGCGGGCGCTGGCGGGCGGGCAGGCCGGGAACTATCCGGTGCTGCTGGTCGATGGGGTGGTGGCCGGAGTCTGGCACCAGCGGCGCCAGGGGCGGCGTACGACCGTCACGGTGGAGCCCCTGGGGCGTCTGACGGCACGCCAGGAGCGGGAGCTGGGCGAACAGGCGCAGCGGGTGGGCAACGTACTGGAGGCACGGGCCGAACTAGTGATCGGGACGGTCGCGGCGGGACCACACGCGTAGGTCCAGCGGCTCGGTGCAGGCCGGGCTCAGCGGTTTGGTTCAGTGGTCAGGCGCACTGCCCGGCCTGCGGGCCTCGAAGAGGTGGCGGGTGCTGTGGGCGACGAAGGGGCCCTTTGCCTCGATCTGTTCGTGGAGTGAGCGGAGTCGGGGCTCGTACGCCTCGACGGTGAAGCCGGGGACCATCCAGACCACCTTGCGCAGGAAGTGGACGACGGCCGCGATGTCGTGGAACTCCATGCGGAGCCGCTCGGCGCGCAGGTCGACGATCTCCAGGCCGGCCGCCTCCGCTCCGGCGCGTTCCCGGTCGGGGTGGCGGTCGCTGCGGGACTGGTCCGGCTGGGGGCCGAGGAAGTACTCGACGAGTTCGAAGACGCTGGCGGGGCCGACGTGCTGGGCGAAGTACGTGCCGCCGGGCTGCAGCACCCGGGCGATCTCCGGCCAGTCGGGGCGGACGGGATGGCGGCTGACGACCAGGTCGAAGGCCGCGTCCGCGAAGGGCAGGGGCGCGTCCTGCGTTGTCGCGACGACGGCGACGCCGCGCGGGCGGAGCAGGGCGGTGGCCTTGGCGGCGTTCGGCGGCCAGACCTCCGTGGCGACGGTGAGGACGGGCGCCTGGGGTGCCGCGGTGCCGAGGGCGAAGTCCAGGACCTCGCCTCCCCCGGTGTGGATGTCGAGCGCGGCGGTCGCGCCGGCCAGCCGCCCGGCCATCGACCGGGCATACCCCCAAGAGGGCCGCGCCTCGGTGGCCCGCCCCTCGAACCAGGAGAAGTCCCAGCCCTCGGTGGGGACGGCGGCGCCTTCGGCGACGAGGTCCTCGAAGGTACGGGGGCCGGGGTGGGT
>JODI01000010.1 GCA_000720805.1 Streptomyces violaceoruber
GTCCCCCTCCTCCCCTCAGTCCCCGTCCTCCCCTAGACCCCGTCCTCCGCAGCGATCTTCCCCGCGCGTACGGCCGCCACCAGGTCCGCGTGGTCCGCCTCCGTGCGGTCGGCGTAGGCGACGGCGAACGTGGCGATCGCCTCGTCCAGTTCCTCGTTCTTGCCGCAGTAGCCGGAGATCAGGCGGGGGTCGGCGCTGTGGGCGTGGGCGCGGGCCAGGAGGGCGCCGGTCATACGGCCGTAGTCGTCGATCTGGTCGGCGGCCAGGGCCGCGGGGTCGACGCTGCCCTTGCGATTGCGGAACTGCCGTACCTGGAAGGGCCGTCCCTCGACGGTCGTCCAGCCCAGCAGGATGTCACTGACCACCTGCATACGCTTCTGCCCGAGGACCACCCGGCGCCCCTCGTGTTCGACGGAGGGCGCCTCGAAGCCCGCGGTCACCAGATGCGGCACCAGTGCCGAGGGGCGGGCTTCCTTGACCTGGAGGACGAGGGGCTCGCCCCGGTGGTCCAGGAGCAGCACGACGTAGGACCGGGTGCCGACACTGCCCGTGCCGACGACTCGGAAGGCGACGTCGTACACCGCGTGCCGGGCCAGCAGGGGCAGACGGTCCTCGGAGAGCGTGTCGACGTATTCCTCCAGGGACGCTGCCACCGCCGCGGCCTCCGCGTCCGGAACGCCGCGCAGCACGGGCGGAGCGTCGACGAAGCGGCGCCCGCCGTCCTCGGTCGGTGCCGTCGATTTCGCGGCGAAGCGTCCGCTGGTGTTGGCCCGCGCCTTCTCGGAGACCCTCTCCAGCGTGCCCAGCAGGTCGTGGGCGTCGGCGTGGGAGACGAGTTCCTCGTCCGCGATGGCGTTCCACGCGTCCAGCACCGGGAGTTTGGCCAGCAGCCGCATGGTGCGGCGGTAGGAGCCCGTCGCACCATGCGCCGCCTTGCGGCAGGTGTCCTCGTCGGCGCCCGCCTCGCGGCCGGCCAGCACGAGGGAGGCGGCGAGCCGCTTGAGGTCCCACTCCCAGGGGCCGTGAACCGTCTCGTCGAAGTCGTTGAGATCGATGACCAGGCCGCCGCGCGCGTCTCCGTACAGGCCGAAGTTGGCCGCGTGGGCGTCACCGCAGATCTGGGCGCGGATCCCCGTCATCGGGGTACGGGCCAGGTCGTACGCCATGAGGCCCGCCGATCCACGCAGGAACGCGAAGGGCGTGGCCGCCATCCTGCCGACCCGTATCGGCGTGAGCTCGGGGATCCGGCCGCGACTGGACTCCTCGACCGCGCTCACCGCGTCGGGCCGGTCACCGTCCGGGTCGAGGGTCGCGTGCGCGGCGCGCGGGACCCGGCGCCGCAGCGCCTTGCCCTCCTCCTTGGCCGTTCCCGCGGCCTGCCCCCTGGCGAAGCCCCGCACCGGGGGCAGCCGCCGGGCGCTCACCCCGGCCGCCTGAGCCGGGATCGCATTCGCCGTCTCCGCACCGACCTCGGTCATACCGACCGCCTCCCCCGCACATGAACCCGCCATACGAACCGGCCACACGGACCTGCACAGATACCGGTACCGGCCGCGTACGCCCACGAACATCAACTCGTGCCGACCGTACAGCCGCTGGCCGAAACTCGTTACACCCTGTGGACAACTCCGCACCTGTGGAAAACCCGGGCACGCCCCGCAACAGGCTCAGCGCTCCACCGGCCGCTCAGCTTCCGGCAGGAACGGCCCCCGACACCGCGGCCAGCGGCCATAGGCACGGGCACGGGCACGGCGTATCTGCATGCATACGCGCGGCGTACGCAACCTGTCCACGGGCTTCACCCCAGAAGCACCCCCGGACACCCCCTGGCACGCCCTGGCACCCCTGAGACGTTCATCACAGCACACCACGTCCGGACATAGCAGAACGGGCGGCATCGTATCTACGATGCCGCCCGTTCCGACGATGTGAGGCACCGACGGAACGCACTGATCAGGCCCCACGAGACCGACTCGTAGATCGTTTCCCGCGCTGTTGACGCAGATTTCCCACGGCGCAGATCAGGGGCTTCAAGGCCCCGAGCGTCCAGCACCCGCAAGACGTCCGCCCCCGGTCGCCACAGAGTGCCTTTTGGCTGCCCGCGTCACTATGCCCGAGTTCACTTGCTCTCTCTGCTCCTCTTTCCCATCCAGGACTGGCAGACCCATCGGGCGACTGCTCCTGCCAGGACAGCGACGACGATCGCCCCCCAATCGATGACGTGCGGAAGCCCAGGGAAGAAAGCGAAGAAGGCGAGTGTCACGACGAGACCCGCCACGAACGCGGCGATCCCAGCCGACCGCCGTCGCGCCTCCAATCGCTGGCTCCGCCCCTGCTGTTGATCAATCATGAACGACTCACTTCGTAATGTGGTGACACTGGCTCACTCGGCGCACCCCGTTGACGTGGAGATGCGCACACGCCTTTCCATAACGAGGCAGTGTCTGGGGAGAGTTGTTCCGCATCGGATCGATCTTGCACTCAGGGTGCGTTCGCCCCCGGGAGGTCCTGTACGTCTTGTTGTTGGTGTTCGCGTACGTGAAGTCGATCCGCCAGTTGCAGAAGCCGGTGCCGAGCGCGGCGACAAAAGCACAGTCGACGCCAGCGTTCTGATAGGTGATCTTCTTCCCGCCACCTCGGATGATGTGTGTGAACATGCAGCCGGTCGGAACCTTCATCGCCATGCCGCCAACGCTGTACTCGAAGGTTTGGACAGGAGTCGATCCGACAGCGCCGGCCTGCGCCACCGAGGAACTCGTCAGCACGAGAGCGCACGCAGCGGCAAGGGCCATGAAGAGCCTGGATCGATAGAGCGCGACCATGAACAATCCCCTTCCGGCGGAGAATCTCTCCGACCAAAAAGAACTCCGACGCCGCGATCATGTTTCTGGCCGATGGAATGGTTCACCAACTTGAGTGATCATGGAGTAGTGCGCTGACCAGCTGATTCGTCTCTTCGATCCAGCCCATCGAACTGCCTGCCAATCAACCCGGGCAGAGACCCAGCCGACAACGGCAGCCCATACTGAGTGAGCCCGTCAATGGCTACCGCGCAGACCAACTCGGCAAGCAGGCCGGGGCGGACGGCGCGACCCTCGTCGAGCGCCACTGGTACTGCCCGTCCATGCCCGGCCCACTCATCAATGCCACCATCGACCTGCACGCCGAGCGCATCGACCGGGAGACCTGGATCAGCCTGATCGCAGCCCGCCGCGGCTACCGCATCATGCCCCAGGAAGTAGCCGACGCCGACGGCTGCCAGCGGATGATGTGCCCCGCCCAAGCAGGCAAGGCCCAGTGCCCCATCAGACCGCGCACGTTCGGCCGTGGCATTCCCGTAGCGGGCTTCCGAAGCAGTACAGCGGCTCCTTGAGGACGGTCCGGAGTTCGACCTCATGAATGCCCTCCATGCGGCAGCCCCAGGAATTTCCCCGCCCGGAGAGGGACTCGACGATGAGCTCCGCCTACTCGGCTTCCTACTCCTCGACCAGTACAGCGCGCGTCTGCATGTGACCGGCGAGGGTCTGTCCGACATGGTGGGCCTCAACGCGTCCCTCCGTGACGAAGAGGGGGCCGTGACCGTGGGCATCACAGGGCTGGCAGCAGCTCTGTCCACGCTCATCGCCGACGACCAGTTGCAGTACAAATCGTCGGACGCGGTGGATCACTACTGCTCGGCGGGATTCGACCTGACCCACTGGTAGAGCCGGGAATACACCTCGCCTTCACTGAGTTCATCTGCCATCATCAGCGTTCAGCAGAAGAACACTCTCAGTGATCTCGGAGGTCGCATGCCCACCGTCGTACTCCACCTGCCCGGCGATCTGCTCACCAAGCTCGCTGAAGCAGGTGCGGACGGCACCGTCGAGCTCACCCTCAACGTCAGCACGGGCGACGAACCCGTGGCGCCGGTCGAGACGCCTAAGCCGACCGGTCCGCTCGCCCCCCTGCTCCACGCAGGGCTCCTGGCTCCCGGCACTCGACTCCACCTTCACCAACCGCGCGCCAACCGCTCGGCGACGGCAACGGTCCATGCGGACGGCACTCTGACGGTCGAGGGCAAGCTGACGCCGTTCCGGTCGCCGTCGAAGGCCGCGTTCGCGGTGACGCAGAGTCAGTCGAACGGCTGGATCACGTGGCGTCTGGCCGACGGTCGCACCCTGAATGACCTGCGCGACGAGCTCGACCAGAGCGAAGCCTGACCGCTGGAGAACTTCGCCGCGATGTCCCATCCAACCGCCCGGCCCACGCCGGGGCCCCTCGCGTTCATGGACGAGTCGGAGTCCGACCGAAAAGCGGATCCCGACACCTACCTCCTGGCCATGACACTGGTCCAACCACAGAACCTGGACCCGGCCCGCGCCACCATGCTGTCCCTACGGGCTCCCGGCCAGCGCAAACTGCACTGGCACAGCGAGTCCTCCCGACGTCGCGCGTTCGTCATCGAGCGCATCGCCGCACTCGACGCCCAGCACCTGATTGTCGTACGGGACGGCCGTCCAGGCGAAGCGTCCGAGCGTCGTCGTCGCAAGTGCCTCGCGCGCACGGCGTGGGAGCTCGACCTGCGCGGGGTGACGCAGCTCGTCGCCGAGAGCCGGGAGGCCAGACAGAACGGACGCGACATGAAGACGATCGTCTACCTGCGTTCGAACGGCACGATCGGGTCCGCCCTGCGGTTGTTCCACGAGCCCGGTCCGCGCGAGCCGTTGCTGTGGGCTGCCGATTCCGTGGCCGGCGCCTACGTCGCGGCACGCACCGGCACGCCGGGCTACTTCGATACCGTCCGGCATGCGGTCGAGGTCATACGCATCACCGCCGACGACGGCTGACCGCAGGGTGAGGAGGGCGCGAGCCCGGGACCCCGCCGTCCGGCGGGAACTTCCCGGGCTCACTTCCGGCCACTCCGCGGAGCACCGGCTCCGCTGCCATTGTGGAACACCTCCGCCGGTGCAAGGCGAGTGCGGGTCAGTACCTCATCAGCCACTCGGTCACCCTTCGGATCGGAGCCGGTGCAAGGTTTCGCGCTATCTGCGGCTCCATGACCGCAGTGCGCACAGGTCCCAGGTGAAGTGGCGCAGCCTCGCCTGCTCGACAAACGTGGCGGTGTCGCCGTAGGAGAGGTTCAAGTGCCGTCCGAGGACGACGATGGCCACGCCCCCCGCGCCAGCGGCCTTCAGAAACACGCCGTCGGCCCACCCGCCGCCGCAAGACCAAGCCACTGGGCACTGCACCCCCAGGGCTACGTCGCCCAGCCCTGAGACCTTCCTCACAGGCCACCGGTAGCCCGAGTAGCGAAACCAGCCCGCAGCAGAACGACCGGAGATCCTCGCGCCCCAAAAACTGGACCGCCGACGGCCCCAAGCCGTCGGCGGTCCACGTGTTTTTGGCCACACACAGAGGAACAGGCGGCATCGTGATCACGATGCCGCCCGTTCCGTCGGTGCCTCAGGAGCACTTTCGTCGGTGCTCCGGTGTGCGCGAGGGGGGAGTTGAACCCCCACGCCCTTGCGGGCACTGGAACCTGAATCCAGCGCGTCTGCCTATTCCGCCACCCGCGCATTGGGTGTGTCTTCGGGCTGTTCCCCCTTGGGGTCGGCGCCTTCCGACACGCAGAACATTAGCACGGTGGACGGGGTGGATTCACATCGCTTAGGGCCGGGCAGCCGCCCACCAGCACACTCCCGTCCGGCCTCCGAACAGGGTGAGCCTCCCGCTACGTATCAACGGGGGTCTGTTCTCGTATCAACCTCGTACCGGTCCCGCCCGTCTCCCAAGGAGCCGGTCCGGGTCCACAGCCCGGTGCGGGACACTGGTCTGCGGCCGCCTCTACGATCCTTGCCAGGACTACGTCCGAGAAGAGTTCGAAGAGGAGCTCCACAGGGAACGTCGACAGACGTCGGCACCCGTCGACACCCGTCGACCGTGCCGACAGGGGGAACCAGCCGATTCACCGGCGCGTGGATACGATCAGTAAGCAGTACGAGAAGCACGAGCAGTACGAGAAGCACGAGCAGTACCAGCGGTACCGGACACAGCGGTACCCGGCAAGGAAACACCCGCTCAGCGGGACGCAGGACGGCAGCGGCTACGGAGGAGGTGCCCCATGGGAGTCCTGAAGAAGTTCGAGCAGCGTCTCGAAGGTCTGGTCAACGGCACCTTCGCCAAGGTGTTCAAGTCCGAGGTCCAGCCCGTGGAGATCGCCGGCGCGCTCCAGCGCGAGTGCGACAACAACGCGACGATCTGGAACCGCGACCGGACGGTCGTACCCAACGACTTCATCGTGGAGCTGAGCACGCCGGACTTCGAGCGGCTCAGCCCCTACTCCGGGCAGCTCGGCGACGAGCTGGCCGGCATGGTGCGCGACTACGCCAAACAGCAGCGCTACACCTTCATGGGCCCCATCAGGGTCCATCTGGAGAAGGCGGACGACCTCGACACCGGTCTGTACCGAGTGCGCAGCCGTACGCTCGCCTCCTCCACCAACCAGCAGGCCCCAGGCGGCGCCGCCCCGGCGGCCCCGGCCCCCGGCCGGTCCGCCCCCGGCGGCTACGGCTATCCGCCGGCCGCCGCGCCCGCGGGCGCCCCGCCGATGCCGGCCGCGCCGCCGCCCGGCGGCCGTCCCGGCGGTTACGGCTACCCGCAGCCCGCGGGCGGACAGCGGCCCCCGGCCGCACCCGCGGCCGGCGGTCGCACCCGCCACTGGATCGAGATCAACGGCACCCGCCATCAGATCTCCCGCGCGACACTCGTGCTGGGTCGCAGCACCGAGGCCGACGTGCGGATCGACGATCCCGGCGTCTCCCGCCGGCACTGCGAGATCCGGACCGGAACGCCCTCGACGATCCAGGATCTCGGCTCCACCAACGGCATCGTGGTGGACGGGCAGCACACCACCCGCGCTACGCTCCGCGACGGCTCGCGGATCGTCGTGGGCAGTACCACCGTTATCTATAGGCAAGCCGAAGGGTGAAGCGGGGGCAATGTCAGAGCTGACCCTCACGGTCATGCGGCTGGGTTTTCTGGCCGTACTGTGGCTGTTCGTGATCGTGGCCGTGCAGGTCATCCGCAGCGACCTGTTCGGAACGCGTGTCACCCAGCGCGGTTCGCGGCGCGAGGGCGCACGCCCCCAGCAGGCCGCCAGACAGGCCGCGCCCCCGCAGCAGCGCCAGCAGGCCGCCGGCGGCCGCCAGCGCCGCAACGCTCCCACCAAGCTGGTGGTGACGGAGGGCACACTCACCGGCACCACCGTCGCGCTCCAGGGCCAGACCATCACCCTGGGCCGGGCGCATGACAGCACCATCGTGCTGGACGACGACTACGCCTCCAGCCGTCATGCCAGGATCTACCCGGACCGCGACGGCCAGTGGATCGTCGAGGACCTCGGCTCCACCAACGGCACGTACCTCGACCGAACGCGGCTGACGACCCCCACACCGATTGCGCCGGGCGCTCCGGTCCGCATCGGCAAGACCGTCATCGAGCTGCGGAAGTAGTGCTACGTCATGAATGAGCGCGAGCGGAGCGAGCACGCAGTGGCGGCCCCCACCCCGGGCCCCGGCGCGCTCCCGACCGGAGGGTGGGCACCGTGCGGATGTACCCGGAGCCGACGGGCGAGGTGCGCATGAGTCTGTCACTGCGCTTCGCCGCCGGATCGCACAAAGGCATGATCCGGGAGGGCAACGAGGACTCCGGATACGCCGGCCCCCGCCTGCTCGCCATCGCCGACGGCATGGGCGGCGCCGCGGCCGGCGAGGTCGCCTCCTCCGAGGCCATCTCCACCATCGTCGCGCTCGACGACGACGTCCCCGGCTCCGACATCCTCACCTCGCTCGGCACCGCCGTCCAGCGCGCCAACGACCAGCTGCGCTCGATGGTCGAGGAGGACCCGCAGCTGGAGGGCATGGGCACCACGCTCACCGCCCTGCTGTGGACCGGCCAGCGACTCGGCCTGGTACACGTCGGCGACTCCCGCGCCTACCTGCTGCGCGACGGCGTCCTGACCCAGATCACGCAGGACCACACCTGGGTCCAACGCCTCGTCGACGAGGGCCGGATCACCGAAGAAGAAGCCACCACCCACCCGCAGCGTTCCCTGCTGATGCGCGCGCTGGGCAGCGGCGACCATGTCGAGCCCGACCTGTCCATCCGGGAGGTCCGCGCCGGCGACCGGTACCTGATCTGCTCGGACGGCCTGTCCGGAGTGGTCTCCCACCAGACCCTCGAGGACACCCTCGCCAGCTACCAGGGCCCCCAGGAGACCGTCCAGAACCTGATCGAGCTCGCGCTGCGCGGCGGCGGGCCCGACAACATCACCGTCATCATCGCCGACGTCCTCGACCTCGACACCGGGGACACCCTCGCCGGGCAGCTGTCCGACACGCCGGTCGTGGTCGGCGCGGTCGCCGAGAACCAGAACCACCTGCACGACAACGGCATCATGCAGACCCCGGCCGGCCGCGCCTCGGGACTCGGCCGCCAAGTGCCCGGACAGGGCGGATCCGGCGGCGAGTTCGGTCCGCCCGGCTCCTCCGACACCACCGGCTACATCCCCGCGGGCAGTTTCGGCGACTACGGCGAAGACGACTTCGTCAAGCCCCGCAAAGGCCGCAAGTGGCTGAAGAGATCCTTCTACACCGCCCTGGCGCTGGCCGTGGTCGGCGGCGGCCTCTACGGCGGCTGGCGCTGGACGCAGACGCAGTACTACGTCGGCACCAGCGGCGAACACGTCGCGCTGTACCAGGGCATCAGCCAGGACCTGGCCTGGGTTTCGCTCTCGAAGGTGTCCAAGGACCACCCCGAGATCGAACTCAAGTACCTGCCGCCGTACCAGCAGAAGCTGGTCGAGGGCACGATCGCCGAGGGCGGCCTGAAGAACGCCCAGAAGAAAATCGACGAACTGTCGGTGCAGGCCTCCGCGTGCAAGAAGCAGGCGCAGCAGCAGGCGGCCGAGAGCGAGAAGAACTCCAAGACCGGCCAGGGCGAGGCCGGGGGCACCACAGGAACCACACCCGCCTCCTTCACGTCCAAGGCGACACCGACGCCGAACCCGTCGGGCTCGCAGCCGACCTCCCCGTCCCCGTCCACGACCGCACCCACTCCCAGCCCCGGCCCCACTCTCTCGGAGGAAGAGCAGAAGGTCGTCTCGCAGTGCGGTACGCAGTAGGCAAGCCGTGAGAGGCCCCGTCACACGATGAGCAGCACAACCAACCCCTCGACGCACCACACGTCCACGATCGGCTCGATCGGCACACCGAGCCGGCGCAACACCGAGCTCGCGCTGCTGGTGTTCGCGGTCCTCATTCCGGTCTTCGCGTATGCGAACGTGGGGCTGGCCATCAACGACCAGGTACCGCCCGGACTGCTGAGTTACGGCCTCGGACTGGGTCTGATCGCAGGCATCGGCCATCTCGTCGTCCGGAAGTTCGCGCCGTACGCCGATCCGTTGATGCTGCCGCTGGCCACCCTGCTGAACGGGATCGGCCTGGTCGTCATCTGGCGCCTGGACCAGTCGAAGCGGCTGCAGGCGAACGATGACTTCGTCGCGGCGGCACCGCGTCAGCTGCTGTACTCCGCGATGGGCGTCGCCCTGCTGGCAGTCGTGCTGATCTTCCTCAAGGACCACCGCGTCCTGCAGCGCTACACCTACATCTCCATGGCCGGCGCGCTGCTCCTGCTGATTCTGCCGCTCGTGCCCGGACTCGGCGCGAACATCTACGGCGCCAAGATCTGGATCAGGATCCCCGGCCTCGGCACGCTGCAGCCCGGCGAATTCGCGAAGATCGCCCTCGCGGTGTTCTTCGCCGGCTATCTCATGGTCAAGAGAGACGCCCTGGCCCTGGCCAGCCGACGCTTCATGGGCCTGTACCTGCCGCGTGGACGCGACCTGGGACCGATTCTCGTCGTCTGGGTCATCTCGATCCTCGTCCTGGTCTTCGAGACCGACCTCGGAACATCCCTGCTGTTCTTCGGAATGTTCATCATCATGCTGTACGTCGCCACCGAGCGGACCAGCTGGATCGTCTTCGGTCTGCTGATGTCCGCCGCCGGCGCCGTGGGCGTGGCGAGCTTCGAGCCGCACATCCAGACGCGTGTGCAGGCCTGGCTCGACCCGATGCGCGAGTACCAGCTCAGCCGCGCCGGGACCAAGGACGGCATCCTCCACTCCGAGCAGGCCATGCAGGCCCTGTGGGCCTTCGGCTCCGGCGGCACGCTCGGCACCGGCCTCGGGCAGGGCCACTCCGACCTCATCGGCTTCGCCGCCAACTCCGACTTCATTCTCGCCACCTTCGGCGAGGAGCTGGGACTGGCGGGCGTCATGGCGATCATGCTGCTCTACGGCCTGATCGTCGAACGTGGCGTACGCACCGCACTCGCGGCGCGCGACCCGTTCGGCAAGCTGCTGGCCGTCGGCCTGTCCGGCGCCTTCGCCCTCCAGGTCTTCGTCGTGGCCGGCGGTGTGATGGGCCTCATCCCGCTGACCGGTATGACGCTGCCGTTCGTGGCATACGGCGGATCCTCGGTCATCGCCAACTGGGCCCTCATCGGCATCCTGCTGCGCATCAGCGACACCGCCCGCCGCCCGGCACCCGCTCCCGCTCCCACCCCCGACGCCGAGATGACCCAGGTGGTCCGCCCCGGCAATGCCAATTCCGTCGAGTGATGCTGATCACCCCTGTCAGCATCAACATCTCTCCGGTCACCCACTAGAGCGTCGAACGACCATACGAATCCCGCACTCGCGGGATGACCAATGGGGGATGTCATGCTTCGCATGGGTCCGCGCGGCAAGTGCGTCGCGGTCGGTGCGGCCGCCGCACTCGGCGCCGCACTGTTCACGGTGACCAGCGCGACGAGCACCCAGGCCGCTCCGCTGTACGGGGGCAACTGGACGACGGACGACGTCAAGATCCGCAAGGGGCCGAGCACGGACCTGGCGATCGTGGACCGCGGCTACAAGGCCGACGGCGCCGCCGTGAAGTGCCGGGTCAAGGGCGAGGGCGTCTACGGCACCAACATCTGGTGGTACGTGAAGAACATCAACTCCAGCAAGAACGTCTGGGGTCACACCTCCGACTACTACTTCGACGTGGCCAGTGGCAACCCGCCCAAGTGCTGACAGCCCTGCGCCGAACAGCCCCTCGGCTCGTTCCTGATGGACGGCTTCCTGAACCGGCACTCGCCGGAACCGGAAGCTTTCTCGCGTTTTCCGGAACCCATCGCGCCTCCGATACGTCTCCTCCTCAGTCGTTGTGGACGGCCCCGCCCGGGAGACCCAACCGCTGCCTCTAGACTGTGGGCGGCCAAGGATGAGCGCCAGAACGATCGGCACCGAGAGACGGAAGCGACAGGCGCACCTGTTAGCTTGTGGAAAGGCCGGATGTGAACAAGCCACTGCGCCGAATCGCGATCTTCTGCGGACTTCTCGTCTTGGCGCTGTTGATTCGTGACAACTGGCTTCAGTACGTTCAGGCCGACAAACTGCGCACCGATCCCACCAACCGCCGCGTGGCCATCGAACGCTACGCGAATCCGCGGGGCGACATCATCGTCGACGGCCAACCCATAACCGGGTCGGTCGAGAACAAGAACGGCGACTTCAAGTACAAGCGCACCTACAAGAACGGGCCCATGTGGGCCCCGGTCACCGGCTACTCCTCCCAGGCGTTCGACGGCAGCTTCCTCGAAAAGATCGAAGACGGCATCCTCACCGGCAACGACGACCGGCTCTTCTTCCGCAAGACCCTCGACATGATCACGGGCAAGCCGCAGCAGGGCGGCAACGTCGTCACCACGCTCAACACCGCGGCGCAGAAGGCCGCGTACGAGGGCCTCGCCAAGCGCGGCAAGGGTGCCGTCGTGGCCCTTGAACCGTCCACGGGCAAGATCCTCGCGCTGGCGTCCTACCCGTCGTACGACCCGTCCTCGTTCGCCGGCAACTCCACGACGACCGACTCCAAGGCGTGGCAGAAGCTCCAGAAGGCGAACAACCCGGACGACCCGATGCTCAACCGGGCGCTGCGCGAGGTCTACCCGCCCGGCTCCACGTTCAAGGTCGTCACCGCGGCCGCCGCGCTGGAGAACGGTCTGTACACGGACGCAGATCAGAAGACCAAGTCGCCGCTGCCGTGGATCATGCCCGGTACCACGTTGCCGCTGAAGAACGAGGGGAACATCCCCTGCGAGAACGCCAGTCTGAGGGTGGCCCTGCAGTACTCCTGCAACAGCGTCTTCGGCAAGGTCGGCGCCGACCTCGGCAACGAGAAGATGCTGGCGGAGGCCAAGAAGTTCGGCTTCACCTCCGAGCAGTTCACGCCGGTCCGCTCCAGCGCCTCGGTGTTCTCCGAGGACATGGCGCCCTCCGAGGTCGCGCTGTCCTCGATCGGCCAGTTCAACACCGCCGCCACCCCGCTGCAGATGGCCATGGTCGCCTCGGCGGTCGCCAACGACGGCAAACTCATGAAGCCCTACATGGTCGACTCGCTCCAGGCCCCCAGCGTCGATCCGATCGAGAAGACCGAGCCTGAGGAGCTGAGCCAGCCGCTGTCGGCGAAGAACGCGCAGATCCTGCAGTCGATGATGGAGACCGTCGTCAAGGACGGCACCGGCAAGAACGCGCAGATCCCGGGCGTCACGGTGGGCGGCAAGACCGGTACCGCCCAGCACGGCGAGAACAACAGCAAGAACCCCTACGCCTGGTTCCTCTCGTACGCCAAGGTCGGCGACAACAGCTCACCGGTCGCCGTGGCCGTGGTGGTCGAGGACGACGCCGCCGTCCGTGACGACATCTCCGGCGGCGGCCTCGCGGCGCCCATCGCGAAGAGCGTGATGGAGGCGGTCATCAAAAGCAAGAAGTGACCCCGATCACGTCCCCTTCGCATCGGTGCACGTTGCGATACCGGTCCTGTATCGGGTGACGGGCTAGGCCAGGTCACACAGAACGAGCCGGGTACGGTAGGCCCGGACGGCAGCCTCCGACCCGCACGAGTGTGCGGGCGGGACCGACGGAGAGGGCTGGTAGGAAGCTATGGAAGAGCCGCGTCGCCTCGGCGGCCGGTACGAGCTGGGCCAGGTGCTCGGCCGTGGTGGGATGGCCGAGGTCTACTTCGGCACGGACACCCGCCTCGGTCGGTCAGTGGCGGTGAAGACGCTGCGCGCGGACCTCGCACGCGACCCGTCCTTCCAGGCCCGGTTCCGCCGGGAGGCCCAGTCGGCCGCCTCGCTCAACCATCCCGCGATCGTGGCGGTCTACGACACGGGCGAGGACTACATCGACGGGGTCTCGATCCCGTACATCGTCATGGAGTACGTCGACGGCTCCACGCTCCGTGAGCTCCTCCACAGCGGCCGCAAGCTGCTGCCGGAGCGGGCCATGGAGATGACCATCGGCATCCTCCAGGGCCTGGAGTACGCCCACCGCAACGGCATCGTCCACCGCGACATCAAGCCGGCGAACGTCATGCTGACGCGCAACGGCCAGGTCAAGGTGATGGACTTCGGCATCGCCCGCGCCATGGGCGACTCCGGCATGACGATGACCCAGACCGCGGCCGTGATCGGCACCGCCCAGTACCTCTCGCCGGAGCAGGCCAAGGGCGAGCAGGTCGACGCCCGCTCGGACCTCTACTCCACGGGATGTCTGCTCTACGAGCTGCTGACGGTCCGCCCGCCCTTCGTGGGCGACTCCCCGGTCGCGGTCGCGTACCAGCACGTACGGGAGGAACCTCAGCCTCCGAGCGTCTTCGACCCGGAGATCACGCCCGAGATGGACGCGATCGTGCTGAAGGCCCTGGCCAAGGACCCGAACTACCGGTTCCAGTCCGCCGACGAGATGCGCGTCGACATCGAGGCCTGCCTCGACGGCCAGCCGGTCGCGGCCACCGCCGCGATGGGCTCCGTGGGCTACGGCGGCTACCCGGACGACCAACCGACGACGGCCCTGCGCGCCGACGCGGGCGCCGGTGCAACGACGATGCTGCCCCCGATGAACCCTGACGACGGCGGCTACGGCTACGACGACCGCCCCGACAGACGCCGCCAGCGGAAGTCGAACACCTCGACGATCCTGCTGGTGGTCGCGGGTGTTCTGGTGCTGGTGGGCGCGATCCTCATCGGACGGTGGATCTTCGCGAGCAACGGCGTCTCCAACGACAACGTGCCGGTGCCCAACCTCATCGGCCAGCCCCAAGCCGACGCGAAGGCTCAGTTGACCAACAGCGACCTCAAGGTGGGAACGGTCACGCAGCAGCCCTGCGAGAACCAGACCAAGGGCACGGTCTGCAAGCAGGATCCCGCCAGCGGTGAGGTCAAGAAGCAGACCCCCGTCAATCTGGTGATCTCGACCGGGGCGCCGAAGGTGACCGTGCCGAGCGTGGTCGGCCTCCCTCTCGACAAGGCCCAGAGCAAGCTCGAGGACGACTACCAGCTCGAGGTCAAGACGCAGACACGGGAGTCGACGGAGGAACCCGACACCGTCCTGGAGCAGGACCCGGTCACCGGCAAGGAGGTGGAGAAGGGTTCGACGATCACCCTCACCATCGCCAAGGCCGTGGCGAAGGCCACCGTGCCGGACGTCGTGGGCAGGTCCTGCGAAGAAGCGAAGGCTCAGATGACGGCGAGCAACCTCGTCGGCAACTGCACCGACCTGCAGACCAACGACAACTCCCAGGTCGACAAGGTCATCTCTACGGATCCGCGGGCCGGAGCACAGGTCGACAAGAACTCGACGGTGAACATCCAGGTCGGCAAGGCGGCCCCGAAGAAGACGCCGGTCCCGATCGTCGTCGGCCGGACGGTCGGCCAGGCCAAGCAGATCCTGCAGGCAGCCGGCTTCACCCAGATCCAGTTCAACAATGGCAGCGACCAGAGCGACACGGCGTTCGTGCAGGCCCAGGACCCGCCGGGCAACTCCGAGGTCGACGACCCCGCCAACACCCCGGTCACCCTGACGACCGTGAGCTTCGGCGGAGGCAACGGCGGCAACGGCGGCAACGGCGGCAATGGCGGCAACAACAACGGCGGACTCTTCGGCGGCGGCTGACGGTACCGAGCCGGAAAACGAAGGGGGCCTGACCGCGTCTCACGCGGTCAGGCCCCCTTCGTTTTCCGGTGCCTACGCTGCTCTGCGTACCTCAGCCACCTCAGCCCAGTTCCTTCGGCGGCGTCCGCCCGTTGTCCACCTTGTCCACCCGCTCCAGCTCGCCCCACACCACATACCGGTAGCGGGACGTGAAGACCGGCGTGCAGGTCGTCAGGGTGATGTACTTGCCGGCCTTCTTCTTCCCCGACTCCTCGGGGATGGACGACAGGACCTTGACGTTGTACTTCGAGGTCTCCGGGAGGACCGCGTAGACCTTGTAGACGTACCACTTGTCCTTCGTCTCGAAGACGATCGGGTCGCCCTTCCTGACCTTGTCGATGTTGTGGAACTTCGCGCCGTGGCCGTCGCGGTGCGCGGCCAGGGTGAAGTTGCCGTTCTTGCCCGACATGGGGAGGGTCGCCTTGGCCGGATCGGTGTAATAGCCGGCGACACCGTCGTTGAGGACCTTCGACGAGGTGCCCTTCTCGACCAGGACCTCACCGTTCTTCATGGTGGGCACGTGCAGGAAGCCGATGCCTTCCCTGGTGTCCAGCGCACCGGGTCCGGTGTCCTGCTGGGCCGCCCAGTGGTCGCGCACCTTGTCGCCCTGCTGGTCCGCCTTGTGGTCGGCGACGACGTTCGTCCACCACAGGGAGTAGACGACGAACAGGCCCAGCACCAGGCCCGCTGTGATGAGGAGTTCCCCGAAGGCGCTGACCGCCATGGCGATACGGCCGGTGCCGCGGCGGCGAGCCCCAGGCGGCGCCAAGGCACCCGTGTGCTCGTCGTGCTCGGTGTCGTCGGTGGTCGCTGCCACGTTCATCTGCCCTTACTGGACGAGCGCATCCGGCTTCCCCTTGCTGCGCGGCCGTTCCTCGACCATCTTGCCCCAGACGATCAACCGGTACTTGCTGGTGAACTCCGGCGTGCACGTGGTGAGCGTGATGTAGCGGCCGGGGCCGGTGAAGCTGGACCCCTTGGGGACGGGGTCGATGACGCTGGTGTTGCTCGGGGACGTCACCGGCAGCACCGACGCCATCTTGTAGACGTAGTACTTGTCCTGCGTCTCCACGACGATCGGGTCACCCACCGTGAGCCGGTTGATGTACCGGAACGGCTCGCCGTGCGTGTTCCGGTGCCCCGCGAGCGCGAAGTTGCCGGTCTTCGCGTCGGGCATCGCCGTCTTCAGCGCGCCCTCGCTGTAGTGGCCGACCATGCCCCGGTCCAGCACCTTCTTGTTGCTGACACCCTCGGCGATCGGCACGACCACGTCGAGCTTGGGGATGTGCAGGATGGCGAACCCCTGCCCCGGCGCGAACGTGCCCGGATTGCGCTTGCCGCTCGCCCAGTCGTCCTGGAGGCTGCTCGTCTCCTTGTCCGCCTGCGCGTGCGCCCGGACGTTCGTCCACCACAGCTGATAGCTGACAAAAAGCAGCATCAGCACACCGGTGGTGATGAACACCTCACCGATCGCCCGGCTGGCGAGGACGGCCGGGCTCGCCTTGCGGGACCGCGCCTGCCGACGTGCCTCGACCCGGGAGAGCGGTCTGCCCTCCTCGGACGCCTGCGCCGACTCGGGCTCCGGCGACACGCCGCCGTGACGTCCGTGACGCCCGTGGTGGCCCTTGGCAGCCTTTCTGCGGGCCGCACGCCCACCTTCTGGGACTCCAGTGGTGGAAGGTGCGGATGAGGCCGCAGAAGCGGACAGGGACTCGCCACGGGCCATGCGTTCCGGTGGCTCGGGGATCCGCAGCGCGACCGTCTCGTCGTCGATGGGCGGTTCGTACGACGCCTCGCCGTACGCCTGCCCGCCGACCGACTGCCCGCCGTACGGCTCCTCATACGGCACACCACCGGCGTATGAGTCCGCGAAAGCGCCAGAAGCCCCGTACGGCTGCTCCTCGTACGAGGCACCGGACTCGCGCTCGGGGCGCAGCGCGGTCACGCCGTGGCCCTGCCCACCACCGGGGCGAGCCCCGCCGACCTCGCCACCGCTCCCTGGTCGCCGCACGCCACCAGCCAGTTGGCCAGCATCCGGTGGCCGTGCTCGGTCAGCACCGATTCGGGGTGGAACTGCACGCCCTCGACGGGCAGCTCACGGTGGCGCAGGCCCATCACGATGCCGTCATGAGTGCGGGCGGTGACCTCCAGCTCGGCCGGGACGGTCGCGGGCTCGGCGGCCAGCGAGTGGTACCGGGTCGCCGTGAAGGGGCTGGGCAGGCCGGCGAAGACACCCTTGCCCCCGTGCTCGACCAGCGAGGTCTTGCCGTGCAGCAGCTCGGGCGCGCGGTCCACCACACCGCCGTACGCCACCTGCATCGACTGCATGCCGAGGCACACGCCGAAGACGGGGACGCCGGTGCCGGCGCAGTGGCGCACCATCTCGACGCAGACGCCGGCCTCCTCGGGAGTGCCGGGGCCCGGGGACAGCAGGACGCCGTCGAAGCCGTCCTGGGCGTGCGCCGTCGACACCTCGTCGTTGCGCAGGACCTCGCACTCGGCGCCGAGCTGGTAGAGGTACTGGACCAGGTTGAAGACGAAGCTGTCGTAATTGTCGACGACGAGAATCCGCGCAGTCACTGGTTGTCCACCGTCACATCGTTGAAGGGAAGCAGCGGTTCGGCCCACGGGAAGACGTACTGGAACAGGACGTAGACCACGACTGCGACCAACACGAGCGAGATGAGTGCCTTCACCCATGCGTTCCCCGGCAGATGCCGCCAGATAAAGCTGTACATGCCGTCCCTTCCGTCCCGCCACGGCACCAGACTCTCGCCGTACCGCACCAGACTAGCGGCGCAGAGCCTGTGGTTTCCCGGCCTCCACGGGCTGTGTGGAGTCCAGATGCGCCCAGACGATCAGCCGATAGCTGTGCCCCCACTCCGGATCACACGTGGTCAGTGTGAGGTAGCGGCCCGGACGCGTATACCCCGACTTACGTGGCACAGGGTCGATCACCTCGATGTCCGAGGGCACGGTTTTGTAAGGGCCTTTGTCGATCCGGTACGTGAACCAGGTCGTGCCGTCCGTCAGCACCACCGCGTCCCCTTCACGCAGCCGGGGAAAGTCCTTGAAGGGATCCCCGTACGTACGCCGGTGACCGGCGACCGCGAAATTGCCCTTCTGCCCGAGGCGCGCGGTGTTCGCGTAGTGACCGAGGCCCTTCTTCAGCGTGTCGGTGGCGGTGTTCTCCAGGACCGGCTTGTTCCACGTGAAACCAAGCCTCGGGATGTACATGATCGCGAAGGGCTTCCCGCTCTTGTACGGCGCCGGCGGTGCGGCCGGTGCCGGGGCTTCGGAGGCTCCCGTCGCGCCTGACGTCGTGGGTCGCACGGTTCCCTGGGACCACTGTTCCTGGAGCTGGTCGATCTGGTCGTCCATGACGTGGTCGGCCTTCACGCCGGTCCAGAACAGCACATAGACGACGAACAGCACGATCAGGGCGCCGACGGTGATGCAGAGTTCGCTGAGTGTCCTGACGATCACCCGCACCGACAAAGGACCCCCCGGCGGCTACTCCACAGGCTTCGCGTACTGCAGATCCACTGTGCCCGAGTAGCCGGGAAGAGTCACCCGTCCGTCCTCCTCGACTTTCCAGCCGAGCCCGTAGACGTTGACGTACACCATGTAGTTCTGGATCGCCGGGGACGCGGTGAGCGCCTTCTGCAGCTTCTCCGGGTCACCGACCGCTGTGATCTTGTACGGGGGTGAGTAGACCCGTCCCTGGAGGATCAGGGTGTTGCCCACGCATCGCACGGCGCTGGTGGAGATCAGCCGCTGGTCCATCACCTTGATGCCCTGGGCGCCGCCCTGCCACAGGGCGTTCACCACCGCCTGGAGGTCCTGCTGGTGGATGACCAGGTAGTCGGGCTGCGGCTCGGGATAGCCGGGAAGCTTGGCGGTGGCGTTCGGCGGGGCGTCGTTGAGGGTGACCGAGATCGCCTTCCCTCTGAGCTTCTGCGTGCCCGCGTTCTTCTCCAGGGAGGCCAGCTTGGCGTCCTCGGCCTCGGTGCTGCCGTCGTCCCGCTCGGCGAGCGACTCGATGTCGTGGCGCACCCTCGCGTTGGACTCGTCCAGCTCGCCGTTCTTGCGGCTGCGCTCCTGGATGAGGTCCGACAGCTTCAGAAGGGACGTGTCTGTGCGGATATTGGTGCCCTTGGCCGTATTGAAACTGGTGACGAAAAGGAGCCCCGCGAGAGCGAAGACGCCCACCGTGAGCACCCGCACCGGCCGGAAACCTCGTCGACGGGCAGGACTGGATCCGGTCCCGGGGGAGTCGGCAGAATTGCTCAACGTACCCTTATCTCCTTCAGCACCGCGGAAGCACTACGCTAACGGACGCCCGGGGGAGCGCTAAGGGTCCCCTTGTACGCTGCCTCCGAGCCAGCCCACGTTCCCTGCGCGGCCACGCAGCGCATCGACAGGAGAGACCCTCGTGCCGAAGTCACGTATCCGCAAGAAGGCCGACTACACGCCGCCGCCGGCGAAGCAGGCGACCGCCATCAAGCTGACCAACCGGGCCTGGGTCGCACCGGTGATGCTGGCCATGTTCCTCATCGGTCTGGCCTGGATCGTCGTCTTCTATGTGACCGACGGTTCGCTGCCCATCGACCAGCTGGGCAACTGGAACATCGTGGTGGGCTTCGGCTTCATCGCCGCCGGATTCGGTGTCTCGACGCAGTGGAAGTAGCGGCCACGGGCAGCTGAACACAGCTTTGCCCAGGGCTATCCACTGAGTTATCCACAGCCCCTGTCCACACGGTGGGGAAAAGAAAAGACGATCTGTGGATAACTCCTTGGGCGTTGACGCCGGTGTGACTGACTGACTGGCAATCGAAACCCTGTTCGCCCCCTGGCCTGACCTGCGGAAATGCCGGTCAGAGACAGGGGGCGCAGCTGCCTGCGCACGGTATGCACAAGATCCGGCACACGCTGTGGACAACAGGCCGCTCACGTGGCCATGAGTCCCGCTCAGGAGAGCTGAGCCGTCCGCAGAACTGTCATGATCACGATGACTGCGAGGACCGCCGCGCAGGTGCCGTACTGGATCAGCGCTCGGCGCTCGCGCGGGGCGTGCAGCATGGCGTATCCGGTGATCACGCCTGCGACCAGGCCGCCGATGTGAGCCTGCCAGGAGATGTTGAATCCGGGGTTGAAGGTGAAGATCAGGTTGATCACCAGGAGGGCGATGATCGGCCGCATGTCGTAGTTCCGGTAGCGCACCAGGACGGCGGTGGCGCCGAAGAGGCCGAAGATGGCTCCGGAGGCGCCGAGTGTGGCCGTGCTCGGGGACGCGAGCAGATAGGCGAGGGTGCTGCCCGCGAGGCCTGAGATGAAGTAGACCGTGAGATAGCGGGCCCGGCCGAGGGCCGCTTCCAGGGGGCCGCCGAGCCACCACAGACTGAGCATGTTGAACCCGATGTGCCAGTACTCCTGGTGCGTGAACATCGAGGTCACCAGCCGGTACCACTCGCCTCCGGCGACGCCTTCGGTCGGGGTGAAGGGCGCCGGGGGCCAGGCGCCGACCAGCACCAGGTCGTTCAGCAGCGACGGGGAGACCTGGACCGCGATGAACACGGCGAGGTTGAGGCCGACGAGGATCTTGGTGAACAGGCGGGGATCGGCCACGACCGTGCCGCCGGCGAGGGTGCGGGGCTGGGCGGCGGTCGCGGCGTGGCCGGTTCCGGAGCCTTCGCGGACGCAGTCGGGGCACTGGAAGCCGACGGAGGCGCTGACCATGCACTCCGGGCAGATCGGGCGCTCGCAGCGGGTGCAGCGGATGCCGGTCTCCCGGTCCGGGTGCCGGTAGCAGCCGGGCAGGCTCTGGGCACCCTGCGAACTGCTTGCCGCCTGGTCCATGACATCCCCTAAGTCGTCGTACACACATGCATCCGCCCCGCCCATCCTTACGGATGAGCGGGGCGATTGGTTCCTCAGAGGCTCAGCCTCGTCGGTGCCGGCTCAGCCCTGTCGTATGGGCTCAGCCCTGGCGGGTCTCGATGACGACCGACTCGATGACGACGTCGTTGACCGGTCGGTCGTTGGGCCGGGTCGTGGGGACGGTGGCGATGGCGTCCACGACCTTCTGGCTGGCCGCGTCGGTGACCTCGCCGAAGATGGTGTGCTTGCGGGTCAGCCAGGCCGTCGGGGAGACGGTGATGAAGAACTGCGAGCCATTGGTGCCCGGGCCGGCGTTGGCCATGGCCAGCAGGTACGGCTTGTTGAAGGAGAGGTCGGGGTGGAACTCGTCCTCGAACTCGTATCCCGGGCCGCCGATGCCGGTGCCCAGCGGGTCACCGCCCTGGATCATGAATCCGCTGATGACGCGGTGGAAGACCGTGCCGTCGTAGAGCCTCTTGGTGGACTTCTCGCCGGTGGCCGGGTGGGTCCACTCGCGCTCGCCCTGAGCGAGCTCGACGAAGTTGCGGACCGTCTTGGGGGCGTGGTTCGGCAGAAGCCGGACTTCGATGTCGCCGTGGTTCGTCTTCAGGGTGGCGTAAAGCTGCTCGGCCACGATCTGCCTTCCGTTGTCTTCCTGTGCCCCACCGATCCTTGCACGGTTCGTGTCGCGCGTCGCCCGGCCCCCGCCCATCCGCCCGGCTTCGACGGTTTCGCTTGCAGAAATCCGGTCGAGTGCGTCCGGGCCGGGGGCGCGACGGGGCGATCCGTGGCATTGTCGACGACAAGCTCCTGTTGCCCGGTATTCATCCGCTATTGCACGCGTCGGATCTTGAAAAGTTCTTGATTGGAGATGGTCCGGGGTCAGCCGTCATGACCCGGATGCCCGCCCTCACATGCCCGGGCCCGTACGGACAGGCATGATCCGTAAAAGGGTGGAAAGTCGAAATACCGTACGCCACCGAGGAGGAGGAACCCGTGACCCGCATCGACAGCGTGCGCGCCGCGACCGGCTCGGCGAAGGACAGCGTGCTGCACGCCGCGGAAGTGGTGGCGCCCTACGCCGACACGGCCAAGGACAGGGCCGCGCACTACGCACACGAGGCACGCGTACGGCTCGCGCCCAAGGTGACGCAGGCCGCCGAACAGGCTCGGGTCCAGTACGGCGCCCATCTCGCGCCGCGTCTGGACCAGGCCCGCTCGCAGGCTCTCGCCCATGTCCCGCCGAAGGTCGACCAGGCCGCACACGAGGCCGCCGCACTTACCCTGAAGGCCGCCAAGCAGGCCGCCGACTACTCCCGTCCGAGGCTCGAGCAGGCAGTGGCCTCGGCCGGACCCGTCCGGGACGAGGCGGCCGCCCGCAGCACCGCCGCACTGGCCGCCCTGCGCGGTCAGGTCTCGCCGAAGGATATTCAGAAGCTGATCCGCAAGCAGCAGCGGCGGGCGCGTGCCGGTCGGCTCGCGAAGGCGCTGGCCATTGCGGGCGTCGTCGCCGGCGGTGCTTTCGCCGCCTGGAAGTGGTGGGACAAGCAGGCCAACCCTGACTGGCTGGTCGAACCGCCCGCCGCGACGGAGGTCCCCGAAGGAGCCCGGCTGACTTCGGTGGACGGCAGCGACCCGTCCGTCCTCGACCCAGAGGTCCAGGCCAAGCAGGCCGAGGAGGAGGCCGCACACCGCGACGAGGGCCGCTGACCCTCCGCTGCCCTTCAACCGGCACCACCGGCCATGCCGTGGGGCGGGAGACCGCGAGTCTCCCGCCCCACGGCATGGTGGCGAGTGGACGGTTTCACGTGAAACAGAAAGGGCCCCTGCGCATCGGGCAACCGCGTCGGCTTACCGCCCAACTCCCGCCTCGCTCCAGGTGGTTGCTCACCCGCACCGCAGGAAAAACCCCTCCGCCCGCGTTCTTGCAGGTGGAGGGGTTGTGTGCGTGGAGCCTAGGGGAGTCGAACCCCTGACATCTGCCATGCAAAGACAGCGCTCTACCAACTGAGCTAAGGCCCCGAAGACGGACATCCGCCGGAAGAACCACCTACCGGTGGGCGCCGCAGACCAGAGTACCGGGTCTCCCCCTGGATTCCACAAAAAGGATTGGGGGTCCCCGTCGACGACCACTCTCCGTAAGATGCTCGGCGTGGTTCGCTACCGCGAACCACGGTTTTTGGGGAAGCGATGGGGAGACGCAATGGACGCCGCACAGCAGGAAGCGACCGCAAGAGCGCGGGAACTGCAGCGGAACTGGTACGGGGAGCCGCTGGGGGCGCTCTTCCGTAAGCTCATCGACGATCTTGGCCTCAACCAGGCTCGTCTCGCGGGGGTACTGGGACTGTCCGCACCGATGCTGTCGCAGCTGATGAGCGGTCAGCGGGCGAAGATCGGCAACCCTGCGGTGGTCCAGCGGGTGCAGCTGCTGCAGGACCTGGCAGCGCAGGTCGCGGACGGCAGTGTCAGCGCGGCCGAGGCGACCGACCGCATGGAAGAGATCAAGAAGTCGCAGGGGGGTTCGGTGCTCAGCAACACCACACAGACGACGAGCAGTTCGGGAGCGCCCACGGTCAAGCGGGTCGTCCGCGAGATCCAGTCGCTGCTGCGCTCGGTGGCGGCCGCCGGAGACATCATCGACGCGGCCGACACCCTCGCCCCGACCCACCCGGAACTGGCAGAGTTCCTCCGGGTGTACGGCGCCGGCCGCACCTCCGACGCCGTCGCCCACTACCAGTCCCACCAGAACTGAACCCGTGGCCCGGTCACCGAAGGGGGTTCGGCAACCGGGCCGACGGCAGAAGTGACGCGAGGGGGTATGACGACGGCACGGGAGGGGTCGTATCGCTCGTCGCGGGGGAAGCAAGGGGGGTGACGGGGGGAACCGAAGGGGGAGGAGCGACGCACAGCCATGGGTGAGGTCTTCGCCGGACGGTACGAACTGGTCGACCCGATCGGACGCGGAGGTGTCGGCGCCGTCTGGCGTGCCTGGGACCACCGCCGCCGACGCTATGTGGCCGCCAAGGTTCTTCAACAGCGCGACGCCCACTCCCTCTTGCGCTTCGTCCGCGAACAGGCGCTGCGGATCGACCACCCTCATGTGCTCGCGCCCGCCAGTTGGGCCGCCGACGACGACAAGGTCCTGTTCACCATGGACCTGGTCGCCGGCGGCTCCCTGGTCCATCTCATCGGCGACTACGGCCCGCTGCCGTCCCCCTTTGTCTGTGTCCTGCTGGACCAACTCCTGTCCGGGCTGGCCGCGGTGCACGCCGAAGGCGTGGTCCACCGCGACATCAAGCCCGCCAACATCCTGCTGGAGGCCACCGGCACGGCCCGGCCCCGGCTGCGGCTGTCCGACTTCGGTATCGCGATGCGGCTGGGCGAGCCACGTCTGACGGAGACGAACCTCGTGGTCGGAACGCCCGGCTACATCGCACCCGAGCAGATGATGGGCGCCGAACCGGACTTCCCCGCCGACCTGTTCGCCGTCGGACTCGTGGCGCTGTACCTGCTGGAGGGCGCCAAGCCGGACGCCAAGGCCCTCGTGCAGTACTTCGCCGCCCACGGCACCCCGAGCGCGCCCCAAGGCGTCCCCGAGCCGCTCTGGCAGGTCGTCGCCTCGATGCTCCAGCCGGACCCCCAGGCCCGCTTCCGCACTGCCACCGGGGCACGCAAGGCACTCGCGTCCGCCGTGGAACTGCTCCCGCCCCGCTCCCCCGACGACGAACTGATCGAGATCTTCGACCAACTCGGCCCACTGCCCCCGGGCTTCGCCCCCGAAGGTCCTCTCAAGCAGGCGCCGGGAGTGGAGCCAGGTCAGACGAATTCCGTGACGAGCCCTGCCCGGGCAGGGGAGAGAGGCGGCGGAGGGAGTCTCCCGGGCGGAACTCCCGGGGCCCGCATTCCGGGGGCCGCGATGACCGAAGCCGGTATGCCCGAAGCCGGTATGCCCGGGGGAGGCGGCCGAGGCTCCAGCCGAAGCGAGCACGACTTGCCCTCCGGCCACGGCATGCCCTCCGGGCAGGGGAGCGGTCTTGCAGCGGCCCGGCCCGGCGGGGAGCCCAATGGGAGCCCCGGTGCGGGACCCCTGGCGGCGTGGCCCAGCTCGGTCGGCTCGGGCTCGAACTCGGCCGGTCCCGAGTCGGGCCAGGTGGGCTCCCGCCTGAACGGATCGGCTGGGGCGGACCGGATCCACTCCGCCCCCGACGGCTGGTTGCCGGATGGCTCGGCAGGCTGGGCGCCCGGCGGCTCGCGGCCGGAGAGCTCGGCGGGCTCGATGCCCGAAGGCTCGGACGCTGCCGGCCGAGACGTCACCGGCTCGCCAGGAGACTCCCCAGGACAAGGGCACCTCGGCCCCGCTGCGAGGGGCGGCTCCTGGCCGTCCGGTGCGGGCGACCACGGCTGGTCCGAGCCCAGCGGATCCAGTCCGTCCGGCCCTGCTCACCGGTCGGCCGCCGACACCCCCGAAGGTCCGCCCCATCCCTCGGAATCCGCCATCCCCGCTCAGCCGACCACCATGTCGGACACCGGCAGCTTCCACCTGCCGCCACCACAGTCCACGACCTCTTTGCCCCGGGCACAGGCACCGGTCACGCCCACTCCACAGCAGCGATACCCCCAGCCCCACCCAGCCCCACAGCCACAGCCACAGCCACAGCCACAGCCACAGCCACAGCCACAGCCGAGGCCAGCACGGCACGCGGCCCCTCTCTCCGCCCATGACCCCACTCACGTGCTGTCCTCCCCCCAGCAGTCCGCGCCCCGACACGCCGCTCAGCGCTCGCCGGCGCCGACACCGTCGCGACACCAGCGCGCTGAACCCTCTACTGCTTCGTACACCGCCGAGGTCCCGCAGGTTCCGCCTCCTGCGCACACGGTTTCGCTGTCGGCCCGCCGCTCAGGCCCATCCGGCCAGGTGGCGATCGCGATCCTGCTCTTGGCGCTGGCCTGCTACACCGTTGGGTTCTGGGCCCTGACCCGTCTGTGAACACCCACTCCAAGCACAGAACACCGCACTACCGCACCGCCCCTCACCCGGCGCCTACCAGTCGGCCCCCGCGCCACCACTCCTACGCCGCCCCACCACCGTCCACACCCCAAGCCCCATCAGCAACGCGGTCCCCGTGCCGATGCCGCCGGCCGCAAGCAGCCTCATCGCGGTGTCGTCCCCCGTGACCGTCCCGCTGCTCCCCGCAGCCGCCGTCTCCCGGCCCTGGGCTGCCTCGGCCTTGAAAACCCCCGGCGGCTCGGACTCCCCCGCGTACTCAGGACCGGCTGCCGCCGTGCCCGTGACGCGTATGCGCAGGGTCAGGTCGAAGGGACCCTTGCCGAACCGGTCGGCCACCTGCTCCGAGAGGTGTACGACGAGGTAGTACGAGCCCGCGAACCGCATGCCGCTCACGCGGTCGGAGACGTCGTACCGGTTGGCGTAGGCGACCGGCGGCAACGGTTTGAGCGTGGCCGCCCGCTGACTGCCGTCGTAGACCGTGCCCACGTCGTCGACCAAGCCGCGTGCGGGGTTGTAGAGAGACAGCACCAGCGCCCTGGAGACGAGGCCGTCGTCCTCGTCCGAACTGCCCAACTCGGCGGTGGCGTAGAGCTGCCGGCCCCAATCCACGGGCACCGCGTAGAACAGCGTCTGTCCGGGCACGATGCCGTAGTGCCAGACCCCCTGATCCACGGATGGCGCACCGGCGAAACCGGAGGCGCCCGCGCGGGACACGGCTTCGCCCGTCACAGGTGCGGGTGAGGCGGAGTTCCAGACCTCGGGCGCACTCGTCGCACCGGCCTCCTTGAGCCCCGGCTCCGACACCGTGGCGAGCTCCAGCCCCCAGTCATCCGACGAGGACCCCGCTCGGTGGACGCGCTCGACGAGGACGTAGTACGCGCCGGCGTCGCGGCACCGGATCGACGCGGGGCGCGAGATGTCGCGTGCGCCCACGGCGGTCAGGGGGTGGGGCCGACGGTCGGTGCCGACGCTGGCGGTCTTGATGGAGCAGGAATGGCTGTTGGCGTCCTGGACGGACACCTTGATGCCGTCGGTGGCGGAGACGGTCGTACCGGAACCGGGTACGGCCGTGACGGACACGTACACGTTCGACGAGGCGTCCAGGTCGAGGCGGTAGTAGAGCCTGCCGTCGACGGGGAGGGAGCTTCGGTACGTCGTACCGGGCGCCAACGCGGGGGCGTCCCCCGTGCTCGTCGCGCCGTCGACCGACCGGGCGTCCGCGTCGAAGCCGTAGGAACTCCACGGTCCGGCCGCCGACGCGGACGGCGTTCCCGACCCGGCCCCCGCCACACACAGCACCGCACCCACGACGGCGACCCGCCTGATGCCGAGGACCACCCGCCGGGCCACCACGCACAGAGCCCCCGCGGGACGACCACCCCCGTGCCGCCTCCACCCCGTACGCCACCCCATGACGCGCCACCCCACTCGTCGTTGCCCGGTCCGCCTGACCGCCTGACCGTGTGTCCCCGTGTCCCCGTGTCCCGGCGTCCGTGTGTCGTGTGTCCGTGTGACCGTCGCCCATCCTGCCCCGTCGGCAGGCACCCCACCCGCGCATTCCGTACGAGCGTCCGAAACACCCGGCATCACCGCCCCCGCCCTGCCACAGGACCCGTGCCCCCGCAACACGGAGCCCGGGTGGCACACCACCCGGGCAACACAAAACCCCGACCGCGAGGCGGCCGGGGTCTGTTCAGAATCGGTCGGTACTCACGAACCCGTGGGCACGGAGTCAGTCGCCTCCGTCCACAGATCCTGCTCGGCGCGATCCGCCTGGATCTGGCGGTACACGAGGAGCCCGCCGATGGCGGCCAGTGCGACCAGGAGAAGCTTCTTCACCGCGCGACCTCGTCTTTCCTTGACGTAGGGGACTTCTGGCGCCCGACTATACACACCGACCGATACCGATCGGTGACCTACGTCGGGCCCCAACTCCCGTCTGCTGCACCGCAGTACAAGCGGACCACCAGGCTCCGATCAGAGGGTGACCACACCCGTACAGACGGTTATTTTTTGGTGCCTTCCTACCGGATCCCCTCTTTTTCGCCCTTCTTGCACCCATCCGAGTGGTGTTCATCTGAAGATCGAAGCGCCACGGGCGTCGGTCCACCACATCGCAGCCCCCATACACATCATGAGGAAAGTACGCAAATCGCCCGACCCGAAAGTGAGGAACCATGGCCCAGAACAAGGTCATGAATCTGTGGACCGCCTTCGTCACCGCCTTCCTCGCGCTGTGCACGGCGCTCGGACTCATCACGACGACCGCAGCCGCGGCCGTACCGCAGGCCAGGACGCCTCGCAACAGCACCCCGCCCGCGAGCATCCCGCCCGCGACCGCCCCGGTGCTTTCCCCCAATTCCTCGCCCTGGTCCCGCGTAAGGTCTCTGCCGCCGACGATGAAGCAGCGCATCCGCGCCGAGGCCCACGGCAAGACCCCCCGTTGCCGGCACCGCTCGCCCGTGGATGTGGACATGAACACAGACACCACCGCGACCTCGGCCTCGACCGCGGCCTCGGACACCACCGCCCAGGCCCAGGACGTCGCGCCTTGTGCCCCGTCCGCGTCCGCGTCCGCGCCCGCGCCCGCGCCCGCAGGCGAACTCCTCGCATCGCGCCGGCACTGACGGACCGCGTCCCATGACAGACCAGATTTCCAACGTGACGGACCGATTCCGAGCACGGACGACTTGCCGCAGCATGCACCACCACCCCGCAGACGCCCTTCCGCAGCCGGGTCACGGCGCCCTTGTGTACAGCAGCAACGCCGCGTGTGACCTACCCCTGATGCGAACGGCATCCGCCCCCGAAGCCTGTATGACGGTCCTCACCAGGCGCCGTCAAAAGCGGATCGCAAGCCTTGTGCGGATCAGAAGCCTCGTGACGACAGAGCCACGAGGAACTGTGCACCACGCCAAAAACCCCCGGCCCAAGTGGACCGGAGGTCTTCGTGCTGGTGGGGCTAACAGGATTTGAACCTGTGGCCTCATCCTTATCAGGGATGCGCTCTAACCAACTGAGCTATAGCCCCGCCGCGCTGTTCGGGGTATGTCCCGCGCGCTGACTCCTGAAGATTAGCGCACGACGTGGGCAGTCCCAAAATCGGTTCTCGGCTGACCGTCACCGGAGGTTTGACGTGGTGCTCACTCGTCTTCGGCCAGTGTCAGTTCGACGCCGCCGACGAAGCCGGCGGAGAGGTTGTAGATGAACGCGCCGAGCGTCGCGAGGGCCGTCGCGAGGACGACGTCGATGACCGCGATGATCGTCGTGAACATCAGCACGTTGGGCAGCGAGAGGAAGGACTGCAGGTCGAAGCCGTTCGACTCGTTCGAGCCAGTCGCCTCCGAGATCGTGCTGCCGACCGTCGAGAAGACGCCCATCGCGTCCATGACCATCCACAGCACCGCGGCCGCCACGATCGTGCAGATGCCCAGTGCGATGGAGAGCAGGAAGCTGACTTTCATGACCGACCACGGGTCGGCCTTGGACACGCGCAGCCGTGCCTTGCGGGTGCGGGGCGTGGTGCGCGCGCCGGTGCGCGGACGCCGTACGGCGCCAGGCTGTGCCTGTGACTGCGCCGGGTAGGCCTGCGGCGGGTGGTAGGGACCCGCGGGCTGCTGCGGCTGCCGTTCGCCCGGCAGCGGCGACGCCGCCGCCTCGGACGATGTCGGCTGAGCCTGAGCGCCCGGAGCGGCCGTGGCCTGGCTCGCGCCTGTGGCGCGCCGTTGGGCCTGCGGACCTCGGGTGTCCGTCACAGTTCCCCCCTGGGATCCATGCGTGTCGGGCGAGCGCGACTCGGTCGCGGAAGGCTTGATCGCCTGCAGGTTGGTCGTATGCGGGTCGGTCAGACGCGCATCCGCCGTGCGCGAGTCCGGCGTACGCGCGGCGGAGCCACGGCTGTCGCCGTCCGACTCCGAGCCGGCCGTGGGACCGGTCGGGGTTCCGGTCGATCCGGCACCCGTGGCTCCGCTCACGATGACTCTCTCCTCGTGCTACTCGACCGAGGGCGCCTCGCCCTCGTCCGTGCCGGTCGTCGCGGCACCCTCGGCGGTCTCGTCGACGGCGATGTCGCCGTCGACCTCCTCCGCCTCGCGTCCCGCCTCGGCGTTACGAGCGATGCCGACGACGGCATCGCGCTTGCCCAGGTTGATCAGTTGGACGCCCATGGTGTCACGGCCCGTCTCCCTGATCTCATTGACTCGCGTACGAATCACACCGCCCGACAGCGTGATGGCGAGGATCTCGTCGGTCTCCTCGACCACCAGCGCGCCGACGAGCGAGCCGCGATCCTCCACGATCTTGGCAGCCTTGATGCCGAGGCCGCCGCGACCCTGGACGCGGTACTCGTCGACGGCGGTCCGCTTCGCATACCCGCCGTCGGTAGCAGTGAACACGAACGTACCGGGTCGAACAACATTCATCGAGAGCAGCTGGTCGCCCTCGCGGAAGCTCATGCCCTTGACACCCGAGGTGGCACGGCCCATGGGGCGAAGTGCTTCGTCCGTCGCCGTGAACCGGATCGACTGTGCCTTCTTGCTGATCAGCAGCAGATCATCGTCGGCCGAAACAAGCTCGGCTCCGATCAGTTCGTCGTCCGAACCGTCCTCCGTCTCACGGAGGTTGATCGCGATGACACCGCCCGCGCGCGGCGAATCGTAATCCTTCAGAGGCGTTTTCTTGACCAGGCCGCCCTTGGTGGCCAGCACCAGGTACGGCGCCACCTCGTAGGTGCGGATCGCGAGGATCTCGGCGATCGCCTCGTCCGGCTGGAAGGCCAGCAGGTTGGCGACGTGCTGTCCGCGCGCGTCCCGCCCGGCGTCCGGCAACTCGTACGCCTTGGCCCGGTAGACGCGGCCCTTGTTGGTGAAGAACAGCAGCCAGTGGTGCGTGGTCGACACGAAGAAGTGGTCGACGATGTCGTCTTCCTTCAGCTTCGCGCCGCGTACGCCCTTGCCGCCGCGCTTCTGGGCGCGGTAGTCGTCCGTCTTGGTGCGCTTGACGTAGCCCCCGCGCGTGACGGTGACGACGATGTCCTCCTCGGCGATGAGGTCCTCGATGGACATGTCGCCGTCGTAGGGCACCAGCATGGTCTTGCGGTCGTCGCCGTACTTCTCGACGATCGCGGCGAGTTCCTCGCTGACGATGCCGCGCTGGCGGACGGGGGAGGCGAGGATCTCGTTGTACTGGGTGATCTTCGCCTGGAGTTCGTCGTGCTCCTGGATGATCTTCTGGCGCTCCAGGGCGGCCAGTCGGCGCAGCTGCATCTCGAGGATGGCGTTGGCCTGGATCTCGTCGATCTCCAGAAGGCCCATCAGGCCCGTGCGCGCGATGTCGACGGTGTCGCTGCGCCGGATCAGCGCGATGACCTCGTCGATGGCGTCCAGGGCCTTCAGCAGGCCGCGCAGGATGTGCGCCCGCTCCTCGGCCTTGCGCAGCCTGAAGCGCGTACGGCGGACGATGACCTCGATCTGGTGCGTCACCCAGTGGCGGATGAACGCGTCCAGCGAGAGGGTGCGCGGCACGCCGTCGACCAGCGCCAGCATGTTCGCGCCGAAGTTCGACTGCAGGTCGGTGTGCTTGTAGAGGTTGTTGAGGACGACCTTGGCGACCGCGTCCCTCTTGAGCACGATGACCAGCCGCTGGCCCGTGCGCGACGAGGTCTCGTCACGCACGTCAGCGATGCCGCCGATCTTGCCGTCCTTCACCAGGTCGGCGATCTTCTGCGCGAGGTTGTCGGGGTTGGTCTGGTACGGCAGTTCCGTGACCACCAGGCACTGGCGGTTCTGGATCTCCTCGACCTCGACGACCGCGCGCATGGTGATCGAGCCGCGGCCCGTGCGGTAGGCCTCCTCGATGCCCTTGCGGCCCACCACCAGGGCGCCGGTCGGGAAGTCGGGGCCCTTGATGCGCTCCATGAGCGCGTCCAGGAGCTCCTCGTGCGAGGCCTCCGGGTTCTCCAGGTACCACTGGGCGCCGGCCGCGACCTCGCGCAGGTTGTGCGGCGGGATGTTGGTCGCCATGCCGACCGCGATACCGGCCGAGCCGTTGATCAGCAGGTTCGGGAAGCGGGCCGGCAGGACGGTCGGCTCCTGGGAGCGGCCGTCGTAGTTGTCCGTGAAGTCGACGGTCTCCTCGTCGATGTCACGGACCATCTCCATCGACAGCGGCGCCATCTTGCACTCGGTGTACCGCATGGCCGCCGCCGGGTCGTTGCCCGGAGAGCCGAAGTTGCCGTTGGAGTCCACCAGCGGCATCCGCATCGACCACGGCTGCGCGAGGCGGACCAGCGCGTCGTAGATCGAGGAGTCGCCGTGCGGGTGGTAGTTGCCCATGACGTCGCCGACGACACGGGCGCACTTGTAGAAGCCGCGCTCGGGACGGTAGCCGCCGTCGTACATGGCGTACAGCACCCGGCGGTGGACGGGCTTGAGACCGTCCCGGACGTCGGGAAGCGCACGCGAGACGATGACGGACATCGCGTAGTCGAGGTACGAGCGCTGCATCTCCGTCTCGAGCCCGACGGGCTCGACACGTTGGGCGATGATGCCGCCTGCTTCGGGCGTGACGGGGGTGATGTCGTCGGCCATTGCTGGTGAAGATCCTTCCCTGTGCGGTCAGCTGAGACCGACTCAGATGTCGAGGAAGCGGACGTCCTTGGCGTTGCGCTGGATGAACTGGCGGCGTGCCTCGACGTCCTCGCCCATCAGCACCGAGAACAGGTCGTCGGCCTGGGCGGCGTCGTCGAGGGTGACCTGGCCGAGGACGCGGTGCTCCTGGTCCATGGTGGTGATGCGCAGTTCCTCGGCGTTCATCTCGCCGAGACCCTTGAAGCGCTGGATGGAGTCCTCACGGATGCGCTTGCCGCGCTGGCGGCCCATCTCGATCAGCGCGTCGCGCTCGCGGTCCGAGTAGGCGTACTCGATGTCGTCGCGGCCCCACTTGATCTTGTACAGCGGCGGGCGGGAGAGGTACACGTGCCCGGCCTCGACCAGCGGCCGCATGAAGCGGAACAGGAAGGTCAGCAGCAGGGTGCTGATGTGCTGTCCGTCGACGTCGGCGTCCGCCATCAGGATGATCTTGTGGTAGCGCAGCCGCTCGATGTCGAAGTCCTCGTGGACTCCGGTACCGAAGGCGGAGATCAGCGCCTGGATCTCCTGGTTCTGCAGGATCTTGTCGATCCTGGCCTTCTCCACGTTCAGGATCTTGCCGCGGATCGGGAGGATCGCCTGGTACTCCGGGTTCCGGCCGGACTTGGCCGAGCCGCCGGCGGAGTCACCCTCGACGATGAAGATCTCGCACTTGGTGGGGTCGTTCGACTGGCAGTCGGAGAGCTTGCCGGGCAGGGACGCCGACTCCAGCAGCCCCTTGCGACGGGTCAGATCACGGGCCTTGCGGGCCGCCACGCGCGCGGTGGCCGCCTGGATGCCCTTGCGGACGATGTCCGCGGCTTCGTTCGGGTTGCGGTCCAGCCAGTCGTTGAGGTGCTCGTAGACCGCCTTCTGGACGAAGGTCTTCGCCTCCGTGTTGCCCAGCTTGGTCTTGGTCTGGCCCTCGAACTGAGGCTCGCTCAGCTTCACCGAGATGATCGCCGTCAGACCCTCGCGGATGTCATCACCCGTGAGGTTGTCGTCCTTCTCGCGCAGCAGCCTCTTGTCGCGCGCGTACTTGTTGATCAGGTTGGTGAGCGCCGAACGGAAGCCCTCTTCGTGCGTACCGCCCTCGTGCGTGTGGATGATGTTGGCGAAGGAGTACACGCCCTCGCTGTAACCGCTGTTCCACTGCATGGCGACTTCGAGGGACAGGCTCTTGTCCTTGTCCTCCGCCTCAAGGTCGATCACCGTCGGGTGCACGACCTCTCCCTTGCGGGAGTTGAGGTACTTCACGAAGTCGACGATGCCGCCCTCGTAGTGGTACGTGACGGTCTTGACCTCGGCGGTCTCGTCCGCGCCCGCCTCGTCCGCCCCGGAGGTCGCCTTCGCCGACTCACGCTCGTCCGTGAGCTTGATCGTCAGGCCCTTGTTGAGGAACGCCATCTCCTGGAAACGCCGCGAGAGCGTCTCGAAGGAGTACTCGGTGGTCTCGAAGATGTCCGCGTCGGCCCAGAAGGTGACCGAGGTGCCGGTCTCCTCGATGGCCTCGTGCTTGACGAGCGGCGCCGTGGGGACGCCCATCTTGTAGTCCTGCGTCCAGCGGTGGCCGTCCGTCTTGACCTCGACGGCGACCTTCGCGGACAGCGCGTTCACGACGGAGACACCCACGCCGTGCAGACCGCCGGAGACCGCGTAGCCGCCGCCGCCGAACTTGCCGCCCGCGTGCAGCACGGTCAGCACGACCTCGAGGGCCGGCTTGCCCTCGGAGGCGACGATGCCCACCGGGATGCCACGGCCGTTGTCGATCACACGAACGCCACCGTCGGCGAGGATCGTCACGTCGATGGTGTCCGCGTGGCCGGCCAGCGCCTCGTCGACCGAGTTGTCGACGACTTCGTACACGAGGTGGTGCAGTCCTCGCTCACCGGTCGAGCCGATGTACATACCGGGTCGCTTGCGGACCGCGTCCAGACCCTCGAGGACGGTGATGGCGCTGGCGTCGTACGAGGCGGTGACCTCGCCGTTCGGCGAAGGCACCGCGGCGTTCACGCCGGCGTCAGTGGACGGGATGTTCTCGTTGGGGTTGCCGGAATCGGCCACGAAGCGCCCTTTCTGGCACAGCACGAGCCAGGCTCCTGGGGGGTTGCCGGAGCGGCTGCGGCATGTTGCGTAGGTAAGCCTTGATCAGCGTTGCTCAGCTTTTCCCGGACGGTCCCCCCGTTGGGGGCGGGATTGTCTTCCAGTCTACCGGTAGCGCCGACAGTGATGGGGGTTTGCGGGTACCTGAGTCCTCATGTGGCGCCCTGAACCGGTCTCTTCCGGGTCCCCATATACGGAGCGGGGCTACAAGAGGCTCACGGAGGCACTCAGCGCTTCGGGCTGTCAACCCTTTGCTACTTGGGAGTCGGGGCCGAGTTCGCAACCGCGTGCGGTTGCACCACGGGCTCCCCGACAGGGCCGCTGATCCCTGAAGATGTGAGACAGGTCACCCATAGGTGTCGCCGGGGCCCGTGCTGCCGGGGGCCCGCAGGGGACCGTAACGACGGGCGGGACCGCCGGGGCCGTTCACCTTGATCAGCTTCACCGCGCCCTGCCCCAGGTCCTCGTTGAGGCGGGCGACCAGCGTCGGGGCGAGCAGGCGCAGATTCGTCGCCCAGGCCGTGGAGTCGCAGCGCACGAGCAGGATCCGCTCGTCCTCGTCGTACTTCTCCGGTTCGCAGTGCTTGGCCACGTCCTCGCCGACGATCTGCGGCCAGCGGCCCATCACCCCGCCCACCGCGGCCGGCGTCTCCCAGCCTCGCTCGGTGATCAGCCGGTTGATGGCGGAGCCGAGCGCCATGGGGTCGCGGCCGTCGGCGCGCGCGCCGGAGCGCAGACCTCCGCGGCGGGCCTGCTTCTTCTGCTGGACCGCGTCCCCACGCGCGCGTGCCTGTTCCTTCGCGGCGCGCAGCGCCACGCGCGCGAGGTCGACGCCGGAGGGTTCCGGGGTCTTGGCGGCGGGTTCCTCCGCCGCGGGTCGTGCGGGTCGCGGTGCGGGCTCGTCCGTGCTCATACGCGCTCCACCGTCCCGTCGGACACAGCGAACCGGGTCCCCGCCAGTACGTGCGGTACGTCGTCGTCGACCGCGGCCGTCACCAGAACCTGCTCGCCCGGGGCGACCAACTCGGCCAGGCGCTCGCGGCGGCGCGTGTCCAGTTCGGCGAAGACGTCGTCGAGGACGAGCACCGGTTCGTTGCCCTCGACCCTGAGGAGGTCGTACGACGCCAGACGCAGCGCCAGCGCGTAGGACCACGACTCGCCGTGGGAGGCGTAGCCCTTCGCCGGCAACTGACCGAGTTTGAGCAGCAGGTCGTCCCGATGCGGCCCCACGAGGGTGACGCCCCGCTCGATCTCCTGCTTGCGGGCCTCGGCGAGCGCGGCCATCAGCTGCTCGTAGAGATCCTCGCGGGTGTGTGCCTCGCCCGGAGCGGACGGCTTGTAGTCGAGAGCCACCGGACCCCCGCCGGGGGCCAGCTGTTCGTACGCCTTGTCGGTGAGGGGCTGGATCGTGGCGATCAGGTCGAGACGCTGGGCGAGCAGTTCGGCGCCCACGCGCGCGAGGTGCTGGTCCCAGACGTCGAGCGTGGACAGGTCCATCGAGCGACCGCCGTGCCGTCGGGCCAGCGCGGCCGACTTCAACAGGGTGTTGCGCTGCTTGAGGACGCGCTCGTAGTCGGAGCGGACGCCGGCCATGCGCGGGGAGCGGGCCGTGATCAGCTCGTCCAGGAAGCGCCGCCGTTCCCCAGGGTCGCCCTTCACCAGAGCGAGATCCTCGGGCGCGAACAGCACGGTCCTGACGATGCCGAGCACGTCACGCGGCCTGACCTGCGAGGACCTGTTGATACGGGCGCGGTTGGCCCTGCCGGGGTTCAGCTCCAGCTCGACCAGCTGCTGCCGCTCGCCCTGCATGACCTGGGCCCGGATGACCGCGCGGTCGGCGCCCATGCGGACCAGGGGGGCGTCGGAGGCGACGCGGTGGCTGCCGAGGGTGGCGAGGTAACCGACGGCCTCGACCAGGTTGGTCTTGCCCTGCCCGTTGGGGCCCACGAACGCCGTGACGCCCGGGTCGAGCGGCACTTCGACCCGGGCGTACGAGCGGAAGTCGGCCAGCGACAGATGCGTGACGTGCATGGTCGTGCGCCGACCTCCCCCAGGTTGTGGACCACTGAGCAGCCCTGTGGATTACTTCTTCTCAATCTGTTGCGTCTGCTTCGGCTTGTTGCGCCTGCTCGGCCGATTACTTCTTCTCGACCGCGTGGCCGCCGAACTGGTTGCGCAGCGCGGCGACCATCTTCATCTGCGGAGAGTCCTCCTGGCGCGACGCGAACCGCGCGAAGAGGGCGGCCGTGATCGCGGGAAGCGGCACGGCGTTGTCGATGGCGGCTTCCACAGTCCAGCGTCCCTCGCCGGAGTCCTGTGCAAAACCCTTCAGCCTGTCCAGGTGCTCGTCCTCGTCCAGGGCGTTCACCGCGAGGTCGAGCAGCCAGGAGCGGATGACGGTGCCTTCCTGCCAGGAGCGGAAGACCTCCCGTACGTCCGTCACGGAGTCGACCTTCTCCAGGAGCTCCCAGCCCTCGGCGTAGGCCTGCATCATCGCGTACTCGATGCCGTTGTGGACCATCTTCGCGAAGTGGCCCGCGCCCACTTCGCCGGCGTGCACCGCGCCGAGGTCGCCCTCGGGCTTGAGCGCGTCGAAGACCGGCTGCACCTTGGCGACGTTCTCCGCGTCGCCGCCGTACATCAGCGCATAGCCGTTCTCCAGGCCCCAGACGCCGCCGGAGACGCCGCAGTCGACGAAGCCGATGCCCTGGGCCGCCAGTTCCTCGGCGTGCTTCTCGTCGTCCGTCCAGCGGGAGTTCCCGCCGTCCACGACGACGTCACCGGGCTCCAGCAGCTTCGCGAGCTCGTCGACGGTGGACTGGGTCGCGGCACCGGCCGGGACCATCACCCAGACCACCCTCGGGCCCGTGAGCTTGCCCACAAGCTCTTCCAGGCTGTGGACGTCCGCGCGGTCCGGGTTGCGGTCGTATCCGATCACGGTGTGGCCTGCGCGGCGTATCCGCTCGCGCATGTTGCCGCCCATCTTGCCGAGGCCGACGAGACCGAGCTCCATCAGTTGTTCCTTAGGTTTTTGCGACGTGGCGTGACGGCACATACATGCCGCGGCACTTTCGTACCTGCGTCCGAGCCTAAACCCGGACGCTCACGCACATCTGTGGGCATACGCGCTCAAACGCACGCCCCGACCTGCGGGTTCTCTGAAGGGCTCGGTCAGCCGCTGAGGCGCACCGGCATGATCAGGTACTTGTAGGCCTCGTCCGCCTCGGCGTCCAGGGCCGGCTTGCCACTGAGCAGGGCGGGCTTGGTGGACGTCGTGAAGGACAGCTGCGCCACCGGGGAGTCGATGGCGCTCAGGCCGTCCAGCAGGAAGGTCGGGTTGAAGGCGATCGAGACGTCGTCGCCCTCCAGCTGGGCGTCGACCCTTTCCACAGCCTGTGCGTCGTCGCTGGAACCGGCCTCGAGGATCAGCACGCCCTGCTCGAAGCTGAGCCGCACCGGGGTGTTGCGCTCGGCGACCAGGGCCACACGCTTGACGGCCTCCACGAAAGGGGCGGTCTCGATGACGGCGACGGAGTTGAACTCCGTGGGGAACAGCGAGCGGTACTTCGGGAGGTCGCCCTCGAGGAGGCGGGTCGTCGTACGACGGCCGGCGCCCTCGAAGCCGATGAGGCCCTCGCCCGAACCCCCGCCGGACAGCGCAAGGATGACGCTGTCGCCGCTTGTGAGGGCCTTGGCGGTGTCCAGGAGCGTCTTGGCGGGCACCAGGGCCACCGCGGACGCCTCGGGGTTCTCCGGCTTCCACAGGAACTCACGGACCGCGAAGCGGTAGCGGTCGGTGGACGCCAGGGTGACGGTGTCGCCCTCGATCTCGATGCGCACGCCGGTCAGGACGGGCAGCGTGTCGTCACGGCCGGCGGCGATGGCGACCTGGGCGGCCGCGGAGGCGAAGACCTCGCCGGGGACGGTGCCGGTGGCGTTCGGCATCTGCGGCAGGGCCGGGTACTCCTCCACAGGCAGGGTGTGGAGGGTGAAGCGGGAGGAGCCGCACACCACCGTCGCTCGTACACCGTCTGTGGAGATCTCCACCGGGCGGTTGGGGAGGGCGCGGGAGATGTCGGCGAGCAGACGGCCCGAGACGAGGACCGTGCCCTCCTCCTCGACCTCCGCCTCGACCGACACGCGCGCCGAGACCTCGTAGTCGAAGCTGGACAGGCTGAGCTGGCCGTCCTCGGCCTTCAACAGCAGGCCGGCGAGGACAGGCGCCGGCGGACGGGCCGGGAGGCTGCGTGCCGCCCAGGCCACTGCCTCCGCGAGTACGTCGCGTTCCACCCGGATCTTCACTGTTGCCGCCTCCTGCTGTTGCCGGCGCTTCTCGGCCTGCCTGGCTTCGTCGTCTGTCTCGGTGTCGTCGATCCCTGTGAGGGGAAGGACACCGGGGACCAGTCTGACGCACGGCACTGACAGTAGGTGCCTGTCGGGGTCAAGTCGTGACGAGGGGCAGTCGGCAGCCGGACAGCGAGTTGTGCACAGCCCCCACTTCGAAACGGATTCCCAGCTCTCTCTAGTTGGGAGTAGTAGTAGGGCCTGTGGATACCGTGGATAACCCTGTTTGCGCAGGTCAGGCCCCAAATTTTGTCCACGGCCCCTGTGGGCGGAGGCGGTGGAAAACCGGGCGTATCTGTGGAGAACAGAAAGTTCTGCACATCGCATGCACAGCCTGAGGCGAGTTCTCCCCAGCGCCGTCCCCAGCTTTACCCGCCTTTCCCACAGGGCAACCCGGCACCTTCGTGTGACGCCTTTCACTCGACTCGGTGATCAGGCGTGCCGGGTTGCCGAACAGTGGACAGTCATGTGGAGAAGCGGGGGATCCTTGGGGACAACCGCCCTCAGCCTGTGGGTTGTCGGTGGACAACTCGATGCACAGGCTGTGGATCATCGCTTCGTCCACAGCCTGTGGAGATCGTTCGTCCACCGATCCACAGGCACCTGACCTCGGCTGATGGTCTTTCACCAAGGCGCTCTGTGGACACGATCTGGACAACTTCCCGGTCCCCAGGGTGTGGACGGGAAAAAGTCGCCGGATCTGTGGAGAGAGGCCGTAACCCGGCAGGTAATCGAACAGATGGCGACCGTGGCACGAAGGAAGGGCGCCCCCGGATCTCCTCCCGGGGGCGCCCTTCCTCGTCGTGTCTCGAGGCGGTCAGCCGTTCCTGACGCGCCTCTGGAGGCGGTCAGCCGCTGATGTGCGTGTCGACGGCGGTCAGCCGTTCTTGATGCGGTTCGTCAGCTCGGTCACCTGGTTGTAGATGGAGCGTCGCTCGGCCATCAGATTGCGGATCTTGCGGTCCGCGTGCATGACGGTCGTGTGGTCGCGGCCGCCGAACAGGGCGCCGATCTTGGGAAGTGAGAGGTCCGTCAGCTCGCGGCACAGGTACATGGCGATCTGGCGGGCGGTGACGAGCGCGCGGCCGCGCGAGGTGCCGCACAGGTCCTCGACCGTGAGGCCGAAGTAGTCGGCGGTCGCGCTCATGATGGCCGTCGAGGTGATCTCGGGGGCGGAGTCCTCGCCGCCGGGAATCAGGTCCTTGAGGACGATCTCCGTCAGCCCGAGGTCCACCGGCTGCCGGTTGAGCGACGCGAACGCCGTCACCCGGATCAGCGCCCCCTCCAGCTCGCGGATGTTGCGCGAGATCCGCGAGGCGATGAATTCCAGCACCTCCGGCGGAGCGTTCAGCTGCTCCTGGACCGCCTTCTTGCGAAGGATGGCGATCCGCGTCTCCAGTTCGGGCGGCTGGACGTCGGTGATCAGACCCCACTCGAAACGGTTCCGCAGCCGGTCCTCCAGCGTGACCAGCTGCTTGGGCGGCCGGTCGCTGGAGAGCACGATCTGCTTGTTGGCGTTGTGGAGCGTGTTGAAGGTGTGGAAGAACTCCTCCTGCGTCGACTCCTTGTCCGCCAGGAACTGGATGTCGTCGACGAGCAGGATGTCCATCTCGCGGTAGCGCTTGCGGAAGCTGTCGCCCTTGCCGTCGCGGATGGAGTTGATGAACTCGTTGGTGAATTCCTCGGAGCTCACGTACCGCACGCGCGTACCCGGGTACAGGCTGCGCGCGTAGTGCCCGATCGCGTGCAGAAGATGCGTTTTGCCCAGGCCCGACTCCCCGTAGATGAACAGGGGGTTGTACGCCTTCGCCGGCGCCTCGGCGACGGCCACCGCGGCGGCGTGCGCGAAGCGGTTGGAGGCGCCGATGACGAAGGTGTCGAAGAGGTATTTCGGGTTCAGGCGCGCGGTCGGCTCACCCGGGCCGGTCGCCGGCGCGGGCTTGGCGGCCAGCGGGCCGGGAGCACCGCTGGCGGGCAGCGGAGCGCCGACCGGACCGCCACGGTGGACTCGCCCGGAGGGGCCGTCGGGCAGCTCACGGCGGGCGTCGCGCTGGTCCGCGTCGGCGCGGTGGCGCCCGTAGTCCGGCCGCTGGTCGTAGTCGGAGCGCTGGTCGCGGTCGTAGTCGGGGCGCTGGGTGTCGTACGACGGGCGCTCCATCGACTGCGGACGGTAGTCCTGCGTGTACGAGTCCTGGGACGGCGCTCCGTAGGTGTCCTGCGGACCAGGGCCGTAGGCGTCCTGCGACGGCGACGCGTAGGGGTCACGCTCCGGGAAGCCGAGCCGCTGCTGCTGCCAGCTGTACTCGTCCTGCGGCGGGCGCGGCCAGGAGCCGGGCTCGGGGCGCTGGTACTCCGAGGGGTACGCGGGGCGGGGGGTCGGGAGCTGGTCGGGGCGGAGCGCGTGGTCACGGTCGCGGTCGCGGTCGCCCTGAGAGCCGGGACGCTGCTCTCCGCGGCCGGGCATGTGGTCGTCGGCGCGGTGGCGGCCGTAGCCCCCTTCGTACGGGGCGGGCGGGAGCTCGGGCTCCTCGTAGCGCGACGGGGGCCGGTTCTGCGGGGCCGGTGTGGGCGGAGGCTCGCCCGCCGAGTCGTCGACGGTGATCGCGATCCGGATCGGGCGGCCGCACTCGCGGCTCAGCGTCTCGCTGACGACCGGCGCGAGGCGCCCTTCCAGCACGCCCTTCGCAAATTCGTTCGGTACGGCGAGCAGGGCGGTGTCCGCGACCAGCGCCAGCGGCTGGCAGCGCCGGATCCAGTGCTCGTCCTTGGTCTCGACGCCCTGCCCTCGCCCCTCACCGAGAAGTTGCTCCAGTACTCGTGGCCACACTGCGGCAAGATCGGCAGGTACGTCAGCCACAGGGCACGCTCTCTCACGGGGTCCCACGAACGTGTGGTTCGGGACGAGTCGGGATTCAAATGGGGTGGGGCAGGTTCAAGGGAACGAATCGGAGTCCGGCCACGGTAGTCAGGGCGACGGGTACGGTTCAAGTTGTTGTCCCCAGGCTGTGGATAGTGTCTCCCGGTGCCCTCTGGTTTGACCGGATGGCGTAGCCGCGCGTACCGTAACCAGGTCGAGTTGTCGATGGCTGCTGCCGCCTGCCTCCGATGGGCACAGATCATTTGAGTGATCGGTCAGCGGTGCACTCGGGCGTGACGCGAGCTACTCGTGGGCGCACGGTGACAGCCAGGACGGCACCCCGCAAACACCGATTCTTTCTGGAGCCCCCGAGTGAGCAAGCGCACCTTCCAGCCGAACAACCGTCGCCGCGCGAAGACCCACGGCTTCCGCCTGCGGATGCGTACCCGTGCCGGCCGCGCGATTCTCGCGAACCGCCGCAGCAAGGGTCGCGCGAACCTGTCCGCCTGATTCTGATCAGGTCATGACGTCGTGCTGCCTACCGAGCATCGGCTGAGGCGGCGCGAAGACTTCGCGACCGCGGTACGACGGGGTCGTCGGGCCGGCCGTCCGACTCTCGTCGTCCATTTTCGTAGCGGTGCCACGGACCCGCACGCGCCTGGGGAGAGCGCTCCCCAGGCGCGTGCGGGTTTCGTTGTCAGCAAGGCCGTGGGCGGTGCGGTGATACGCAACAAGGTGAAGCGCAGGCTTCGCCATCTGATGCGCGATCGAGTCGCCCTGCTGCCCCCCGGTAGCCTGGTAGTCGTACGAGCGTTGCCCGGCGCGGGTGACGCCGACCACGCACAACTGGCCCGAGACCTGGATGCCGCCCTCGAGCGGTTGCTGGGAGGGGGCGCGCGATGAAGTACCCGCTGCTGGCGCTGATCAAGCTGTACCAGTGGACTATCAGTCCGTTGCTCGGGCCGGTGTGCAAGTACTACCCGTCGTGCTCTCACTACGGTTACCAGGCCATCGACCGGCACGGTGCGGTAAAGGGAACGGCACTCACGGCCTGGCGCATCCTGCGATGCAATCCGTGGTCGCTGGGCGGTGTGGACCATGTCCCGCCGCGCAAGCGTCCGCGGTGGCACGAAATGTTGCGTAACGCCTGGCGTGCACGCAAGGGCGGGCCCTCCTCCGCCGAACCGGCCACCGAGGGGCAGGCTCCTAGTAGCCCGGCCGCAGAGACCCCGTCCCATGCCCAAGGAGCATGATTAGTGGACACGATTGCCAGCCTCTTCAGCTTCATCACGACACCTGTCTCCTGGGTCATCGTCCAGTTCCACAAGGTGTACGGCGCCCTGTTCGGCGACGACACCGGGTGGGCCTGGGGCCTGTCCATCGTGTCCCTGGTGATTCTGATCCGTATCTGTCTGATCCCGCTCTTCGTGAAGCAGATCAAGGCGACCCGGGCCATGCAGACGCTGCAGCCCGAGATGAAGAAGATCCAGGAGCGGTACAAGAACGACAAGCAGCGCCAGTCCGAAGAGATGATGAAGCTGTACAAGGAGACGGGCACCAACCCGCTCTCCTCGTGCCTTCCCATCCTGGCGCAGTCGCCGTTCTTCTTCGCCCTGTACCACGTGCTCAACGGCATCGCGACCGGCAAGACGATCGGCGTCATCAACGACCCTCTGCTGGCCAGCGCCCGTAAGGCCCACATCTTCGGTGCTCCGCTGGCGGCGAAGTTCACCGACGGCGCGGACAAGGTGGCCCAGCTCGGCGCCACGCTGACCGATGTCCGTGTGGTGACCGCGGTCATGATCGTCATGATGTCGGCGTCGCAGTTCTACACGCAGCGCCAGCTGATGACCAAGAACGTCGACACCACGGTGAAGACCCCGTTCATGCAGCAGCAGAAGATGCTGATGTACGTCTTCCCGGTCATGTTCGCCGTCTTCGGTATCAACTTCCCGGTCGGTGTCCTCGTCTACTGGCTGACCACCAACGTGTGGACGATGGGCCAGCAGATGTTCGTGATCCGCAACAACCCGACGCCGGGTTCGAAGGCGCAGGCCGCGTACTTGGAGCGCCTGTACAAGCACGTCACGCACCACGGTCAGACGCGCCGCCGCAGCGAGAAGACCATCGTCAAGGCCATCGTCGCCAAGGGTCGTGACCGAAATGAGTTCGAGCGCAAGTTCATCAACGGCCTCAGCAAGGCGGGCCTCGTCGCCCAGGCCGACGGCACCGTGGTGAAGGGCGAGGCCCAGGCCGCGGTCGCCCAGGCCGAGGACGGCACGCCGACGAGCGCCGCCACTCCCAAGAGGCAGCAGCCCAAGCGGCAGAGCAAGTCCCAGCGTCAGTCCGGAGCCGCCAAGGCGGCCGGCGAGGGCACACCGACGTCGCTGAGCAAGTCCGAGGAGCCCGAGGACGCCAAGCCCGCCGCCGACAAGCCCGCGCAGAAGTCCGGTGGCGGTACCCGCAGCAAGGCCCAGTCCGGACAGCGCAAGGGCCCGCAGCGGCCCAAGTCCCCGTCCAAGAAGTAAGAAGGAGTCCATCCCGTGACGGAAGGCACTACCTCCGCCGCTGCCGAGGGTGCAGACACCCTGACCCGCCTGGAGCAGGAGGGCGAGATCGCGGCGGACTACCTCGAGGGTCTGCTGGACATCGCCGATCTCGACGGCGACATCGACATGGACGTCGAGGCCGACAGGGCCGCTGTCTCGATCATCAGTGACACGAGCAGCCGCGACCTGCAGAAGCTGGTGGGTCGTGACGGCGAGGTGCTGGAAGCCCTGCAGGAGCTCACGCGCCTGGCCGTGCACCGGGAGACCGGCGACCGCAGCCGCCTGATGCTGGACATCGGGGGCTACCGTGCCAAGAAGCGCGAGGAGCTGTCCGAGCTGGGCGCGAAGGCCGCGGCCGAGGTCAGGAGCTCGGGTGAGCCCGTGAAGATGAAGCCGATGACACCGTTCGAGCGCAAGGTCGTGCACGACGCGGTCAAGGCCGCCGGCCTGCGCAGCGAGTCCGAGGGCGAGGAGCCGCAGCGCTTCGTCGTCGTGCTTCCCGCCTGATCGGTCCGTACGTTCCTCCGGCCCCGTCTGCCCGGCAGGCGGGGCCGAACTTTGTCAGCCTGATAGTTCTGGTGGTTCTGGCCTCGCCGCTCGATGCGTCGAGGCCGTACGGAAGGACGGTCCCCCGTGACGGAGGCAGCGGAGCTTCCCCCCGCGCCCGAGAAGACCCGCGAGGTCTTCGGTGATCGCTTCGACGACGTGGTCCGCTACGCGGAGCTGCTCGCCGAAGCGGGTGTGCAGCGCGGGCTGATCGGGCCGCGTGAGGTGCCCCGCCTGTGGGAGCGGCACCTGCTCAACTGCGCGGTGCTCTCGGAGGTCGTTCCCGAGGGCGTGACGGTGTGCGACGTCGGCTCGGGTGCCGGCCTGCCCGGCATTCCCCTGGCACTCGTCCGCGAGGACCTGAAGATCACGCTGCTGGAACCCCTGCTGCGGCGTACGACCTTCCTGACCGAGGTCGTGGAGATGCTTGGCCTGGATCACGTGACCGTGGTCCGTGGCCGGGCCGAGGAGGTGATGGGCAAACTCACACCCGTCCATGTCGTGACGGCACGGGCCGTGGCACCACTGGACCGACTGGCCGCCTGGGGCATTCCGCTGCTGCGTCCGTACGGCGAGATGCTGGCACTCAAAGGCGACACCGCGGAGGAGGAGCTCAAGAGCGCGGCGACGGCACTGAGCAAACTGGGTGCCGTGGAGACGTCCATCCTGCATGTCGGCGAAGGAGTCGTCGATCCGTTGTCCACGGTCGTGCGGGTCGAGGTCGGCGAGAGCCCGGGTGGTGTGCGGTTCGCTGCGAAGCGGGCGAAGGCGGCGCGTACGGGCCGTACACGTCGGCGTCGTTGATCCGTCGCTGCCGACGAGACGTACTCCACACAAGCTGCCAAACCTACGCATGCCGGAGTGTCGTGGCAGTTCGGTCCCCTCCGCTGTGCATCGTGTTTCACGTGAAACGTCGCTCATTGCTGCATGGGATCATCAGCCGGGGACGCGCTGCGGCCGCACCCCGCGACCGGAAGCCTCTCGGTTCACTCGGAGAGGGCACGGAGTTGTCCACAGAGGTGGATTTCTCCACAGAACAACAGGCCTCACTGGTTCGCGACCCCGAAGACATGGGAGGCTCTGTTCATTGCGAGCCTGAAGTCGAGGAGAGTGAATCCTTGCGGTCCGACGCCAACATCGCGGGACCGATGACCGATCCGGTCCCCGGTCCCCGTACCGAGTCGATGGGGGAGGATGTTTCACGTGAAACACCGCCCCCGATGGACGACACGCCGATCGGTCGTGCTGCCCAACTGGCGGTGGAGGCTCTGGGCCGCGCCGGCGAGGGTCTGCCGCGTCCTGAGCAGACCAGAGTCATGGTGGTCGCCAACCAGAAGGGTGGGGTGGGCAAGACGACGACGACCGTCAACCTTGCTGCTTCGCTGGCTCTGCATGGTGCCCGTGTGCTGGTAGTCGACCTGGACCCCCAGGGCAACGCGTCTACCGCGCTGGGAATCGACCATCATGCCGAAGTCCCTTCGATCTACGACGTCTTGGTCGACAGCAGGCCGCTCTCCGAGGTGGTTCAGCCGGTCCCCGATGTCGAGGGACTCTTCTGCGCGCCCGCCACCATCGATCTCGCCGGTGCGGAGATCGAGCTGGTGTCCCTGGTGGCCCGGGAGAGCCGGCTGCAACGAGCGATCCAGGCGTATGAGCAGCCGCTGGACTACATCCTCATCGACTGCCCTCCTTCGCTCGGCCTGTTGACCGTCAACGCGCTGGTCGCGGGCCAGGAGGTCCTCATCCCGATCCAGTGCGAGTACTACGCGCTGGAGGGGCTGGGCCAACTGCTGCGTAACGTCGACCTGGTACGGGGGCACCTCAACCCCGTCCTGCATGTGTCGACCATCCTGCTCACCATGTACGACGGCCGGACGCGCCTCGCGTCCCAGGTCGCGGACGAGGTGCGCACCCATTTCGGCGACGAGGTGCTGCGGACGAGCATTCCCCGCTCCGTCCGTATCTCCGAGGCGCCGAGCTACGGACAGACGGTGCTGACCTACGATCCAGGATCGAGCGGTGCCCTGTCTTATCTTGAGGCGGCACGAGAAATCGCTCTGAAGGGTGTCGGCGTCTCCTATGACGGGACACACGCGCACATCGGCGCACAGAGCGACCCGAGCATGGTGGAGGGGATCCAGTGAGCGAGCGACGGAGGGGTTTGGGCCGTGGTCTCGGCGCACTGATCCCTGCTGCCCCGACGGAGAAGCAGGTGGCTCCGGCCGCGGTGGGGGGCGCCGCTTCGACGTCCCCGGCGGCGGTGCCGGCGCTGACCACCGACCGAGGGGTGGCTGCGGCGAAGGTGGCCACACTGCCGCCTGTTGCACATGACACCGAGGAGCCCTCGGCGGACGGTGTTGTGGAGATGCCTGCGTCTCCCATGGCCGCTCACTTCGCGGAGATCCCTCTCGATTTCATCAAGCCGAACCCGCGGCAGCCCCGTGAGGTCTTCGACGAGGATGCGCTGCACGAGCTTGTCACCTCCATCAAGGAGGTCGGTCTCCTCCAGCCCGTCGTCGTACGGCAGCTCGGTACCGCGCGCTACGAGCTCATCATGGGCGAGCGGCGCTGGCGGGCCTGCCGTGAGGCGGGACTCGAAGCCATCCCGGCGATCGTGCGGGCCACGGACGACGAGAAGCTCCTGCTGGACGCGCTGCTGGAGAACCTGCACCGGGCGCAGTTGAACCCGCTGGAAGAGGCAGCCGCCTACGACCAGCTGCTGAAGGACTTCAACTGCACGCACGACCAGCTGGCGGACCGGATCGGCCGCTCTCGCCCGCAGGTCTCCAACACCCTGCGTCTGCTGAAGCTGTCGCCGGCCGTCCAGCGCCGGGTGGCCGCCGGAGTTCTCTCGGCTGGCCACGCCCGGGCGCTGCTCTCAGTCGAGGACTCGGAGGAGCAGGACCGGCTGGCTCACCGGATCGTGGCCGAGGGGCTGTCGGTGCGCGCCGTCGAGGAGATCGTGACCCTGATGGGTTCACGGCCGCAGACGGCACAGCGTTCCAAGGGACCCCGGGCCGGTGGCCGGGTCTCCCCGGCGCTGACCGACCTGGCGACCCGTCTCTCGGACCGCTTCGAGACGCGAGTGAAGGTCGAACTGGGGCAGAAGAAGGGCAAGATCACTGTCGAGTTCGCCTCCCCGGAGGACCTCGAGCGAATCCTCAGCTCGCTCGCTCCGGGCGAGAAACTGGCTCTCCAGAAGAGCCTCCTGGACGGTGACTCGGAGGAGGCGGAGAACTGATTCTCCGGTCCTCCGGGCTCCTTCCGGGTCTCTGGACGAGGACACTGAGGCGGTCGACGGGGTGGGCCGTGTCCGATGTATACCGGACACGGCCCACCCTTTGCTTTCATGCGGTATCGGTGGAATCGCATCGTGGATACGATGCGTTCGGGTATGGCGCATCATCCGGCAGCACCTCTGAGGGGAGAGGCGGGGGCCATGCGAACGATGAGCCGCACCGGAATCGTGAGCGCGGGCCTGGGGCTGGGCGTGGTCGGCGGGTTCGTCACCAGCCTGCTCAGGGAACGGAGCGCTCTGACAGCCGCCCGCGACGCGGCGGGCGAAGGAAGCGAGGAACAGCCTTCATGGGGCGTCGGCTCGTACCGCTCACGCTGGACAACCTTCAGGACCTTCCCAAGCGCTGTCGGGCGTGCGTCTTCTGGGAGTTGGACCCAGTCAGCGGCGAGGCCGCAGTAAAGGCGGGAACAGCCTCCCTGGAGAAGGAAGCCTGGATCTCCGCGGTCCTGCTGGACTGGGGGTCCTGCGGCCGGGTCGTGTACGTCGATGACGTGCCGGTGGGCTTTGTGCTCTACGCGCCCCCGGCCTACGTCCCCCGCTCGACGGCGTTTCCCACGAGCCCGGTCTCGCCCGACGCGGTGCAGTTGATGACCGCGTTCATCATGCCGGGTTACCAGGGTCAGGGACTGGGCCGGGTGATGGTGCAGACGGTCGCCAAGGATCTGCTGCGGCGTGGCTTCAAGGCGATCGAAGCATTCGGTGACGCGCGCTGGAAGGAACCCGCCTGTCTGCTGCCGGCCGACCACCTACTGGCGGTGGGTTTCAAGACGGTCCGGCCGCATCCGACCTATCCGCGCCTGCGCCTGGAGCTGCGCACCACGCTCTCCTGGAAGGAGGACGTGGAGATGGCGCTCGATCGGCTATTGGGAGCCGTACAGAAGGAGCCGGCGCTGCGACCGCTCTGAAGCAAGGCCCAAGCAAATGGGCCGACCCCTCAGGAGCCGGCCCATTCATGTTTCACGTGAAACGTCACTCGGCGATGAAGTCCTCAAGGTCGCGGACGATCGCTGCCTTCGGCTTGGCACCGACGATCGTCTTGGCGACTTCGCCACCCTGGTAGACGTTCAGCGTCGGGATGGACATGACGCCGTACTTGGCGGCCGTACCCGGGTTCTCGTCGATGTTGAGCTTGACGATCTCGATCTTGTCGCCGTACTCGGCGGCGATCGCCTCCAGGGACGGCGCGATCTGGCGGCACGGACCGCACCAGGCGGCCCAGAAGTCCACCAGGACGGGCTTGTCGCTCTTGAGGACGTCCTGCTCGAAGGTGTCGTCAGTCACGTGCTTCAGGGTGCCGGCCACGGCGGGCTCCTTTACTGGTTGGTGCGTGGAGTGGGTGAGGGTCAGACGGCGGTCTTCTCGGGCTCGGCCTTCTCCTCGTCCGAGAGGGCCGCGAGGAAGCGCTCGGCGTCGAGGGCGGCCGAGCAGCCGGTGCCGGCGGCGGTGATCGCCTGGCGGTAGGTGTGGTCGACCACGTCACCGGCGCCGAAGACACCGGTCAGGTTGGTCCGCGTGGAGGGCGCGTCCACCTTCAGGTAGCCCTCCGCGTCCAGCTCCAGCTGGCCCTTGAAGAGTTCGGTGCGCGGGTCGTGGCCGATTGCGATGAACAGGCCGGTCACCGGAAGGTCCGAGAGCTCGCCGGTCTTGAGGTTGCGCAGCTTCAGGCTCGCGAGCTTCTGGTCGCCCTGGATCTCGGCGACCTCGCTGTCCCACACGAACTTGATCTTCGGGTCGGCGAAGGCGCGATCCTGCATCGCCTTGGAGGCGCGCAGGGTGTCACGGCGGTGGACGATCGTGACGGACTTGGCGAAGCGGGCGAGGAAGGTGGCCTCCTCCATCGCGGTGTCACCGCCACCGATCACGGCGATGTCCTGGTCCTTGAAGAAGAAGCCGTCGCAGGTGGCGCACCAGGAGACACCGCGGCCGGAGAGGGCGTCCTCGTTGGGCAGGCCGAGCTTGCGGTGCTGCGAGCCGGTGGCGACGATGACGGCCTTGGCCTTGTGGACGGTGCCCGCAGTGTCAGTGACGGTCTTGATCTCACCGGTCAGATCGACGTTGACGATGTCGTCCGGGACGAGCTCGGCACCGAAGCGCTCCGCCTGGGCACGCATGTTGTCCATGAGCTCCGGGCCCATGATGCCGTCCTGGAAGCCCGGGAAGTTCTCCACCTCGGTGGTGGTCATCAGCGCACCACCCGCGGTGACGGCGCCCTCGAACACCAGTGGCTTCAGCGACGCGCGCGCGGTGTAGAGCGCCGCCGTGTAGCCGGCGGGCCCGGAGCCGATGATGATCACGTTACGGACGTCGCTCACGGCTTGATTCCTCGTCTCTGGACTGCGTCATAGGTCCGGGGGAGCTCCTCTCGGAACTCTCATCCCACCCAACGGATCCTAAGGGTCGCGCATTCCCGCTGTGGCCGGGCACACGGAGAGGTGACACCGTACGGGATACCACGCAGAGCGAAGAGGATGCTTCTGGGCTCAGGGCTGCTGGTAGGACTGCTTCAGCAAAACCTTGGCCTTGCCGACGGACGGGTCCGCCACACACGTCGCGTCCATGATGTAGGCCGTCACCCCGGTGCCGCCGGATGGCGCGGGCAGCACGACGAGCATGGCCTTCGTCCCCTTGTAGGTTCCCTGTTTGGCCCCGAGCGCAGGGGCGGTGCGGCCGGTGCCCTTCTGGACGCAGTCGGGGACCGTGAGATCTTGCAAGAGGTGGGGCTGATTGCTACCAGGGAGGGACTCCGTGCCCAAGCTGTGCGAACGGGATCCGCTTTTGCTCGTGGCAAGGAGATCGGAGACCTGCTTCTCCAGCGTTCCCTGAGAGAAGGTGTCCGCAGCGGTGGACTGCCGCCCGTGCGCTTCGGGGCTGGACGGATTGCCGTCGTTCAGAGAGGACAGCATCACGGAGCCGAATCCCACGGCGGCCACCGTGAAGACGGTACCGAGGACGGCGACCCGGCGCTTGCTCCCCTTCTTGCGCTCCTTGCGGCCCGGGCCCGCGGTCGAGACGCGGGCGTGGCCTGCGGGGCGGTCCGTCGCCGATGTTTCACGTGAAACATGCATGCCGTCGTCCGTGTCCGTGCCGGACAAAGGCTGGGCCGTCGTGGCGACGGACGCCTGAGCGTCCACGTCATCGGGTGCCGTGGCATGCAGCAGGAGCTCCGCGGCGAGGGCGGCGTCGATACGGCCGGCGACCTCGGCGGGCATGCGCGGGGGACCCGGCAGGGTTCCGAGCAGTCCCCGGATCTCCCCCAGCGACGCATAGACGTCCGCGCACAGTTCACACTCGTCCAGATGCCGGCGGACGTCCGCGGTGCGCGAGGGCGGGAGCAGGCCTTCGGTGAGGTCGGAGATCTCCGCGACGTCCGGGTGCCCGTCCGTTCCTGTCGTGGTTGTCACGCTCGCCCACCTCCGCCCTTCACAGCAGCTGAATCGCTTGGTCCCGTGTCCGGGGGATCCGCCTCACGCGATCCCGCTGCGGGTGGGACGGATGTCCCCTGGGTCCGGTTCCGTCCCGCGCCCGTCTCTCTTCCCACGCCTGTGTTTTCCGGCCGCAGGTGGGTGAGAAGGGGCAGGAGTCTGGCTCGGCCGCGGGCGCAGCGGCTCTTCACCGTCCCGGTCGGGACGTCGAGCATGCGGGCGGCCTCCGCGACCGGATAGCCCTGCATGTCCACCAGAACGAGCGCGGCGCGCTGGTCGGGCGGCAGGGTGCCGAGCGCTTCCAGGAGCTGGCGGTGGAGGTCGTTGCGCTCCGCGGGCGCCGAGGCCGACTCGTGCGGCTCCAGCAGCTGCTCCAAGCGCTCGGTGTCGTCGACGGGAGAGGTCTTGCGGGAGGCCGCCTTGCGGGCGCGGTCGAGGCAGGCGTTCACTGTGATCCGGTGCAGCCAGGTCGTGACGGCCGCCTGGCCCCGGAAGGTGTGGGCGGCCCGGTATGCGGAGACGAGGGCGTCCTGCACGGCGTCAGCGGCTTCCTCGCGGTCGCCCAGGGTCCGCAGGGCGACGGCCCAGAGCCGGTCGCGGTGGCGGCGTACGAGTTCACCGAAGGCGTCGGGGTCGCCGGCGACATGCAGGGCCAGCAGGTCCCGATCGCTTGTGTCGCCGTTGGCGGTGCCATCTGCCATCGGGCCCCCTCCCCTCCGCTGCAGTGAGCTCTCAGCCTGTGAACTTCACGTTGGTGATGGCCTGCTTGAAGCCGGCCCAGCTGTAGTTGGCGGAATCGTCTGCGGAATACGGCAGCGCGGTCAGCCACACCAGCACGTAGCGGCTCTTGACCGGCTTGTCGACGGTCACCTTGGCGGAGGTGCTCTTCGTCGTCACCGTGCCCAGTTCCTTCATCGAGCTCAGCGGTGTGGATGAATCCGGGGAGTCGGTCGCGTACAGGACGGCCGTCGTGTGGTTGCCGCCGTACCGGAGTGAGAGCGTCGCGGTCGACACCTCCTGGGCAGAGCCGAGGTCGTAGACGATGCCGACCCCGGGCTTGATCAGCATCTTCGGACCGTCCTTGTAGCTGCTGGTCCGCCATCCCGTCGATGAGCTGCCGTCGTACGTCAGGCCAACGTCGTTGGGATGCTGGGCGTCTCCCTCGGCCACGTACTCCTGGGCGCCCTCGATCTTGAGTGTCTTCGGTGGCTTGGGCGCCGCGTTGTTCTTGTCGCCGCTGTCGTTCGTCTGGGTGTTGCCGGTGTCGTCCGACTTGTTGCCCTGCTCCATGAGCGCGTCCGCCAACTGCCAACTGCCCAGTCCCAGCGCGGCGATGAGGAGGGCCGAGACGGCCCACTTCAACGCCTTGCCGGTGCGGGTCTGCAGCGGGGGCGGCGGGGTCGGGACGGGCTGTGTGGCACCGGGGTGGGCCGGTGGGCGGCCGTAGGTGCCCTGCTGGTACGTGGTGCGTTGGTAGTCCGGCGGAGCGGTGAACGCGGGCTCCGGCGGGCGGATGCGGGGCATCTCACCGATCGCCTTCACCAGTTCCTCGGGCGTGGTGCACGGGGACTCGTGGCGCGAGGCGGTGGCGCCGTCGTTGGCGAGCGCGCGCATGGCGAGCTCGGACAGACCTCGGTGGACGCCCGCGCGCACCTGGTCGGGGGCGATGAGACCGACGTCCTTCGGGAGGCCGGCGAGACCGTAGGCGTCGCTCTCGTACGGCCAGCGCTGGGTGAGCGCCGCGTACAGCAGGGCGCCGATCGCCTCCGTGTCGGTGCGCTGCGGGGTGTCGGTGCTGATGCCGCGCAACGCCGCGTTCACGGCGAGTCCGCGGATGCGCCACTGGCCGGTGGAGGTGCGCAGGACGGCGTTCGGGTTGAGGCGCAGGTGTGCCAGGCCCTCGCGGTGGGCGGCCGCCATGGCCGAGGCGATCTGGCTGACCATCTGGTAGGCGTCGTACACCTCCAGCGGAGCGGGAGCCAGCAGCGCGGTCAGTTCGGTGGCATCGGGCAGCCACTCGTGAACGACGTAGACGAGGTCGTTCTCCTCGACGGCGTCGAGGACTTGGACGAAGCGGGGATCACCGAGCAGCGCGGAGGAGCGTGCCGCCGCCAGGACGGCCCGGGCCCGCGCATGGTCCGCGGGCAGGAGGTGGACGCCGACGGCACGCCGCAGTTTCTCGTCCACGGCACGCCAACTGCTGAAGCCGTCCAGCCGGGTGACGCACTCCTCAAGACGGTAGCGTCTGGCGAGCTTGTGACCGCTGTGCAGCTCCGGCGGTGACGCCTTCCCGGGATCCTCGGTCCCGCCACTCCCCTGTGCCTCGACGTCTTCCGTGTCCCGCTCCCGGTTCTTGGCCACCCCGTCGGCCGTGGACTGGTCCGCCTTGGCGGTCAGCGGCTCGTCACCGCTGTTGTCTGCCACGTCGACGGCAGCCGTGCTGCGTTCCGCCACCGTCGTTCCCTGCCTCCCCATCCGTTGCGCGCCGTGCGACGCCGAAACCAATTGTGCCCACAGTCCGCCGCTATGCACGACACGCGGTGGCGGACGATGGTTGTGCGCCTACCCCCGCCTCAGCGCCCCAGCCGTCCGCGCACCATGCCGACCAGTGAGTTCAGCTCGTCGATGCGCATGCGGCGGGCGGCGACGAAGAAGACGCCGAGCAGCACCGCGCCCCCGGCGATCAGGGCGGCGAACGAGCCGACGACGCCTTGGCCGAGTGTGCGGGCGATGCCGTAGCAGGCGGCCCCGCTGAGCAGCGCCGCCGGTACCGAGGCGATGGAGAGCCTGGCATAGGTGCGCAGCACGCGGTTGCCGTCCAGGTCGCCGCCCAGCCGCTTGCGCAGCCGGTTCCAGGCGACGCCGACACCGATCGCGTAGGCGAGCCCGTACGAGGCGGACATGCCCACCACCGCCCAGCGGGACGGCAGGACCACGTAACACAGCGCTGAGGCACCCGCGTTGACCGCGGCCACGATCACCGTGTTGTAAAAGGGGGTGCGGGTGTCCTCGTAGGCGTAGAAGGCGCGCAGCACGACGTACTGCACGGAGTAGGGGATCAGGCCGAGGGCGAAGGCCATCAGCATGTAGCCCATGTTGGTGGCCTCGCTGGTGCCCGAGGAGCCGAAGATCAGCGTGCACATCGGGATGCCCAGAGCGAGGAAGCCGAAGGAGATCGGCACGATCGCGACGGCCGTGGTGCGCAGGCCCTGGGAGATGTCGTCACGGACGGCACCGGTGTCGTCCTCGGCCGCCGAGCGTGAGATGCGTGGCAGCAGGGCGGCCATCAGGGAGACGGTGATGATGGCCTGCGGCAGGCCCCAGATCAGCTGGGCGTTGGCGTAGGCGGCGAAGCCGGTGCCGTCGACGGGCGAGGCCTTGCCGGAGGCGGTGGACAGCTGCGTGACGACGATCGCGCCGGCCTGGTTGGCGAGGACGAACAGGACGGTCCACTTGGCGAGCGTGACGGCCTTGCCGAGGCCGTGGCCCTTCCAGTCGAAGCGCGGACGCATCCGGAAGCCGGTCTCCCGCAGGTACGGGATCATCGCCAGGGCCTGTACGACGAGGCCGAGCAGGACGCCGATGCCGAGGAGGCGCTGGCCCTCTGGCGGGATGGTCGTGACCTTCATGCCGGAGTCGGCCGCGGTGCCGTACACCCAGATGAACATGCCGAGCGTCACGATGATGACGATGTTGTTGAGGACCGGCGTCCACATCATCGCGCCGAATTTCCCGCGGGCGTTGAGGACCTGTCCCATCACCACGTGGATGCCCATGAAGAAGATCGAGGGCAGGAAGTAGCGGACGAACGTGATGGCCACCTCATTGGCCGCCGGGTCGCTGGCGACCGGGTCGGACAGTAGGCGGATGAGGATCGGCGCGCCGAGGACCGCGAGGACGGTCAGCGCGCCGAGCGCGACCATCACCAGGGTCAGCAGCCGGTTGGCGTACGCTTCGCCGCCGTCCTCGTCCTCCTTCATGGCACGCACGAGCTGTGGCACGAAGACGGAGTTGAGGCCACCGCCGACGGTCAGGATGTAGATCATGGTCGGCAGCTGGTAGGCGACCTGGAAGGTGTCGCCGAGCAGGCCGACGCCCAGCGCCGAGACGATCAGCGCGGAGCGGATGAAGCCGGTGAGACGGGAGACCATCGTGCCCGCCGCCATCACGGCGCTCGACTTCAGCAGGCCCGCGGCCTTCCCGCTCTTCTTCGCGGGCGCCGTGGGAGCGGCGGCGGGCATGGCGGTGAGGTTCATGGTCTCGTCGGTCGCGGGCGGGGAGGCCGCCGGCACCTGGTACTGAGGGGCCGGTGCCGGTCCGCCCGGGGCCATTGCCGGCCCCGGCACCGACCGGGGTTCCATCGGCGCGTGACTCCCCTGCTGCTGGTCCCGGAACAGGTGCGCGAAGGCGTCCGGCTCGTGACGCTCCTCGCCGGCGTGGCTCACCAGGTCGTCGACGCCCACGAACTGGGTGGTGCGGGGATCGTCGCCGTACGGCAGGTACTGGGTCGGTCCCTCCGGCTCGGGTGCCGGGGTCTGCGCCCACACCTGAGGATCGGGGGCGTAGGGGGACTGGGGAGGCTGGGCGTACAGCGGCTGCTGAGGCTCGTAGGTGCCCGGAGGCGGTGGAGGGTGCGCGGCACGGTCGTAGAGCGCCTCGGCGACCGGGTCCTGGGCGTAGAGGTCCTGCGCCCGGTAGGGATCCTGGTCGTAGGCGTCCTGGAGGTACATGTCGGCGGGGTGCTGCGGCGGGACCTGGCCGTCCTGGGGCGGCGGGCCCTCGGGGTGACCCGAGCTGCCCGCGCCCTGGCCGCGGTCACCGTCGTACGGCGCGTTCATGGTTACCCCACCTCATCGTCCCCGGCCCACCGGCCACGACATCCTCAACGGTCCACTCTCTCACCCGCGCCGGACGGGTCGGTGCTTTCCGTTGCGGTGTCCGGTGTCAGGTCACTCGGCTGCTGGGGGTCGTCTGCCCGGGGCGGACTGCCCGACTCCTCCTTGAGATGGTCGGCGGTGCCGTCCTGGTTCTCCGGGCTGTCGGCGGCCTCGTCCGTCCCGTTGGGGCCGCCCTCCTCGGACTCGCGGGCGGCGGCGCGCTTGCGCTGGGTGTACATCCGGAAGCCGGCGAGGACGAGCAGGAGGAAGCCGCCGCCGATGACCAGCATCACAGTGGCCGTGATCTCGGTGACCTTCACATCGAAGCTGACGGGTTCGCCGTACTCACGGCCGTCCTCCGTGTACAGCTGGGCGATCACCCTGGCCTGTCCGTTGGCCTTGGCCGTTGTGGAGAACTTCACTGTCTGGCTGTGGCCGCCGGATACCTTGACCTGCTGCTCCGAGTAGGCCCCGCCGCCGATCTCCAGGCGCTTCGGGCTCAACGAGGTGAGGCGCAGCATCAAGTGGTCCACGCCCTGCACCAGGTCGTTCTGCACGGTCACCGGGATCGTGGCGCTGCGTCCGGAGAGCTTGGTCTCCGACTTGTCGATCAGCTGGACCTGGTTGGTCAGGCCGTCCAGGTACGTCACCATGTCGCTGCGGAAGCCGGTCGCCTCGGTGGCGCGGCCGCGCCAGGACGTGGACATCTCACGGTTCGTGCCCCGCCCGAAGGGGGTCACCACCCGGTACTGGAAGCTGAGGACCACCTTGAAGTTGTCGAGTTTGTCCTGGGTGGTCGCGATCTCCTGGAAGGCCGACCGTGGCAGCTCCTGCTTACGCAGCGAGGAGGGGTACTTGGACCTGGACGGCACCGTCGTGGTGGCCGCGGGGTCCGGCTTGGCGGCGGCCGCCGCCGTGAGCTTCTGGGACTCGGTCCAGTTCGCGCTCTGCAGGGCGGTCACGGCCTCGGCCATCGCCTGCGCCTGGCGTGCCGACGGCATGCGCTGCGGGGCGACGACGATGCTGCGCTGTCTGTCCGTCTGCAGGTTGACCTCAAGGCTCTGGGCGAGGAACTGCTGCACGGCGAGCGTGGACGCCGAGGCCCTCATCAGGTCCCCCTGGAACGCCGTCGACAGCCGCGCGTCCGCGACGACCGCCGTGGTGCCCCCGCCGATGGGACGGGCAGCGGAGGGGGTGTACGTCAGGCTGCCTGTCTCCTGGAGGCTGTCGCTGCGCGTGATCACCCGGTCCGCGCCGGCCGAAGTGGCGACCTTCACGATCGACGGGTCCACGGCGCCGTCCACCGGCCAGGCGAAGTCGGTGCTCGGTGTCACATGAAGCACCGTCCGCACGGTGGTGGCGGCGACGTCGGTTGCCTCGTTGAGGTGGCTGAGCGATCCGGTGACGGTGGTGCCGTTGTGCGCGAGGGCCGCGAGATCGGGGTCGGCGAAGGGCAGGGCGACGACTTCCTTGTCGGCCACCGCCCCTTGTAGCTCGGCGAGCCAGTGACTGGCGAGTGCCTGTTCCTCAGGGGTGCCCGCTCTGGTGGTGTCGCCCGTCCTCACCTGGTAGGGACGAGTCATCGCGTCGACGGAGGCCAGCAGGTCAGGGTCGATCACCCAGGTGACGTCGAGGTCCTTGCCCAGCGACAGGAGCTGATCCAGGCGTCCGCCCGGCGAGAGCTCCTTGGCGAGGTCGTCGTCGAGGAAGACCGGCGTCTGCTGCTCGTTCGACCCCGTCTCCGCCGTCATGTGGACGGTGGAGATCAGAGGCCACAGATACGTCGTCTTCGTCTTGGGGTCGGCTTCACCGGACTGCCAGGGCAGGAACGTCCGCTCCATACCGAGCACCTGCTTCCAGGGCTGCGCGGACGTCTGTCCGGAGAGCGAGACGGCGAACTGGTAGACGCCGCTGTCGCCGAGGTCCAGTTCATCGACCGGTACCGAGATGGAGAAGGGCTCGGCGACGCCCGGGGTCAGCTTGGGGAACTTCTCCACGTACTTGCCGCCGATCTCCGACCGGGCGGAGCTCTGGATGTCGCTGCTGTTACTGGCCACTCTGTCGATGGACGAGCGGGTCGTCAGCTCCGGCCCCACCCGCAATCCCACGTGAGCGTCCGTGACGGCCTGCTTGCCGGTGTTGGTCACGGTGCCCGACACGGTCAGCGTGTCGCCGTCCGTGGGAGCGCTGGGGGTGAGGGTGTCGACCGCCACGGACACCGTGCCCGAGTCGGCGGCCAGAGCGGGCGTGGCGGCGGGCAGCTGGAACAGGCCGGCCAGCAGGGGCGCCCCGGCGAGCAGGGCTCCGGTGCGCCGCAGCCAGCGGCGGGCAGGTGAGGCACCGGTCCCCTGGAAGTCTGCCGCCTCGGCCACGCGCTCGCCCGTCCCTCGTCGTCAGTGGTCGTCGGAATGTGCGTCCACGCATGGTAACGATGCGAGCTGAGGGGAAGTGCCGCGGACTGCTCCACAAGATCAGGGGACAACGTCGTGCTGTCCCGAATGTGCACGTATGAAAGGGACGCCTCCGTGTCCTTCGTGCCCAGACCCTGCGCCGAGCCGCGTGGAGGGTCTGTGCCCGTTTAATGGAGGCGCTCGCGGTCGCCCGGGCCACGTACTCTTTTCTGTTGTGCCGAACGCCAACGAAGACACCTCCAGTGCCCTGACTCAGGTGCAGCACCGCGCGGTGAGCGAACTGCTGCGGGTCGCCCCTGTCGCCGACGATCTCGCCCGCCGTTTCCACGAGGCCGGGTTCTCACTCGCCCTGGTCGGCGGTTCGGTGCGGGACGCGTTGCTCGGTCGGCTCGGCAATGACCTGGACTTCACGACCGACGCCCGCCCCGAGGACGTCCTGAAGATCGTCCGGCCGTGGGCGGACGCCGTGTGGGAGGTCGGGATCGCCTTCGGCACCGTCGGCGTGCAGAAGGATGCTCGTGTCGGAGACACCGATCGGCGTTTCCAGATCGAGGTGACCACCTACCGCTCCGAGGCGTACGACCGGACCTCGCGCAAGCCCGAGGTGTCCTACGGCGACTCCATCGAGGAGGACCTCGTCCGGCGTGACTTCACCGTCAACGCGATGGCCGTCGCGCTGCCGGAGAAGGAGTTCATCGACCCGCACGGTGGGCTCCACGATCTCGCGCAGGGAGTGCTGCGGACCCCGGGCACGCCCGAGGAATCCTTCTCGGACGACCCGCTGCGGATGATGCGGGCCGCGCGCTTCGCCGCACAGCTCGATTTCGAGGTGGCCCCCGAGGTCGTCACGGCGATGAAGGAGATGAGCGGCCGCCTCGATATCGTCTCGGCCGAGCGGATCCGGGACGAGCTGAACAAGCTGATCCTCTCCACGAACCCGCGCAAGGGCCTGACGCTCCTGGTCGACACCGGCCTCGCCGCCTACGTGCTGCCCGAGCTTCCGGCCCTGCGTCTGGAGAGCGACGAGCACCACCGGCACAAGGACGTCTACGAGCACACACTGATCGTTCTGGAGCAGGCGATCGCACTGGAGGGGAGTGGTCCCGACCTGACCCTCCGGCTGGCCGCACTGCTGCATGACATCGGCAAGCCGCGCACGCGCCGCTTCGAGAAGGACGGCAGGGTCTCCTTCCACCACCACGAAGTGGTCGGTGCGAAGATGACCAAGAAGCGGATGACAGCTCTGAAGTACTCCAACGAACTGGTGAAGGACGTCTCTCGGCTGGTCGAACTCCATCTGCGCTTCCATGGGTACGGCGCGGGAGAGTGGACGGACTCCGCGGTCCGTCGCTACGTCCGTGACGCCGGTCCTCTGCTGGACCGCCTCCACAAGCTGACTCGCTCGGACTGCACGACGCGGAACAAGCGCAAGGCAACCGCGCTCTCACGGGCCTACGACGGCCTGGAGGAGCGGATCTCCCAGCTTCAGGAGCAGGAGGAGCTGGACGCCATCCGTCCGGACCTCGACGGCAACCAGATCATGGAGATCCTCGGTATCGGACCCGGGCCCGCCATCGGCCGCGCGTACAAGCACATGCTGGAGCTCCGCCTGGAGAACGGGCCCATGGGACATGACCAAGCGGTGGCGGCGCTCAAGGAGTGGTGGGCTGAGCAGAGCTGAGGTTGTGAAACGGGGTCATGTTTCACGTGAAACATGACCCCGGTTTCCTTAGAGCGGCGAGCTCGGTTGTGTCGAGGGGCGATGTTTCACGTGAAACATCGCCCCGACTGCTCCGTAGATGACGGCAACGATGATCACCAGTGGTGCCGAGCGCCCGTCCGGCGGCAGCATCAGCGCGGCGACACCGGCGGCACTCACGAAGGCGACGTTGAAGAGCACGTCGTAGACGGAGAAGATCCGGCCCCGGAAACCGTCGTCGACCGAGGACTGCACGATCGTGTCCGTGGCGATCTTCGCGCCCTGGGTGGTCAGTCCCAGGACGAACGCCGCGACAAGCATGGGGGCGGTGGCGAAAGGGAGTCCGAGGGTGGGCTCCAGAACCGCGGCGGTCGCGGCGCACACGACGATCCAGTTGCCTGGCCCGAGCCGGCCCGCCGCCCAGGGCGTCATGACGGCCGCCGCGAAGAAGCCGGCGCCGGAGATGCCCAACGCCAGCCCCAGCAGGGCGAGTCCGTCATCCGGGTCGGAGGTCAGGGCGTACCGGCAGAGCATCAGCACCATGACCAGCAGGGCGCCGTAGCAGAACCGCATCAACGACATCGCCCCGAGGGCCCACGCTGCCTCCCGGCGTGAGGGCGCGGCCAGATGCCCTACGCCGGCCTTCAGGTCGCGGGTCGTGCCGACGAGTGCTGTGGACAGACGGGGGCGCACCAACTCGCTCTCCGGCCCCAACAGTTCTGGTGCGATACGAAGCGATGCGAGTGCCCCGCACAGGTACAGCACGGCTCCCAGCAGCACCACGGCCGCGTCGGAATCCGCGACCACCAGCCGCACGACGAAGGTGAGACCTCCTCCCGCGGTCGCGGCGAGCGTCCCGGCGGTCGGGAAGAGGGAGTTGGCGATCACCAGGCGTTCTGCGTCGACGACCCTGGGCAGTGCGGCGGACAGGCCGGACAGGACGAAGCGGTTCACGGCGGTCACGCACAGCGCGGAGACGTAGAAGAGCCAGTCAGGGACTGCGCTGACCATCAGGACGGCCGTGGCCGATGCCATGACCGCGCGCAGGAGATTGCCGTACAGGAAGACCTGGCGCCGGCGCCAGCGGTCCAGAAGGACGCCGGCGAAGGGGCCGACCAGGGAGTACGGGAGGAGCAGGACCGCCATCGCGGAGGCGATCGCGGTGGCCGAGGTCTGTTTCTCCGGGGAGAAGACGACGTAGGCGGCGAGTGCGATCTGGTACACCCCGTCGGCGCTCTGGGAGAGCAGGCGCACGGCGAGCAGACGTCGGAAGTTCCGGAAGCGGAGCAGGACGCGCAGATCACCTACGACGGACATGGGGCACAGCCTCACATACGAGGGAGGGTCCCCCGGGATGTACCACCCGGAGGACCCTCAACAGCTCTGGCAGGAGCGGTTTCAGTACGCGGCGCTCTATTTCGTCAGTGCGCCGTGGCCCTTCTCGTCAGCGCTCGACCTCGCCGCTGATGAACTTCTCGACGTTCTCGCGGGCCTGGTCGTCGAAGTACTGGACCGGAGGGGACTTCATGAAGTACGAGGAAGCCGACAGGATCGGGCCGCCGATGCCTCGGTCCTTGGCGATCTTCGCGGCGCGCAGGGCGTCGATGATGACGCCGGCGGAGTTCGGGGAGTCCCAGACCTCGAGCTTGTACTCCAGGTTCAGCGGGACGTCGCCGAAGGCACGGCCCTCGAGGCGGACGTAGGCCCACTTGCGGTCGTCGAGCCAGGCGACGTAGTCGGACGGGCCGATGTGGACGTTCTTCGCGCCCATGTCCCGGTCGGGGATCTGGGAGGTGACGGCCTGCGTCTTGGAGATCTTCTTGGACTCCAGGCGCTCGCGCTCGAGCATGTTCTTGAAGTCCATGTTGCCGCCGACGTTCAGCTGCATCGTGCGGTCCAGGACGACGCCGCGGTCCTCGAAGAGCTTCGCCATGACGCGGTGCGTGATGGTGGCGCCCACCTGGGACTTGATGTCGTCACCGACGATCGGGACGCCGGCCTCGGTGAACTTGTCCGCCCACTCCTTGGTGCCGGCGATGAAGACCGGGAGAGCGTTGACGAAGGCGACCTTGGCGTCGATCGCGCACTGGGCGTAGAACTTCGCCGCGTCCTCGGAGCCGACGGGCAGGTAGCAGACCAGGACGTCGACCTGCTTGTCCTTGAGGACCTGGACGACGTCGACCGGGGCCTCGGCGGACTCCTCGATCGTCTCGCGGTAGTACTTGCCGAGGCCGTCGAGGGTGTGACCGCGCTGGACGGTGACACCAGTGCTGGGCACGTCGCAGATCTTGATGGTGTTGTTCTCGGACGCGCCGATGGCGTCCGCGAGATCGAGGCCGACCTTCTTGGCGTCCACGTCGAACGCGGCGACGAACTCGACGTCACGCACGTGGTACTCGCCGAACTGGACGTGCATCAGGCCGGGGACCTTGGCCGCCGGATCGGCGTCCTTGTAGTACTCGACTCCCTGAACCAGCGACGCGGCGCAGTTGCCCACGCCGACGACGGCTACGCGAACCGAACCCATTCCGGTTGCTCCCTGTGTGTACGAGTGAGGCCCTGAGGGGGCGCTCACATGGCGGTGTCGTCGGGCGAATCCGGCCGTGGGGTGTCCCTCGGCCGGGGCAGATCGCCCGACGTTCCAGTGGTGGTGTCCTGCTGAGCGTTTGCCTCGGAGGCCGGACCCTTCAGGTCCCGCCCGGCCCGCTCGCTCTCGATGAGCTCGTTCAGCCAGCGCACTTCACGCTCCACGGACTCCATCCCGTGGCGCTGGAGCTCAAGCGTGTAGTCGTCGAGGCGCTCCCGGGTGCGCGCCAGCGAGGCACGCATCTTCTCCAGGCGTTCCTCGAGACGGCTGCGGCGGCCCTCGAGGACGCGCATCCGCACATCGCGCGAGGTCTGCCCGAAGAAGGCGAAGCGAGCAGCGAAGTGCTCGTCCTCGTACGCGTCGGGCCCGGTCTGCGAGAGGAGCTCTTCGAAGTGCTCCTTACCTTCCGCAGTCAACCGGTAGACGATCTTGGCGCGACGCCCTGCGAGTGGTGCGGCGACGGCCTCCTCGGGGGTGTTCCCCGGTTCCTCGATCAACCAGCCGTTGGCGACCAGCGTCTTGAGGCAGGGGTACAGGGTTCCGTAGCTGAACGCACGGAACACACCCAGCGATGTGTTGAGTCGTTTGCGCAGCTCATAGCCGTGCATCGGGGACTCGCGGAGCAGGCCGAGGACGGCGAACTCGAGGATCCCGGAACGCCGGCTCATGGTCGCCTCCTCTCTGCCGCGGACGGCCGTGACGGTCTTTATGCCGAGCTGATGTATCGACTCGATACATCCAGACGATAGAACGGCCTTCCGGGTGGGACAAGTGGAGGGGTGGTGAACGGGATCACACCATTGATTCATGGAAGGCAAGTTGTCCGATTTAGGGTGAACTCAGGGCCTAGAGGGTCTTTGACGGTGCGTAGTCTGTGCGCCATGCACACCACCGGGAACCGAGTGACGCATGGGGATCGTCGTTGTCCTCGGTGCAGTACGGGTGAATGCGGGACCGACCACATCCGTACTTCGGGGGGACCGGAAACCAGCCGCCGTTTCCAGGCGCGCAAGGGTGCGCCTGCCCGAGGAGTAATCGTTCGATGAGCGAGCACCGTCGCAAACCGCCGCAGCCGCAGGGAGGCGGACGTGCCGCGGCCCGACGCGGCCAGTCCGGCCCGTCCTCCGGCCGCCGTGCGGCACCGCGAGGCGCCACCGGGTCTCCCTCCGACTCCTATGGGGCGAGTTCCCCCGAGTCGGGTTCCTACCGTCCGGGAGGCGAGGAGCTTCCGTACGGCGGCCGCGCCGAGGCCCGTCGTGCCGCCCAGAGAAGCAGCGGCGGCCGACGCAGAGCCGCCGAACCCGCCGGGCGTGACCGGCGAGGTGGCCCCAACAGCCCCACCGGGCGCGGTCGCCCGGCCGCTCCCGGCAAGAAGCGGATCATCGACTATCCGCGTGCCGGCAAGTACGGCGCGGCGCGCTGGGTGCCGTCGTGGAAGCTGGTGACCGGGCTCTTCATCGGCTTCCTCGGCAGCATGGTGGCCGTCGCGGGCATCGCGTACGCCATGGTGCAGGTTCCCGACGTCGCGAAGACCGCGAGTGCCCAGAACAACGTCTTCTACTGGGCCGACGGCAGCGAGATGGTCGCCACCGGTGGTGAGACCAACCGCCAGAACGTCAACCTCTCGCAGATCCCGAAGAACATGCAGTACGCCGTCATCTCACAGGAGAACAAGACCTTCTACACCGACAGCGGCATCGACCCGAAGGGCATCGGCCGCGCCGTCTTCAACATGGCCAGGGGTGGCGAGACCCAGGGCGGCTCCACCATCACCCAGCAGTACGTGAAGAACGCGATGCTCAACGACCAGTCGCAGACGGTCTCCCGGAAGTTCAAGGAGATCTTCGTCTCCGTCAAGGTCGGCGCCACGGTCCCCAAGGACAAGATCATGGAGGGGTACCTCAACTCCGCCTACTACGGTCGCAGTGCCTACGGGATCCAGGCGGCCGCGCGCGCGTACTTCAACACGGACGCGGTCAAACTGAACGCTGGGCAGTGCGCCTTCCTGGCGGCGATGCTGAAGGGCGCCACCTATTACGACCCTGCGGGAGCGCAGTCCATCGACGAGGCAGCCAGTCCTCAGGCCAACCAGAAGCGGGCCTTGAGGCAGATGCAGGACACCTTGGGCAAGATGGTCGAGTACGGCCATCTGAGCGCGACGGAGCGCGCCAAGTTCACGACGCTTCCCAAGGTGCAGAACCCGCGTTCCAACAACAACCTCAAGGGCCAGGTCGGTTACCTCGTCGACCTTGCCAAGGCCTACCTGGTCAACAACACGAACATCACCGCCGACGACCTGCAGCGGGGCGGCCTGTCGATCTACACGACCTTCGACAAGAAGAAGGTCGACGAGCTCGAGAAGGCAGTCCAGAAGGTCAAGAAGACGCACATCAAGCCCAAGGAACGGCCGGACAAGGACAAATACGTCCAGTTCGGCGGTGCTTCCGTGGATCCGACGACCGGCGCCATCAAGGCCATCTACGGCGGCGAGGACGCGACGAAGCACTTCACCAACAACGCCGACTCGACCGGTGCCCAGGTCGGTTCGACGTTCAAGCCGTTCGTGCTCGCAGCGGCGATGAAATGGGGCGTCCGGGATCCTGAGGGCTCGGAGGTGCAGCCGCAGGACGAGCGCACCCAGGTCAACCCGCAGAGCCTGTACAGCGGCAAGAACGACCTCAAGATCAAAACCTACGACGGGGAGATCTGGAAGAACGAGGAAGGCAAGGAGTGGCTCCAGGAGAACGACGGGAAGAAGTCGTACGGCTCTCCGCCGAACTACCGGATCGACCTCCGTGAGGCGATGCGGGAGTCCGTGAACTCCGCCTTCGTGCAGCTCGGCATGGACGTCGGTCTGGACAAGGTGAAGGAGTCCGCCGAGGAAGCGGGCCTCCTGGAGAGCAGCCTGGCCGGCACCAGCTACCCGTCCTTCTCCATCGGCATCTCCGACCCCAGCGCGATCCGCATGGCAGGTGCCTACGCCACCTTCGCCGCGAGCGGCAAGCAGCGTGATCCGTTCTCGGTCCAGAAGGTCACGGGCAAGGACGGCACCGTCTACACGCACACGGTGAAAACCGAGGAGGCCTTCACCGAAAAGGTCGCCGACAACGTCACCGACGTGCTCAAGACCGTGGTCGACAAGGGCACGGGCACCAATGCCCAGTTGCCCGGCCGTGAGGTGGCGGGCAAGACCGGTACGACCGACGGCAACAAGTCCGCCTGGTTCGTCGGGTACACCCCGCAGTTGTCCACGTCGATCAGCATGTTCCGGATGGACGACGACGAGACGAAGAAGAACCGCGAGTTCCTGCCGATGTACGGCACGGGTGGCCAGAAGAAGATCCACGGCGCCTCGTTCCCGTCGGAGATCTGGCACGACTACATGGCGGAAGCGCTGCGGGGCACGCCGGCGAAGGACTTCCCGACGCCGGAGCCCATCGGCAAGGTCCTCAACGTCCCCCCGACCCCGACTCCGACTCCGACTCCGACGGTCAGCGAGACCGAGGAAGCCAGTCCGACCCCGACCCCGTCGCCCAGCGAGACGGTGACCTCTTCCCCGTCGCCGACTCCCAGCGAGTCCTGCCAGTTCGCGTGGCAGTGCCCCGGCCAGGGCCAGGACAACGGCGGAACGGACAACGGCGGCACCGACGGAGGCGTGACATCCTCGCCCACGGCAACCGAGACAGACGGGACCGGAACCACCAGAGGGAACGGCAACGGAGGCGGCCTCTTCCAAGGAGGAAGCGGCTGACCCTCTGAGGTGACGTGACGGGGACCCGGTCGTATGAGCGAAGCGACCGGGTCCCCGTCCTGTGTGGTCAGTTGTCCAGGATCTTCCCGGCCAGACGGAGCTGAGTTCTGATCTTCTGCCGCACCGCTTCGAGTTGCTTGCCATTCTCGGCGATCAAACGCTGCTGATATGTCTTGTCGGAGGCGTACCAGACGCCCACGACGTTGTATTTCTTCTTGCATTCGGCATCGGCGGATGCCACCCGCTTCTCCTTCGCCGTGGCGGTTTCGCTCTTCTTCCATTCGGGATCGTTGTTGGCCGCCATCGGGTCGGAGTACCGAAAACCCTCCGCCTTCATGCAGGCCGACCACTCCTTGACCACCGCCCGCACGTCCCCGCTCTTGTACGAGTAGTCCCAGCTGGCCGCATTGATGCCGTTGGAGATCTCCGCGTCTCCCCCGCCCCCGTCCTTCTCCGTGTCGTGCAGTGCCCTTCTGGATTCACCGATGCAGCCGTCCTTCGGGACGCTGTGATTCTTGTACTCGAAGACCTTTCCGGTGCCTTGGAGTACTTCTGCGGCTTTCTTCGATGCCGGTTCCGCCGTGTGCGTTTCCTCGGCGGTGGCGGCCATTTCGCTTCCCTCGGGGCGGTACCCCCGCAGTGCCCCTTCGGAGACGCTGCTGATCCCGTAGCGCAGGGCGGTCATGGACTCGGGCTGGAAGGACGTACTCTGCGACGCCTCCTCGTACGGAAGGCCGTAGCGCTTCATGCAGGCACCGATCACCTGCTCCTTGGCCGCGACGATCCGCCGGCGCTGGTCGTCACTGAACATGTACGACTCGATGGGCAGCGTCAGGTGCGCCGCCGAGGTGAGTTTCGGTGCCGTGCCGGCACTCGGCGCCCTGGTGGAGTCCGAGGGCCGGACCTCGGGCGGGTCGGCCGCGCAGGCGCAGCAGGTGATCAGGAGGAGGGCGATCGACGCACTCCTCTTCGGCGCACGGACACGGCGACGGGGGTTCTCCGGAGCGGGCATGGTCTGTTCCCAGGTGTTCACGGCAGTGGAAAGCGGCCCCTGGGAGTCCAGGGGCCGCCGAGAGTGCGGTGGGCCGTCAGGCCGCCGCGTGGGACTAGAGGTGCCGCCCCGACGCGTTCTGGTTCTTCAGCTGGCTGTTCAGGTTGGCCCAGCTGTTGCCGCCGATTGTCTGGTACACGCCAGCGTAGTTGCTGTTGTAGTAGACGCGGTACCCGCCCGCATCGTTGCCGGAGCTGATCGAGGCGGCGTTGTTCTTGACGTACTGGAGATATCCGTTCTGCCCGCCCGCGCCCGACTGGGTGTAAGAGAACTTCCAGGTGCCGTAGTCGTCGATGTTGTCGCCGTTGTCGTCGGCCGACGCGCCGTTCAGGCCGGAGTTGTAGTACAGGCAGGCGGCACCTTCGGTGCAGTCATACGGGGAGTCCGCCGTCGCCGTTCCCGCCGAACCGATGGTGAGAGCGATCGTGCTCAGGAGCGCGGCCGCGGCAAGGTGCTTCGCCTTCATGAAATTCCTCAGTCAGTAGTCAATGCGCAGATCCAGCTGATCTTGCTGGCGGAGGCAGCTTATTCCAATGGTTGTCGGCCTGGCCGAGCGCGGTCTCCTTTGGCTTGGTGTCGACGGCGTGCCCTCTTTTTCCAGAGGTCTTTTTACCCTCGTATGGCATTTTCTGCGGTATTGGGGGAGAGTCGATTTAGGGGGACATCACGGCCGAACATTCCTTTTGGTGGGACGTGGCGGGGGTGGCCGAGAAGAACCGCTCGCAGGCGGTGTGCCCCGTCTCACGAATGCGGAGCCGGGACTCCTGGTCGTCCGACCTGATGCGGCAGGATGTGCCCCATGCCCAGCGCAGAATCGACCCAAGCGAGCATGCACGAGCCGGAGCCGGTGCGGCCGACGAAGGACGACGCGGTCGCCGCGGCCGGCAGTGAACTGATCGGTGGCCCCGTGGGACGGCGTGCCCTGCTCGGGACGTCCTGGTGGACTCCCGTCCGGGTGATCGCTCTGGTGGCCATCGGCATGTTCGCCCTCGGCCTGGTCCAGAAGGCGCCCTGCTACAACGGCGCCTGGTTCTTCGGGGCCAGCTCGCAGTACACACACGCGTGCTACTCGGACATCCCGCACCTCTATCAGGGGCGCGGCTTCGCCGACGGGCTCGTCCCGTACTTCGACAAGCTGCCCGGCGACATGCAGTACCTCGAATACCCGGTACTGACCGGTGTGTTCATGGAGGTCGCCTCGTGGCTCACGCCCGGCAGCGGCAGCATCCAGGACCAGGAACAGTGGTACTGGATGGTCAACGCCGGGATGCTGATGGTGTGCGCCGCCGTCATCGTCGTATGTGTGACCCGTACGCACGCCCGGCGCCCCTGGGACGGGCTGCTGGTGGCTCTGGCTCCCGCCTTCGCGCTGACCGCCACCATCAACTGGGACCTCCTGGCGGTCGCTCTGACGGCCGCGGCGATGCTGATGTGGTCCCGGAGCCGCTCCCTCGCCTTCGGCGTCCTGTTGGGGCTTGCCACGGCCGCCAAGCTCTATCCCGTCTTCCTGCTGGGCCCGCTCTTCGTGCTGTGCTGGCGCGCGGGCAAATGGCGGGACTTCGGGAAGGCGCTGGGGGGCACGGCCGTCGCCTGGCTGGTCGTGAACCTGCCGGTGATGCTGTTCGCCTTCGACGGCTGGTCGAAGTTCTACACGTTCAGCCAGGAGCGGGGCGTGGACTTCGGGTCCTTCTGGCTGATCCTGGCCCAGAACACGAACAACCCGCTCAGTACCGACACCGTCAACACGCTCGCCACACTGCTGGTCCTTCTGTGCTGCGCGGGCATCGCGGCACTGACCCTGACCGCGCTGCGCCGGCCGCGCTTCGCCCAGCTCGCCTTCCTGATCGTGGCGGCGTTCATCCTCACCAACAAGGTCTATTCGCCGCAGTACGTCCTGTGGCTGGTGCCGCTGGCCGTGCTGGCCCGGCCGAAGTGGCGGGACTTCCTGATCTGGCAGGCCTGCGAGGTGGCGTACTTCCTGGGGATCTGGATGTACCTCGCCTACACGACCAGCGGAGATGCCCACAAGGGTCTGCCGGCGGACGGCTATCACTGGGCCATCGCCCTGCATCTGCTGGGCACGCTGTACCTGTGTGGGGTGATCGTGCGCGACATCCTCATGCCCGAGCGGGACGTGGTCCGCCGGGCCGGCGACGACGACCCCTCGGGCGGTGTGCTCGACGGTGCGGAGGACGTCTTCGTGTTCGGTCCCGCCGCACATCCGCCGCAGCACGCGGCCCACTTCGAGGGGCCTCAGGTGGAATGGGGCAGCCGGGGACCGAGCTCGCACGCGGGGCCGCCCACAGGTGGTTCGCTCTGAGCGAACAGGACGTGGTCCGGGACGTGTCCCGGTCACTGTGACCCAAGCGAAAGGCCGTACACGGGGTTCCGTGTACGGCCTTTCGGCTGTCCGAGGGCGCTCAGCGGTCGACGATCCGGTCGAACTGCGTGGTGGTGTGCCGCAGATGGGCCACCAGTTCCTCGCCCACCTTCGGCTCCGGGGCGTCCGAGGGCACGAACAGGATCGAGACCTGCATGTGGGGCGGCTCGGCGAACCAGCGCTGCTTGCCGCCCCAGACGAACGGAGAAAGGTTCCGGTTGACCGTGGCGAGGCCGGCGCGGGCGACGCCCTTGGCGCGCGGCATGACGCCGTGCAGAGCCTTGGGGGCCTCCAGACCCACCCCGTGTGACGTACCGCCCGCCACGACCACCAGGAAGCCGTCGGATGCCGCCTTCTGCTGCCGGTAGCCGAAGCGGTCGCCCTTGGCCACGCGCGTGACGTCCAGGACGGCGCCGCGGTACTCCGTGGCCTCGTGGTCACCGAGCCACAGTCGCGTGCCGATACGGGCCCGGAAGCGGGTCTGCGGGAACTGCTGCTGCAGCCGGGCGAGATCCTCGGCCTTCAGGTGGCTGACGAACATCGTGTGCAGGGGCAGCCGGGCCGCGCGCAGCCGGTCCATCCAGCCGATGACCTCCTCGACGGCGTCCGAGCCGTCGGTACGGTCCAGCGGCAGGTGGATCGCGAATCCCTCCAGACGCACGTTCTCTATGGCGGCGTGCAGTTGTGGCAGTTCCTGTTCGCTGATGCCGTGCCGCTTCATCGAGGACATCACCTCGATGACCACGCGAGCGCCGACGAGGCCGTAGACCCCGTCGATCGAGGACACCGAGCGGATGACCCGGTCGGGCAGCGGCACGGGCTCCTCGCCGCGCCGGTACGGCGTCAACACCAGCAGGTCACCGCCGAACCAGTCCCTGATCCGCGCGGCCTCGTACGTCGTGCCCACGGCGAGGACGTCCGAGCCCAGACGCGTGGCCTCCTCCGCCAGCCGCTCGTGTCCGAAGCCGTAGCCGTTGCCCTTGCAGACCGGGACCAGCCCGGGGAACTGCTCCTGCACGTGCTTGTGGTGCGCCCGCCAGCGCGCGGTGTCGACGTAGAGCGTGAGCGCCATGGCCGGACCTGGAACCTTTCTGGTCGCTGCGGTGTATCAGAGGTATGGGAGCTATTGAAGCGAAGAACGTCCTGTCAGCGGCGCGACATGTAGATGTCGAGCGCCTTGTGGAGCAACTTGTTCAGCGGGAAGTCCCACTCGCCGAGGTACTCGGCGGCCTGTCCGCCCGTGCCCACCTTGAACTGGATCAGGCCGAAGAGGTGGTCGGTCTCGTCCAGCGAGTCGGAGATGCCGCGCAGGTCGTAGACGGTCGCGCCGAGCGCGTAGGCATCCCGCAGCATCCTCCACTGCATCGCGTTCGAGGGCCTGACCTCACGGCCGATGTTGTCGGAGGCGCCGTAGGAGTACCAGACGTGCCCACCGACGATCAGCATCGTCGCCGCCGACAGGTTCACGCCGTTGTGCCGGGCGAAGTAGAGCCGCATGCGATTGGGGTCCTCGGTGTTGAGGGCTGTCCACATGCGTTGGAAGTACGACAGCGGGCGGGGCCGGAAGTGGTCGCGCACAGCCGTGATCTCGTACAGCCGCTGCCACTCCTCGAGGTCCTGGTAGCCGCCCTGGACGACCTCGACGCCCGCCTTCTCGGCCTTCTTGATGTTGCGGCGCCACAGCTGGTTGAAGTTCTTGTGGACCTCTTCCAGGGAGCGGTTCGCCAGTGGAACCTGGTAGACGTAGCGGGGCTGTACGTCGCCGAAGCCGGCCCCTCCGTCCTCGCCCTGCTGCCAGCCCATGCGGCGCAGCTTGTCGGCCACCTCGAAGGCCCGCGGCTCGATGAAGTCGGCCTCGATGTCCCGCAGCCGCTTCACGTCCGGGTTCTGGATGCCCGCCTTGATGGACGTGGCCTCCCAACGCCGGATGATCACCGGCGGGCCCATCTTCACGGAGAAGGCGCCCTGCTGCTTGAGGTGCGCGAGCATCGGTTCCAGCCACTCGGTCAGATTCGGCGCGAACCAGTTGATGACCGGGCCCTCGGGCAGATAGGCGAGATAGCGCTTGATCTTGGGGAGCTGCCGGTAGAGCACGAGCCCTGCGCCGACCATCTCGCCAGTCCTGTCGTCGAACCAGCCGAGGCTCTCGGAGCGCCACTCCGCCTTGACATCCGCCCAGGCCGGAACCTGCATGTGGCTCGCCGACGGCAGGCTCTGGATGTATGCCAGATGCTGCTCGCGACTGATCGTCCTCAGGGTCAGGCTCATTCGGGGCGCTCCTCGGGCTGGTGTGTCCCCATGGGTACAGGGGCTCCGGCTCTCGCGCCGAAGCCTACTGCGCCTTGTGAGCGCCTCGACTGGGCATACGGCACCTTCGCCCGGGGCTGTGAGCTACCCGGGCGGATCGTGGTGCCGTATGCGGGATGTGGGTGTGCCGTCCGTGGCGTCAGAAGACCCCGCCGAAGAGACCACCGTGCGCCATGCCGAGGAAGAAGCCGACTCCCGACGCGCCCAGGCCGAGGATCAGCCCGAAGCGTTCCCGGGTCGTCACCGAGATCCACTGACCGTACGCGCCGGTGAGGATGCCCACCAGGCCGGTCCAGGAGCTCAGCAGGTGCAGGTCGTCGTCGATCATCGCCGTGAGGAACGAGGTGATACCCAGCACCAGGGTCACCGCGAGCAGCGTGTCCTGGAGCGGGTGGGGCTTGCCGTCCGTGGCGAACAGCCCTCCGGCGGTGTTGGGTCGCAATGCCTGTGCCATAGGGGCACCTCCTGCGAAAGCGGCGCATCGTAGCGCCATTCACACCCGATGTGTACAGATTGGCGGTCCCCGCGGCCGGATTTCAACCGGAAGCCGGTGTGCGGGTAGTCTGTACCGTCTGCACCGATGTCTGCCCACGTCACGGCTGAGGAACTCCTCCGAGGAACCCTCGATTGTCAGTGGCGGCGGATACCGTTGCGTACGCATCACAACCCTCCTGCCACGGAACCGCCGTGGCCGTTGAGTCCAAAGGAGGTGGGTTCCACATGCGTCACTACGAGGTGATGGTCATCCTCGACCCCGATCTGGAGGAGCGCGCTGTCGCCCCCCTAATCGAGAACTTCCTCTCCGTCGTCCGTGAGGGCAACGGAAAGGTCGAGAAGGTCGACACCTGGGGCCGTCGTCGTCTCTCGTACGAGATCAAGAAGAAGCCTGAGGGCATCTACTCGGTCATCGACCTGCAGGCCGAGCCTGCGGTCGTCAAGGAGCTCGACCGCCAGATGAACCTGAACGAGTCGGTCCTCCGGACCAAGGTCCTCCGTCCCGAGACCCACTGAGCTCTCCCGCTCAGCTGAACTCGGGATTCGAGTAGCAGCACCAAGCAGCCAGCAGCAAACCCGCCGAGAGGTTCCCCCATGGCAGGCGAGACCGTCATCACGGTCGTCGGCAATCTTGTCGACGACCCCGAGCTGCGCTTCACCCCTTCCGGTGCGGCGGTCGCGAAGTTCCGTGTCGCGTCCACCCCCCGCACCTTCGACCGTCAGACGAACGAGTGGAAGGACGGCGAAAGCCTGTTCCTGACCTGCTCTGTCTGGCGTCAGGCGGCGGAGAACGTCGCCGAGTCGCTCCAGCGAGGCATGCGCGTCATCGTGCAGGGCCGGCTGAAGCAGCGGTCCTACGAGGACCGTGAGGGCGTCAAGCGCACGGTCTACGAGCTGGACGTCGAGGAAGTCGGCGCCAGCTTGCGCAGTGCCACGGCCAAGGTCACCAAGACCGCCGGCCGCGGTGGCCAGGGCCAGGGCGGGTTCGGCGGCGGTGGCGGCCAGGGTGGTGGTGGCTGGGGCGGAGGCTCCGGCGGCGGCCAGCAGGGCGGCGGCAGTGCTCCCGCCGACGACCCGTGGGCGACCGGCGCTCCCGCCGGTGGCAACCAGGGCGGCGGCGGTGGCGGCTGGGGTGGAAACTCCGGCGGCGCCGGCGGTGGCGGCTACTCGGACGAACCCCCCTTCTAGGCCTCACGGCCGAGGGTGGGTCGTACCCACACTTCTTGATCACACAGGAGATACACCATGGCGAAGCCGCCTGTGCGCAAGCCGAAGAAGAAGGTCTGCGCTTTCTGTAAGGACAAGGTCACGTACGTGGACTACAAGGACACGAACATGCTGCGGAAGTTCATTTCCGACCGCGGCAAGATCCGTGCCCGCCGCGTGACCGGCAACTGCACGCAGCACCAGCGTGACGTCGCCACGGCTGTGAAGAACAGCCGTGAGATGGCGCTGCTGCCCTACACCTCCACCGCGCGATAAGGGAAGGGTGACCGACACATGAAGATCATCCTCACCCACGAGGTCTCCGGCCTCGGTGCCGCGGGCGACGTCGTCGACGTCAAGGACGGTTACGCTCGCAACTACCTGATCCCGCGGAAGTTCGCTATCCGCTGGACCAAGGGTGGCGAGAAGGACGTCGAGCAGATCCGTCGCGCTCGCAAGATCCACGAGATCCAGACCATCGAGCAGGCCAACTCTGTAAAGGCCCAGCTCGAGGGTGTCAAGGTCCGTCTGGCCGTCCGTTCCGGCGACGCCGGTCGACTCTTCGGTTCCGTCACTCCGGCCGACATCGCTTCGGCGATCAAGGCTTCCGGTGGCCCCGAGGTCGACAAGCGCCGCATCGAACTGGGCGCGCCGATCAAGACGCTGGGCGCTCACGAGACGTCCGTGCGTCTGCACCCCGAGGTTGCCGCCAAGGTCAACATCGAGGTCGTCGCGGCCTGATCGCCGTACTCGGCTGGACAGCTGAGAACGAGGACAGCCAAGAAGGGGCCGCACCGGCCGGGTGCGGCCCCTTCGGCGTGTTCAGCGTCACGGGTCGGCATGTTTCACGTGAAACGACCGACTCGACCGGGTGGGCATGTTTCACGTGAAACGGTCAGCGCGTTGCGCCCGTCACGAGCCAGCGACCGGAACGGGTGCGCAGCCACAGGGTCAGCAGGCGCACCGTCATCATCAAAGTCATGGCAGCCCAGAGAGCGGTCAATCCGCCATCCAGCACCGGAACGAGCAGGGCGACGGGAGTGAAGGCTGCCAGCGTGAGCAGCATGGCCCACGCGAGGTACGGGCCGTCACCGGCCCCCATGAGCACTCCGTCCAGGACATAGACGATGCCGCAGACCGGCTGCGAGATCGCCACAATCACCAGAGCGGGCAGAGCTGCGCCCTCGACCACGGAGTCGCTGGTGAACAGAGGCAGGAACACCGGCCGGCTGATCACTACCAGCACACCGAGCAGGACGCCGACCGCGACCCCCCACTCCACCATGCGACGGCACGCCTGACGCGCGCCTTGGGTATCACCCGCCCCCAGATAGCGACCGATGATCGCCTGCCCTGCGATGGCGATGGCATCGAGAGCGAAGGCCAGCAGACTCCACAGGGACAGGATGATCTGATGGGCGGCGATGTCGGCATCGCCGAGGCGGGCCGCGACGGCTGTGGCAATCATCAGGACCGCTCGCAACGAGAGTGTGCGGACCAGCAACGGGACGCCGGCCTGAGCGGAGGCGCGGATCCCGGCGGCGTCAGGACGCAGTGAGGCTCCGTGCCGACGGGCGCCGCGGACAACCACCACCAGATACGCGGCTGCCATGGAGCACTGGGCGATGACGGTGCCCCAGGCGGAGCCGGCGATACCGAGGTCCGCACCGTAGACGAGGCCTACATTGAGAGCGGCGTTGGCGACGAAGCCTCCGATGGCGACGTACAGAGGTGTCTTGGTGTCCCGCAGTCCGCGGAGCACGCCGGTCGCGGCGAGGACAACGAGCATGGCCGGGATGCCGAGCGACGAGATCCGGAGATAGGTGATCGCATATGGGGCCGCCGTGTCGGAGGCGCCGAAGAGTTCCACGATTCCCGGTGCCGTGGGCAGGAGGACGGCGATGACGGCAGCGCCGAGCGACAGCGCCAGCCAGATTCCGTCCATGCCCTGGCGGATGGCGGATTGGAGATCGCCCGCACCGACGCGCCGGGCGACGGTGGCCGTGGTGGCGTAGGCGAGGAAGACGAAGACGCTGACGGCTGTCGTGAGGAGGGCCGAGGCAACGCCGAGCCCGGCGAGTTGGGCTGTGCCGAGATGGCCGACGATCGCGCTGTCGGCCATGACGAAGAGGGGCTCGGCGACGAGTGCGCCGAAGGCCGGTACGGCCAGCGCGACGATCTCTCGGTCGTGCCGTCGCCGAGCGGCCTTGGGAGGCGCGGGAGCCTGTGTCATGAGCACCAATCTAATCGTCCACAGGTAAGAGATGCAATGCGCATATGACCCTTACTAGATTTCCTGTGGGTGCTGCGCCCGTGCACGGGCCGAGGTGATCTAGGCCCCAGTTGGAAAGTTTTTCTTCTGCACAGCCAGTGGATGGGAAGTCCGCAGGTCAGAGCCTGGTTTGCGAGAGGATTGGAACCTTGTTCACAGGCCTGTCCACCGTGTCGTGCACAGGTTTTGCGGAGTTCTCCACAGCATCCGGGCCGTCGTCCACATGGCCTGTGGATAACCAGATTGGCTGACGGTGCCCGCGGGCCTACGGTGGTCCGGCGCCCGCTCCGTTCGTCGGCTGGGAAACCGTCACAAAACCGACGCGCCTGAACCGGAGTTGGGCGTCTCATTTGTCAGTGGCGTGCCGTAGAAAAGAGAGGCACGCGAGGTCCGCTCCGCGGACGGGAGGAGGTGGCTCGGTGAGCATTTCCGAGCCGTTGGACGATCCTTGGGCCGACAGCGGTCCCAGTGATCGTCTGCCCTCGTCCCGCCGACGCAGTGACGGAGTCCGGGGCCGCGACGAACAGCATGACCGTGGCGGGGAGAACGGCGTCTGGGACGGTGGCAGTTCCACCTTCGAACGCGTTCCGCCGCAGGACCTCGACGCCGAGCAGTCCGTCCTCGGCGGCATGCTCCTGTCCAAGGACGCCATCGCCGACGTCGTCGAGGTCCTCAAGGGTCACGACTTCTACAAGCCCGCTCACGAGACGATCTACCAGGCGATCCTCGACGTCTACGCCAAGGGTGAGCCGGCCGACCCCATCACGATCGCTGCCGAGCTCACCAAGCGTGGTGAGATCAACAAGGTCGGCGGCGCATCGTATCTGCACACCCTCGTCCAGACGGTGCCCACGGCGGCCAACGCCGAGTACTACGCGGAGATCGTCCACGAGCGGGCGGTCCTGCGCCGCCTGGTCGAAGCCGGCACCCGCATCACGCAGATGGGGTACGCGGCCGACGACGACGTCGACGAGATCGTCAACCGAGCCCAGGCGGAGATCTACGCGGTCACCGAGCAGCGCACCAGCGAGGACTACCTGCCTCTCGGCGACATCATGGAGGGCGCGCTCGACGAGATCGAGGCCATCGGCTCGCGCAGTGGCGAGATGACCGGTGTCCCCACCGGCTTCACGGACCTCGACTCGCTGACCAACGGCCTGCACCCGGGCCAGATGATCGTCATCGCGGCCCGTCCCGCCATGGGAAAGTCCACGCTGGCGCTGGACTTCGCGCGTGCGGCGTCGATCAAGCACAACCTGGCCAGCGTCATCTTCTCCCTCGAAATGGGTCGCAACGAGATCGCGATGCGTCTGCTCTCCGCCGAGGCACGCGTGGCACTGCACCACATGCGCTCCGGCACCATGACGGACGAGGACTGGACCCGCCTGGCCCGTCGGATGCCCGAGGTGTCGTCCGCGCCGCTCTACATCGACGACTCCCCGAACCTGTCGATGATGGAGATCCGCGCCAAGTGCCGTCGGCTGAAGCAGCGCAACGACATCAAGCTGGTGATCATCGACTATCTGCAGCTGATGCAGTCCGGTGGTTCCAAGCGGTCCGAGAGCCGTCAGCAGGAAGTCTCGGACATGTCCCGAAACCTCAAGCTCCTGGCCAAGGAGCTGGAAGTTCCGGTGATCGCGCTCTCACAGCTCAACCGTGGTCCCGAGCAGCGCACGGACAAGAAGCCGATGGTGTCCGACCTGCGTGAATCGGGCTCCATCGAACAGGACGCCGACATGGTGATCCTGCTGCATCGCGAGGACGCCTACGAGAAGGAGTCGCCGCGCGCGGGCGAGGCGGACATCATCGTGGGCAAGCACCGTAACGGCCCGACGGCCACGATCACGGTCGCCTTCCAGGGCCACTACTCGCGGTTCGTGGACATGGCGCAGACCTGATCCGCCAACTTCGTGCCCGCCCAGTCCTCCAGCCTGTCCCGGCCGCACCGGGCACCGACCCGGGACGAGTTGCGGATCAACCGGGCCGTGCCGCGGGTGGCAGGTTGCAGGTCTGGGCCGGACCGGATCGTTTGAGACGGGACACACGAGTTCGCCAGTCCGCCCGATCGGCGCGGACTGCCGAGCAGACGATACGGGGCCGGGCCTCCAGCGTCGTGTCGTCTGCCGCCAGGCCGTGAGACGGCGGGAGAAGCTGCAGGCCAGCGACGCGGCGTCCGAACACGCGGCCGTGAGCCCCTGCAGCCGCCGACCGTAGGACAAATGAGCTCGACGTCCCAGTGCCGCGCGGGGTGGACTGGCGGTATGACGACACCTGAGGAAGAGCTGTTGCCCGGTACACGCCGGGCGTTGCTGCACCGCATCGCCGTGGCACAGGCCGAAGGGCGTGCCCCGTCGCTGGCGGCGGCGGTGGTCCGGGGCGGGCGGGCCGTGTGGCACGGCGCGAGGACATCGGTGGACGGCCATGGGCCGGACGAGAACGTGCAGTACAGGATCGGCTCCATCACCAAGACCTTCACCGCCGTTCTCGTCATGCGGCTGCGTGACGAGGGCGTGCTCGACCTCGGTGACCCGCTGGAGAAGCATCTGCAGGGCACTGGCGCGGGGGAAGCCACCGTCGCCGAACTGCTCGCCCACACCAGCGGGCTGGCGGCGGAGGCGCCCGCGCCGTGGTGGGAGCGCACCCCGGGGTCCCTGCGTCCTGAGCTCGCCGACGTCCTGGGCGATCAGCCCTTCCGGCATCCGACCGGCCGCCGTCACCACTACTCCAACCCGGGCTACACGCTGCTGGGCGCGCTCGTGGAGAAGCTGCGCGGGGCTTCTTGGGAGGAGGTACTGCGGCGCGAAGTACTCGAACCCCTTGGGCTCGACCGTACGAGCACGCGGCCACAGGCTCCTCATGCGGGTGGTTGGGCCGTGCATCCGTGGGCGGATGTGATGCTGGCGGAACCGGTCGAGGATCTCGGCCGGATGGCTCCTGCCGGTCAACTCTGGTCGACCACCGGGGATTTGGCGCGATTCGCCGTCTTCCTGGCACGCGGGGACGGACGGGTGCTCAGCGCGCGGACGGTCCAGGAGATGCGGAGACCTGCCGCGCCGGCGGAGGCTGCGGATGTCGCGGACGGTGCCACCTATGGTCTCGGCCTGCAGATCCAGCACCGGGACGGCCGCCTGCTCGTCGGCCACTCGGGCTCACTGCCGGGATTCCTGGCCTGCGTCACGCTCAGTGTGGCGGACGATGTCGCGGCGGTGGTCCTGGCCAACTGCACCTCCGGCCCATCGCTGGGGAACGTGGCCGCCGATCTCGTACGGATCGTCGCCGAGGCGGAGCCGCGGATTCCCGAGCCATGGCGACCCCTTTCCGAAGTGGACGCTGCCGTATTGGAGTTGGCGGGTCAGTGGTACTGGGGGACCCATGCTTTCGCTCTTCGGGTGACAGCCGACGGGCTTGTCTCGCTTGAGCCGCTCTCCGGGAAGGGGCGTCGCTCGCGGTTCCGGGGCAACGGCGACGGTACCTGGACGGGCCTGGACGGCTATTACGCCGGGGAGCCCCTGAAGGCTGTACGACGGCCTGACGGGTCCGTGAGTCACCTGGACCTCGGTTCGTTCGTGTTCACGCGTCAGCCGTACGGCGAGGTGGCCGCTGTGCCGGGTGGAGTAGATACCGATGGATGGCGAGGCATCGGCTAGACCCCTTGCGCGGGCGGCGTGTTTCACGTGAAACACGCCGCCGCCACGAGGTTGCCATCACCTCCGGCTGCTCGGTCAAAGCTGGAGCTTGAAACCCACGTGCGAGGGTGCGAAGCCGAGCCGCTCATAGAAGCGGTGGGCGTCCGCGCGAGCGTTGTCCGACGTCAACTGGACCAACTGGCAGCCCTGGCGGCGAGATTCCTCGACCGCCCACTGGATCAGGATCGTGCCCAGGCCGCTGCCGCGTTCATCGGCGTGGATGCGGACGCCTTCGATGATCGACCTGGTGGAACCGCGCCGTGACAGCCCGGGGATGACCGTGAGCTGCAACGTGCCGACAACGCGGTTCTCGCGTACGGCGACGACCAGGTGCTGGTGGGGATCCGACGTGAGTCGATCCAGTGCTGCCAGGTACGGGGTCAGGTCGTCCGGTGACTCCCGCTGGGCGCCCAGTGGGTCGTCGGCGAGCATGGCGACGATCTCCGGGACGTCCTCGGCGGTGGCGGGCCTTATTTCAAGATCTCCCATGGGCGCACCTTAAGTGCAGGTCGGGTCGAACGTGCGGACGCCTGTCAGATGCTCGTCGTTTGCCCGTATAGAGCGTCTGCAACTATTGTGTTCGTGCTTAACACGCTACTGCAATCGTATGAAAGGTGTGCCCCCATGCCGCTCGCGCTTCTGGCCCTTGCGATCGGGGCCTTCGGGATCGGAACGACGGAGTTCGTGATCATGGGTCTGTTGCCCGAGGTGGCGGGCGACTTCGGCGTTTCCATCCCCACCGCCGGCTTCCTGGTGACCGGCTACGCGCTCGGTGTCATGTTCGGTGCCCCGCTGATGACCGCGCTGGGAACGAAGGTCTCGCGCAAGCGGATGTTGATGTTGCTGATGGGACTGTTCATCGTCGGCAATCTGCTGTCCGCCCTCGCACCGGCCTTCGCCGTGATGCTGATCGGCCGTGTGGTTGCCTCACTGGCCCACGGGGCCTTCTTCGGCATCGGCTCGGTGGTCGCGGCCGACCTGGTCGCACCCGACAAGAAGGCCGGAGCGATCGCGATGATGTTCACCGGCCTGACCGTCGCCAATGTGGTCGGCGTCCCGCTGGGCACGCTCGTCGGGCAGTCCGTCGGCTGGCGCGTCACCTTCGGGATCGTCGCGGCTCTGGGCGTCGTCGGCCTGCTCGGCGTGGCCAAGCTCGTTCCCGAGGTCCCTCGGGCGGAAGGCGTATACCTGCGGCACGAAATGGCCGCATTTAAGAACGCGCAGGTGCTCCTCGCAATGGCGATGACCGTTCTCGGTTTCGGGGGCGTCTTCGCGGCCATCACCTACATCGCCCCGATGATGACTCACGTCGCCGGCTTCGACGACGGCACTGTCACCTGGCTTCTGGTCCTCTTCGGGCTCGGAATGGTCGGCGGCAACCTCGTAGGGGGCCGCTTCGCCGACCGCGCCCTGATGCCCATGCTGTACGTCTCTCTTGGCGCCCTCGCCGTCGTCCTCGCGCTCTTCACGCTCACCGCCCACCAAAAGGCCCTGGCGGCCGTCTCCATCGTGCTGATCGGTGCCCTGGGCTTCGCCACCGTCCCGCCTCTGCAGAAGCGTGTCCTCGACCAGGCGCACGGTGCCCCCACACTGGCCTCGGCTGTGAACATCGGTGCCTTCAACCTCGGCAACGCGCTCTCCGCCTGGCTCGGGGGACTGGTCATCTCGGCAGGCTTCGGCTACACCGCCCCCAACCTGGTCGGTGCCGGCCTCGCCGCGGCCGCTCTGCTCCTGGCCTTTCTCTCGGCCGCGCTGGAGCGGCGTCACAACACGCCCAGCACGGTGGTCACGCAGGCCGTGCCGACGGATCAGAGTGCTGCCGTTCACCAGTGACCGCACGCGGGGAAGACCTGTGCCGTACAGCAAAGAAGGTCTGCCCTGTGCGGGCCGCCGTCGTCGTCGTGCCGGAGGGTCTCAGCCCGCCGCCACGGTCAGCGGAGCGAACCGCCGGCTCCAGTCGCCGGGCAACTCCGCGATGCCGTACGTCATGACCGCGTTGAAGCCCTGGGATTCCAGGCCGCGTTCCTTCGCCCAGGCCAGCAGTTCTTCGTGCCGTACGTCGATGTCGGTGCGCAGCGGGCGGTCGGTGTGGGCGGCGAGGGAAGTGATCAGGGCCTTGGCCGTCGGGGTGTCGCGGGCGATCAGCGGGCCGACGACGTGGGTGTCCATGTTGGGCCACGCGGCCGTGTACCCGATGATCCGGCCGTTCTCCTCGGCGACCCGCAGCTGGTCGGCGAAGGCGGGCAACCGCGTGATGATGTGTGTGCGATCGGCGCCGAACACCTCCTCGTCGAGCCGGAGAAGGGTGGTGAGGTCGTCGGCGGTGGCCGCACGGGTGGCGATCCCGGGGTCCGTCTCCTCGGACAGGAAGGGTCCGCGCAGCATCTCCGCCCGGCCGGTGACCTTGAAGCCGAGTTCCTCATAGAGCGGGCGGCCGTTCGGCGTCGCGTGCAGGGTCAGCGGCGTGGTGCCCATCGTCGAGACGATGTGACGCATGAGCCGGCGCCCCACACCCCGCCTGGCGTGGCGTTCAGCAACCAGAACCATTCCGAGCGCCCCGAGATCGGGGCGCTCCTGCGGTCCGTACTCGGTGACGACACAGGCTGCGACGAGACCGCCGTCGGGGTCGTCGATGCCGTAGCCATTCCCGGCAGTGAGGAGGAAGGCCCACTTGTGTTCCTCGCGTGGCCACCCCCGGTCCTGGGACAAGTCGGCGCATGCGGTGCGGTCGCGGAACGTCAGACGGCGGATGGGCAGAGCGCTGGGGGAAGGAGTCGGCACGCAGGTCAGGCTGTCCGACGTGAGCCCTCGACGTCCACCTGTTTCCGTGGGGACGTACGAGCTTTTGGCCATGTCATGGCCAACCCTGCAGCGCCTGAACAGGTGCTGCGTGTTTCACGTGAAACATCGGCGAACAGAGGCTGTCCGGAGGAGGTAGATCAAGGAGCGCACGACACTCCGCACTAGCCTCAACAGCATGGCGAGACTGCATCTCTTCGACCTCGACGGCACGTTGTTGCATGGAACCACCGCGCCCGTGGAGATCTCCCGGCAACTTGGCCTGGAATCCGAGACGGTGGCATTGGATCAGGCCCTGGGGGCGGGCCTGATAGGGCCAGCCGAGTACGCGGCACAGGTGTACGAGCTCTGGGCGGATCTCACCGAGGCCCATGTGACGGCGGCCTTTGACGGCGCCCCGTGGCTGGCTCGGATCCGTGAGGTCTGGGCGGAAATTAGAGAGGCGGGCGACTACTGTGCCGTCGTCTCGCTCTCTCCGTCATTCTTCGTGGAGCGGCTCGTCGGCTGGGGTGCTCACGCGGCGCACGGCTCCCGTTTCCCCGCCGTGCCGTTCACCGAGCCCGTGGACCCCGCCGGAGTCCTCAGTGCCGCGGCAAAGGTGCGGATCGCCGACCGGCTGTGTGAGGAGTTCGGAGTCACGCGGGCCGACTGTGTCGCGTATGGCGATTCTCTGTCGGACAAGGACCTGTTCGGTGTGGTGCCCATCTCCGTCGCGGTCAATGCGGACCGCCATCTGTCCGGTCTGTCGACCCATACCTACATGGGGAGAGATCTGTGGGAAGCATATGAAATGGTGCTACACGCCCGGTAATTGATGGAATTCCTGGTTCGTCCCTCTCTTTATTCCTCGCGGAGGAGGGGGGACTTGTGTACGGACCGACTGCCGGTAGGGTCGACTCCGGTTCGCGTCGGGGCGAGGTGTACAGCCTGTGCGCCCTGCGTGAACCCAGAGCAAGGCAATGCAGCTTAACGGGACGGAGAGATCGAAGACCCGTATTTCCCGTCATCCGGCCGGGCGTAGCGACCGGGTGGGACGCTGCGGTGGGAGTACTGCGGCCAATGTCACACTCTCGCCTTACTTGTCCGTACGGAGCCGGAACACGGGTTGAATGTGGCGGCATTGGCTGTTTCAGCGAACGGGGAAAGCAAGCCGTCTGTGGGGGGAAAGCAGGCACCTTCCGACCGAGGAAGTGCGCAGACCGACCGAAAGATGTTCGAGGCGAGGCACACCATGGACGCTCCGACCACCACGTCGGCCGACAACGGCACTTCCAACGGCGGGGCCGGCTGGTTCACGCCGCGCAAGCAGCCGACGACTCCTGGCAGTACCCCGGAGACGACCGAGGGCAGCCGCCTCGCCGGGATGCGCCCCATGGGCAGGACCACGACCGGCGTCGGCGCAGCCCCGCCGCCGAAGGCATCCGAGCCTCCGGTCACCACCGACGACACGCAGCCGCCCCCTTCGACGCCCGACGAAACGCAGCAGCCTCCTTCGACGACGGACGAGACACCGCTCGCTCCCGCCGCGACGGACGACGCAGAGCCGCTCGCTCCCGCCGCGACGGAGGACATACCAAGGCCCCTGACAGCCGACGGCCCGGCCCAGACGGCGGCCTCCCGTGCAGAGCCCACCGGCATACAGCGCCCCGGCACACAACCCGGCGCACAACCCCCCTCCGGCGCACCGACCGTCGGCATCCCGACCGCCGCGGCGCCGGCCCCCGAGATCTCGCCCCCCGCCACCGCCACCTTCCTCGCCACCGCCCCGCCCGCAGAAGCCCCGCCCTTCGACATCGCACGCGGCCAAGCCCCGAGCCCCGATCCCCGCGTCCCCGCCCAGCGGCCCGTCTCCCCTCCGGACGCCTCTCCGGACGCCGTCCTCATCCGTCGGACCATGGCCGAGATCGGCCCCGTCGCCGACAAGGTCACGTCGTACTTCTACGCGCTGCTCTTCGTACGCCACCCCGACCTCAGGCCACTGTTCCCGGCGGCGATGGACGCCCAACGAGACCGGCTGCTCAAGGCCCTGCTCACCGCGGCCGAGCACATCGACAACACCGAGGTTCTCGTCGACTACCTGCAGAACCTCGGTCGCGGTCACCGCAAGTACGGCACTCAGGCCGAGCACTATCCGGCGGTCGGCGAGTGCCTGATCGGAGCGCTGAGCAAGTATTCCCCGGGCTGGGACACGGACACGGAGGGAGCCTGGGTACGGGCGTACACGACGATCTCGCAGGTGATGATCGACGCGGCGGCCGCGGACGAACTGCGCGCTCCGGCCTGGTGGTACGCGGAGGTCGTCTCGCACGACCTCAGAACGCCGGACGTCGCGGTGGTCACCGTCCGCCCCGATCAGCCCTATCCCTTCCTGGCAGGGCAGTACGCGAGTCTGGAGACGCCCTGGTGGCCGCGGATCTGGCGGCACTACTCCTTCGCCTCCGCACCCCGCTCCGACGGACTGTTGTCGTTCCACGTGAAGGCCGTCCCCGCGGGCTGGGTCTCCAACGCCCTGGTACATCGCGCCCGCCCCGGAGACGTCATCAGACTCGGCCCGCCGGCCGGGTCGATGACCGTGGACCACACCTCTGCCAGCGGCCTGCTCTGTCTCGGTGGCGGAACCGGTATAGCGCCGATCAAGGCGCTGGTCGAGGATGTCGCCGAGCACGGGGCACGGCGACCCGTCGAGGTGTTCTACGGCGCCCGTACCGACCACGACCTCTATGACATCGACACGATGCTCCGGCTCCAGCAGTCCCACTCCTGGCTCTCGGTCCGTGCGGTCGTCGACCAGCAGGCGCATCTCCAGCTTCCCGACGCCATCCGGGAGTACGGCCCGTGGAACGAGTACGACGCCTATGTGTCCGGCCCGCCCGGCATGATCCGCAGCGGGGTGGACGCGCTCAGGGACATTGGTGTCCCGTTCGAGCGCATACGCCATGACTCGGTGGAGGAACTCGTCGCCATCTCTTCGTGAGGCGGGGATCAGCCCAGGTCGGGAGCGTGCATGGCGCGTACGCCCTCGATGTTGCCGTCGAGGTAGTGCCGCAGCGACAGCGGCACGAGGTGGACGGAGGCGATGCCCACCCGGGTGAAGGGCACACGCACGATCTCGTACTCGCCGATGGGCTCGTCCACCTCGGGACCGTGCCGTAGTGCCGGATCCATCGACTCCAGGTGGCAGACGAAGAAGTGCTGTACTTTCACGCCGGTCGTGCTGCTGTCCTCGCCGATGTGTTCGACGGTGTCGACGAAGCAGGGCACCACGTCGGTGATCTTGGCGCCGAGTTCCTCGTACACCTCGCGGTGCAGGGCGTGGACGACGGTCGTGTCCTCCGGCTCGACCCCGCCGCCGGGCGTGAGCCAGTAGGGATCCATGCCGGGCTTGGTGCGCTTGATCAGAATCAGGTCGTCACCGTCCAGCAGAACGGCGCGTGCGGTGCGCTTGACCACAGGTCGGACGGTCATGGGAGAAATGTGGCCCGGCTGGTTCCACGTGAAACATCGCGAAACGTGACCGGGTGAGCTCATCCCGTGATGAGCCGGGATCAGGCCTCAGCACCAGTCTCCAGCCGCCCGCAGAAGCCACTCGTGAGCCCGCGCGATATGCGGCATGGCCAGCGTTCCGGTGCGGACCGACAGGAAGTACGTCCGCAGGGGCGGCACCGGCGGTTCGTGCAGCGCGACGACGTCACCGCGGCGCAGAGCGTCGGCGGACAGATAGCGGGGCAGCACCGCGAGACCGGCGCCCGCGGCCGCGCAGGCGAGGACCGCGCGCAGGTCCGGGACGATGACGGTGCCCGGAGCAGCCGGGCAGGAGTCGAAGACGGAGGCCCAGTAGCGGGAGACGAACGGCAGTGACTCGTGCACCTCGACGACCGGCACGCTCTCCAGCGCATGCGCTCCCTTTGCCATGAGGAGTCCGTCCGCCGACCGTGCCCCCTTGCGGCGCCCCGGCCTCTCGGCGCCGAGCAGCTCGACCCAGCGCGGAGCGGCCACCAGGACGTGCTCCTCGTCGCAGAGCGCAGTCGCCGTGAGAAGAGCGCCGCGCGGACGGGCCGTACTGATGGCCAGATCGTGATGTCCGGCGGCCAGTCCCTCCAGCGCCTCCTCGGCATTGCCGAAGGAGGCACGCAGTGCGAAGCCCTGACCGTCCTCGCCGGTCAGCGTGGTGAGCGCGGGTAACGCCCGCTCCGCGGTGAACTCGGGAGGGCCGACGAGATGCAGTGTGCGCAGGGAGGACTCGTCGTCGAGTCCGGCCTCGGTGATCTCCACCAGGGCGTCGAGATGCGGCGCCGCCTTGTGGGCGAGCTCGTCGCCGATGGTCGTCGGGGTCACCCCGCGGGCCTGTCGCAGGAACAGCGGCCGCCCGAGCTGCCGCTCCAGGGTCCGGATCTGCGAGGTGACGGCCGGCTGGGACAGCCCGAGCAGTGCGGCGGCGCGGGTGAAGGAACCGGCCCGGTGCACGGTCACGAAGGTGCGCAACAAGGCCAGATCCATGGCGACGACGTCCCCTTCCCTGCCCTTCTCGGGCACCGAGAAAGGCCCAACTATAAATATGTCGATAGGCCTGTGTCGCTACTGTGATTGGACACTGACAGAGAGTCAACTAGCCTTGGTCACGCGGTTCTTCGCGCGCAGAACCGAGGACGGTCCGAGCCACGAGGGGGGAGGCTCGGACCGTCCGCCGACCGCTGTCCGCAGCCGGAGGCCATCCGGCGGGGCGCGACGCGTCCTCGTCGGAGACGAAGCGTCGAGGCACGACGAGGGTCAGGAGTCCGACTCGTCCAGCGCGCGCAGCACGTCTGCCACCAGGTCCTCGGGATCCTCGGCGCCGACCGAGAAGCGGATGAAGCCCTCTGGCACAGGGTCTCCGCCCCACCGCCCGCGCCGCTCGGCCGTGGACCTAACTCCGCCGAAGCTGGTCGCGTCATCCACCAGCCGCAGCGCGTCGAGAAAGCGGTCGGCACGCGCGCGCGTGGGCAGCGTGAACGAGACCACGCACCCGTAGCGCCGCATCTGCTGCGAGGCCACCTTGTGCGAGGGATCGTCGGGCAGCCCCGGATACCGCAGCCCGGTCACCTCGGTCCGCTTCCGCAGCGCCTCGGCGAGCACCAGGGCGCTTGCGTTCTGCCGGTCGACCCGCAGCTGGAGCGTGGCGATCGAACGGTGCGCGAGCCAGGCCTCCATGGGCCCCGCGATGGCCCCGACGATCTTGCGCCAGTGGCGTACGGCGGCCATGGCCTGGGTGTCATGGCCGGTGACGTATCCGAGAAGGACGTCGCCGTGCCCGGTCAGCTGCTTGGTGCCGCTGGCCACGGAGAAGTCGGCGCCGAGCTCCAGCGGACGTTGTCCGAGCGGTGTGGCGAGGGTGTTGTCGACCGCCACCAGAGCGCCACGCGCGTGTGCCGCCTCGACCAGTCGCCGGATGTCGCACACGTCGAGCCCGGGGTTCGACGGGCTCTCGATCCACAGCAGCCGCGCGCCGTCGAGGACATCGAGCTGCGCATCACCGCGGGTCGGCGCGGTGCGCACCTCGATGCCGTACGCCTCCAGCTGTCCACGGACCAGGGGCAGCGCCTGGTAGCCGTCCTCAGGCAGGACGACCGTGTCCCCGGCGCTCAGCTGAGAGAAGAGCACCGAGGAGACGGCGGCCATCCCGGAGGCGAAGACGAGCGTCTCGACGCCTTCCCGCCCGGGCGCCTCCAACTCGCCGATCGCTCGCTCCAGCAACGTCCAGGTGGGATTGTCGTCGCGGCCGTACGCATACGGACCCGTCACCTCGCCGGGCAGATGGAAGTGCGCGGCGAACACCGGGCCGGGCAGGGTCGGTTCGTGTCTGACCGGCTTCGGCAGCCCCGCCCGTACCGCGCGGGTGCCGTCGCCGGCGCCCGGCGGACCCGCCGGACCGGCTCCCTCCCCCTGGCCGGAGACCCTCCCGCCCGAATCACTCATGCCACCCGTCCTTCCATGTCCTCGCGTACCGCGGCGAGCAGGCCCTCGCTCGCGGATTCCACCATCTCAAGGCACTCCTCGAAGCCGTCCATGCCCCCGTAGTACGGGTCCGGAACGTCGAGGTCGCCGTCCGCGGACGGGTCGAAGGAACGCAGCAGCCGCACCTTCTGCGCGTCCTGCGCGGTGGGGGCGAGGCGGCGCAGGGCCTTGAGGTGGCCGGTGTCCAGCGCGATGACGAGGTCCAGGCGGGAGAACCAGGAGGGCTGGAACTGGCGGGCGGTGTGCGCGCTGTCGTAGCCGTTGTCCGCGAGGACGGTGACGGTACGAGGGTCGGCGCCGTCTCCCTCGTGCCAGCCACCCGTGCCGGCGCTGTCGACCTCCACCAGGCCCTCGAGCCCGGCCTCCTTGACGCGGGCGCGGAAGACGGACTCGGCCATCGGGGAACGGCAGATGTTGCCGGTGCAGACGAAGCAGACGCGGTACGTCATGGCGTGCTCAGTCCTCGTCGGGCAGGACGACGTGGAGTGCCCAGGACACGATCGAGATGATCAGGCCGCCGAGGACGGCGGTCCAGAAGCCCTCCACATGGAAGCTCAGGTCGAGCTTGTCGGCCAGCCACGAGGTGAGCAGCAGCATCAGGGCGTTGACCACCAGGGTGATCAGGCCGAGCGTCAGGATGAACAGCGGGAAGGTGAGGACCTTCACAATGGGCTTGACCAGGAAGTTCACCAGGCCGAAGACCAGGGCGACGAGTATCAGGGTCCAGACCTTCTTCCCGGTACTGTCACCGGTCAGAGTGATCTTGTCGAGCAGCCAGACGGCGACCGCCAGGGCGCCCGCGTTGGCGATCGTCTTGACTACGAAATTCTTCATGTGTCTGATCGTGGCAGACGAGATCGGTTACGAGCACTGGCAGGGGCGGACGAAGTCGATGAAGGCATTCCGGTTGGATGAGCTGGAGGCGGAGCGCGCCGCCAACGACGGCGCTTACCTGCAGTTCCTGCGGGAGCGGAACATGTCGGTCGGCCTGTACGCACTCGACGCCGGCAAGGGCGACCCGCAGCAGCCGCACAACCAGGACGAGGTCTACTTCGTGGTGAGCGGCCGCGCCGCGATCACCGTCGGCATGGAGACCACCCAGGTCGCGCGCGGCAGCGTGGTCTACGTGCCGGCCGGAGTCGCGCACAAGTTCCACCACATCAGCGAGGACCTCAGGGTGCTGGTGGTGTTCTCTCCACCCGAGAGCTGATCCGGGACCTCGGGGTTCCCTAGGGGATCAGTCAGGGGCGGACAAGGGGTGCGAGGCCCCCGCCGACCCCCCTCCTCGCCCTAGCATCGAGTGCAGGACATCAGATCGACTCGGCACCAGAGTGCCGGGCGTGCGCAGGCATCAGAGAGGTTGGGGCGATGCGAGACATCTTCGCGGGACTGCCGTGGTGGGTGAAGTGGGTCGCGGTGCCGGTCATCGCCCTGGTCGTGTTCGGCGGGCTGATCGCCACCGTCGTCGGCTTCGTCATCGGACTGCTGTTCAAGCTGCTGGTCTTCGTGGCACTGGTCGGCGGACTGATCTACGTCGTACGGAAGTTCATGGCGAGCTCCTCGTCGCGCAGCGACTGGTGAGGCGACCGGGGCGCATCCGGCGGTCGGGCGACTGAGGAGCCTGATGCGGGCAGGGCGGCCGGAGCGGCGAGCGCGAGGCGGTCGAAAGGGGCGGTACGGGGCAACCGGCGACCGGTAACAGGAATCACCGGTTCCCTCGCGCGAGGGAAGTTTCCTGGCAGGCCGTCTGCGAGCGGCGGCGGAGGAATAGAGTCCGGAACTCGTCGCGGGGGATTAACCCCGTGAGCGGCGAACACCCACTCCCGTGTTCCCCCGCACGGGCCGCCCCTCGCGCTATGGGAGTGCCCCTTGGCCACGGTCGACACCGCCCCCACGGAACCCCCCGCACCCTCAGCGCCGGTCCGGGCCTCCGCTCCGGCTCCGGGATCCCGCATCCGGCCGCCCGAGCAACCCGCGCCCCCGACCGGGCGACCGCGCTCGACCGCGCCTTCCGGGCGAGCCGCACCGCCGGCACAGCCCCACTCGACCGCGACCCCTCCTGTCCAGCGGCACGCGACCCCCGTACATCCGCACGCGGCGGAATCCTTCGCGCCGCCTCACTCCACGACCCTCATCGGTTCGGTGCAGCGCGCGATGCGCCTGCTGGAGGCCGTCGCCGAGCACGAACACGGTGCGCCGGCCAAACAGCTGGCCCGGGAGACGGGCCTGGCCCTCCCGACGGCGTACCACCTGCTGCGCACCCTCGTGTTCGAGGGCTATCTGCGCCGGGACAAAGGGCTGTTCTTCCTCGGGGAGGCGGCCGAGCGGCTGGGGAGCAGCGGAGCGCGGCAGAAACGTCGCAGCACCGTCGTGGACACCCTCGCCGACTGGCGCGACGCCATCGGTGCCCCCGTGTACTACGCCATGTACCGCGACGGTGAGATCGAGGTCGTCTGCGTCTCCGACACGCCCGGAATCCCGGCGGTCGAGGAGTGGGCCGACTTCCGCGAGACCGGGCACGCGCACGCCATCGGTCAGTGTCTGCTGGCCCAGCTGGACGAGGAGGCTCGCCGTGACCACCTCGACCGCCACCCCGTGCAGTCCATCACCCCGTACACGGTGCGTGACAGCCACAGTCTGCTCCGGCGGCTCGAACGCATGCGCCGTATGGACCCCGTGACGGAGCGCCAGGAGTACGCGCTGGGCACGGTGTGTGCGGCCATTCCGATCACCGTGGGCACGACGGCCGCGACGATGGCCATTTCTCTCCCGGCGCACCAGGCAGATCGTCTGCCTGCGGCGACGCAGCAGTTGCAGCACGCCGTGGGACGGCTCCTGGGGTCACTCGCGATCTCTATCAGTATCTGAAAACTCACTCCTTGTGATCTGGCGTGCACGTTCAGCAAGATGCCAGGAGTGTCAGAGGGACCATTCCCGGCCAGTCGACGTCACACGACGGGGTAGCGATGCGCGAGACCGTACAGGCAGAGGTCATGATGAGCTTTCTCGTGTCCGAGGAGCTCTCCTTCCGCATCCCGGTGGAGCTGCGCTACGAGACCTGTGATCCCTACGCCGTGCGACTGACCTTTCATTTGCCCGGCGACGCGCCCGTGACCTGGGCGTTCGGTCGTGAGCTGCTGATCGACGGGGTGGGCCGCCCGTGCGGGGAGGGAGACGTGCGGGTCTCGCCCGCCGACGCCGACACGCTGGGTGACGTACTGATCCGGCTTCAGGTCGGCGGCGACCAGGCACTGTTCCGCTCGTCCACGGCCCCCCTGGTCGCCTTCCTCGACCGCACCGACAAGCTGGTGCCCCTGGGTCAGGAGGGCGCGCTGGCCGACTTTGACGCCCACCTCGACGAGGCGCTGGACCGCATCCTGGCGGAGGAACAGAGCGCGGGCTGAAGCGTTCCGCCACGACTGTGGCGGAACGCTTCAGCGCCGCCGTGGGCCACTTCATCCCGCGTGACCGGGGCGCGCGGGATGGTGACCCGGAACCCGGGAGCTGTGACCCGGAGCCGGGACCCTCGGCCGGGGGCGACTGGGGCGGGCTCGTGGCCCAGCTCATGTGACGGTGCGAGGCGACCGTCGCGCCTGATGACGGCGAGGGCCCGCCGGAGTGGACCGAGCTGGTCGCGCCTCGGCCCGCTGCTTGAGCCGGCCGTGCCTCCCGCCTCAGCGCTTGCGCCGACGTCCCTTTCCACCGCGTGCCGGAGCCGGGCGCTCGGCGGCCGTGACCGGTCCCGTGCCGGTCGCCACACCCACCGCAGCGGTCGTCGGCTCCGGACCCGGCCGGTCGGCCGAGACCACCAGGGCCGCGAGGGCCGTGGTGACCGGTACCGACGCGACGAGGCCGATCGAGCCCACCAGGGTGCGCACGATCTCCTCCGCGACCAACTCGCTGTTGGCGACCGTCCCCACGCTGCTCTGGGCGATCGAGAAGAGCAGCAGCAACGGCAGCGCGGCGCCCGCGTAGGCGAGGACGAGGGTGTTGACGACGGACGCGATGTGGTCACGGCCGATGCGGATGCCCGCCCGGTACAGCCCGCGCCAGCCCATCGACGGGTTGGCCTCGTGCAGCTCCCAGACCGCCGAGGTCTGCGTGACCGTCACATCGTCCAAGACGCCGAGCGAACCGATGATGACACCGGCGAGCAGCAGACCACTCATGTCGATCGAGGGGTACAGGCCATGGATCAGGCCGGTGTTGTCATCGGTGTTGCCGGTGAGCGCGGCCCAGCCGATGAACAACGAGCCGAGGACTCCGATCAGCACCAGCGAGATCAGCGTGCCCAGTACCGCCACGGAGGTTCTGGCCGACAGACCGTGGCACAGATAGAGGGCGATCAGCATGATGGCGCTCGCCCCGATCACCGCCACGAGCAGCGGGTTCGAGCCCTGCAGGATCGCGGGCAGGATGAAGAAGTTCAGGATCATGAAGCTGATGGCCAGCGCCACCAGCGCCATGAGACCGCGCAGTCGGCCCACCACCACGACGGCGATCGCGAAGATCCCAGCGAGCAGGGACATCGGCAGTCGACGGTTCACGTCGGTGACCGAGTACTGAAGGTCCCTCGGTGCGGAGGGCTCGTAGGCGACCACGACCTTCTCGCCCTCATGCAACTGCCGTGACTGGTCCGGCTGCACGATCTCGGTGAACGTGCGGCCCTTGTCCTTGCCGGTGTCGACCCGGATCGTCGCCCTCTTGCAGGTGCCGTTCGCCTGCTGCTGGGCGGACGAGCCCTCGGCGGTGGAGGTGTCGCCGGTGGGGGGCTCCCCGGAGGCGTTGACCGACTTGCAGCTGACGTTCTCGACCTTGCTGACGGTCGCCTGCTGGGTCTGCCGGTCGAAGCCGACGCCGGTGCGCTCGTGCCCCGGTGCACCGCCCGGCCACAGCACCGCGAGCCCGACCAGCACTGCGGCGCCGAACGGGATCAGGATCGCCGCGATGACCTTGCGCAGGTGCCTGGAGACGGGCGCGGCGGGTCCGTGACTGTGCGTGTGGCCGTGCCCGCCGCCGGACCCCGGGCTGTGACCGTCCCCGGCTCCATGACCATCGTGAGGGCCCACTCCGCCACCGGGGCTGCGACCGTGGCCCGTGCTGTGTCCCTGCCCGGCGCCGTGACCGTCGCCTGGACCGAGCCTCTGCCCGCCGACGAATCCGGAGCCGTGTTCATACCCCCCACCGGATCCGGGTCCGTGCTCGTACCCCGCCCCGCCTCCCGGGCCGTGGTCCTGCCCGCGCTCGTCAGGGTCGTCGGTCCCGCCTCCGGCGCCGAACCAGTCGCCGCCGCGTCCACCACCGGAACCGCCGTCTCCACGGCGCAGGCCGTTGCCGGCTCCGGGCCTCCGCGGCGGCTCGGGCGGCGGGTACGGGGGCTGATGTGTCGTGGTCACCGCCCGATCATCGCAAGAACGACAGAGGCCCACTGTTCACCGCGCCACAAATGACGCTAGCGTGGAGGCACCTTTGCACACGCGGGAGCTCGGAGCACCGGGCTGAGAGGGCGCTGACCTCCGTCCCAGCGATGTTTCACGTGGAACGTCATCTGGATCAGGTGACGTACCACACGAGACGTCGACGGACGGAAACCGCTGCGTCGACCGCCGAACCTGTTACCGGGTAATGCCGGCGTAGGGAGTAGGTCTCATGACCAACAAGGACGCGCGCACGCCTGCCTCCAACCAGGACGAACCGCTCAATCAGGGCGAAGAGTCCAAGGAGGCACGGAATTCCATCGGCTGGCACAAGGCGTACGTAGAGGGCTCGCGCCCCGATCTGCGGGTGCCGGTCCGTCAAGTGCACCTCACCAACGGGCAGTCGGTCACGCTCTACGACACGTCCGGTCCGTACACCGATCCGCACGTCGAGACCGACGTCCGCAGGGGCCTGTCGCCGCTGCGGGAGAACTGGATCATCGCCCGTGGTGACACGGAGGAGTATGCGGGCAGGCCCGTCCGCCCCGAGGACGACGGGCTCAAACACACCTCGCCGCGCGGCGGGCTGCGCAACCTCGACGCGGTCTTCCCGGGCCGGCCCCGCCTGCCGCGCCGCAGCCGGGACGGGAACGCCGTCACTCAACTCGCGTACGCCCGCCGGGGCGAGATCACCCCTGAGATGGAGTACGTGGCCGTCCGGGAGAAGGTCTCACCCGAGGTGGTCCGGGAGGAGATCGCGGCGGGCCGGGCCGTGCTGCCGGCCAACGTCAACCACCCGGAGATCGAGCCGATGATCATCGGCAAGAGGTTCCTGGTGAAGGTCAACGCCAATATCGGCAACTCCGCGGTGACGTCTTCCATCGAGGAGGAGGTCGAGAAGATGACCTGGGCGACCCGGTGGGGCGCCGACACGGTCATGGACCTGTCCACCGGCCGCAACATCCACACCACACGCGAGTGGGTGCTGCGCAACTCCCCCGTCCCCATCGGAACGGTGCCGCTCTACCAGGCGCTGGAAAAGGTCGACGGCCGCGCCGAGGAGCTGACCTGGGAGATGTACAAGGACACGGTCATCGAACAGGCCGAGCAGGGCGTGGACTACATGACCGTCCACGCGGGCGTGCGCCTGCCGTACGTGCCGCTGACGGCGAATCGCAAGACCGGGATCGTCTCCCGCGGCGGCTCGATCATGGCCGCGTGGTGCCTGGCGCACCACAAGGAGAGTTTCCTGTACGAGAACTTCGAGGAACTCTGCGAGATCCTCGCCGCCTATGACGTCACGTATTCGCTGGGCGACGGCCTCCGGCCGGGCTCCATCGCGGACGCCAACGACGAGGCGCAGTTCGCGGAGTTGCGCACGCTCGGGGAACTCAACCGGATCGCGAAGCGTTTCAACGTTCAGACCATGATCGAGGGCCCGGGCCATGTCCCGATGCACAAGATCAAGGAGAACATCGACCTTCAGCAGGAGATCTGCGATGAGGCTCCGTTCTATACGCTCGGCCCGCTGACCACGGACGTCGCGCCGGCGTACGACCACATCACCTCCGGCATCGGTGCCGCGATGATCGCCTGGTGGGGCACGGCCATGCTCTGCTATGTCACGCCCAAGGAACACTTGGGCCTGCCCAACCGTGACGACGTCAAGACCGGCGTCATCACCTACAAGATCGCCGCCCATGCAGCCGACCTCGCCAAGGGGCACCCAGGCGCACAGGAGTGGGACGACGCGCTGTCCGACGCCCGGTTCGAGTTCCGGTGGGAGGACCAGTTCAATCTGGCCCTCGACCCGGACACGGCACGGGAGTTCCACGACGAGACCCTGCCGGCCGAGCCCGCCAAGACGGCTCACTTCTGCTCGATGTGCGGGCCGAAGTTCTGCTCGATGAAGATTAGCCAAAGCATCACAAAGCAGTTCGGGGGCACGGCGGCTGCGGGGGCGACGGCTGAGGAGGTCGCTGAGGGGATGCTGCAGAAGTCGAAGGAGTTCGCGGCAGCGGGCAACCGGGTCTACCTGCCGCTGGCTGACTGACCTGGGCAGATACGGCTGGTCGATGTCTACGGGGTGTCGGCTAGCCGTTGAGCCTGTGATCAGAGTTGCTGAGCCTTCCGCAGCCGTTCCACTTGCCGACTGATCAACTTGGTGGGGAACGACAGGCCTGCGCCTACGCTGAGTTCGGAGAACGTGGCGATGGTGTTTCCCGTGCGGATCACGATGAACTGCTCGTTGCGGTCCCCGGGCTGTTCCGGCCCCATGGGGATGGTCTCCCGGAAGGCCACCGCCTCTTCGCCGACCTGCGGCGGTGTCTCCGTGGTCACTCTCGCCTTGAACGGTCCGACGTAGCCCTCGCCCTCGTAGGACCGGCAGGTGGCGAGGGCCTCCTTGAGTTCCGCGAAGCGCTGTTCGGCCTTGTCCTCCTCATAGGAGGCGAGGGTCGAGCTGCCGCCCATGACGTTCTTCTTCCAGTTGAAGATCTGGAAGACGTGAGCTAATGACCCCTCGCCGCTGCGGATGTCGATGAGTGGCTGGCATGCAGGTACGGATATGGGCGGGAAGGAGCGTCCGCTTCCTTGCGGCTGAGGTTCCTGCACCGCCATGGGCTCGTAAGCTTGCGGGACTTCTCCTGCCTTGAAGGCGAGGTCCTTGAGTTGCGCCATCGTCAGGGGCGTCACCGCGGCCTTGTCCGAAGCCTTGGTGGACGAGGCTTCAGTAACGCTCTTCGGCTCCTGCGCCGAGGCACACCCTGACGCGAGGGAAACTCCTATGACAGTTGCTGCGGCTCTTGTCGTCAGCCGTGTCGTGCGCGCTTGCATGAGTCCCCCCGGACAGGTGTGGATGAGAAGCCGACGCTAGTGATCTGGGCAGTCGGTTACCAGGGAGTATCCGATCACGAATCGGGAAGCGAAATCCGGTGTCGGCCACATGTGGGCTGATCCTGCCATCGATGAAGATCTCCCAGGACATCCGCCTCCTGCATGGCCGGAGTCAGGATGAGGTCGAGGAAGGCATGGCCCAGAAGTCGAAGGAGTTCGCGGCGGCGGGCAACCGGGTGTACCTGCCGATCGCGGACTGACCGGCGGTCCGAGGGCCCGTGTCTGCCCGGGCGCGGGCCCGGCCGGCCCGGTGGGTCTCAATGACCAGGGGGCGGTCCGGTACGGCGGAAAGAGCGGGTGATCGGGGGTGGACGGGCACAATCCGGATCGGCGCGGCCCGTGGCCGGGTCTTCGGCTTGCGCTCCCCGGATGAGCTGGTGGGGGCGCAAGCCGAGGGGCTGTTCCGGCTGTTACTCCGGCTTGTGCTCCGGCCCCCCGAAGTCCGGGCTGGTGTAGTCCGGGCTCGTGAAGCTCGGTCGCGAGCCGGAGGCGCCGTCGTCCGGGCTGCTGAAGCCGGGCCGGTCGTAGCCGAGGTGCGGCATGCGGCTGGTCGGCGCCGGCGGTGCCGTACGACGCAGAGCGGCGGTTCCGGGATCGGCGAGGGCCTCCCGCAGAAAAGGCAGGATGCCGCGCTCCATCAGTGCCTCGAGCCAGGCTTCCCTGGCCCGGATCACTTCCGCGTTCATCTCGCCGTACGGTCCCGCTTCGAGCGAGGGCCGGTTGCGCAGAGCGGTCAGGAGCAGTCCGACAGCGGCGACGAGGATCGCGGCCGCGGTCATGGCGCCGAACACCCATCCGGCGGTGAGCATGGTCTGGGCGAACGCCGGCTCCGGGTCGAGCATCTTGAGTATGTAACCCACGAGCAGGAAGATCGCCGCGGCGGTTCCGGCCAGGACGGGTGCCAGGACCGCGACGACGGCGATGGCTCCAGCGCCGGTGGTCTCGGCGACCTCTCCCATGGTGGTGGCGAGCCCCATCGCGGCGGTGCCCGGCTCCGCGGAGCCGGTGTCCCGGTGGGACGACGGGGTGGACGGCGCCGGGTGACGCAGTTCCTCGCGGGCCTTCACGTAGTGCTGGTACTCGGTCGCTGCGGCCGCCGTGATGAGCGCGGTGGCGTTGAGCGCCATGGTGCGCAGCTGTTCCGGGTTGAGCCGCTGTCCGACAGCGGCCAGTTCCGGGCGGGTTGGTGCGGAGCGCAGCGCCTCATCGAGGATCCGCTCGTATTCCTGGCGGTCCTCGCTCAGCAGGTGCTGCGGAACGCTGTTCATGTGCATCCCCCGATGCTCCGTAGGGCTTGGGGCTCGCACGCTGACGAGCCGTCGGGCAGAAACGGAGGGGAGCCTGCTACGGATAAGCCGATGGTAGAGCGATGACGGTACGGCGTGACAGGGGGTTTACCGAAAATGCGCTGTGGCCTGTGTCGTCACCGGTCGGTCCGGCAGGGGGAACGTCTGCCCCGTGAACGGTCAGGCATCCAGCGGAAGTTGCTGGACCAGCAGCTTTCCGGCCATGGTCACTCCGCCGTCCATGGCGATGGCGAGTCCGTCGGCGTAGAGGTGCGGTCCCTCGACCACGGGGACGGCCGGGTCCTCGCCCTCCTCGGAGCCGACTTCGCCCAGGAGGTAGGGGATGGGGCTGTGGCCGTGGACGATGCGGGTGCCGCCGTACGTGTCGAGCAGGGAGCGCACATGGTCGGCGCCGCCCTCGTCGCGGAAGGAGAAGCGCTTGGTGAACTTGCGGAACAGGTCCCACACCTCGTCCGCGTCGTTGCGCGTGATGGTCTCGCGGACGGTGTCGTTGACCGCTTCGATCGAGTCGCCGTAGTCGAGGTAGGCAGTGGTGTCGGAGTGGACGAGCAGGTGCCCGTCGACCTGCTCCATGGCGTCGAGGCGGGCCATCCACTGCAGATGGTGGTCCTGGAGGCGGTCCATGTCCGTCTTCTGGCCGCCGTTGAGCAGCCAGGCCGCCTGGAAGGTGGCGGTGCCCGCGCCGGAGTTGACGGGCGTGTCGCCGAACCGCTTGGCGCCGAGCAGGAGGAGCTCGTGGTTGCCCATGAGGGCCTTGCAGTAGCCGCCGGCCGCGGCGGCCTCGGCGGACAGCCGCATCACGAGGTCGATGACGCCGATGCCGTCCGGGCCGCGGTCGGTGAAGTCGCCGAGGAACCACAGCCGTGCGGTGCCCGCGCACCAGTTGCCCGCGGCGTCGAGGAGGCCCTTCTCCTGGAGCGCTGCGACCAGTTCGTCGAGATAGCCGTGCACGTCCCCCACGACGAAGAGCGGGCCGGGGCCGGCCGTGGGCTGTGGGGCCGGGAGGGAGGCCGGATCGACGGTCGTCCGCAGCGTGTCGCCCCGCTGGATGACCGGCAGGTCGCGCTCCGTGGGGGTGTAGCCCTCCGGATGGTCCACCGGTTCCTCGACCGGGCTGACCGTGTCACCGCTGTGCACGCCCTGCGGGTACGGACCGGTCTCGTGGACGTACGCGGGCACCCGGAAGTCGCGCAACGTCGCCGTCCGCTCCACCTCGGGTCCCTGACCGGCCCCCTGAGTCATCAGACCCCTCCACCATCGCGCCGCATCTGCACCGCGTCGGACTGCCTGGTCGCAGCGGCCCGCGGTGTCGTGGGCCCATCATAGGAATGCGGATCGCGCTGTGTGATGACCCAGGGGTGGTGAATCGGAGCAGGACTCCAGTTCACCGTGGCTTTCGCCCCGATTGGGCAGGGGTTCGACCGTGCGGTGAGGACCGCTGAGCGTTCCGGTGACCCGTCGGTGAGAGCCTGGTCACCGCCCCCGCACTGCCCGGCCGAACGCGCTTACCGCCTTGCCCGGTCGCCCGCGCTACTTCCCCTCGGGGGATCGCGGCGCGCTGACCGTCGTCCGCGGCGGACGTCGCTGGGAAGAGGTACGCACGATCAGTTCGGTCGGTATCACCTGCTCGACCGGCTGGTCGGACTCGAGCCCCTCGATGGCGTCGATGAGGAGCTGAACCACGGCCGTGCCGATACGGCGCGGTTTCAGGGAGAGCGTGGTGACGGGCGGCTCGGTGTTGGCATACACGGTGGACTCGCTGCAGCAGACCAGAAGCAGGTCGTCCGGTACGCGCAGTCCGTAGCGACGGGCGGCGGCGAGCAGGTCGGTGCCGTTCGGGTCGAACAGGCCGTAGACGGCGTCCGGACGGTCGGGGCGGGCGAGCAGCCGGTCGGCGGCGACGGCGCCCGCGCACGGATCGTGCGCCGGGTAGGCCTCGTACACCGGATCCTGGCCCACACGCTCGCACCAGCGCAGGTATGCGGTGGTCGACAGATGGGTGTACGTGTCCGTGCTGGTCCCGGTGAGCAGGCCGATGCGGCGGGCACCGGCGTCGGCCAGGTGGTCGAGGATCCCGAGGACGGCGGCCTCGTGGTCGTTGTCGACCCAGGCGGTGACCGGGAGCGTGCCGGCCGGGCGGCCGTCGGAGACGACCGGCAGACCCTGCCGGACCAGTTCGCTGACGACGGGGTCCTGGTCGGACGGGTCGATGACGACCGTGCCGTCGAGGGCGACGTTCGACCACACGTCGTGCCGGGAGGTCGCCGGGAGGATGACGAGGGCGTAGCCGCGGGCGAGTGCGGCCGAGGTGGCGGCCCGCGCCATCTCGGCGAAGTAGGCGAACTCGGTGAAGGTGAAAGGTTCATCCCCGTACGTCGTCACGGTCAGACCGATCAGTCCGGACTTGCCGGTACGGAGGGTGCGGGCGGCGGCCGAGGGCCGGTAACCCAGCCGGTCGGCGACCTCGCGGACATGGCGTCGGGTGGCGTCCGGGAGCCTGCCCTTCCCGTTGAGGGCGTCGGAGACGGTCGTGATGGAGACTCCGGCGGCGGCGGCAACGTCTCTGATGCCCGCCCGGCCCGGCCGGCTGCCTCGCCGAGAGGTTTCCGCGCGGCTCACCTGGTGCTTCCCTGCTGCTGTCATGGCGAGCCGATAGTAGGGCTCATGCGGTGGGGTAGGGCGGACGCATATGCACGCGTTGACAGGCACGTTTCTGCAAGGTTGTGAGGGGTTAATTCCCTTCGAAAGCAAGGGAGTTGGGGCCTCAGTCGGTAGGACGTGACGTGTCGGCGCACACCGGCCTGCCAACTCGCAGATGTTTCGAAGAGGTCTCAACTCACCTTGACGAGCGACGCGCGCCACGGCGTGAGCCACCGGCGCGTAGATATATGTGACCGCGCCCCTGGATTCGTATGCCTTCGTACGGTGATGGCGCCCGATGCCGAGGGAGACAGCCGAGGCGGAGGCCGCGACGAACGAGGTTGTCGCGCACCTGTACGCAGCGGCGCCGAATCCTCATAGGGTGAGGAGCATTGGAAGCCGGCGGTGCTGATGGTCCGCCGGTGGTCACGAGGAGGACTGCGGTGAGCGAGACGAGGCCCAAGCTGCGCGCCGAGCTGGAGGGTATCCCCACCTATGTGCCGGGCAGGCCCGCCGCGGCCGGCGGCCCGGTGGCCTACAAGCTGTCCTCCAACGAGAACCCGTATCCGCCGCTGCCCGGTGTGATGGAGACGGTGATGGCCGCGTCGTCGTCGTTCAACCGCTACCCGGACCTGGCCTGCACGGCCCTGATCGGCGAGCTGTCGGAGCGCTTCGGCGTCCCGCTCTCCCACCTGGCCACCGGCACCGGCTCGGTCGGTGTCGCCCAGCAGCTGATCCAGGCGACGGCCGGCCCCGGCGACGAGGTGATCTACGCCTGGCGGTCGTTCGAGGCGTACCCGATCATCACGCAGATCAGCGGAGCCGCTTCGGTGCGGGTGCCGCTGACCCCGGGGGATGTGCACGACCTGGACGCCATGGCGGACGCGATCACCGACCGGACGCGGCTGATCTTCGTCTGCAACCCCAACAACCCCACGGGCACAGTGGTGCGCCGGGCCGAGCTGGAACGGTTCCTCGACCGGGTGCCCGGTGACGTGCTGGTGGTGCTGGACGAGGCGTACCGCGAGTTCATCCGCGACCCCGAGGTTCCGGACGGTGTGGAGCTGTACCGCGAGCGGCCGAACGTCTGTGTGCTGCGCACGTTCTCCAAGGCGTACGGTCTCGCCGGTCTGCGCGTCGGTTTCGCGATCGCCCATGAGCCGGTGGCTGCGGCGCTGCGCAAGACAGCCGTGCCCTTCGGTGTGAGTCATGTCGCACAGGAGGCGGCCATCGCCTCGCTGCGCGCCGAGGACGCACTGCTCGGCCGGGTCGGATCCCTGGTGTGTGAACGCAAGCGTGTCGTCGACGCGCTGCGCGCCCAGGGGTGGACGGTGCCCGAGACGCAGGCCAACTTCGTGTGGCTGCGGCTGGGGGAGCGCACGGTGGAGTTCGCGCGCGCCTGTGAGCAGGCAGGAGTGGTGATCCGGCCGTTCGCGGGTGAGGGCGTGCGGGTCACGGTCGGGGAGACCGAGGCGAACGACATCTTCCTGAAGGCGGCGGAGGGGTTCCGGAAGGAACTGTAGGGGTCCTCGCGGTCGCCTGGGGCCGACCGGTTCCTGTCCCTGGCAGCGGTCGACCGGTATCAGGACCCCCGCCCCTCACGCCTCGAACGGCTATGGGTCATAATTGCTTGTGAATGTGAACGCTTTCACAAGCGGGCCCCGGTTGTTCCAGGATGTCTGTGACAAAGGGGCACGTACTGCCACAGCACCATGGCGAAGTAAGGAGACGACGACGTGGACATAGCCTTGGCGCCGGAGACCCTGGCGCGCTGGCAGTTCGGCATCACGACCGTCTACCACTTCCTGTTCGTCCCCCTGACGATCTCCCTGGCCGCCCTCACGGCCGGGCTGCAGACCGCGTGGGTGCGCACGGAGAAGGAGAAGTACCTCAAGGCCACCAAGTTCTGGGGCAAGCTCTTCCTGATCAACATCGCGATGGGCGTGGTCACCGGCATCGTGCAGGAGTTCCAGTTCGGCATGAACTGGTCCGACTACTCGCGCTTCGTCGGCGACATCTTCGGCGCCCCGCTCGCCTTCGAGGCCCTGATCGCCTTCTTCTTCGAGTCCACCTTCATCGGCCTGTGGATCTTCGGCTGGGACAAGCTGCCCAAGAAGATCCACCTGGCCTGCATATGGATGGTCTCGATCGGCACGATCCTGTCGGCCTACTTCATCCTCGCGGCCAACTCATGGATGCAGCACCCCGTCGGCTACAAGATCAACGAGGCGAAGGGGCGGGCCGAGCTCACCGACTTCTGGCTCGTGCTGACCCAGAACACCGCGCTCGCCCAGGCCTTCCACACCCTCTCCGCGGCCTTCCTCACGGGCGGCGCCTTCATGGTCGGCATCTCCGCCTTCCATCTGCTGCGCAAGAAGCACATCCGCGAGATGAAGACCTCGCTGCGGCTCGGCCTGGTCACCGTGGTCATCGGCGGCATGCTCACCGCGATCAGCGGTGACACCCTCGGCAAGATCATGTTCGAGCAGCAGCCGATGAAGATGGCCGCCGCCGAGGCCCTGTGGGACGGTGAGTCGCCCGCGCCGTTCTCCGTCTTCGCCTATGGCGACGTCGACGCGGGCCACAACAAGGTCGCGATAGAGATCCCCGGCCTGCTGTCCTTCCTGGCCAAGGACGACTTCACCTCGTACGTGCCCGGCATCAACGACGTCAACAAGGCCGAGCAGGAGAAGTTCGGGCCCGGCGACTACCGGCCCAACATCCCGGTCGCCTACTGGGGCTTCCGCTGGATGATCGGCTTCGGCATGACGTCCTTCGCCATCGGGCTGGCCGGCCTCTGGCTGACCCGCAAGAAGTTCCTGCTGCCGAAGCACCTCAGGGTCGGTGACGAGGAAGTTCCGCATCTTGTCCTCTTCAGGAAGAAGGCCCTCGGCCCGACGCTCACCACCTGGTACTGGCGCATCGCGGTCCTGACCCTGGCCTTCCCGCTGATCGCCAACTCCTGGGGCTGGATCTTCACCGAGATGGGCCGTCAGCCGTGGGTCGTCTACGGCCTCTTCCAGACCCGCGACGCGGTCTCCCCCGGAGTCTCCCAGGGCGAGGTCCTCACCTCGATGATCGTCTTCACCAGCCTGTACGCCATCCTCGCCGTCATCGAGGTCAAGCTGCTGGCGAAGTATGTGAAGGCCGGCCCGCCCGAGCTCACCGAGGCCGACCTCAACCCGCCCACGAAGATCGGCGGCGACTCCCGTGACGCCGACAAGCCGATGGCCTTCTCGTACTAGGCCGAGGGAGCTGCACAGTCATGGAACTTCACGACGTCTGGTTCGTTCTCATCGCCGTCCTGTGGACCGGCTACTTCTTCCTGGAGGGCTTCGACTTCGGGGTCGGCATCCTCACCAAGCTGCTCGCCCGGGGCCGGGCCGAGAAGCGGGTGCTGATCAACACCATCGGTCCGGTCTGGGACGGCAACGAGGTCTGGCTGCTCACGGCCGGCGGCGCGACCTTCGCCGCCTTCCCCGAGTGGTACGCCACGCTCTTCTCGGGCTTCTACCTGCCCCTGCTGCTCATCCTGGTCTGCCTGATCGTCCGAGGTGTCGCCTTCGAGTACCGGGTGAAGCGGCCCGAGGAGTACTGGCAGCGCAACTGGGAGACCGCGATCTTCTGGACCTCGCTGCTCCCGGCGTTCCTGTGGGGCGTGGCCTTCGGCAACATCGTGCGCGGCGTGAAGATCGACCAGAACTTCAACTACGTCGGTACCGTCTGGGACCTGCTCAATCCGTACGCGCTCCTCGGCGGTCTGGTGACGCTGACACTGTTCACCTTCCACGGAGCGGTGTTCACGGCCCTCAAGACCGTCGGGGACATCCGGGAGCGGGCGCGGAAGCTGGCGTCGGGCGTGGGTCTGGTCACCGCGGTGGTAGCGCTGGCCTTCCTGTTGTGGACGCAGGTCGACGGCGGTGACGGCAAGAGCCTGGTCGCGCTCGTCGTGGCGGTCGCGGCTCTGGCGGCGGCCCTTGCGGCCAACCAGGCAGGGCGTGAGGGCTGGTCGTTCGCCCTGTCCGGGATCACCATCGTCGCCGCGGTGGCGATGCTCTTCCTGACGCTTTTCCCGAACGTCATGCCGTCCTCGCTCAATGCGGAATGGAACCTGACGGTCACCAACGCCTCGTCGAGCCCGTACACCCTGAAGATCATGACGTGGTGCGCGGCGATCGCCACGCCGATCGTGATGCTCTACCAGGGCTGGACCTACTGGGTGTTCCGCAAGCGGATCGGTACGCAGCACATTGCTGAGACTGTGCACTGACCGTGCGAAACCGGTGCGAAACCCGTGCACTTGACCGTGCGAACCAGTGCGCTGACCTTGCTGAAACCGTGCGTTGAGGTGTGTTTCACGTGAAACCAATCGATCCACGTCTGCTCCGGTACGCCCGTGCCACCCGGTTCTTCCTGGTGGCGGTGGTCGGCCTGGGCGCCTTCGGGGCCCTTCTGGTCATCGCGCAGGCGATGCTCATCGCCGAGATCGTGGTGGGTGCCTTCCAGCACGGGCTGTCGGTAGCCGAACTCCGTACTCCCCTGCTGCTGTTGGTGGCCGTCGCCGGCGGTCGCGCGCTGGTCTCCTGGCTCACCGAACTCGCCGCGCACCGGGCGAGCGCGGCGGTGAAGTCGGAGCTTCGCCGGCGGCTGCTGGAGCGTGCGGTCGCGCTGGGGCCCGGGTGGCTGAGCGGGCAGCGGACCGGATCGCTGGTCGCCCTCGCCACCCGGGGGGTCGATGCCCTGGACGACTACTTCTCGCGCTATCTCCCGCAGCTGGGGCTGGCGGTGGTGGTCCCGGTGGCGGTGCTGGCGCGGATCGTCACCGAGGACTGGGTCTCGGCGGCCATCATCGTCGGGACCCTGCCGCTCATTCCGGTCTTCATGATGCTGATCGGCTGGGCCACCCAGTCCCGGATGGACCGCCAGTGGCGGCTGCTGTCCCGGCTGTCCGGGCACTTTCTGGACGTGGTGGCCGGCCTTCCTACCCTGAAGGTCTTCGGGCGGGCGAAGGCGCAGGCCGAGTCCATCCGGCGCATCACCGGCGAGTACCGGCAGGCGACCATGCGGACCCTGCGGATCGCCTTCATCTCGTCCTTCGCGCTGGAGTTGCTGGCGACCTTGTCGGTGGCGCTGGTCGCCGTGACCATCGGGATGCGGCTCGTGCACGGGGACATGGACCTGTACATCGGCCTGGTCGTTCTCGTGCTCGCGCCCGAGGCCTATCTGCCGCTGCGGCAGGTGGGGGCCCAGTACCACGCGGCGGCCGAGGGGCTGGCCGCCGCCGAGGAGATCTTCTCGGTGCTGGAGACGCCGGTTCCGGTCTCAGGTTCCGGTGCCGTGCCGGCGGGGGGCCTGGCCTTCGAGGGGGTGACCGTCCGGTACCCCGGGCGGTCGGGGGACGCCGTGACGGACGTGTCTTTCGCCGTCGAGTCCGGGGAGACGGTCGCGCTCGTCGGGCCGAGCGGTGCGGGCAAGTCGACGCTGCTGAACGTGGTGCTCGGCTTCGTACGCCCCAGTGAGGGGCGGGTGTCGGTCGGGGGAGTCGATCTCGCCGAGGCCGACCTGGAGGAGTGGCGGTCGCGGGTCGCGTGGGTGCCGCAGCGGCCGCACCTGTTCGCCGGGACGATCGCCGAGAACGTACGGCTGGCCCGGCCCGACGCGGAGGATGCCGCCGTACGACGGGCGCTGGCGGACGCGGGGGCGCTGGAGTTCGTGGACGCGTTGCCCCGAGGCCCGGGCACCGTGCTCGGGGAGGACGGAGCCGGGCTGTCCGCCGGGCAGCGGCAGCGGCTCGCGCTGGCCCGGGCGTTTCTCGCCGACCGGCCCGTGCTGCTGCTCGACGAACCGACGGCGGCGCTCGACGGGGCCACCGAGGGCGAGGTCGTGGAGGCGGTGCGACGGCTCGCGGTGGGACGGACGGTCCTGCTGGTGGTGCACCGGCCCGCGTTGTTGTCGGTGGCGGACCGGGTGGTGCGACTGGCCGAGCCGGTCTCCCCCGCCCCCAGGGAGGCCGGGCACAGCACGGCCGGAGTCCGCACGGTCGAGGCAGGACCGGCCCCCGCCCTCAACGCCCCGGAGACGTCGGTGTCAACGGCGGACGCCCGTGGTGTCCTGGCCCGCGTGCGGGCCATGTCCGGCGCCCGGCGGGGACGCCTGATGTTCGCCCTGCTGCTGGCAAGCCTCGCGCTCGGCAGTGCCGTCGGGCTCATGGCGACCTCCGGATGGCTCATCTCCCGGGCCTCGCAGCAACCGCCCGTGCTCTATCTGATGGTGGCCGTGACCGCGACGCGGGCCTTCGGGATCGGGCGGGCCGTCTTCCGGTACGCCGAGCGGCTCGTGTCGCACGACGCCGTGTTGCGGATGCTGGCCGACACGCGCGTCGCCGTGTACCGGCGCCTGGAGCGGCTGGCGCCTGCCGGGCTGCGCCGTACCCGGCGGGGCGATCTGCTCTCCCGGCTGGTCGCCGACGTGGACGCCCTGCAGGACTACTGGCTGCGCTGGCTGCTGCCCGCCGGTGCCGCCGTGATCGTGTCCGCCGCCTCCGTCGGCTTCACCGCCTGGCTGCTGCCGGAGGCCGCGATGGCACTCGCCGCCGGACTGGTGGCCGCCGGTGCCGGTGTCCCCCTGGTCACCGGTGCCGTGGCCCGACGGTCCGAGCGCAGGCTCGCACCCGCCCGCGGCGCGCTGGCGACCCGCGTGACCGACCTGCTCACCGGGACGGCCGAGCTGACCGTCGCCGGCGCCCTGCCCGGACGTACCGCCGAGGCGCGGCGGGTCGACGGGAAGCTCACCCGGATCGCCTCACGTGCCGCCACCGCCACCGCGCTCGGCGACGGACTGACCGCGCTGATCTCCGGCCTGACGGTGGCCGCGGCCGCGCTCGTGGGCGCCCAGGCGGTCGCCGGCGGACGGCTGGGCGGCGTGGCGATGGCGGTCGTCGTCCTCACTCCGCTCGCCGCGTTCGAGGCCGTCCTCGGGCTCCCGCTCGCCGTGCAGTACCGGCAGCGGGTGCGCAGGAGCGCGGAGCGTGTGTACGAGGTGCTGGACGCGCCCGAGCCGGTCAGGGAGCCGCAACGGCCCCGGCAGGCGCCCGCGTCGCCCTTCCCTGTCGTATTGCGGGGCCTTGCCGCCCGGCACGCCGGGCAGGACCGGGACGCGCTCGCCGGAGTCGACCTCACCCTGGAGGAGGGGCGCCGGGTCGCCGTGGTCGGGCCGTCCGGGTCCGGCAAGACGACGCTCGCACAGGTCCTCCTGCGCTTCCTGGACACGGACGCGGGGGCGTACACGCTGGGCGGAGTGGACGCGTACGGCCTGGACGGCGACGACGTACGGCGGCTCGTCGGGCTGTGTGCGCAGGACGCGCACCTCTTCGACAGCTCGGTGCGCGAGAACCTGCTGCTCGCGAAGAAGGACGCGACCGAGGCCGAACTGCGCGACGCGCTGGGGCGGGCCCGGCTGCTGGACTGGGCCGACGGTCTGCCCGACGGGCTCGACACGCTGGTCGGCGAGCACGGAGCGCGGTTGTCCGGCGGGCAGCGGCAGCGGCTGGCGCTGGCCCGGGCGCTGCTGGCCGACTTCCCCGTCCTGGTGCTCGACGAGCCCGCCGAGCACCTCGACCTGCCGACGGCCGACGCGCTCACCGCCGACCTGCTGGCCGCCACCGAGGGCCGCACCACCCTGCTCATCACCCACCGGCTGGCCGGCCTGGCGGCGGTGGACGAGGTGATCGTGCTGGACGAGGGGCGGGTGGTGCAGCGCGGTACATACGAGGAGCTGACGGCGGCGCGAGGGCCGTTGCGCGCGATGGCGGAGCGGGAGGAGGCGGCGGACCTGTTGGTCGGGGCGCGGTAGGGGGGGAGGCGGTCCGTCGGCAGCCGCCTGGAGCCGCGCTCCTCTCCGGACCGGACCTGTGGGACACGCTGCCCCGTGACCCGTCTGCCGCAACCGTTACCCCAGCCGTACGACGTGAACAGGACCGCGGCCCCATGGCCGGGTCACGATCGCTGACATGCGCTCACTTCGCCGTCATCCGCTGCTTGTTCCGGCGCTGCTGTGCGCGTTCGCCGTGCTCGCGGCCCGTCCCACCGACGGGGGCGGCGGCGGTGCGGGCGAGGGTGCGTACGGCTCGGCGGACTCCGGGATCAGCGGGCAGGTGGCCCGGCTGTACGAGGCCGCGGCGGTGGCGACGCAGCGGTACGAGGCGGGACGGCTCAAGGCCGAGGGGCAGCGGGCGCGGGCGCTGCGAGTGGAGGCGCTCCTCGACCGAGAGCGACGGGAGAGCGCGGTGATGCGTGAGGACCTGGGCCGCATCGCACGGGCCCAGTACCGCAGCGGCGGCGGACTGCCGCTCACCGCGCAGCTCATCCTCGCCGACAGCCAGGATGAGCTGATGCGCGGTCAGCACGTCTTCTCGCAGACGCAACTGGCGGTCAACAACGCGATCGACAAGAGCCGTCGGGCCGAACGCCGGCTCGCCGCGGACGAGGCGAAGGCCGTGGCGGCCTGGCAGGCCCTGGAGCAGCGGAACGCCGAACTCGCCAGTCTGAAGAAGGACATCGAGCAGAAACTCGACCAGGCGCGCCGGCAGTTGCAGGGGCAGGCGGACGCGTCCGTCGCGGCCGGTGCCTGCCGTGGCGCTGTCCGGCTCGATCAGCCGCGGAAGGCCGTCACGAACGCATGGGTCGCTCCTGTGGAGGCGTACACGCTGTCCGCCGGCTTCGGCAGCGGCGGTGCCCGGTGGGCGAACCGGCACACCGGGCAGGACTTCGCGGTGCCGATCGGTACGCTGGTGCGGGCGGTCGGCGCCGGCCGGGTGGTGAAGGTGTCGTGCGGGGGCGCCTTCGGGATCGAGGCGGTCGTGGAGCACATGGGCGGCTACTACACGCAGTACGCCCATCTCGCCGCCGTCACCGTCGACCAGGGTGAGCAGGTGAGTGCGGGGCAGTGGATCGGTCAGTCGGGCACGTCCGGCAACTCCACCGGCCCGCACCTGCACTTCGAGGTGCGGGTCACCCCGGAGATGGGCTCGGCGGTCGATCCGGTGCCGTGGTTGGCGGCAAGAGGAGTGCCGTTGGGATAGCACCCGCGCGGAGTGCCGTTGGGGGGACGGTCGGGCCGGGCGAGGGCCGCTCGCGGCTATTCGCGTTCCGCCAGCAGCTGCTCGATCACGACCGCGACCCCGTCCTCGTTGTTGGCGACCGTCCGGCCGCTGGCCGCCGCGATCACGTCCGGGTGCGCGTTGCCCATCGCGTAGGACCGGCCCGCCCACGTGAGCATCTCGACGTCGTTGGGCATGTCCCCGAAGGCGACGACCTCCTCGTGCGAGATGCCGCGTTCGGCGCAGCACAGGGCGAGCGTGCTGGCCTTGGAGACGTCGGGACCGCTGATCTCCAGCAGGGCGCTGGGGCTGGAGCGGGTGACGTTGGCGCGCTCTCCGATGGCGAGGCGAGCGAGGGTGAGGAAGGCGTCCGGGTCGACCGTGGGGTGGTAGGCGAGGATCTTGAGGACCGGTTCGTCGGCGCCGGGGCCGTCCGGCGCCAGCAGATCCTCGGCCGGTGCCAGGGAGTCCGGGATCTCCAGGTGCAACTTCGGATAGTCCGGCTCCTGGTAGAAGCCGTACGTCTGCTCCACGGCGTACACCGTGCCCGGCGCCGCCTCACGCAGCAGCCGTACGGCGTCCAGCGCGTTGTCCCGGACCAGTTCGCGTACCTTCACGAACTTGTGCGCGCCGGGGCCGCCGTGCAGGTCGACCACCGCGGCGCCGTTGCCGCAGATGGCCAGGCCGTGGCCGTGGACATGGTCGCTGACGACGTCCATCCAGCGGGCCGGGCGGCCGGTGACGAAGAAGACCTCGATGCCCGCCTCCTCGGCCGCGGCGAGGGCGGCGACGGTGCGCGCGGAGACCGAATTGTCGTCGCGCAGCAGGGTGCCGTCCAGATCGGTGGCGATCAGTCGCGGCGGGGCGATGGCGGCGGGGGTTTCGGGCTGTCGAGTCGCTGAGGTCACCCGGCCATTCTCCTGCAGTCGGCCCGCAGGTCCGTGCGGGCCTGCGACATCTGCGGTGCCACCGCTCTCACCTGCCCCGTCAGCGCAGTTGAGCGGGTGCTTCCATGGCGATCTGCTCGAAGACCTTCTCGTCCGCGGCGAAGTCCGAGTCGGGGATCGGCCAGTGGATCACGATCTCGGTGAAGCCCAGGTCCCGGTGCCGGCCCGCGAAGTCCACGAACGCGTCGAGGGACTGGAGCGGACGCGCGCGGTCAGGGGTGAAACCGGTCAGCAGGACCTTGTCCATGTCCCGCACGTCCCGTCCGAGCGCGGCGCAGGCGTCGGCCAGCTTCTCGGTCTGTCCGCGGAGGGCCTGAACCGACTGGTCGGGCGTGCCGTTCTCGTACAGCCTGGGGTCGCCGGTGGTCACCCAGGCGTGTCCGTACCGAGCGGCGAGCTCGAGCCCGCGGGGGCCGGTCGCGGCCACCGCGAAGGGCAGCCGGGGCCGCTGTACGCAGCCAGGGATGTTGCGCGCCTCGTGCGCCGAGTAGTGATCGCCCTTGTACGACACACCCTGGGCACCGTCTTCGGTCAGCAGCCGGTCGAGGAGTGACACGAACTCGGCGAAGCGGTCGGCCCGCTCGCGCGGGGTCCACGGCTCCTGTCCGAGCGCCGTGGCGTCGAATCCGGTGCCGCCCGCGCCGACACCGAGCGTGATACGCCCGCCGGAGATGTCGTCGAGGGAGATCAGCTCCTTGGCGAGGGTCACCGGCTGCCGGAAGTTCGGCGAGGTCACCAGCGTGCCCAGGCGCAGGGTGTCGGTGATGCCCGCGGCGGCGGTCAGTGTCGGTACGGCACCGAACCAGGGCCCGTCCCGGAAGCTGCGCCAGGACAAGTGGTCGTAGGTGTAGGCGGCGTGGAACCCGAGCTGCTCCGCGCGTTGCCATGTCGAACGGCCACCTTCGTGCCAGCGGCGGTACGGAAGGATCACAGTGCTCAGACGCAGACTCATGGGTCGAGCGTATGCGGACGATCGTGTTTCACGTGAAACCCTCACGGACGGTCATCGCACCCGTCCGCTCAGCCATGGGCTGAGCGTGATCATCGGCATGTACTCCTTGTGGGTGCGGTCGCCGGGCAGCGGCACGATCAGGAAGTAGCCGGGCGGGAAGCGGCGGCCCTTGACGTGGGCGAGGTCGCCGAAGACGGAGCTCAGGAAGGCGGGCACGTCGTCGCGCGGGATGTCGGGGCACTCGACGCCCTCGACATCGATCAGGGCGTCGCCTTCGGGGTAGAGCCGCACGCTCACCCGAGGAACGCCGCCGAACTCGACGTAGGCCTCATGGGGCAGCGAGCCGTCCGGGTCGGCCGTGACCCCGACGCCCGCGGCGCTGCGGCGGGAGGTCTGGTCTGCGCCGATGTCGTGGGTGACCTCGATCTCGCGCGCGAACTCCTCGGCGAGGGCCCGCAGTGCCGTGACAGCGGCTTCGGTGGTGGGGAAGTGGTCCATACCACTGATTCTGGCGGACCGGAGGTCAGTGTCGCTCTGGAAACCGCAGGTACTCGGGCGGTACCGCCTTCGTCAGCCACACCCCGTTCGCGCTCACGTGGAAGAGGTGGCCGTCGCGGTGCATGGCACCGGCGTCCACCGGGAGCACGACCGGCCGGCCGCGCCGGGCGCCGACGCGGGTCGCCGTCTCCCGGTCGGGCGAGAGGTGCACGTCGTGACGGTTCATGGCCCGCAGCCCTTCGGTGCGGATCGCGTCCAGGAAGCGGGCCACGGTCCCGTGGTAGAGGTAAGGCGGCGGGGTCGCGGGCGCCAGTCCCAGGTCGACGTCGATGCTGTGGCCCTGGCTGGCGCGAATCCGGGTGCCGTCGATCGCGAAACGTCGCTTGTCATTGGCAGCGACCACGTGATCCAGCTCTGCCCGGGTGAACCGGAAGCCGTGCGCGGCGGCCGCGGCGATCAGCGTGTCGATCTCGACCCACCCGCCCTCGTCGAGGGTGAGTCCGATCCGCTCCGGTTGGTGCCGTAGATGCTTCGACAGATACTTGGACACCTTGACGGTGCGTTGTTCATCCATGCGTCTTTCGTCCATCTCGCCAGCCTGCCGGGAGGGATGTGAATCACGCGAATGATTTTGCCGCCGATGTTTGATCCACAGCCAAGTGCAGTTATCCACAGGGAAATTGGCGATTCTGTGGACAACGATCCTTGGCCTACAGCGGTGGCTCCAGCCGTGCGATCGCCCGCAGCGCCCCGGGCGTGATGCGGGACAGGAGACGGGCGCCGCGGGCCTCGGGCGTCACCGCAACCACGGCCTGATTGCGCACCACCGCCCGCAGGACGGCGTCGGCGACCTTCTCCGGCGGGTAGTTGCGCAGCCCGTACAGCCGGGCGGTGCGCTGTCGGCGCCGCTTCTCCTCGGCGGCGTCGACGCCCACGAAGCGCGCGGTCGAGGTGATGCCGGTGTTGACCAAGCCCGGACAGATCGCGCTCACCCCGATCCCCCGTCCGGCCAGCTCCGCGCGCAGGCACTCGCTCAGCATCAGCACCGCAGCCTTGGAGGCACTGTAGGCGGCCAGTGCCCTGGAGGGCTGGTACGCGGCGGCCGACGCGGTGTTGACGATGTGGCCGCCCTGTCCGCGCTCGGCCATCTGCTTCCCGAAGAGCCGGCAGCCGTGGATCACGCCCCACAGGTTGACGTCGAGGACCTTCTTCCAGTCCTCCGGGGTGGTGTCGAAGAAGGAGCCGGACAGGCCGATGCCCGCGTTGTTCACCAGGATGTCCACGACGCCGTAGTCGGCGGCGACCTTCGTGGCGAACCTCTCCATGGCCTGTGCGTCGGAGACGTCGACCGTCTCCGCCCAGGCCGTGGGCGCGCCGGCCAGCCGGGACTGCTCGGCGGTGCGGGCCGCCGCCTCGGCGTCCCGGTCGACGGCCACCACACGCGCTCCGGCTTCGGCGAACGCGAGCGCCGTGGCCCGTCCGATGCCGCTGCCCGCGCCGGTGACCAGGACGAGCTGCCCGCCGAAGCGGTCGGCGTGCCGGCCCGTCGCCGTTACGGGCTCAGGCCTTCCGCCCTCCACACCCTCCACGAACTCCGTGATCCAGGCCGCCAGTTGGTCGGGGCGGGTGCGCGGGACCCAGTGTTTGGCCGGAAGGGTGCGCCGCGTCAACTGCGGAACCCACTGCTCCAGTTCGTCGTAGAGCCTCTCCGACAGAAACGCGTCGCCGAGGGGCGTGATGAGCTGCACGGGCGCGTGGGCGTACGCGTCCGCACGAGGGCGGCGCAGCCGGGCTCGGACGTTGTCGCGGTACAGCCACGCTCCGTGCGCAGCGTCCGTGCGCAGCGTCGAGGTCGGGTAGTCGCCGCCGGGGAGCTTCTCGACGCGCTCCAGGAGCCGGGGCCAGCGCTTGCCGAGGGGGCCGCGCCAGGCCAGCTCGGGCAGGACGGGCGTGTGCAGCAGGTACACGTACCAGGACTTGGCGCCCTGGCCGAGCAGCTGGCCGACCCGGCGCGGAGTGGGGCGCCGGAGGCGCCTGTCAATCCAATGGCCGAGGTGGTCCAGAGACGGGCCGGACATCGAGGTGAAAGAGGCGATGCGGCCCTCGGCGCGCCGGACCGTGGCGAACTCCCAGGCCTGTACCGACCCCCAGTCGTGCCCCACCAGATGCACGGGCCGGCCCGGGCTGACGGCGTCCGCGACGGCCAGGAAGTCGTCCGTCAGTTTCTCCAGCGTGAACCCGCCGCGCAACGGCTCGGGTGCCGTGGACCGGCCGTGGCCCCGGACGTCGTACAGAACGACGTGGAAGCGCTCGGCCAGCCGGGGCGCCACCTGGGACCACACCTCCTTGCTGTCCGGGTAGCCGTGCACCAGGACGACCGTCGGCGCCGACGGGTCCCCCAGCTCGGCCACGGACAGCTCGACCCCACCGGTGTGCACCCGGCGCTCCCGCGCGCCCTCAACAGGCACCTGGGTCTCCTCTCCTCCGCTCAGCGCCGCAGGCGCGGCAGCTCGTCCTCCAGCCAGCAGGCACGCTCCTCGAGGCCCGCGTCAAGAGGCCTCCGGGCTGAGAACAGCTCCGCGTAGCTCTCAGGTAGGGGGACCCCCTACGGGCCCGTACGACTGGAGTCTGAGGCGAAGACGGCTCTGGGGGTTGACGACTGGCGTGGTCCGCGTCACTACTTTCGAAGATGTGACTGTGATCGCGACCGAAAGCCTGAGCAAGCGGTACCCCCGGGTGACCGCGCTTGACCGGCTCTCCGTGGACGTCGGGCCCGGTGTGACCGGACTCGTCGGAGCCAATGGAGCCGGCAAGTCGACACTGATCAAGATCCTGCTGGGTCTGTCCCCCGCCACCGAGGGCCGCGCCGAAGTGCTCGGCCTCGATGTCGCCACCAAGGGCGCCGCCATCCGCGAGCGGGTCGGCTACATGCCGGAGCACGACTGCCTGCCGCCCGACGTCTCGGCCACCGAGTTCGTCGTGCACATGGCGCGCATGTCCGGCCTGCCGCCCGCCGCCGCCCGTGAACGCACCGCGGACACCCTGCGCCATGTCGGGCTGTACGAGGAGCGCTACCGCCCCATCGGTGGTTACTCCACCGGTATGAAGCAGCGCGTGAAGCTCGCGCAGGCCCTCGTGCACGACCCGCAGCTGGTTCTCCTGGACGAGCCGACCAACGGCCTCGACCCGGTCGGCCGCGACGAGATGCTCGGTCTCATCCGCCGCATCTACACCGACTTCGGCATCTCGGTCCTGGTCACCTCCCACCTGCTGGGCGAACTGGAGCGCACCTGCGACCACGTGGTGGTGGTCGACGGCGGCAAGCTCCTGCGCTCCAGCTCCACCACCGATTTCACCCAGACCACCACGACCCTCGCGATCGAGGTCACCGACACCGACGAGCACCCGGACGGCACCCGCGCCGTGCGCGAGGCGCTGCAAGCGCGCGGGATGGACGTCCTCGACAGCGGCGGCGGCCTGCCGGGCGCCGGACACGTGCTGCTGCTCACCGCGCAGGGCGAGGAGACATACGACCTGGTGCGCGATGTGGTCGCCGACCTCGGCCTCGGCCTGGTGCGCATGGAACAGCGCCGGCACCACATCGCGGAGGTCTTCACGAACAGCGGCGAACAGCGCGACGCGCAGCGGAAGGAGGCGGTCGGCCATGGCAACTGAACACTCCGTAGCCGCACCTTCGGGTGACCAGACCCGTATCCACAACATCGGCTACCGCACCTACGACGGCCCCCGTCTGGGTCGCGCCTACGCCCGTCGCTCCCTCTACTCGCAGTCCCTGCGCGGCGCCTACGGCCTCGGCCGGTCGGTCAAGTCCAAGGTGCTGCCGATGCTGCTGTTCGTGGTGATGTGCGTTCCAGCGGCCATCATGGTGGCCGTCGCGGTCGCCACGAAGGCGAAGGAACTGCCCCTCGACTACACGCGCTACGCGATCGTCATGCAGGCCGTCATCAGCCTGTACGTCGCCTCGCAGGCACCCCAGTCCGTCTCGCGCGACCTGCGCTTCAAGACCGTACCGCTGTACTTCTCGCGGCCCATCGAGACCGCGGACTACGTACGGGCCAAGTTCGCGGCGATGGCCTCCGCGCTGTTCATCCTCACCGCCGCTCCGCTGCTGGTGCTCTACGTGGGCGCCCTGCTGGCCAAGCTCGACTTCGCCGACCAGACCAAGGGATTCGCGCAGGGAGTCGTCTCCGTGGCCCTGCTCTCGCTGCTCTTCGCCGGCCTCGGTCTGGTGGTCGCGGCGATCACCCCGCGCCGCGGCTTCGGCATCGCGGCCGTGATCGCCGTCCTGACCATCTCCTACGGCGCCGTCTCCACCCTCCAGGCCATCGCCGAGGCACAGTCCAGCACCGGATCCATCGCCTGGATCGGCCTGTTCTCGCCCATCACGCTCATCGACGGCGTGCAGTCCGCGTTCCTGGGAGCCAGTTCCGCATTCCCCGGAGGGATCGCACCGACCAACGGGGAGGGCGTGGTCTACGTCCTCCTCACCCTCGGCCTGATCGCCGCCTGCTACGGCCTCCTGATGCGCCGCTACCGAAAGGTCGGACTGTGACCACGCTCACCATCGACCACGTCTCACGCTGGTTCGGCAACGTGGTCGCCGTCAACGACATCACCATGACCATCGGCCCCGGCGTCACCGGCCTGCTGGGTCCCAACGGCGCCGGAAAGTCCACCCTCATCAACATGATGGGCGGCTTCCTCGCTCCCTCCACCGGCACCGTCACCCTCGACGGACAGCAGGTGTGGCGCAACGAGGCGATCTACCAGCACATCGGCGTCGTCCCCGAGCGCGAGGCGATGTACGACTTCCTCACCGGGCGCGAATTCGTCGTCGCCAACGCCGAGTTGCACGGCCTGGGCGCCAAGGCGGCACAGAAGGCGCTGGCCACGGTCGAGATGGAGTCCGCGCAGGACCGTAAGATCTCGACCTACTCCAAGGGCATGCGCCAGCGCGTGAAGATGGCGAGTGCCCTGGTCCACGACCCGTCGCTGCTCCTGCTCGACGAGCCCTTCAACGGCATGGACCCGCGCCAGCGCATGCAGCTGATGGACCTGCTGCGGCGCATGGGCGACGAGGGCCGCACGGTGCTCTTCTCGTCGCACATCCTCGAAGAGGTCGAGCAACTCGCCTGGCACATCGAGGTCGTGGTCGCCGGACGGCACGCGGCCAGTGGCGACTTCCGCAAGATCCGCCGCCTGATGACCGACCGTCCGCACCGCTACCTGGTGCGCTCCAGCGACGACCGCGCCCTCGCGGCCGCGCTGATCGCCGACCCGTCGACGTCCGGCATCGAGGTCGACCTCGCCGAGGGCGCCCTGCGTATCCAGGCCGTCGACTTCGGCCGTTTCACGGCCCTGCTGCCGAGGGTCGCGAGGGACCACGGCATCCGGCTGCTCACGGTCTCGCCGTCCGACGAGTCCCTCGAGTCCGTCTTCTCGTATCTCGTCGCGGCGTAGGAGGCCCAAGATGTACGACCCCACAGTCGCCCGACTCACCTACCGGGCCCTGCTCGGCCGGCGCCGGGCCCTCATCCTGGGCGCGTTGCCCCTGCTGCTGATCGTGATCTCGGTCGTGGTGCGCGCCCTCGCCGGCGCCGACGACCAGACCGCGTCCGACCTGCTCGGCGGGCTCGCGCTCGCCACCATGGTGCCGATCATCGGTGTCATCGCGGGCACGGGCGCGATCGGCCCGGAGATCGACGACGGCTCGGTGGTCTATCTGCTGTCCAAGCCGGTCAAACGGCCGACGATCATCTTCACCAAGCTGATCGTGGCGATCGCCGTGACGATGGTGTTCTCGGCCGTGCCGACCCTGATCGCGGGCTTCATCCTGAACGGCAACGGTCAGCAGATCGCCGTGGCCTACACGGTGGCCGCCCTGGTCGCCTCCATCGCCTACGCGGCGCTCTTCCTGCTGCTCGGCACGGTCTCCCGCCACGCGGTGGTGTTCGGGCTGGTCTACGCACTCGTCTGGGAGGCCCTGTTCGGCTCCCTGGTGTCCGGGGCGCGCACCCTCAGCGTCCAGCAGTGGTCGCTGGCCGTGGCCCACAAGGTGGCCGGCGGGGACCTGGTGACCTCGGACGTCGGACTGACGACGGCCACCGTCCTGCTGGTCGGCGTCACCGTACTGGCCACCTGGTACGCGGGACAGAAACTGCGGTCGCTGACGCTCGCGGGTGAGGAGTAGACGCCCCGCTTGTCGAACTGGCTTGTCGACCTGGTTTGGCGACGCGCTTATTGACAGGGGCTTCACCTGCGTCCGGGCACACTGGGCAATCGGGACGTTCGGGTGGGAGCGGGTGGGAGGACGGGGATGGCAGGCAAGACACCGCAGGACGACGGCCGCGGGCAGTCCGGGGACGTATGGGACGACCTGGTCCTCGACGAGGACTTCATACGGTCCGCCGACACGTCCGAACCCTCCGCCCGGGCCCGGATGCTCGCCGCGCGCTGGCGCGGCGAGCATCCCGAACCCCAGCCCTGGCGCTCCGACGAACCGCCCGCGGGGTGGTTCTTCAGCAAGCGCCGACGCAGGTGGCGCCGCCGGTAGGACCGGGCCCCGGGTCCGGTGGGACCCGGCCCCGGGGATCTGTGGCCGCCCGTTAATCAGTGGCGTCGAACTCGGCCTCCGGGCACAGTGGTTGTGTCCAGGACGCCGGGTTCGAACCGGCGCCACGCACTGGGGAGGAGCCGGGCGATGTCCATGCACGACAGTGCGTCCAGCTCCCCGCAGGGCAGCCCGCGGCGGACTCCGGAGTAGTTGGCCCTCCGTCGAGTCCGTCCCGCACGGGGAGCTGCCCGGGGCGGCCGCTTCGAGCACGCGGCGCACCGCGTCCGCGTGAGGCCGCCCACCCGGAGGATTGGCCGAGTGGTAAGGCACCGGTTTGCGCTGTGTCCGATTGAAAGCAAGCCGTGGTCGGGCCTGAAAAGCCCGCGCACGTTCGATTCGTGCATCCTCCGCAAGACCAAGTGATCCCCGCAGGGGACCACGACTTCAGCCCAGCAGCCGTTCCAGCACCACCGCGATGCCGTCCTCCTCGTTCGAGGACGTCACTTCGTCGGCCACCGCCTTGAGCTCCTCGTGGGCGTTGGCCATGGCTACGCCGTAGGAGGCCCAGCCGAACATCGGGATGTCGTTGGGCATGTCGCCGAAGGCGATCGTGTCGGCGGCCTTCATGCCCAGGCGACGGGCCGCGAGGGACAGTCCGGTGGCCTTCGACAATCCCAGCGGAAGCAGTTCGACGATGCCCTCGCCGGCCATCGCGACGGTGACGAAGCCGCCGGCGGCCTGGCGGGAGGCCTCGGCCAACTCGTCGTCGGTCAGCGCCGGATGCTGTATGTAGATCTTGTTCAGCGGGGCGGTCCACAGGTCGGACGCGTCCGTGAAGGGGGTCGCGGGGAGCGCGCCGGTGACCGCATAGCCCGGCCCCACCAGCACCTCGCCGTCCAGCCCGTCGCGGCTCGCCGCGAGATACAGCGGGCCGACCTCCGCCTCGATCTTCGCCAGCGCCACCCCGGCCAGTTGCCGGTCGAGGGTCACCGACGTCAGCAGGCGATGCTCGCCGGCGTCGTACACCTGTGCGCCCTGGGCGCAGACCGCGAGGCCGTCGTATGCGAGGTCGTCGAGGATGTGCCGGGTCCAGGGGGCCGCGCGGCCCGTGACGACGATGTGGGCGGCGCCCGCCGCGGTGGCCGCGGCGAGCGCCTCACGGGTGCGCTGCGAGACCGACTCGTCGGAGCGCAGCAGCGTTCCGTCGAGGTCGGTCGCGATCAGGCGGTAGGGAAAGCCCGGGGCAGCGGCGGTGCTCACTTGGCGACCGGCTCGAGGATCTCCCGGCCGCCCAGGTACGGACGCAGCACCTCCGGCACCCGCACGGAGCCGTCTGCCTGCTGGTGGTTCTCCAGGATCGCCACGATCGTGCGCGGTACGGCGCACAGCGTGCCGTTGAGCGTCGCCAGCGGCTTGACCTGCTTGCCGTCCCGCATCCGGATCGACAGCCGACGGGACTGGAACTCGGTGCAGTCCGAGGTCGAGGTCAGCTCGCGGTACTTGCCCTGGGTCGGGATCCACGCCTCGCAGTCGAACTTGCGGGCGGCCGAGGAGCCGAGGTCGGCGGAGGCGACGTCGATGACCCGGAACGGCAGTTCCAGCGACGTCAGCCACTGCTTCTCCCACTCCAGCAGGCGCTGGTGCTCGGCCTGCGAGTCCGCCGGGTCGACGTACGAGAACATCTCGACCTTGTCGAACTGGTGGACGCGGAAGATTCCCCGCGTGTCCTTGCCGTGCGAGCCGGCCTCGCGGCGGAAGCAGGGCGAGAAGCCCGCGTAGCGCAGGGGGAGCCGGTCGGCGTCGATGATCTCGTCCATGTGGTACGCGGCGAGGGGGACCTCGGAGGTGCCGACGAGGTAGAGGTCGTCCTTGTCCAGGTGGTAGACGTCCTGGGCCGCCTGGCCGAGGAAGCCGGTGCCGGCCATCGACTGCGGGCGGACCAGCGCGGGCGTCAGCATCGGCGTGAAGCCGGCCGCCGTGGCCTGCGCGATCGCCGCGTTCACGAGCGCGAGTTCGAGGAGCGCGCCGACACCCGTCAGAAAGTAGAAGCGCGATCCGGACACCTTGGCGCCGCGCTCGACGTCGATCGCGCCGAGGACCGTGCCGAGCTCCAGGTGGTCCTTGGGGTCGAAGCCCTCGGCGCCGAAATCGCGGATCGTGCCGTGGGTCTCCAGCGTGACGAAGTCCTCCTCGCCGCCCACGGGCACCTCGGGGTGCACGAGGTTGCTCAGCCGGAGGAGGAGCTCCTGGGTCTCGGTGTCGGCCGTGTCGCGCTCGGCGTCGGCGGCCTTGACGTCGGCGGCGAGCTGGCTCGCCTTCTTCAGCAGCTCAGCCTTCTCGTCGCCGGAGGCCTTGGGGATGAGCTTGCCGAGCGCCTTCTGCTCGGCACGCAGCTCGTCGAAGCGGACGCCGGACGACCTGCGCCGCTCGTCGGCGGACAGGAGGGAGTCGACGAGCGCGACGTCCTCTCCACGGGCGCGCTGGGACGCGCGCACACGGTCGGGGTCCTCACGGAGCAGGCGAAGGTCAATCACGCCGCCAAGGCTACCGGTGCGGGGTGACGCCTCACGACTCACTATTCCGGGCTGCACCAAATCACGCATTACGTTCCGCTATGCGCCAATTGCCCGCTGTGTTCTTCAGTGTCAATAAAAGGTGTCTCACTACCTGGGACGGAGTAGACGTTCGGCTGCTGGTTGACTCGATTCCCTTGCGCGGAACGGGACTTGGAGGCCGGCTCTGTCCACAGAAATCCACAGCCGCGAAAAGTTATCCACAGGGTGTGCGAAAGATCTGTGGACGCCGGAAGTGATCATTCCGGCACGGGTCTCCGGGGTGGAGGATTCCCGAGGCAAACCACCTTCACGCCCACTTTCGGGTGGAAATGAGTCACCTCGAAGGGTGGACCGAAGGAAACGGGTGGACGAAGAGTGACCTACGGGACTGTGGACGAACTTGAGGGCTGTAGGGCGATTTGTCGACTGGGTGGTACTTCGTTGTCGACTTGTCCCCAGGTCGAGAAGCTCGCCTGTGGATAACTCCTGTGGATAACTAAAATATGCAGGTAGGGACGGTCGGTAACCTGCTAGAAACGTCCGTCCTGGCACCGCGCCACCCAGTCCGCCGCCGAGGTGAACTCCTCGTCCGAGGTCCCCTTCATCAGCGGACGCACGCCCTCCTGTCCCACATCCGCACGCGGGTACGAACCGAGGAACCGCGCCTGGAGGCAGATCCGCTTGAGCCCCATCAGGGCCTCGGCGACCCGGCGGTCGGAGATATGGCCCTCGGCGTCGATGCAGAAGCAGTAGTTGCCGATGCCGGCGCCGGTGGGCCGGGACTGCAGCAGCATCAGGTTGATGCCGCGCGTCGCGAACTCGCCCAGCAGGTCCCGCAGACCGCCGGGGTGGTCGTCGCGCTGCCACAGCACGACGGACGTCTTGTCGGCCCCGGTCGGCGCGGCGGGCCGGGCGGGCCGGCCGACCAGCACGAACCGCGTCTGGGCGTTCTCGGCGTCGTGGATCCCGGTCTCCAGGGCCGTGAGGCCGTACCGGGCGGCGGCGAACTCGCCCGCGAAGGCGGCGTCGTACTGGCCCTCCTGCACCAGCCGGGCGGCGTCCGCATTGGAGGCGGCGGACTCCCAGTGGGCGTCCGGGAGGTTCCGCTTGAGCCAGTTGCGCACCTGCGGCTGGGCGGCCGGATGGGCGGAGACCGTCTTGATGTCCGACAGCGTCGTGCCCGGCCGGACCAGGAGCGCGAAGGTGATCGACAGCAGGACCTCGCGGTAGATCATCAGCGGCGCGCCCGCGACCAGCTCGTCGAGGGTGGTGGTGATCCCGCCCTCGACGGAGTTCTCGATCGGCACGAACGCGGCCTCGGCCTCGCCGCCGCGGACCGCGTCGAGCGCCGACTGTACGGACACGTAAGGAATCAGCTCCCGCGTCGCCGCCTCCGGAAGCGTACGCAGGGCGACTTCGGTGAAGGTGCCCTCGGGACCGAGATACGCATAGCTCGCTGGCATGACTTCACCTTAATGGCCGTCGAGAAACGCAGCGCACGCATCGCGCAACAGCCCCCCTCGGGGGGATGGACCCCAGGGCGATGGCACCCTAGTGCGCTGGACCACGCACAGGGCGATGGACAACCCCCAGGGCGATGGACAACCCCCAGGGCGCTGGATCACTCCAAGGGCGTTGGACTCACCCCTCCAGCAGCCGCTGCCCCACGTACTCCCCCTCCGCCGCCCCGCCCGGCACCGCGAAAAGGCCGCTGGCCTCGTGGCGGATGTACTGGGACAGGGCGTCGCCGCGGTCGAGCTTGCGCTGGACCGGGACGAAGCCGCGCAGCGGGTCGGTCTGCCAGCAGACGAAGAGGAGACCGGCGTCGGGAACCCCGTCCTGGTCGAAGCCGTCGTGGTACGAGAACGGGCGGCGGAGCATCGCCGCGCCCCCGTTCTGGTCGGGGCGGGTGATGCGGGCGTGCGCGTTGATCGGGACGACCAGGTTGCCCTTGGCATCGGTCTTCTCCAGGTCCATCTCGGTCGTCTCGGTGCCCCCGGAAAGAGCCGCCCCGTCGGACTTGCGGCGCCCGATGACGTTCTCCTGGGCCGCGACCGAGAGCTTCTCCCAGTCGTCGAGGAGCATGCGGATGCGGCGTACGACGGCGTAGGAGCCGTTCGCCATCCACGCGGGCGTGCCGGACTCGGGTACGAAGACGCGCTGGTCGAAGTCGGATTCGCGCGGCTTCGGATTGCGGGTGCCGTCCAGCTGCCCCATCAGATTGCGGGCCGTCATGGGGTGGGACGTCGCGCCGGGTGAGCGGTTGAAGCCGTTCATCTGCCAGCGGAGCCGCGCAGCGTCGCCCGCGTCCTTCTGGAGGGCGCGCAGGGCGTGGAAGGCGACCAGTGCGTCGTTGGCGCCGATCTGCACCCACAGGTCGCCGTCGCTGCGCTTCTTGTCGAGGTGGTCGGAGGAGAAGTCGGGCAGCGGGTCCAGCGCGACCGGTCGCTGTTTCTCCAGGCCCGTGCGGCCGAAGAAGCTGTGCCCGAAGCCGAAGGTGACCGTCAGCGAGGACGGGCCGGCATCCCGGGCCACGTCCGTGTCGTCGTGGGGCGCCGCCTCGCCCGCCATCAACCGCCGGGCTGTCTGCGACCAGCGGCGCAGCAGCGCGGCGGCCTCCTTGCGGCCCGCCCCCGCGGCCAGGTCGAAGGCGACGAGGTGGCCGCGGGCCTGGAGTCCCTCGGTGATACCGGGCTGATGTTTCCCGTGAAACATCACCTGGTCCGCGCCCACGGAGGTCAGCGGTGTGGCCCGGGACGGCTGGGCGGTGTAGCCGACGACCCCGCCGGCCGCGCCCAGGACGAGCCCGGTGGCCCCGGCGGTCCCGAGCAGCTTCCGTCGGGTGAGGCCCTCCACGGAGCGGGCGGTTTCGAAGGCACCCTCCTTGACTTCGGAGGCACCCTCCCCGACCTCCTCGACTTCGGAGGCACCCACCTCGACTTCGGTCGTGCCCTCCTTGAGTTCGGAGGAGCTCTCCTCGTCGAGCGCGGGAGGGCGGGCCTCCGGAATGGACTGGTCAGGCATGGTGATGGCTCAGCCGATCTGCGCGTTCTTGGAGACGGTCGTCTGGTCGATGTCGGAGGTCCGCACGGTCACCGCGATCTTCCACTCGCCGGCCATGGGGATCTGCACTCCGTTCGCCGACCAGTGACCCGTGGTGACGTGGTCGGGCACGACGGGCAGCGGGCCGATCTTCTTGGCCTCCAGGGTGAAGGCGACCTTCACCTCGGGGACGTCGAAGGCACGCCCGTTGGGCCGCTGGACATAGACGTGCATCTCGTTGCCGCCCACGCGCGCGGGATCGAGGTCGACCGTCACGACGCCCTTGCCGTCCTCGCCGCCCGTGTCGAACGACATGTCCAAGGTCAGCGCACCGGCCGAGGAGGACGACGAGGACGAGGAGGACGAGGAGGAGGCCGAGGCCGCCTTGGCGTCCTCCTCCGTGCGTCCCGGCTCGGTCTGCGTCAGCACGGTGGTGACGGCGAGCAGCACGACGGCGACCCCCGCCTCGGCGAGGACCGAGCGACGCAGTCCGAACCGGTTCGGGTCGGTGTCCCGCGTCCGCTTCTGACGCGCCGCGTCCATCGCGGCCCGCTGCCGGGCGAGCTGAGCGGCCCGCTGGGGACCACCGCTCCCCTTGGGGGCGCCGCTCCCCTTGGAACCCGCGCCGCCCTTCGAAGCACCCGCGTCGGCCGTCACCCGTGCCTTCTTCGACGTGGCCCGCTGGACCACCGTGTCCGCCAGCCGTGCCGTCCACCGCCGCGAGATGTAGGCGGTGCCGACCAGCAGCGCCACGAGCCCGATCTTGACCAGCAGCAGTTGGCCGTACCGGGTTTCGGTGAAGGCCGACCAGGACCCGAGCTGACGCCAGGACTGGTAGACGCCGGTGACGACCAGTGCGACCACGCTGCCGAAGGCGACGGTGGAGAACCGGCGGACGGCGGCGGTGTCGACGGGCCGGTCCGAGGGGGCCCAGTACAGCGCTCCGAGGAGCGCGGTGAGTCCGCCGAGCCAGGTCGCGACAGCCAGCAGATGGATCACGTCGACAGGCATCGCGATGCTCGGCTGGAGCCCGACGGAGGCGTGCTCGGACATCGCCCAGCTCGCGGCGAGCCCGGCGGCCACGACCGTCCCGCCGATCGCCAGCCCGAAGGTCAGGTCCCGCTTCTCCTCGTCGTCCCGCTTCTCGTACGCCCCGAACAGCACCGCGATGAACAGCGCCGCCGCGGCGAGCAGCAGCAGCCGGGACACCAGCGCCGCGCCCGTCTTGGTCTGCAGCACCTGGCCCAGCAGGTTCAGGTCGAAGATGTCGCCGACCTTCCCGGAGGTGGCGTAGGAGCCGCGCAGAAGCAGCAGGAAGAGGGTGGCGGCGGTGAGCGTGAGCCACCCGGCGACGACGAGCCGCTGCATGGCCCGCACCCCGGCGCCGCGCTGCCAGCAGGCGAGTACGAAGGCGGCACCGCCGACCAGCACGACGAAACCGGCGTACGACATGTACCGGCCGAACCCGTACAGCCAGCCGACCACCCCGCCGCCGGCCGTGGGCCCGGACACCGCGACGGAGGTCGCGGAGGGCTTGCCCACGGAGAAGGTGTAAGCGCCGGAGACGGGATGGCTGTCCGCGGAGACGACCTGGTAGGTGACGGTGTACGTGCCGTCGGGCAGGCCGCTGTGCAGTTGCACCGCGTAGGTCGTGCCGCTCACGTTGGTCGGCTTGCCGCTCTGCACGGGCTTGCCCTTGGGGTCGAGCACGCGCAGCGAGTCGGCGGAGGTCGAGACCTGCTCGGAGAAGGTCAGCGAGACCTGGGTGGGTGCCTTGTCGACCACCACCCCCTGCTGGGGATCGCTGCCGGTGAGCGCGGCGTGCGCGGAGGCCGGCGCGGCCGTGGTGAGGAGTAGTCCGGCCGCGGCCAGAAGCAGCAGCACCAGGGTCCGGACGTGGGGGGCGATGGTCTTCGTCAAGGGGATTCCCTCCCTCAGTGTCCGGTTTTCGGGACGTATGTCGCCGACTTCACCGGCATCTTGACGACGACGGGGTCCGACGAGGCGAAGTGCAGTTCGACCGAGATGTTCTGGCCCTGCTTCGGCTTGCGCTTCAGCTTGTCGAACATCAGATGGTTGCCGCCGCTTTTGAACACGAGTTGACCATGTGCGGGTACGGGGAATTCCGTGAGCTCCCGCATCGCGCCGCCGACCGTCTCGTGCATGGTGACCTCGCCCGCGGAGCTGGTGACCGAGGTCAGCTCGTCCTTGGTGTCGCTGTCGTTGTTGATCGTCAGGTAGCCGGCCGCCATGTCGTCGGAGACCGGCTGCGGCATGTAGGCGCCGGAGACGGTGATGCCGCCCTCGCCGCCGGAGCCGGAGGCCGAGCCGCTGTCGGAACCGCACCCGGCGAGGAGCAGGGCGGCACCGGCCAGGACGCCGACCGCGAGCGTGGGACGCCTCACGGCTTCTCACCCTTGATGATCTTGGGGAGATCCTTGGTGTAGTCGTCGACCGTGGCGTCCTCGCCGTACAGCAGATACCCGGCGTCGGTCTTCGGGGAGAAGGCGACGACCTGGGTGCCGTGCACGGAGACGAGCTTGCCGTTCTTGTCCTTCTGTGTCGGCTCGATGGAGATGCCGAGGGTGCGGGCGCCGGCCTGGATGGTGGAGAAGTCGCCGGTGAGGCCGACGAACCGGGAGTCGATGCCCTTGAGCCACTTGCCGAGTTCGGCCGGGGTGTCCCGGCCGGGGTCGGTGGTGACGAACACCACGCTCAGCTTGTCCTGTTCGGCCTTGGGCAGCTGCTTCTTGGCGACGGCGATGTTGTTCATGGTCAGCGGGCAGACGTCGGGGCAGTGGGTGTAGCCGAAGTAGATCAGCGTCGGCCGGCCCTTGGTCTCCGCGCGGAGGTCGTACTTCTTGCCCTGGGTGTCGGTGAGGACCAGGTCCGGCTTCTCGAACGGCTGGTCGAGGACCGTGGCAGCCTTGTCCGAGCCGGCCTCCTCGGACACCACGGACACGGGTGAACCGCTGTCGTCACTGCTGCCGCAGGCGGAGAGGGTCAGGGTGGCGGCGGCGAGCAGCGCGGCCGCGGCGAACGTCTTCTTGCGCATAGAAAAATGTCCCAGATGTAAGGGGGCCGACGCCCACCGGGGTCGTACGCACAGTCCCGTGACCCTCGTGCGGCCTCTCGCGCGATCGTACGAGGGTTCGCAGGGCCCTTCGTGCGACCCCGGTGGGCGAGCGGGCGTCGATCGTCAGGCGCTGGTGCGCCGGCGTCCGGCCAGCACGCCGTAGGCCACGCCCACCACGCCGACGACGATGCCGACCACGCCCAGGACGCGGGCGGTGGTGTCGCTGCTGTCGGCGGGGGCGGCGGTCTCGGCGGAGGCGTTCTCGGTGGACGCCGTCTTCTCGGAGGTCTCCTCGGCCGCGGACGAGCCGTGGTGGCCGTCCTCGGAGGCGGCGGACAGGGTGAGCACGGGAGCCGGGTTCTCGGGCTCCTCCGCGCCCTCCTTCTGCTCCTCGATCCAGCGCACGACCTCCTTGTCGGAGTACGTCTGGATCGCCTTGAAGACCATGTCGTCCGCGTCCTCGGGCAGCGCGCCCACGGAGACGGGGAACTTCTCGAAGTAGCCGGGCGCGATGCCCTTGCCGTCGGCGGTCCAGGTGACCTTGCTGACGGCCTCGGTGATCTGCTCGCCGTGTGCGTCGACGGGCTTGTCGAGCTTGGTCTTTGTGACCTTGATGTTCCAGCCGGCCATCGGCTCCGGCATGACCGAGGCCAGTGGGTGGGCGGTGGGGAAGGTGACCTCGAGCTTGGTGGTCGAGGTGTTGTCGCGCTCGTTGGGGACCTTGAAGTCGAGGACCGCGTAACCGCCCTTGGCGGCGGTCCCCTCCGGCTGCACGCCGACGTGCGCGAACGCGGGCGAGGACAGGACGACGACGGCGGTGGCGGCGACGGCGCCGGTGACGGCGAGACGAGAGACCTTCATGGACAGCACTCCACTTCGGTGGGCTTCCGGTGCGGAAGCCAGGACCACGGGAAGGGGGAAGAGGGGTGCGCGTGCGTGATCATTCGGGAACACGGGAACACGGGAACCCAGCACGCGCGCGTGCCGCACGGCGGCGGCCCCTCCCCACGGATGTGGAGCGTGCGGGCGGCGTCGCGTCAGGCGGCGAGAACGAGAGCTGCGGCGGCCGGCGGGCCCCGCCTGGTCACCGTGTGCTGAAGCGCGGTGGTGCGGGGCGCCGACGGTGCGAGCAGGCCGGTGCGGAGCAGGCGCGGACCGGCGTCGGGCGTGCCCGGCAGCCCCGCCCGCAGGGCGCGCACCAGCGCGAGCGCCCCGCGCAGGGACCGTACGAGCGCTCCCTCGGCGACCAAGTGCGCCGATACGGCGGACAGTTCGACGAGCCGCAGCAGTGCCATGTCCCCGCGGCGCAGCAGCCAGCCGGCGGCGACGGCCGCGACGACGTGCCCCAGCAGCATCGGCAGCGACGGCAGCAGCGCCATGGAGGAGCCCGCGGCGGTGGACAGGACGTCCGCGGGGTGGTGCGCGACGCCCGTACCGGCCTGGTCGACCAGTGAGGCGTCGGACAGGGACCTCAGAGACGTTGTCGACGGCATGGAGGACATCGATCCGACCGCCGCCGCCCTCGCCGTACCGGCCACCGGGCCGTGCTGCCCCAGGCCGAACAGCGTGTGCAGCACGGTCTGGCCGAGGGCGAGCACTGTCGCGATCCCGGGCAGCGAGCGCTCACGTCCGGCGAGCGGCGCCGCCACCAGCAGGACCCCCAGGAATCCCGCGCCCAGCGTCCACAGCGGGACCGTGGAGCAGGATGCGAGGGCGTGGCCCGCCGCGCCCAGCACGACGCAGACCGCGGCGAACACCGCGGCCCGCAGAATCCGGAGATCTCCTCCGAAGCGCGTCATGCGCGGGTGGGGGGCAGTCATGGCGGGCTCATCATCGCACTGCCCTTATAGGTGCCATACGGCAGGTCCACAAGATGACGTACGGGCGGTACGACCGGAAGGTCACCTGTGCCACGAGCTGCCCCACATACACCGACTGCCACCGCAGATACATCCCCCGTATGGGCGGCATCACGTCAACTCTGTGCTTACTCCGGTGCACTCGCGGCAATACGTAACGGTATGTCGAGCCGCAGCCAGGAGGCTGGAGCATGAGCATCTGGTGGTCACTCCATCTGCGGCGCGAAGCTGCGAGCGTTCCGCTCGCCCGGCGCCTGCTGCTCGGCACCATGGAGACCGCGGGCGTCGATCCCGACGTCTCGTACGACCTCTCCGTGGCCCTCAGCGAGGCCTGTGCGAACGCCGTCGAACACGGCGGGGACACCGCGTACGGCGACTCCTCGGGGGCGTTCCGGGTCACCGCCTACCTCGACGGCGAGAAGTGCCGCATCGAGGTGGCCGACTCGGGCCCCGGCTTCGCCCGCCCCCAGGCCGTCCGTCCCGCCCCCACCGGAGCCGAGAACGGACGCGGGCTCTGCCTGATCCAGGAACTCGCCGACCACGTCCACATCGGCAACAAACCGGGCCGGCGCGGAGCGGTGGTCAGCTTCGACAAGATCCTGAAGTGGCGCAAGGACGCGCCGCTGATGGCGGTGTAGTTCCGCGGCACGCACTCTCAGGCCACGCACAGCGTGCGCTCACGGTCCTGACGGACGGCTTTCCTACTGTCCCGGACATGACGGGAAACCACAGGAACTCCGGAGTCACCCGGCGCCGCGCCCTCGCGGTGACCGGCGGCACGGTCGCGGCCGGCGGCATCGCGATCGCCGGTTACCAGTCGGCGTACGCCGACACGGCGGCCACCACCGGGGCCACGGCCACCGCGTCGGCGACCTCCGGCGGCGGCACCTGCATGACGCTGATGCCGAGCGTCACCGAGGGCCCGTACTACCTGGACGGCGCCCTGGTGCGCAAGGACATCACCGAGGGCAAGAGCGGCGTCCCGCTGACCCTGCGCCTGACCGTCGTGGACGCCACCGACGGCTGCACCCCGGTCCCCGGCGCGGCCGTGGAGATCTGGCACTGCGACGCCTGGGGCTACTACTCCGGCTACACCACCGCCAACCCCGGCGGCTCCGCGCCCGCGGAGAGCGAGGACGGCTCCACCGCCGACGACAACACCTATCTGCGCGGCTACCAGATCGCCAACGCCAACGGCGTCGTCAAGTTCGAGACGATCTTCCCCGGTTGGTACACGCCACGGACCTGCCACATCCACCTCAAGGTGCACACCGGCGGCCAGAAGGAGGACGGCACCTACGAGGGCGGCAAGGTCAACTACACCGGCCAGCTGTTCTTCCCCGACGCCATCGCCGAGGAGATCTTCACGCTGGAGCCGTACGCGAAGCACGTCGGCAGCTACACCACACTCGACAACGACATGGTGTACGACGGCTCAGGCGCGTCGAGCGGTCTGCTGACCCTCGACGCCGTCCACAAGAAGGACCCCTCCAAGGGCTACAAGGGCTCCCTCACGCTCGGCGTCGACCCGGACGCGGAGAACACAGGCGCGGGCGGCGGCGACGGCGGTACGCCACCCAGCGGCGCCCCGAGCAGTGCCCCCACAGGGACCCCACCGAGCGGCACCGCCTCCCCGTCGGCCTCCCCGACGTCCTCCGCCTCGGCGTCCTCGTAGCCCATGCACAGCCGTGAGGATGAAGCGCTGGCCCAAGCGGCCGTGGACGCGCTGACCGGACAGCTGGCGCTCGCCCCCAAGCCGGGCCTGCCCGACCCGCGTGACCTCGGTGTCCGGGCCGGCCACCGGGACCACGACTGGCTGCGCTGGTCGGCCAAGGCGCTCGCACCCGGCCTCGCGGCGATGGCCGCCGCCGCCCGCCGCACCGGCGAACCCACACCCCGGCTCCGTATGGAACTGGGTGCGATCGGACGGTGCGCCGAGCACTCGCTGAGGCTGGCCGGCGGCGGCCACCGGGGCGCCCTGTGGACACTCGGCCTCCTCGTCGCCGCAGCCGCCCTGGAACCCGGCGCCGGGGCCCTGGAGGTGACCGCGGCCGCCAAACGGATCGCCGCCCACCCCGACCGACGGGCACCGCGGCGGCCGTCGCGCGGCTCGACGGTCTCGGCGACGTACGGCGCCGCCGGGGCGCGCGGGGAGGCACGGGCCGGATTCCCGCACGTACGGCGTGCGTGGGACGCCCTGGCCGCCGCCCGCTCGGCCGGCGCCCCGGAGGCCGAGGCCCGCCTGGACGCCCTGCTCACCGTGATGTCCACCCTCCAGGACACCGAACTCCTGTACACCGCTGGCCCGCTCGGCCTGCGGCACGTCCAGGCGGGCGCCCGCGGGATCCTGGAGGCGGGCGGTACGGCGACGGAGGCGGGCCGTGCGGCCCTGCACGCCCTCGACACCGACCTGCACGCGCGCGCGTGCAGCCCACGAGGGAGTGCGGGGCTGCTGGCGGGGGCGCTGTTCCTGGACTGTCTTCCGGTGCGGGTCAGTTCACCGGAACGGGCGGCCTGAGGTCCGCCCGGGTGCCCTGGGCCCTGCGCGCGGCCGGGCCCATCGCGTACGACGCCGCCAGCGTCACCCCGCCCAGCAGCAGCCATCCGGGGGTGCCCCACTCCACCAGCAGCGTCGTCAGGACCAGCGGGCCGAGGGTGCGGGCGACGGTGACGCCCGTCCCGAAGAACCCCTGGTACTCGCCCACCCGGTCGGCCGGAGCCAGGTCGAAGGACATCTGCCAGGAACCCGCCGACTGCCCCATCTCCGCGACCACTTGCAGCACCGCACCGACGACCAGCACACCCACGGCCGCTCCCGGCGAGGCACCCGCCGCCAGCGCGAACGCCACGCACGCCGCCAGCATCACCCACCCCGACCGCCGCACCGCCCGTGTGGCCGACGCGAGCCCGCTCACCCCGCGCGCCATCCTCACCTGGAACAGCATCACCGCCCCGGTGTTGAGCACGAACAGAGCGGAGACCAGCCAGGTGGGCGCGTCCGTGCGCTCCGCGATCCACAACGGCAGACCGAGACTGAGCAACGGCATGCGCAGCAGCAGCACGGTGTTCAGCAGGGTGACCACGGCGTACGGGCGGTCGCGCAGGACACCGAGGCCGTGACGGTTGCCCGCCCCCCTCGGCGGCACGGACGGCAACCGCAGCAACAGTGCGGCGCACACCACGAAACCCACCGCGTCCAGCGCGAACACCCCGAGATACGCCGCCCTCGTCCCGGCGCTCAGCGCGACCCCGCCCAGCCCCGCGCCCACCGCGAGCCCGGCGTTCAGCGTCGACTGGAGATGCGCGAGCAGCCCGGTCCGTTCCCCGGCGGACGTCAGCCCCGCCAGCAGCGCCTGCCGGGCCGCGGCCAGCCCCGACTGGGCGGCGGCGTACGCGCACGCGGCCGCGACGAACGGCAGGAACCCGCGGACGATCAGGAAGGAGCCCACCGCGAGCGCCGTCGCCGTCGCCAGCAGCACCGCCGTACCGCGCGGCCCGCGCCGGTCCGCGAGCCGCCCCAGCGGCACCCCCACCAGCGAACCGAACGCCCAGGCGAGGGTCAGCCCCAGGCCCACGCGCGCGGGGGTGAGCCCGACGACGTGGGTGAAGTAGAGCGCCGACGTCACGTAATAGGCGCCGTCACCGACGGAGTTGGTCAACTGGGCGAGGGCCAGGACGCGTTGCGGGCCCGCGGGCGGGACGAGTGCGTTCGTCATGCACTCGACCCTAGGAACGCGGTGGGCCAGTCGGCAGACCCAATCCGTACCCCGCTCAGTGGCCCAATTCCAGAACCTTCCGCAGCACCTCCAACGCCTCCGGGTACACCCGCTCCCGGGGCGTCCCGTATCCCACGACCAGCCCCCGCGGCCGACCCACGCCGCCCGGCGCGTGCCAGTGCTCCCCGAGGTGCCCCACCGCGAGCCCCTCCATCGCCGCCCGCTCCAGCACCGCCGCCTCGTCGTCCACCTCGACGAGCGCGTGCAGCCCGGCCGCGATCCCGCGTACGCGCCGACGCGCCCCCAGCCGGTCCAGAAGCTGGTCCCTGCGCCGGCGGTACCGCAGCCGGCAGGCGCGCACATGACGGTCATAGGCATGGCTGTCGATGAGCTCGGCCAGCGCCAACTGGCCGATGGACTCGGTGTGGTGGTCGCTGTGCAGCTTGGCGTCGGCCACCGCGTCGACCAGGTGCGGCGGCAGGACCATCCAGCCGAGCCGCAGCGCGGGCCCGAGCGTCTTGGAGGCGGTGCCCAGATACGCGACGTGCCCCGGCGCCATCCCCTGGAGCGCGCCGACGGGCTGCCGGTCGTAACGGAACTCCCCGTCGTAGTCGTCCTCGACGACCAAGGCCCCACGCGCGCGTGCCCAGTCGGTCAGCGCCCGCCGGCGCTCCGGGTGCAGAATCACGCCGGTCGGATACTGATGCGCGGGCGTGACGACCACGGCGGCCGTGCCCCCGATGTCCTCCAAGTCATCGACGCACGCTCCCCGCTCGTCCACCCGCACCGGCACGACCCGCCCGCCCCCGCGCCGGACCACCTCCCGGTGGAAGGGCAGCCCGGGATCCTCCATGGCCACCGTGCCGCCCTCCAGCACCCGCGTGAGCAGCGACAGCCCCTGCACGTACCCGGAGGTGACCACGATCCGCTCCGGCGGCGCGACGACCCCGCGAGCCCGCCCCAGGTACCCCGACAGCGCGGTCCGCAGCTCGATCCGCCCGCGCGGATCGCCGTAGTCGTACACCCGCGAGGGCGCCGTCGCGAGGGCACGCCGCAGCGCGCGCATCCAGGCGGCCGCGGGAAACGTCCCGACGTCCGGACTACCCGGCCGCAGATCGAAACGCGGCACCCGCGCGCGGGCGGTGGCCTCCGGCGGCTCGGCCGAGAGCGGAGGCAGCGGGGCAACCTGGGTCCCGGCGCCCTGCCGAGCCGTGAGGTACCCCTCGGCGACCAGCTGGTCGTACGCCGCCTTGACGGTCCCGCGCGAGACCCCCAACTCCTCCGAGAGCCGCCGGGTGGCAGGCAACCGCGCCCCGGGCGCCAGCCGTCCGTCCCGAACCGCGTCGCGCAGGGCACGCTCGAGACCGGCACGACGCCCTTCGGAAGGGTTCGCTTCCACATGAAGGTCCACACCAACGCCCCCAGGGGCGCGAAGCTGTGACATAGGAGGCTCCGCCGCGTGGGCGCGATCAGCCACCACCTGCTCGCCGCCGGAACTCAACCCTTGAGAGCCGCCATCCACGCCTCGATCTCGTCGGAACGCCGAGGCAACCCGGAAGACAGGTTCCGGTGGCCGTCCTCCGTCACCAGGAGGTCGTCCTCGATCCGCACACCGATCCCCCGGTACTCCTGCGGCACGGTCAGATCGTCGGCCTGGAAGTACAACCCGGGCTCGACGGTCAGCACCATCCCCGGCTCCAGCACACCCTCGACGTACGACTCGGTCCGCGCGGCAGCGCAGTCGTGCACGTCCATCCCGAGCATGTGCCCGGTCCCGTGCAGCGTCCACCGCCGCTGCAGCCCCAGCTCCAGCACCCGCTCCACCGGCCCCTCGACCAGCCCCCACGCCACCAGCCGCTCGGTCAGCACGCGCTGGGCCGCGTCGTGGAAGTCCCGGTACTTGGCGCCCGGCCGCACCGCCGCGATGCCGGCCTCCTGGGCCTCGTACACGGCGTCGTAGATCTTCTTCTGGATCTCGCTGAACCGTCCGCTGACCGGCAGCGTGCGCGTGACGTCGGCGGTGTAGTACGTGTGCGTCTCGACGCCCGCGTCGAGCAGCAGCAGGTCACCGGAGCGCACGGGCCCGTCGTTGCGCACCCAGTGCAGCGTGCAGGCGTGCGGTCCGGCCGCGCAGATGGAGCCGTAGCCGACGTCGTTGCCCTCCACGCGCGCGCGGAGGAAGAACGTGCCCTCGATGTAGCGCTCGGAGGTCGCCTCGGCCTTGTCCAGCACACGGACGACGTCCTCGAAGCCACGCACGGTCGAGTCGACCGCCTTCTGCAGCTCGGCGATCTCGAACTCGTCCTTGACCAGTCGCGCCTCGGAGAGGAAGACCCGCAGCTCCTCGTCGCGCTCGGCGGTGACCTTGTCGGTCAGCGCGGCCTCGATGCCGGCGTCGTAGCCGCGCACGACCCGCACCGGACCCGTGGCCTCGCGCAGAGCGTCCGCCAGCGCACGCACGTCGGAGGCGGGGATGCCGTACAGCTTCTCCGCCTCGGTCAGGGAGTGGCGGCGGCCGACCCACAGCTCGCCCTGGCCGGAGAGCCAGAACTCGCCGTTCTCGCGGTCGGAGCGGGGCAGGAGGTAGATCGTCGCCTTGTGGCCGTCGGCGACGGGCTCCAGGACGAGGACGCCGTCCTCCGTCTGGTTGCCCGTGAGGTACGCGTACTCGACCGACGCCCGGAAGGGGTAGTCGGTGTCGTTCGAGCGGGTCTTCAGGTTCCCCGCGGGGATGACCAGACGCTCACCGGGGAATCGCGCCGACAGCGCGGAGCGCCGCGCGGCGGTCTCGGCGGCCTGGGCGATCGGCTCCAGGCTACGCAGCTCCGTGTCGGCCCAGCCGGACTTCATGTTCTCGGCCAGCTCGTCGGACACGCCCGGGTACAGGCCGTTCTTGCGCTGCTTGATGGGCTCTTCCGGCTCCTCCGACTCTTCCGGGCCCGCTGCTTCAGCAGCACGATCAGACACTGCCGGGGTGAGCTCATCGGCCACGGTCATCCTCCTAGTTACGGCACTGGACCCTCTCCATCGTACGGTCGTACGGAAGGGGGCCCGGGGCCATAGGACCTGTTACCGACGGCAACTCGAAGACGGCTGCCGGAAGCCGGGCGCGCCCGAAGACGGGCGCCCGAAGACGGCTGCTCGAAGGTGGGTGCTCGAGGCCGGCTACTCGAAGTGAACGGCCAGCAACACCACGTCCTCTTCGCTGTCCGCCTCGTCCCGTCCGCCCGGCAGCACGGTCCGCAGGACGTGGTCGGCGATGGCGGCAGGGTCGTGCCGCAGGTCCCTCGGCACTCCGGCCGCCGCCGCGTGCAGCCGCGCGAAGGCACGGTCGGTGGGGTCCCCGGTGCGGTGCAGCAGCCCGTCGGTGTACAGCAGCACCGTCTCTCCGGCCGCCGCGTGGAACTCCACACTCGGCGCCTCCCAGCAGGCGAGCATCCCCAGGGGCGCCGACACGGACGTCTCCACGAACTCGGTGCGCCGCGGCCCGACCAGCAGCGGCGGGCAGTGCCCGGCACCGGCGAGGGTGATCTTGCGCAGCGCGGGCTCGCAGTAGGCGAACAGGGCGGTGGCCGAGCGGGCGGGCTCGGTGAGCCGGAGCAACAGCTCCAGGTCGGACAGGACGGCGACGGGGTCCTCGCCCTCCATCACGGCGTACGCCCGCAGGGAGGCCCTCAGGCGGCCCATCGCGGCGACCGCACTGGCCCCGGAGCCCGTCACCGAGCCGACGGCCAGTCCGAGTGCGGCGTCCGGCAGCGGCAGCGCGTCGTACCAGTCGCCGCCGCCGCGCGGGCCGGTGCGGTGGCGGGCGGCGAGCCGTACTCCGGCGACGCGGGGGAGCCGGGACGGCAGCAGTTCCTCGGAGATCGTCGCCAGGCACGCGCGTGTGCGCTCCACCTCGACCAGCCGGGCCAGGTGCTCGCCGGCGTACCGGGCGTACAGGCCGACGAGGTGGCGCTGGCGCTCGGCCGGTTCGGCGGGCTCGTCGTAGAGCCACACGGCGGCGCCGAGCCGGCCGGTGATGGTGTCGGCGGCCAGCGGGAGCGCGTAGCTCGCGGCGTAGCCGAGGCGGGCGGCGACCTCGCGGTGGCGGGGGTCGAGTCCGGCGTCCGCGAACAGGTCGGGCTGGGCGATCTCGCCGTCGCCGCCCGGCAGTCCGTCGAGGATGCGGCCGTACGCCAGGGAGCTGCGCGGCACGGTCTCGATGTGGCCGAGGTCGGCGCGGCCGAGGCCCAGGCCGATGGTGGTGTCGGGGCCGAGCCCGTCGGCCGGCTCCAGCACGACGAGTCCGCGGCGGGCGCCCACCAGGGCGGCTCCGGCGCGCAGTACTTCCTGGAGAGCGTCGGCGAGCCCACCCGTGCGCACCAGCCGTTCGGTGAGCTCGTGCAGGGTCGTCAGATCGGAGACCCAGCCGGCGAGACGGTCGGTGAGCAGGGCGCCCGGGGCGTTGGGGGAGAGCACCGAAGGGGTACCCGAGGCGGCAGGCGCGGGCGCGACAGTGTGTGCGGGTGAGGGAACCGTTGAATCGATTCCAGCCACTTTCGGAGGGTGGGGGGCGTTCATGGCGTCCGGCTTTCTGACCGGTGCGTATTGCTCAAAAGCATCGCAAACCCCCATGTCATTCTGCACCGCTAGCAGTGTCTCCACATGTACACGCACTCGTGAGGGGATGTCCAGCATTGTCCTGCCGGGATTCCTGGTGTCCGTGAGCCATCGGTGCACCACTTGCCAAAAGGCAAAGTTGGCTTAAAACTGACCCAGGTAGAGGCCTATTGCGGTCGACTGGGCTTGTTCCACAGAGCGTCACACCGGTCGTGATGGGTACGTACTCGGAGAAGACCAGGGGTGGTTGGCAATCACCCGGAACCTGGCGACGGACCCGGGCGTCTTAGCCACCGACGACCGAGCCCCATCCTCCCGTGGCGGAGGCGAAGAGAAATACGCGGGACGGCAAACGCCAGACTTCGCCACCCCCACGCCACGCTCATGCTTTTGATAGACCGCAGGTATGGGCGAGGCTGCCGCGGATGCAGCCGACGTTCGGCCCATAGGGGTTCCCCTTGTCTCCGACAGGGGTGTGATGCGCCAACAGGTACGCACAGTGAAGTGATCGACACATGGTGTGATGTGGTCCACGGTGTTGCCAGCGGTGCAACGGAAAGGAACGAGCGCTCATGCGCGAGATCCTCGGAAAGCGACGCAGGCTCCTGTCCCAGCGCAGCGACGGGAGGCCTGAGTTGATCAGCGCGGCCCTGACCTTCGCCAAGGAATGGCAGTGGCCCGTACTCCCGGGTGTGGCGGCGGACCCTCAGGGTCGCGACCGCTGCGGGTGCCCGGATCCCGAGTGCACGGTGCCAGGTGCCCACCCCTTCGACCCCGGCCTCCTCGCGGCCACCACCGACGAACGCATGGTGCGCTGGTGGTGGGCCAACCGGCCCGCCGCCCCCATCGTCCTGGCCACCGGCGGCCAGGCTCCCTGTGCGGTCAGCCTGCCGGCGCTCCCGGCCGCCCGTGCCCTCGGCGCGCTCGACCGCGACGGCATGCGCCTCGGCCCGGTCGTCGCCTCGCCCACCCGCTGGGCGATCCTCGTGAAGCCGTACTCCCTGGAACAGCTGGGCGAACTGCTGTACGCCAAGGACCATGTCCCCGGCTCCCTCCGCTTCCACGGCGAGGGCGGCTACCTCGCCCTGCCCCCGTCCGAGACCGGCCAGGGCGAGATCCGCTGGGAACGCGCACCACTGCCCGGCTCCGCCGCCCCGTGGGTGCCGGATGTCGAGGCCGTGGTGGACGCGGTGGTCGAGGCTCTCACTCGTACGGGTGTGAGCGCGCCCGAGTTGTAAGGGTGTCGGGCGCGGACGGAACCGGCCGCCCGCCCCCACTCGTTATCTTCCGGCGTATGAACCTTCGTCTGCTCGCCCTCGCGGGCGTCGCGGCATGCGTGGTCGCGCTGCCGCTGGCCGTGGCGTCCGCGGGCCAAGTGGGCGACGAGGGCCGCCCGCCCGCAGGCACGTCCGTGCGCGCGGATGCGCTTGATTCCGTACGTACGTCCGCGGAGGCCGGTGGGCGTGGATCCGTAGGCACATCCCCGGAGGCCGGGGGGCGTGCATCCGTACGTACCTCCGCGCACCCCCATGAGCGCGACTCCGGACGCCCGTCCGCCCGCGCCGACGCCAAGGCCCCGCCCGCCGCACCCGGCCTCCCCCGCGCGCGAACCACGTCGGACGAGGGGACCTCGACGCCGTTCCCGCTCGGCCTGGGGCTGGCCACCGCCGCCCGCTGCGGCCCCGAACTCACCTCCCCCGACGGCATCGAGGCGCAGACGTGCGTGCTGACCCAGGGTGAGGAGAGCTGGGCCCGCACCTACTACCGCAACACGACCGGCGACGCGCTGGACGCCGACCTGAGCCTGCTGGGGCCCGGTGGCCGCGCCGTGCAGATCCGCTGCCCGGTCGCCGCCGAGGACGAGCCCGGAACCTGCGAGACACCTCGGGAACGGACCCTGGGCGACCTGAACGGCTACTCGGCGGTCACGGAGTTCGCGGCGCGGGGCGGGGACGGGCCGCTGCTGCTGCGGTCCGGGAGCAACTCCGGGGCACCTACGGGCAGTTGACGCGCGATTCCACTCCGTAAGGGGAGTCCGCGCAAGGAAAGACCCGGTTGCTGGCGACGGGGGATGCACCAGCAACCGGGCTACTCGAACGGTAACAAGAGATCGGTGGTTCGCAAATTCGATCTCGGCCCGTCGTTGCCTATTCGGACACCGAATGGCTTGTCCTGAGCGGGAGTTGGGAGCCTCGGCCCCTCGAACCGTGCGGCTGACCGACCAGTCAGCCGCACGGACTTCGTCAACTCAGCGTGACCTGCCGGTTGGTGAGCCCGCCGCGCGCGCGGCGCTCGTCGGCTGTCAGCGGAGCGTCCGTGGCCAGCGCGTCCGCGAGGCGCTCGGCGAACTCGGCGGCCGGCTTCTCGATGTCCTCCGCGCTGATGCCGCTCGGCAGGTCCCAGACCGGCACCGTGAGCCCGTGAGCGCGGAAGGAACCCACCAGACGGGTGCCCTCACCGAGGCTGGAGCGGCCCGCCGCGTGCAACCGCGCGAGAGCGTCCAGAAGCTGCTCCTCCGGGTGCGGCATGACCCAGCGCAGGTGGTTCTTCTCCGAGGTCTCGCACCAGTACGCCGCGTCCACGCCGGTCAGCCGCACGGTCGGGATGGCGGCGGCGTTGGCCCGCTCCAGGGAGGCGGTCACCTCCGGAGTGGCGTTCTCCGCGTCCGGGACCCAGAACTCGAAGCCCGGGTGCACAACTGGCTCGAACGTGCCTTCGGGGTCGAGCAGATCCTGGAGCCGCGGACTGTCGGCCGGGGCGCGGCGGCCCTCCACCGGGGTGCCGGGCTCCGCGGTCAGCGCGCGCTGAAGGGTGTCGGCGAGGTCGCGGCTGATGTCGCCGGACGCAGTGTCGTTCTGCAGTCCGATCAGCACCGAGCCGTCGTCGCGGCGCAGCGCGGGCCAGGCCATCGGCAGGACCGTGGCGAGCGTGACCGACGGGACGCCCTCGGGGAGGCCGCTCTTCAGTGTCAGCGTGACCGTCGCGGCCGGCACCAGCTCGCGCAGCGCCACCCAGTCGCACTCGCCCGCCAGTCCCTCGAACGGGCGGTGCACCAACTCGGTCGCTGCCTGCGCGGCCGCCCGGCCGTGACAGGCCTTGTAACGGCGGCCACTGCCGCACGGGCAGGGCTCGCGGGCACCGACCACCGGAACGTGCCCGTCAGCGCCTGCGGCGCGGGCCCCGTCCGTGGTCTGCGGCCGCTTGGCCTTCGTCTGGGGGCGCTTCTTGGCCATGGTGGGTGTCTCCCGGTTACGGCTCGTCTCGTACGGGCGCGAGCCTAGCCGTTCACGACTTGACCGATGGGAGGCTGTGGACAACGGGGCGGATGTGCCGAGCTGTGGACAACGGGAGTCCGTGTGCCGAACTGTGCACAACGGTCGGCCGAGTTCTTGGACCGGCCCGGTCCACCAGTCGGTTCAGCCCCCGGTCGGCCCTGTCCTCCGGTCGGCCCTGGTCTCCGCTCGGCCCTGTCCTCCGCTCGGCTCAGTCCGTGTCGTCGAATCAGTCCGTGCTGCCGAATCAGTCCGTGCCGGTCGACTCACTCCGTGGGGTCGGCTCACTCCATGGCGTCGAATCAGTCCATGTCGTCGAACGCGTCCGCGAAGTCCAGGCCCGGCAGTGCCGGTACCGACGGTGCCGTGACGCGCGTGGCGAAGTCGTCGCGGCGGTGACCGGCGTCCGGGTCGTGAACGTCGGTGTGGACGATCACCCAGACCGTCACCTCGCCCCGGGCGTCGTCCCGGACGCCCCAGTCCTCGGCCAGTGCCGTGATGATGTTGAGCCCGCGGCCGCCGTGCGCGGTGACCGAGGGCGTGGCTGGAGCCGGGCGGGTGGGCCCGCCGCCGTCCGTCACCTCGACCGTGAGTCTGCCGCCCGCGTCCACCCGCCAGGTGGCGCGGACATCGCCGTCCCCGGCCAGGGCGTCGCCCAGCGGCCGGCCGTGCTTGCACGCGTTGCTCAAAAGTTCGGAAAGAATCAGTACGGCGTCGTCGATGACCGATTCCGAAACACCGCCCCTGCGTAGTTGCGTACGCATACGGTGCCTTGCCTGGCCCACGCCCGCAGGGCCATGGGGTACGGCCATGCTCGACGACGTGGGCACCTCCTGTGCCACCACCAACGCCACCCCCGAGACCTCCTTTGCCCCACGCCACGGTGTGGATGCCCCTTTGGCCTGTACCGGAAACCGGCCAATCCAGGTCTGACGACGCATTCGCAACGATCGAACACTGACCGAACGCGCCGGAGCACTCCCTGTAGCGATGTGGCTGGATTTCGACGGTATGGCCGAGGCTGGAGAATGGCGGCTGAGGGAGGGGCGGGTCAAGGGTTCTTCACAGGTCTTTACCAGTCATGTGAGCACGTCAGGCCTGGCCTCCGGCTGTCCAGCGCGTCTCTCTCCGCCGCCTTCGTCAGTCATCTCCGCCGACCGCCTTTTGCCGGTGATCTTCATCGGCCACCTTCACCGACCACGTTCGTCGGCCACCTCCACCGGCCATCCCCGCCAGTCAGCGGCCGAGCCGCTGCAGCACCGCGGCCGGACGGTTGGTGATGAGGGCGTCGACCCCCAGGCTGAGGCAGAGGTCGACGTCCTCCGGCTCGTTCACCGTCCACACGTGCACCTGGTGGCCGACGGCCTTCAGGCGCTCGATGTACGCGGGATGGTTGCGCACGATCCGGATCGAGGGGCCCGCGATCCGGACACCCGCGGGCAGCCGTCCGTCGCGCAGCCGGGGCGAGACGAACTGCATCAGGTAGACCGTCGGCAGGGTCGGCGAGGCGGCCCGCACCCGGTGCAGCGAGCGTGCCGAGAAGCTCATGATCCGGACCGGCGACTCCTCCGCCGAGTCCGGGGCGTCGAGCCCGAAACGCTTCAGCAGGTGCATCAGCCGCTCCTCGACCTGCCCCGCCCAACGCGTGGGGTGCTTGGTCTCGATCGCCAGCTCCACCCGCCGCCCGGCGTCCGCGACCAGCTCCAGCAGCCGCTGCAGGGTCAGTACCGAGGTGTCCTCGCGGTCCTCGGGGCGGAACTCCCAGTCGGGCTCCTCGTCGCGTGTGCGCCAGAAGTCCCGCGTTCTGCGCGAGCCGAAGTCCAGGGCGGCGAGGTCCGCGAGCTCCAGTGCGGAGACCGCTCCGCGACCGTTGGACGTACGGTTGACGCGGCGGTCGTGGACGCAGACGAGGTGACCGTCCGCGGTCAGGCGTACATCGCATTCGAGGGCGTCGGCACCGTCCTCGATCGCCTTCCTGTACGCGGCCAGCGTGTGCTCGGGGGCCTCTTCGGAGGCTCCGCGGTGGGCGACGACCTGGGTGCGGTGCTGTCGTACGTGGGTCACCGCGTCATGGTGCCACCGCGCGCGGGTACTCGTGCGAACGGAGTCCCCGGATTTGCGTCCTGTTTGCCCGAGATGACCCATATAAGGAACGGTCGCAGACCCACAGGCACCGCTTATGGTGCTCTGACGTCCCGTGGGAAAAGCTGACGGCATACAAACGACATGCACGAATGACTGCACGAACGACTGCACGAACGACATGCACAGCTGCACCGCGCCGGACCGTCGAGCAACGTGCACGAGCGCGACCGAGCGCGACCGACAACAACAGCCGTGGATCGAGGAGACAAGCTGTGAGCACCGAGAACGAGGGCACCGCGGTACCCCCGGCACCGTCCGCACCCCCCGTGCCGGTGGATGCTCCCGCTGCTTCGGCACCCCAGGAACACCCCGCTCCCACGGGAGGCGCTCCGACGACTCCCATCCCGCCGGTTCCCTCGACGGGCTCCGGCGCCCATGAGCAGGACCTGGTGCACGCCGGTCAGGCACCCCCCGCCTACGCCTCCGCGGGTACCGGAGCGGCCCCCCAGGGGCGGCCCGAGGGCCAGTACGCCCAGGGTCCCGCCCCGGAGAGCGGCTGGCCGCCGCCCCCGCCGGCCACTCCGTCGTACGCCGACGGCGGCTCCGGAGGCGCGGGCTCGCACTGGGGCGCCGCGTACCAGCAGCCCACCCCGAAGCCCCGTAGCGGCCGGGGCGGACTGGTCGCCGCGGTCCTGGTGGCCGCGCTCGTCGCGGGCGGCCTGGGCGGCGGTCTCGGCTACACCCTGGCCAAGGACAACGACAACAACTCCTCGACGACCGTTTCCGCGTCCGACAGCGGCGGCTCCATCAAGCGCGACCCGGGCACGGTCGCGGGCGTGGCGGCCAAGGCGCTGCCGTCCACCGTCACCATCCAGGCGGAGAGCAACAGCGGCGAGGGCGGCACCGGCACCGGTTTCGTCTTCGACACCGAGGGCCACATCGTCACCAACAACCACGTGGTCGCGGACGCCGTCGACGGCGGCAAGCTCACGGCGACCTTCCCCAGCGGCAAGAAGTACGACGCTCAGGTCGTCGGCCACGCCCAGGGCTACGACGTGGCGGTCATCAAGCTCAAGAACGCACCGAGCGACCTCAAGCCGCTCACCCTGGGCGATTCCGACAAGGTCGCGGTGGGCGACTCCACGATCGCGATCGGCGCCCCCTTCGGCCTGTCCAACACGGTCACCACGGGCATCATCAGCGCCAAGGACCGTCCGGTGGCCTCCAGCGACGGCACCGGCTCCAACGCCTCGTACATGAGCGCCCTGCAGACCGACGCCTCGATCAACCCGGGCAACTCCGGCGGACCGCTGCTGGACGCGCAGGGCAACGTCATCGGCATCAACTCCGCGATCCAGTCCACCAGCGGCGGCGGTGTCGGAGGCACCAGCCAGTCCGGCTCGATCGGCCTCGGCTTCGCCATCCCGATCAACCAGGCCAAGTACGTCGCCCAGCAGCTGATCAAGACCGGCAAGCCGGTCTACGCGAAGATCGGCGCGTCCGTCTCCCTGGAGGACGGCACGGGCGGCGCCCAGATCAGCCAGCAGGGCGCCAGCGGCTCCGACGCGGTCGAGGCGGGCGGCCCCGCCGCCAAGGCCGGCCTCAAGCCCGGCGACGTCATCACCAAGCTCGACGACCACGTGATCGACTCCGGCCCCACCTTGATCGGCGAGATCTGGACCCACAAGCCCGGCGACAAGGTCACGATCACCTACGAGCGCGGCGGCAAGACCCACACCGCCGAACTCACCCTCGGCTCCCGCACCGGCGACAGCTGACCGCCACCCCCGACGCCACCCGTTACTCTTGTCCCCGCGCTTCCGATGACGGCGGCGCGGGGAGGCGTGCCCGAGCGGCCGAAGGGAACGGTCTTGAAAACCGTCGTGGCAGCGATGTCACCGTGGGTTCAAATCCCACCGCCTCCGCACGATGAGCAGTGAGAACGGCCCCTGACCAGGAGATACGGTCAGGGGCCGTTGTTCTGTCCGCTGCCCGCTCATCGCCGTGTCTCCCCGTGGTTCCCCGCTCGATCGGGCACGGAAGGGGCACGGCCGGGGCACGCGCGGACGACTGCTTGAGGACATCGGCAACGGACACCGATGCGTCTGACTACCGAGTGATCGGAATCTCGTAGACGATCTCGCAGAGAGCGGCGGGCACCACGATGTCCGCGGTTTCCACGGGCTGCCCCTGGTCGCTGTAGTAGGTCCGTCGGATGTGGGTGACCAGTGAGCCCTTCTGGATGCCCAGGAGTGACGCCTCCTCGGCGCTCGCCTGGCGCGGCTCAGGCTGTTCCACGGCGTGGCTGACGGTGATGCCGATCTCCGCCATGCGGTTCACGACGCCTGCCCCGGCGTGCGGCCCTCCCTCGGGGAGCACGACGAGCGTGCCGGCGGTGAGGTCGTACGGCTCCCAACTCGTCGACATCTGCACCGGCCTGCCGTCGGCGAGGAACTCGTACGCGGTGCGGACACACGGATCACCCTCGGCGATGCCCAGACGTGCCGCGATCTCCGCCGGCGCCGGGACCTTCGCCTCGCTCCGGCTCTCCCAGTCGCCTTGCCTGCCCACGGCCCTCATGTCCGCACGGAACGGGGAGCCCTCGGGCTGCTCGCGCGCCGACGAGCGGACCACCCGCACCCGCTGCCGGGGCTCGGCGACGTAGGTACCGGAACCGGCACGACCTTCCAGCACACCCTGGGAGATCAGCAGTTCCTGGGCTCGGCGGACCACGTTCTCGCCCACTTGGCACTCCTGGGCGATCTGGGCCCGGGACGGAAGCCGATCTCCCGGCGTCCACTCGTGCTCCGCGATCCGCCGCCGGAGTTCGTCAGCGATGCGGAGATAGGGCGGCTGCTCAGGCATATGGAAAATCTAGTCCACTAGCTCTAATCTAGTTAACTAGCTTCACTCAAAGTGATCGCCAATGACCGGAGGATGCCCTGTGCCTGCTGACGAGGTGAGCGCGGAGGCCATCGCAGGCCGGTTATCGGCCGTCGGGCTCACCCCACGCGTGGAGGAGCGCGACGACTGCACGGCCATCGAAGCGGAGGTGCCGGAACCACTCTCCGCCGAGTCATGGCGGGAGGTCCTGGAAGCGGTGGCCGAGGCCGACCGATTCGGGCTCCTCGCCACCAGCTCGAACGGCCGCACCCTCTGGGCGGTCGTAGGCAAAACGGTCCCCGCGACGGGCGATGTCGGGGGACCAGGCCATCAGCGATAGGAGCTGAGCAGCGTGTTCAGTCGTATCCGCCGTACCGTCTCGCGCGTCAGTGCGCGGTACCGCCCGAGGGGTCGGCACCGCCGTGCCACCACACTTGCACGGCCGTTGGCCGCTTCCCCCGCATTCGCCTATGGGCCACCGCTGTTTCTGCGTCGGCATCGAGAACACACGAGCGTTCTCAAGGGCGAGGAGAGCGCGCTCGTCCGCCCGTACGTGCTGGCCAGTGAGGAGCATGCACGGCACCGCCCAACGCCCGCCCTCTGCCCTCCTTTTGCCGGTCCCTGGCTCGCCTCGGCGGGTGACTGCTGATGCCTCCTCGCCAACCGCCCCACACCACGCAGGTGGAAGCCGACTCCTACCAGTCGATCGCGTGCCGGATCGGTACGCACAACGCCTGTGCGGAGTCCTCCCCGATTACCGCACCGGTCGACGTACCGCTGATCTACGAAGCCTGTGAGTGCCCCTGTCACACGTTCGCCCCTCAGGAAGTGCCGGCGGAGGTGGCCAGGTGAGGGGACACGTACCCGGTGGCGTCGTGCTCTCCCCCGTCGAGATCACCTCGGCCAGCGTGCAGCTCGGCGACGTCATCCAGGTCGGAGGCCAGCACTGCCGAGTGATCGACCTCTTCCAACTGCCCGCCGGAGCCAAGCGACTTGTGTTGGACTCGGGCGAGCTGCTGACCATGCACATGGGCACTCGGCTCGACGCCCTGCGGCTCCGGAGAGTGCGAGGCGGTGATCCATCCCGTGCCCTCTCGCCGCGACACTATCGCCCATACCTCCGGGATCGGATCGCCACCGGCCGGATCAAGCCCGGCGAACGTCTTCCTGCTGAGGCCCAACTCGCCTCGGAGTACAGGGTCAGCACACCTACGCTGCGGAGCGCCCTCGCCGTGCTCCAAGCGGAAGGCCTCGTCGAAAAGGTCCACGGCAAGGGGAACTTCGTTCGCTGCCCCCTCCGCAGGATCGCGTACGTCGGAGGCGGCCGGACACCGGCCGGACAGACCACTGCTCACGCAGCCCTGAGCGTCACCGTCCACACCACCAGGATCCAGGCCAGCGGGCATCTGGCGAGCTTGCTGAAGGTGTCGACCAGCAGCCCTCTGACCGAGTTCCTCTGCCTCAGCCATGAGGGCGAGAGACCGCACAGCTTGGCTCGTATCTACGTCCCCTGCGACCTGGTGCCGGCCGCCGCGCTCCGCGAGTCGCTCCCGTACGAGGGGGTGATGACGCGGTTGCTGCGGCTCCGCCCGCCGCTGGCTGAGGTCCGGGAGAAGGTCAGCGTTCGACTCCCGACCCCGGAGGAGGCATCCATCCTTCGGATCAGCCCTGCCTTGGCGGTCCTCGCCATCACACGCCAGCTGGCCGACACCCGTGGACGCGTGGTCGAGGCTGCGCTCCTGGTGCTGCCAGGGGACCGCGCCGACGCGGTGTTCACCACTCACTATGTGACCGACGAGAGGACGCCGGAAGAATGACGACGTCAGACGAACTGCGGCTCCTCCCCTGGGTGGGACCCGACGGCAAGCCCTGCTTTCTCAGCACCGATGACAGTGGCGGTCACATGTCCCTCTTGGCGGACAACATGGAATCGGTACAACTCGGCAGGGCAACCGAACTTCTGGACCAGGCGTTAGACATCGTCTCATTTGGTTAGTCTTCGGTAGCAGATGAGGGTGCAGGCAATGCTGGTGAAGGCCAGGAAGTGCTCGGCCTTGCGCTCATAGCGCCTGT
>JODI01000011.1 GCA_000720805.1 Streptomyces violaceoruber
CAGTGCAGTCGCGAGGGTTTCGAGGTCTGTCGTCACAAACGGACCAACGAGACCCTCGCTTAATGCACCCGGCCCCTTCGGACTTACTCGTCTAGGCCGGACGGGGCGTGCAGCGTGGCCCAGTCCTCGTCGAGCGTCCACCGCGGGTCCGGCCGGTCGACGGTGCCGCCGAGCAGTGACCGAACCGGGCCGGCCGACCGGGAGCGGCGCGGTCGAGCACCACGCACTGCAGGTCGGCGATCATACGATCACGCCCAGCCGTCGTGGGTCTCGTAGCCGTCGTGGACATGGGCCGCGCGGCGGCGGCCGCGCCACAGGACGACCGCGCCGATCAGCAGCGCCGCGCCGGCGCCGCCCGCGAGGGGGGCCACCCAGCCGGCGGGACCGTCGTCCTCCTCGGCGGTGTCCGGGCCGGAGCCGAAGTACTTCTCGGCGTACGAGGCGGACCGCAGGCCCTCCGGCTTGATCCGGTCGGCCTCGTCGAGCGCGGCGGACGGGTCGATGAAGCCGAAGCCCCGGGAGTCGTCGCGGCCGTCGGCCGGGGAGTTGCGGGCGGTGTCCTCCAGCAGCTTCTTGATCTGGGCCGGAGTCAGGTCCGGGTGGGCGGCCCTGATGAGCGCGACCGCGCCGGAGACGAAGGCGGAGGCGGCACTGGTCCCCCAGCCCTCGTAGTACTTGTGGTCCGGGGCGGCGATGACGACCTTTTCGCCGGGGGCGCTGACGGTGGCGTACCACCGGCGGGTGGAGAAGGAGGCCCGGGTGCCGAAGCGGTCGACCGCGGTGGCGGCGATCACGCCGGGGTAGGCGGCCGGGTAGGAGATGTGGTCGCCCTTCTCACCGCCGTTGCCGGCCGAGGCCACGACGACGGAGCCCTTCTTGAGGGCGTACTGGACGGCCTCGTCCTCGGCGGGTTCGGGGTGCGCGGAGGAGGAGTCGTCGCCGAGGGAGAGGTTGATGACGTCGGCGCCGTGGTCGGCGGCCCAGCGGATGCCGTCGGCGAGGGCGTTGCCGCGGGTGCTGCGGGCCTTGGCACGCGCCGGGTCGTCGTCCTCCAGGATCACGCGGACCGGGAGGATCTTGGCCTCCGGGGCGATGCCGAGGACGCCGTCGGCGTTGCCCGGGCCGTGTCCGTGACCGGCGATGATGCCGGCCATCGCGGTGCCGTGGACGGCCCAGGCGGCGTCGCCTTCCTGCGCGCCGAAGCCGACCAGGTCCTTGCCGGTGAGGACGTTGCCGACGAGGTCGGGGTGGTCGGCCTCGACGCCGGTGTCCAGGACGGCGACGGTGATGCCCGCGCCTTGGGTGACGCGCCAGGCCTCCCGGGTGTGCATGGCGTCCAGGGCCCACTGCTGGGCGCGGATGCCGTCGGCGTGCGCGGCGGTGGGCGGCACCAGGGCGACCGAGGCCGCGAGGAGGACGCTCAGGAGACCGGCCCGGCGGGCCGTGACCCGCTGCCCGATGCGGTTCATGAAGGCTTCTCCGTGGGCGAGCTGACGGTCTGGCGCAGGCCGCGTTCGACGCGGTCGGCGAGGCCCTGCGCCTCGTTGCCGAGGCCGGCCTGGGCGGGGGCCGTGGTGATGCCCGACTCCATGGCCTCCGCGGCGGGTTCGGGCTCGTCGACGGTACGGCCGTCCGCCCAGCCGGAGACGGCGTACACGACCACGGGGGCGTCGGTGAGGACGGACACGGTCCAGGAGGCCCGCTGCCCGGGGCCGAAGTCGGCGGCGACGGTGTTCTGGGCGGCGTACGGACGGGGCATCAGGTCGGTACGGCTGCCGAGGTTCTCGTCCTTGAAGCGCCGGGCGAGGGCGCTCATGGCGGCGGCGTCGCCCTTCGTGAACAGCAGGCCGACCGTGGTGACGTAGCTCTGGGTGGCGTCCGTGTACGTGGCGCGCAGGAGGCGCTCGCAGCCCACGGGGGCGAGGACCTTGCGCATCAGGGGATCGAAGGCGTCCGTGCAGCCGGTGTCCGGTGCGACGGCGATCCGCGTCCAGGTGCGGTCGGCGCCACCGGGGCCGGCGCCCCGGCCCGCGACGGTCGGCGGGAACAGCTGGTCCACGGGTACGTTGTGCCACAGCCCTCCAGCCACGGTGAAACTGTCCCCCGCACCGGTGTCCCCGGGCTCTCCCGTGAGCCAACTGCCGGTCACCGCCCCGCCGATGAGCCCGAGTCCGAGCACGACACACGCGGCCGCGGCGGCGACTTTCGGCCGGACCGACACCCCGATCATCCGTGGCCGCACCCGCTCGTCATACCCCTCGGGCTCCCCGAACGACACCACGGGCCGTGTGGACCCGGGGGCTCCGCCGGGCGTCATCGGAGCGCTCCAGGAGAGAGCGGGGTCCGGCGAGAGGCCGGGCGCGTCGGAGCCGCGAGGGGGGTACGGCGGTTCGGCGGGCTTGGGGGGAGGTGTGCGGGTGGCGGGACCGGAGGAGGACGCGGAGGCTGCCTGCGGACGGCCGCCGGGCCCTGCCGTCGCCGGGGGCACGCTGGGCATGGAGGGCACGCGTGAGCTGCTCGCCGTGCTGGAGGTGGTGCCCGGGCGGGCCTCACCGGTGGGGCGCGGCGGGAAGTCCGGGTGGGCGGGCGGGAGAGGCTGGCTCCGCCGAGTACCGGAGTGCGGGTCGGTCCCGCCGGTGCCGGCGCCCGGAGCGGTCGTGGCATCCGAGCGACCACCGCTGCGGGCCCCCGCCGAGCCGGAACCCGGCCGCTGAGACCCACCACCCGGCGCGGACGAACCGGCCTGCGAGCCCGAGCCCGACCCACCGGCCGAACCCGCCGACCCGTACACCTGAGACTGGGCCGAACCCTGCCGACCCGGTTCGCCGGTGGGTTCGGACGAGGCGGCCTGTGAGCGCGACGCCGGGCCGGTGGAGGAAGCCGTCGACCCGTACGGCTCGGTGTGCGCGGAGAACCGGTCGGCTCCGGTCCGCGGGGAGCCCGGGCGGGGTCCCGACTGGTCCGACGCCGGGTCCGCGGGGATCGGGCGGAGCCGGAACGTCGTCTCCGAGGCGTTTTCGGCGGGCGCGGAGGTACGGCGGGGCGGTATCGGAGGCCGACCGCTCGGGCGGGGCGGTATCCGGTCCGACGCCGGGGCCCCCGTACCCGACGAGGGCGACAGGGTTCCTCCGGCCTCCGGGACCGTACTCGGCCGGGGCGGCAGTTGTCCCCCGACGGTCGGACTCGCACTCGGCCGAGGCGGCACGCGACCCGGCGCGGGCACTTCGGCACCCGACCGCGGTGCTGCGAGACCCCGCCCGGGCGTAGCGTCTGCCGACCTGGACGGCACGCGACCCGGCGCGGCGGCGTCGGCGCCCGACCTGGGTGCCGCGAAACCCTGCGCGGGCGCCTCGCCACTCGGCCGCGGCGGTACGTGACCCCGCCCGGGCATCCCGTCTCCCGTCCGGGGCGGCACACGGCCCGGCGCCATCGGTCCGGCACCCGGCCGGGGTGGTGCGGAACCCGGCGCAGCCGGGTCGGCGCTGGGCCGCGGCGGTACGGAGTCCGGCGCAGCCGGCCTGGGGTTCGACCGTGACGGCGGAGGGTCGAAGACGGACGGCTCGTCGTCAGAGCGCGGAAAGGCGGGGCCCGGCACGGACGGTCCGGAGCCCGGGCGTGGCGGCGGTGTGTCGGGGAAGCGAGCCGATGCCTTCGGCGGAGGCGGCATGGAGGTGGAGCCGTTGGTCCCGAAGGACGGGGACCTCAGGCCGGGGAAGCGGGCGGCGAAGCTCTGGAAGGACGGCGTACGGCCGGCCTCGTCACCGTCGGCCTCGCTGCCACGACCGGACGACGAAACGGGAGACGAACCAGAACCAGAACCAGAACCAAGACCAGAACGGGAAACAGAACCGGGCTCGGTTCCGGATCCGCCGGGCGCCGAACCGACCCCGGAAGCACGCCCGCCCCCCGGCACCGAACCGGCACCCGAACCGCTCTCCGACCCGTTCCCGCCGACTCGTGCCGGACCGTTCTCCCCGCCCCCCGCCACAGGCGGTTCCGGCGGGTGTGGGGGAACGGGGGCGCGCCTGGCTTCCGTGCTCATGCACCCCCCGTTTCCTCGTGCCCGGGCCGTCTCCTCGTACGCGGGCCAGTGTCACCGTCGGCCCGGCCCGGCGTGGACCACGCCGTCCGGGCACGCATACCCGCGCGGGCGGACCGGCATCCCGCTGCGGCCCTGCGGCCGGGGACGGGACGGTCCTCCGTGCGTGCGCGTCACTCTACGGGTTGTTGCCGGGCGAACGGGAACCAGTCCGCGAGCCCGGGGCATCTGCCCGGAACGTCCCCCTACCCTGCGGTAATCCTGTCTGGCAGGCTGCGTCCATGACTGCGCGCGCCGCCGACCGGGCCCGTTACGACCGGGCCACCGCCCATCTCGACGCCCCCCTCGCGATCGTGGACCTGGACGCCTTCGACGCGAACGCGGACGATCTCGTCCGTCGTGCCGGCGGCAAGCCGATCCGCCTCGCCAGCAAGTCCGTACGCTGCCGGACCCTGCTCGAACGCGTGCTCGCGCGGGACGGGTTCGCGGGCATCATGTCGTTCACCCTCGCCGAGTCCCTCTGGCTGGCCCGGAGCGGATTCGACGACGTCCTGCTCGCCTACCCGTCCGCCGACCGCGCCGGATTCGCCGAGTTGGCGGCCGATCCCAAGCTCGCCGCCGCCGTGACCGTGATGGTCGACGACCCGGCGCAGCTCAGGCTGATCGACGACGCCCGCGACGGCGGACGCGAAGTCATCCGGGTCTGCCTGGAGTTGGACACCTCACTGAAGCTGCTCGGGGGCCGCGTGCGGGTCGGGGCCCGCCGCTCGCCGCTGCACTCCCCCGCCCAGGTCGCCGACATGGCCCGTGCCGTGGCCCGGCGGCCGGGGTTCAAGGTCGTCGGGATCATGGCGTACGAGGGGCACATCGCCGGCGTCGGGGACGCCGTCGCCGGCCGGCCGCTGCGCTCGCGTGCCGTGCGGCTGATGCAGGCCACCGCCCGCCGGGAACTCGCCGAACGGCGCGCCGCGGTGGTGCGGGCGGTGCGGGCCGTGGTGCCGGACCTGGAGTTCGTCAACGGCGGCGGCACAGGCAGTGTCCAGCACACCGCCGCGGAGGACGCGGTCACCGAGATAGGCGCCGGATCGGGACTGTACGTCCCGCGACTGTTCGACAACTACACGTCCTTCAGCGGGCGTCCGGCGGCCCTGTTCGCCCAGCCCGTCGTGCGGCGGCCGGGGGTCGGGGTGGTGACCGTCCTCGGCGGCGGCTATCCCGCCTCGGGCGCGCCCGGTCCCGACCGGCTGCCGGTGCCGTACCTCCCGGAAGGCCTGAAGTACGACCCCCAGGAGGGGCCGGGCGAGGTCCAGACACCGCTGCTCGGCTCCCCCGCCGACGACCTCCTCCTCGGCGACAAGGTGTGGTTCCGGCACGCGAAGGCCGGTGAGCTGTGCGAGCGGTTCGACACCCTGCACCTGGTCGAGGGCGACACGGTGACGGCGACCGTCCCGACGTACCGCGGGGAGGGCCACACCTTCCTCTAGGGCCCTTCTGATGGATCTCCGCTAGGGCCCTTCTGATGGATCTCCGCGGCGTCTCAGTTCGTCGGGCCGATGCTGCTGCCGACTCCGCCGCCGGTGTCCGCGTCGCCGACCGCCCGTATTCCCTTGGTGATGCGGTCCATGTCGGCGAGCGGGGGGCCGTCCGGGCCCGCGTCGAAGACGAACCGTACGAGGACCGGCGACTCGCTGCCGACGCTGGACGGGAACACCAGCGACTGCACGTAGCCGCCGGGGCCCTTGGCCGTCGTCACCCGCCAGCGCACGAAGTACCCGGCCCGGCCCGCCACCGCGACCTGTCCGGAACCGACGCTCCGGTGGGACGAGATCCCGCCGTAGGGGCGCTGGTCGAGGGAGTCGCGGTCGTAGGCGTCGTCGGCCGCCTTGGAGATGTCGGCCTCGGCGAGGGCCTCGGGGGACCGTTCGTCGGTCGCGGTGACCGTGCGCGAGAAGACCAGGCCGTGGCGGCAGAGACCGACGCCGGCGGGGCAGTCGTAGGTCCCGTCGTCGGTCATCATGACGACGTCCTCCGAGGAGACGTTCTCCGGCCTGGTCCAGCCGTCGGGCAACGGCAGGGTGATGCCGTTGAGCTGGTCCACCACGACGGCCGGGTCGTCGGCGGACGGCGTCGGTGTGGGACTGCCCGGCGCCGTCCGTGCCGTCTGCGCCGTCCCGGAGGGGGGAGACACCAGGGTCGGCACGGTGTTCACGTTCGGGTCGCCGTCGCCGCTGCCGCGCAGGACGAACGCGCCCGTGACGACAGCGACGACCAGGACGAGCCCGGCGGCGCCCAGGGCGACGGCCTTGGCCCGCCCGGAAGCCCCGCTCGAAGCCCCGCCGACGACCCCACCGGCGCCCCCGCGAATGGCCCCGACGACGCCCCCGGCGGTCGGACCCCCGACAGCCTGCGGCTGCCCCGGAGGCCCGAAGGCCTCCGGGCCGCGGCGGTGGTCGGTCCACGCGGTCCCGTCCCACCAGCGCTCCAGATGCGGGGCCGAGGGGTCGGGGTACCAGCCGGGCGGAGGCGTCATGCTCATCCCGGCACTGTAGGACGGGCCCTACAGCGGTGTGACGTAAGCCCCGGAGATCCCGCCGTCCACCAGGAAGTCGGAGGCGTTCACGAAGGAGGAGTCGTCGCTGGCCAGGAAGGCGACGGCGGCGGCGATCTCCTCGGCCTCGGCGAACCGGCCGAGCGGGATGTGCACGAGCCGGCGGGCGGCCCGCTCGGGGTCCTTGGCGAACAGCTCCTGCAGCAGGGGGGTGTTGACGGGGCCCGGGCACAGGGCGTTGACCCTGATGCCCTCCCGCGCGAACTGCACGCCCAGTTCCCGGGACATGGCCAGGACACCGCCCTTGGACGCGGTGTACGAGATCTGTGAGGTCGCCGCGCCCATCCGGGCCACGAAGGACGCGGTGTTGATGATGGAGCCCTTGCCCTGTCGCCGCATGTAGGGGATGGCGGCCTTGCAGCACAGGTAGACGGAGGTCAGGTTGACCTCCTGGACGCGCTTCCAGGCCTCCAGGCCGGTCTCCAGGATGGAGTCGTCGTCGGGCGGGGAGATGCCGGCGTTGTTGAAGGCGATGTCGACGCTGCCGTAGGTGTCGTACGCCGTCCGGAACAGCGCCTCGACCTGCTCGGGGTCGGTGACGTCGACCTTCACGAAGGTCCCGCCGGCCTCCTCGGCGGCGGCCTTGCCGCGAGCCTCGTCGACGTCGCCGCAGACGACGTGCGCGCCCTCGGAGGCGAGCCGGCGGGTGGTGGCGAGGCCGATGCCGCTGCCGGCTCCGGTGATGACGGCGGTGCGGCCGACCAGGCGGCGGCAGATGATGTCGTCGGATGCGGTCACTGTGCGGGGCCCTCCGTGCTGATGAAGACGTTCTTGGTCTCGGTGAAGGCGGCAAGGGCGTCCGGGCCGAGTTCACGGCCGATGCCGGACTGTTTGAAGCCGCCGAAGGGCGTCCAGTAACGGACGCTGGAATGCGAGTTGACGGACAGGTTGCCCGCCCTGACCGCCTGGGAGACGCGCAGGGCACGGCCGACGTCCCGGGTCCAGATGGAGCCGGCCAGGCCGTAGTCGGTGGCGTTGGCGAGCCGGATCGCGTCGGCCTCGTCATCGAAGGGCAGGACGACGGCGACGGGGCCGAAGACCTCCTCGACGGCCACGCGCGCATGCGGGTCGACGCCGGTGAGGACGGTGGGCGGGAACCAGAAACCGGGGCCTTCGGGGGCCTTGCCGCGGATGCCGTCGGTGTCCGACGGGACGTACGAACGCACGCGTTCCAGTTGGACCTTGGAGATCAGCGGGCCCATGTCCGTCGTCTCGTCGGCCGGGTCGCCGACGCGGACGGACTCGATCGCCGGTGCCAGGAGGTCGAGGAAGCGGTCGTAGGCGGAGCGCTGGACGAGGATGCGGGTGCGGGCGCAGCAGTCCTGGCCGGAGTTGTCGAGGAAGGCCATGGGTGCGGCGGCCGCGGCGGTTTCGAGGTCGGCGTCGGCGAAGACGATGTTGGGGCTCTTGCCGCCGAGTTCCAGGGTGACCCGCTTGAGGAGTGCCGAGCCCTTCGCCAACACCTGTTTGCCCACGGCCGTCGACCCGGTGAAGACGATCTTCGCGACACCCGGGTGCTCGACGAGCGCGTTGCCCGCGACGGGGCCACGTCCGGGAAGCACCTGGAACAGCCCCTCGGGCAGGCCTGCCTCCAGGGCCAGTTCGGCCAGGCGCAGGGCGGTCAGCGGGGTCGTCTCGGCGGGCTTGAGGATGACCGCGTTGCCGGCCGCGAGCGCCGGGGCGGTGCCCCAGGCCGCGATCGGCATCGGGAAGTTCCAGGGCGCGATGACGCCGACGACGCCCAGCGGTTCGAGGATCGTGACGTCGAGGCCGCCGGCCACCGGAATCTGCCGTCCCGTCAGCCGCTCCACTCCCCCGGCCGCGTAGTCCAGCAGATCGCGCACGTTGCCGGCTTCCCAGCGGGCGTTGCCGATGGTGTGGCCCGCCTCGCGGACTTCCAACCGGGCCAGTTCCTCGACGTGTTCGTCCACGGCGGCGGCGAACCGGCGCAGCAGCCGGGCGCGCTCGCCGGGTGCGAGGGCGGCCCACCGCACCTGTGCCCGCGTGGCGCGTACGACGGCCTCGTCCACGTCGGCCGCGGTGGCGGCCGGGACCGTGGCGACGGCCTCTTCGGTCGCGGGGTTCAGTACCTGGAGTTCGTGCTCGTGGGACAAGGCTGACCTCACATGCGTTCGAAGGAGCGGCGCAGCTCCCAGTCGGTCACCGCGGCGTCGAAGGCGTCCAGCTCGACGCGGGCCATGTTGCGGTAGTGCGCGACGACCTCGTCGCCGAAGGCGGCCTTGGCGATCGGGCTGTTCTCCCAGAGCTCGGCGGCCTCGCGGAGCGTGGAGGGGACGTGCGCGTAGTCGGCGGTGTAGGCGTTGCCCGTACAGGCGTCGGGGAGTTCCAGCTTCTGCTCGATGCCGTACAGGCCGGCCGCCACCAGCCCGGCCACCGCGAGGTGCGGGTTGACGTCGCCGCCGGGGAGCCGGTTCTCGAAGCGCAGGGAACGGCCGTGGCCGACCACCCGGAGGGCGCAGGTGCGGTTGTCGTAGCCCCACGCGACGGCGGTCGGGGCGAAGGAGCCCGGCTGGAACCGCTTGTAGGAGTTGATGTTGGGGGCGTACAGGAGCGAGAAGTCCCTCAGCGCGGCCAGCTGCCCGGCGAGGAAGTGGCGCATGACGTCGGACATGCCGCCCTCGTCCTCGGAGGAGCCCGCCATGGCGTTGTCGCCGGCCGAGTCGGTGAGCGAGAGGTGGATGTGGCAGGAGTTGCCCTCGCGCTCGTTGTACTTGGCCATGAAGGTGAGCGAGACGCCCTCCTGGGAGGCGATCTCCTTGGCGCCGGTCTTGTAGACGGCGTGCTGGTCGCAGGTGACCAGGGCCTCGTCGTAGCGGAAGACGATCTCGTGCTGGCCGGGGTTGCACTCGCCCTTGGCGGACTCGACGGTGAGGCCGGCGGCGGCCATGTCGTTGCGGATGCGGCGCAGCAGGGGCTCGACGCGGCCGGTCCCGAGCACCGAGTAGTCGACGTTGTACTGGTTGACCGGGGTCAGGCCGCGGTAGTCGGCGTCCCATGCCTGCTCGTAGGTGTCCTTGAAGACGATGAACTCCAGCTCCGTGCCGACCTGGGCGGTGAAGCCGTGCTCGGCGAGGCGTTCCAGCTGGCGGCGCAGGATCTGGCGGGGGGCGGCGACGACCGGGGAGCCGTCGTTCCAGGCGAGGTCGGCGATGAGCATGGCCGTGCCGGCGTTCCAGGGGACGCGGCGCAGGGTGGACAGGTCCGGGTGCATGGCGAAGTCGCCGTAGCCCCGGTCCCAGGAGGACATGGCGTACCCGTCGACGGTGTTCATCTCGGTGTCGACGGCGAGGAGGTAGTTGCAGCCCTCGGTGCCGTGGTGGAGGACCTCGTCGAGGAAGAAACGGGCGGCGAACCGCTTGCCCTGCAGCCGCCCTTGCATGTCGGGGAAGGCCAGGACGACAGTGTCGATCTCACCGCCGGCGACGAGGGTGTGCAGCTCCTCGACGCTCAGCGGGGGTGTGCGGTCTGCCACGGAACGCTCCTTCGGCTTCTTCGCGCTTTTTCGGCCGGGCCGGAAGCCATAAGGTATTGCGGAGAACCTTTGCTTGGGAAGGGGGCGCGGCCATATGTCGCTGCAGGCTCACGGCGGCCCGGACGACCCGTTGACGCCCGTGCTGCGGGCGGTGCGGGCGGGCAACGGCTTCGAGGAGGCCCTGGAGCAGATCCTCCAGGTGGTCCGGCTCGGCCTGGTGCCGGGCGGCGAACGGCTGCCCGCCGAGCGGGAGCTGGCGGAGCGGCTGGGGATCAGCCGGGTGACCCTGCGCGAGGTGCTGAAGGTGCTCCAGGACCAGGGGCTGGTCGAGTCGCGGCGCGGCCGGTACGGCGGAACGTTTGTCCTGCCGCGTGCCGACGCCCGCGGCGAGGACGAGCTGCGGCGGCGGATCGCCGCGGTCGACATCGAGGACGTCCTGCGTTTCCGGGAGGTGCTGGAGGTGGGCGCGGCGGGCCTGTGCGCCACGCACGGGCTCTCGGCGGACCAGGCACACCGGCTGCGCGAGGCGCTGGCCGCGACGCAGGACGCCCCGCTGACCGAGTACCGGCGCCTGGACACCCTGCTCCACCTCACCCTCGCCGAGCTGTGCGGCTCACCCACGCTGACCGCGCGGTACGCGGCCGTACGGGCCTCGGTGAACGACCTCCTGGACTGCATCCCGCTCCTGGTGCGCAACCTGGAGCACTCCCAGCGCCAGCACACCGCGCTGGTCGAGGCGGTCCTCGACGGGGACGCGGACGGGGCGCGGGAGATGATGCGGGAGCACTGCGCGGGGACGGCGGCGCTGCTGCGGGGGTTCCTGGCCTGAGCCGACACCCACGGGTCGAAAAGGTATGACAGGAGTCCATTGAGTGCAGTCCATCGAGGGGTCGGAGGGTACATGTCGGGCAGGCCGCTGATCGGTATCAGTACGTATCTGGAGGCCGGGGCGCGCTGGGGCTTCTGGGAGCTGGAGACGGCGCTGCTGCCCGCCGGGTACCCGCGGCTCGTACAGCGCGCGGGCGGGCTGGCCGCGATGCTCCCGCCGGACGCCGCGGAGCACGCCGCGGCGACCGTCGCCCGCCTGGACGGCCTGGTGATCGCGGGCGGCCCCGACGTCGAACCGGCCCGCTACGGCGCCGAGCGCGCCCCCCGCACCGGACCGCCCGCCCCCGCCCGGGACGCCTGGGAACTCGCGCTGATCGACGCGGCCCTCGCCGCACGGCTCCCGCTGCTGGGCATCTGCCGGGGCATGCAGCTGCTGAACGTCGCCCTGGGCGGCACGCTCGTGCAGCACATCGACGGGCACGCCGAGGTGCCCGGGGTCTTCGGGCGGCACCCGGTCAAGCCCGTGCCGAGCACGTCGTACGGCGAGGTCGTCCCGGAGGAGACCTCGGTGCCCACCTTCCACCACCAGTCGGTCGACCGCCTCGGCACGGGCCTGATCGCCTCGGCGTACGCGGCGGACGGGACCGTGGAGGCGGTCGAGCTGCCCGGCCCGCACTGGGTGCTGGGCGTGCAGTGGCATCCCGAGATGGGCGAGGACGTACGGGTGATGGGGGCACTGGTGGAGGCTGCGTCAGGTCGCTGACGGCCGCCTACCCGCGCGTCAGCGACAGCAGCTCCCGGGCCGGTCCCACCGGTCGGTGCCCGGTGGGCCACACCGCCCTCAGGTCCCGCGCCAGCGAAACCCCGTCCACCGGCACGCTCACCAGCCGCCGCATCGCCAGCTCCTCCCGCACCGCCAGTTCGCTGAGCACGGCCGGCCCCGCCCCGCTCACCGCCGCCGCCTTCACCGCCGTGGTGGACGACAGCTCGATCAGGGGCCGCGCCAGGCCACCCAGGGCCGTGTCGAGGACCTGACGCGTGCCCGAGCCCTTCTCGCGCAGGATCAGCGGTGTCGCGGCCAGTTCGGAGGCCCCCAGCGGACGGCGACGCCGCGCCCACGGATGTCCCGGCGCCGTCACCACGATCAGACGGTCATGGGCGATCACCACGGAGTCCAGCCCGGTGGGGACGCTGAGCCCCTCCACGAACCCGAGGTCCGCCTCGTCCGACAGCAGCCGCTCCGCCACCGCCGCCGAGTTGCCCGCCAGCAGCGACACCGCCGTGTCCGGCCGCTGGGCGCGCAGCGCGAGCAGCCAGCCCGGCAGCAGGTACTCGGCGATGGTCATGCTCGCCGCCACCCGGAGCCGGGAGTCACGGCGGTCCCGCAGGGCCTGCGCCCCCACGTCGAAAGCCTCGGCCGCCTCCACGATCCGCCGGGCCCAGTCGGTGACCAGCGCCCCGGCGTCGGTGAGCCGGGAGCCGCGGGGCGAGCGGTCCACCAGGGCCACCCCCAGCTGACGCTCCATGGAGCGGACCCGGCTGCTCGCGGCGGGCTGGGTGATCCCCAGCTCGCGCGCCGCCTGGCCCAGACTTCCGAGCCGCGCCACCGCCAGCAGCAGCTCCAGCGCCCCGAGATCGGGCACCCGGTGCGCCAGCGAGCCGCTCACCTCGAACCGGGAGGTGTCCCGTTCCCCATCGCCGCTCATAAGGACAGCTTATGCCCCCACAGGGACAAACTCCCTGGTCGCGGCGGACCACCGACGAGACCGTGGACACATGCTCACCGCAGCCCGGCCGACCCCGCTCCTTCCCCGTCCGACCGCCCGCCGCCCGCGCGCCGCCGCCGTCCGTCACCTCGCAGCGCCTCGCCGAGCAGCCGTGGCGCCTCGGCCAGCGAGGGCCCGTACCACGTCAGGTGCCGTCCGCTGACCAGCGCGCAGGGCAGGCCGGGGAAGGCCTCCGGACCGTCGTCGGCGGTGAAGCGGTAGGGCTCGTCCGGGAGGACCACCACGTCCGGGGCGGCGGCCCGCAGTTCCTCGACGGGGATGCGCGGATACCGCTCGGCGTGCCCCGCGTACAGGTGGTCGACGCCGAGACGGGCCAGGACGTCGCCCGCGAAGGTGTCCCGGCCCAGGACCATCCACGGCCGGCGCCAGATCGGTACGACCGCTGTCGTACGGCCCTCCGGCGGCCGCAGCGCCGACCAGGCCTCCTCGGCCTCGTCCAGCCAGCGCGGGCGGGTCCTCGCCCCACAGGCGTGCAGCACGCGCTCGAGTTCCCGGAATGCCTGCGGGACGTCGCGCACTTCCGTCACCAGCACCTCGACGCCCGCCTCGCGCAGGGCCGCGAGGTCGGGGGCCCGGTTCTCCTCCTCGTTGGCGATCACCAGGTCCGGGGCGAGGGCGACGATCCGGTCGACCTGGGGGTTCTTGGTGCCGCCGACGCGCAGGACGTCGAGGTCCGCCGGATGCGTGCACCAGTCCGTGGCGCCGACCAGGGTGCCCGTGCCGGCCACGGCTTCCGTGAGGGACGGCACCAGAGAGACGACTCGCACTACCGCTGCCGGTCCTGGACGGCCTCGACGTGTTCGGCCACGGCGACGACGATCACTCTGGTGTCGCCCACCGTGGCCCGCCAGCGGTGGCGCACGCCGCCGGTGAGGTACAGGGTGTCCCCGCGGCCCAGCCGGTAGGCGCGGCCCTCCGCCTCGATCTCCACGGCGCCGTCGGCGACGTACATCAACTGGTCGTTGCGGTACTGGAATTCACGGCCCGCGTCGTGGTCACCGGTGAACTCCGAGGCGTGCATCTGGTGGTGACCGCGCACCAGGGACCGCACCTGGGGCGCGAGCAGCGGCTCGTCCTCGGCGCGGACCACGTCGACACTGCACGCGGGGTCGGCGGCGGCGAGGAGTTCCACGGCGGTGGTGCGCAGGGCGTCGGCGACCTTCTCCAGGGAGCTCTGGCTGGGGCGCGCGCGTTCGTTCTCGATCTGGCTGAGGAAGGGGACCGACAGGCCGCTGCGTTCGGCCACGACGGCGAGGGTGAGCTCCAGGGCACGGCGGCGGCGCCGCACGGCCGCGCCCACCCGAAGGGGCTGTTCTTTGTGGTCGCCCATCGCTCCGGCTCCCTCCTTCGCTCGTCGGTCCGCTGTTGTTAGCTCTCCGCTGTCCGTGTGCCCGCTTTGGGGCCCACCGCTCCTGAGGAGTTGTCTGCACCCTACGCATGTTCGGCAAACCGTTTCATGCGGCCCTCACATCAAGGGCCCCCCGCATGCGGTCGGACCTCACAGTTCGCGCCAGCGGATCGGCCCCGGAACCGCTGGACCGAGCTCAGCACGGACGCCTTCGCCACCGGCGCGCGGGCGTCCGTCCACCGGCTGCTCATGCGCCACCGTGAAGCTCGGGCGGGTGCGTAGCTGTATGTGGTTGGCCGGATCCTTTCCGTGGGAGAGCGGCGGGAGGGACCGCGACAGGGACATGAGCCGGGACATGACCCGAGGGGCGGGCCTCACCACACGCTGTCAGGACGCGTGGGGAGGCCCGCCCCTCGGGCGAACGGGAACGGCGGCTACTGCGGGGTCATCCGCTCGACCATGTCCGGGTGTTCCTTCAGCCAGGCGGCGACGGCTTCCTCCTCCTGGCCCTGGCCGCGCTGGTTGATCTCGGCCTCCAGGCTGCCGAGCTCGGCCTCGCTCATCTTGAAGTTCTTGATCCACTTGGTGAGCTGCGGGTACTGCTCGGGGAACTTCTTGTTGGAGATCGTGCGGATGGTGTTGCCCTCGCCGAAGAGCTTCTTGTCATCCTTCAGCTTGGTCAGGCCGTACTGGCTGTACGCCCAGTGCGGCGACCACAGGACGACCGCGACGGGCTCCTTCTTGGCGTACGCCCGCTTGAGTTCGGCGAGCATCGCCGGCGTGGAGCCGTCGACGACCTCGTACTCCTTGTCCAGGCCGTACCCGGGCAGGACCTTCGTCTTGAGCAGGTTCATCTCGCCGGTGCCCGGCTCGATGCCGATGATCTTCCCGTCGAAGAGGCCGGCCTTGCCCTTGAGGTCCTCGTAGGACTTCACGCCCTTGACGTACGACGGCACCGCGACCTCCAGCGAGGTCGGCTGGTACCAGGTGCCGAGGTCGGCGAGTCTGTCCTTGCTCTGGTCCCAGTAGTTCTTCTGCGCGTACGGCAGCCAGGCGTCGAAGTTGAGGTCCAGGTCGCCGGAGGCCAGACCGGTGTAGACCGGGCCGACGTCCATCTGCTTGAGGTTGAGCTTGTAGCCGCGCCGCTCCAGGACGTTCTTCCAGAGGTAGGTGACGGCGATGTCCTCGTCCCAGGGGAACCAGGCCACGTCGATCGGGTTCTTGGCCTCGGCGGGGGTCGCGCCGGAGCCGCCCGCGACCGGGGCCAGCTTGTCGACGACGCCCGGGTTCTGCTTCAGCCAGGCGCGCACCGCCTCCTGCTGCTTCCCCTCACCCGCCTTGTTGATCTCGGCTTCCAGACTGGTGAGCTGCTTCTCGTCCATCTTGAAGTTCTTCAGCCACTCGCCGACGACCGGGTTGTCGGCCGCGAAACCCTTGCGGGCGATGGTGTGCACCCCGTCGCCCTTGCCCCAGGCGCCCTTGGGGTCCTTCAGCTTCTTCAGGTCGTAGTCGCTGTACGCCCAGTGCGGCGACCAGAGCGTGACGACGATCGGTTCCTTCTTGCTGTACGCCCGCTTGAGCTCGGCCAGCATCGCCGGCGTGGAGCTGTCGACGACCTTGTACTCCTTGTCGAGGCCGTACTCCTTGAGGACCTTGGTCTTCAGCAGGCTCATCATGCCGGCGCTGGGCTCGATGCCGGTGATCTTCCCGCCGAAGGTGGCGGCCTTGCCCTTGAGGTCGGCCAGCGAGTCGACGCCCTTCATGTACGAGGGCACGCTCAGCTCCAGGGAGGTCTGGCCGTACCAGGCGCCCAGGTCGTCGAGCTTGCTGCCGTACTTCTTCCAGTACTGCTCGTGCGTGGTCGGCAGCCAGGCGTCGGTCTGGAAGTCGACGCTGCCCTGCGCCAGGGAGGTGTAGAGCGGACCGGCCTCGAACTGCTGGGTGTTCACCTGGTAGCCGCGCTGTTCGAGGATCTCCTTCCACAGGAAGGTGGAGGCGACGCCCTCGTCCCAGGGGATGTAGCCGATGTTGATCTTCTTGCCCTGGCCGATGTCCTTGCCGTCGGCGACGGCGGAGCCGCCCGAGGTGCCACCGAACATGCCCATGCCGCCCGCCACGAGGGCGAGGACCACGACGCCGATCACGGCGATCTGCGGGCGGGGCCGGTACGACCAGACCTTCAGGCCCTGCGCGGCCCGCACCCGGGCGGCGGCGCGGCGGCCCAGTGGGGAGACCTGGGTGCCCAGGGCGCTGGTCATGCGGTCGAGGTAGATCGCGAGGATCACGATGGCGACACCGGCCTCGGAGCCGAGCCCCACGTTGAGCTGGCCGATGGCCTGGTTGACGTCGCCGCCGAGGCCGCCGGTGCCGACCATGCCGGCGATCGCGGCCATCGACAGACCGAGCATGATGACCTGGTTGACGCCCGCCATCACGGTGGGCAGCGCCAGCGGGAGCTGGACCCGCAGCAGGACGTCGCGGGGCGCGGTGCCGAACGCGTCGGCCGCTTCCACCAGTTCCTTGTCCACCTGGCGGATGCCGAGCTCGGTCATGCGCACGCCGGGGGCGAGCGCGAAGATCAGGGTGGCGACGATGCCCGCGGAGGCGCCGGTGCCGAAGAACAGGATCGCCGGGATGAGGTAGATCATCGCGGGCAGCGTCTGCATGAAGTCCAGGACCGGCCGGACCAGTCCGCTGACCCGGTCGGAGCGCGCCGCCCAGATGCCCACCGGTACGGAGATCACCAGCGCGATGATCGTGGCGACGAGGACGAGCGAGAGGGTCACCATCGCGTCGTCCCACAGTTCGAGGGAGTCGATGAAGGCGAAGCCCACGAAGGTGAGGACACCGGCCAGGGTGCCGCGCAGCCAGAACGCGAGCACCGCGAAGATGCCCGCGAGCAGCAGCGGTTCGGGCGCCTGGAGGACGGCGTTGATCCCGTCGTAGGTGCCGGTGAAGACGGTCTTGAGGAAGTCGAAGAGCCAGGCCATGTGGCCGAGCAGCCAGTCGACGGCGTCGTTGACCCAGTCGCCGAGCGGAATCCTAGGCACGGGTCACCACCTTCTCGCCGTCGGGGTTGTCGCACGGCACGGCTTCCTGGACCTCGTCGCCGAGGAAGGCGACCAGCCGCTCCCGCGGCACGACCCCGATCACGCGGTTCGCCCCGTCGACCACCGAGACCCGGTGCGACAGGCGGGCGCTGATCGCGCACAGCTCCGTGAACGGGGTGTCGGCGGTCGCGGTCTCGCAGCTGCAGCTGGGGCTGCCGCCGGAGACGGAGGGGTCCATGACGGAGGACGCGGTCAGCACGCGGGAGCGGTCGACGTCCTTGGTGAAGGAGGCGACGTAGTCGTCGGCGGGCCGCACGAGGATGTCCTCCGCGGTGCCGATCTGGACGATCCGGCCGTCACGCATGACGGCGATCCGGTCGCCCAGCCGCATGGCCTCGTTGAGGTCGTGGGTGATGAACACGATCGTCTTCTTCAGGGACTTCTGCAGCTCGATGAGCTGGTCCTGCATGTCACGGCGGATCAGCGGGTCGAGCGCGCTGAACGACTCGTCCATGAGGAGCAGGTCGGCGTTGGTGGCGAGGGCACGGGCCAGGCCCACGCGCTGCTGCATGCCGCCGGACAGCTCGTCGGGCCAGGACTTCTCCCAGCCGGCCAGTCCGCACAGGGCGAGCGCCTCGGCGGCCCGCTCCTCACGCTCGCGCCGGGGAAGGCCCTGGACGGCGAGGCCGTAGGCGGCGTTCTCCAGCACGCTGCGGTGCGGGAAGAGCGCGAAGTGCTGGAAGACCATGCTGATCTTGTGCGCGCGGACCTCGCGCAGGTCGCGGTCGCTGAGGGCGGTCAGGTCCTGCCCGCCGAAGCGGACATGGCCCGCGGTCGGCTCCAGGAGGCCGTTGAGCATCCGCAGCAGCGTGGACTTGCCGGAGCCGGACAGACCCATCACGACGAAGATCTCGCCGGGTTCCACGGTGAAGGAGGCGTCGACGACGGCGGCGGTGGTGCCGTCGGCCCGCAGTTCCTCCCGGTCGGCGCCCTGGCGGAGCCGCTCGACAGCGTCGTCCGGTCGTCTTCCGAACACCTTGTAAAGGCCTGCGGCCTCAAGTCTGGATGACACGCGTACCTCTAGTCTCGGCGGGCAGAAGCAGAGACGCGGGCGCCGCGATCAGTTGAAAGTGCAACCGGCATCTCTTAGTGGCGGCGCCTGCCCAGACCCCTTGTGCCCAAACGCAGAGGTGGTCCAGTTCACAGGACGTTTACGTCCGCCCGTCCCGCTCCGCGTGCCTCGTCCGCGCCTGCGACGACATCTTCCCAACGGGGCTTGGCCGACCGTCACTGTCGGTGGGGTGCGGCATGTGCGTGGCGTGTGACTAATGCATCTCAATTTCGCTTCATCACTGTTTACTATTACCCACATGACAACGGCACCATCCCAGGGCCGCCGGGTGGTCGGATACGCCCGCATCTCCAAGGCCACGGACGAGAGCACGTCGATCGAGTGCCAGCGGGAGCTGATCCGGACGACCTGCCAAGCACGGGGCTGGGCGCTCGCCGAGATCATCGAGGACATCGACGTCTCCGCCACCAAGGCGCGCCTGGACCGCCCCGGCCTCACCCGCGTCCGCGAAGCCATCCAGTCGGGGCGTGCCGACATCGTGCTGGTATGGAGGATCGACCGCGTCGCGCGTTCCGTGTCCGACCTCGCCGCTCTGACGGATGAGTGGGCCAAGGCCGGGGTGTCGCTCGTGTCGGCCACCGAGCCGTTCGACATGACGACGTCCGCCGGTCGTATGTTGCTCCAACTTCTGGGCGTATTCGCCGAGTTCGAGGCCGCCACGATCCGCGACCGCGTCCTCGCCGCGCGGGCGGCCCTCGTGAAAGCCGGCCGCCACCCCGGAGGAGCAGCGCCGTACGGCTACCGCCTCGTCGACAACCCGGAAGGTGCCGGGAGGGTGCTGGAGGTCGACCCCGTCGAAGCCGCGTACGTGCGCAAGGCCGCCGACATGATCCTCGACGGGAAGTCGCTGTATTACACGACGGCGGCGCTCAATGCCGCCGGGTCGAAGCCCCGCAAGGCCGCTGCCTGGTCCATGACATCGCTGCGGATCGTGCTGACGCAGGACGCATCCCTCGGCTACATGACCCACAACGGGAAGCTGGTCCGCAACGACGACGGCGAACCGGCCCAGGTCTGGGAACCGATTCTGCAGCTCGAAGCCATGGCCCGACTCCGCGTGCTGTTGGCGCCGACGAAGACGCCGGGCGGCGAGCGGAAGCGCAGAGCGCGCCTGCTGTCCGGCGGACTGCTGCGGTGTTCGACCTGCGGCGGCTCGATGCGGGTGAACAGGACCGGCGGAACGAAACCTGTCGTGCGGTACTCGTGCTCGGGCAAGTCCGACGGCACCGGGTGTCAGCGCGGCGTTTCGATCGTCGCCGAGCGCATTGAGGAGTACGTCACGGGGACCTTCCTCGATCTCGTCGGGCGGTACCCGGTCGTCGAAGTCCGCGAAAGCGTCCGCGAGGTCGCCGACCTGGCCGCTGTCGAAGCGGAGATCAAGGCGGCGACAGCCGAACTGGCGGACGTGGACGACGACGAGAAGGAAGCGAAGCTGCTGGCCGACCTCCGCTCGCTCAAGTCGCGGCGTAAGCAGATCCTCTCCCAGCCGAGCGAGCCCGTCGTCGAGTACGTCGAGATGGGCCAGACCTTCGCTGAAGCATGGGAGGCTCGCGACACGGACGGCCGCCGCTCACTGTTGGAGAGCGCCATCACGCACGTCATCGTCAGGCCGGGTACCCGTGGCCGCCGGGGTATCGACCCTCAGAGGGTCGACATTCATTGGCGGAACCCGTACGGCCCGGACGTCAACGTACCAAGCGCGGGCGACCACATCGGCCAGCTGTCCGGTTGACTCGTGATGCGTCCATGCGGGCGCTCCTGGGCGCGTTGCCGTCCTGGGGCTCTCGTTCGGCCGACTCATGGGCGCTACGAATTCTGTCCTGGAAACCCGCCACCGGCCGCCACGGGACCGCCATGCCGGACCGTTCGCAGATCATCAGCCTGCCCGTCGGTGCGCCGAAACGCCGACCGTGCAGGAGACGCCGAGAGCGTCAGCGTATGCGCGCACGTGTGCCGCCCCCTGGTTGCATCGCACCGCGAGCCCCACATCCCCCGGCTCATGGCCCCGTGCCACGGGACCACAGCCTGTTGCGAAAGCCGATCCGGGGCTTGGGCGCTCAAGCACCTGAGTCCGGTGAACATGACCGGCCTGCCCGCGTAGCTCGAGCCGTTGCTGTGTTGGGGCAACAAGACCGACGGCATCCGCTGCCGAACGCCGACTCCCGTTGTACGTTTCGACCCTGACCTTGATTCGGTGCTCTCCCGTCTATCGTGCGACGGCAAGGACGAGAGACGCAGCGGCCAGACCCAGGTAGCCGCCAGGGAACGCGATGTTGTCGAAGACGCGGGCACGGATGTGTGCGGCGATCGCACCGATGTAGAACATGACGAGTCCCGCCGCGGCGGCGACGCCGATGACCGTGACGCCCGTGAGCCCGAGTAAGAGACCAGCGGCTCCTGAGGCCTTGAGCGCGGCGAGCCACGGGAGCCAGGTCTGTGGGAGACCCACTTCGGTCGAGTTGGCGACGACGAACTCGGCCCGCAGGAGGTCCGCGATGGCGATGCCGGCGTTGGCCAGGACAGTCGTAACGGTGATGATTTCGCAAGCAAGTGCCAGCCGAACGATGCCATCCGTATGCGGAGTCGATCTGCGTCGCCCGGTCCAGGTCTCGCAGTCGGTGAGCCAGTCAAGGGATCAGAGCGGCAATCAATAGGGTGATGGGCAGGAAAATCAGGGGAGTTGCTATCAGCCAGCCCATGCGCGAGGACGTTTTCGCACCGACAAGGATGCAGAACGGTGCCATGAGGAGCACGTAGAAGAAGAACACTGCCCAGATGATGAAGCCTGCGCCCACGATGCCCTCCTAGCGGTAGCTGCCGCGTCCTCGCGCCAGCTGCTGCGCGGTCACCCGCACAGCAGCTAATTGAACACGTTCAACTTCGATGTCTCCAGGATGTCGGGCGCGTCCTCGACCCCCGGCTGGTCGGACGAGTACGGGACCGGCGCCGACGAGCGCAAGGCTGCCCCGTCCCCCTGCCTCCCCCGCGGCGGGTGGGCGGGGCTTCAGCGTGATCCTGCTGGCATCGTCGAGCCCGGCGTCATACCCCCGTCAGTGGCATGCTGTGCTCATGTCGACCCGCCCAGAAAAATGGCTTTTGCTTGACACCGCCTCGCTCTACTTCCGCGCCTACTTCGGCGTCCCGGAGTCCGTGAAGGCCCCCGACGGCACACCGGTGAACGCCGTGCGCGGACTGCTGGAGTTCATCGACCGCCTGGTGAAGGACCACCGGCCCGATCACTTGGTGGCGTGCATGGACGCCGACTGGCGGCCCCGGTGGCGGGTCGAGCTGATCCCCTCGTACAAGGCGCACCGCGTCGCCGAGGAGCACGAGGCGGGCCCGGACGAGGAGGAGGTGCCGGACACCCTCTCGCCGCAGGTTCCGATCATCGAGGCCGTGCTGGACGCGCTCGGCATCGCGCGCGTGGGCGTCGCCGAGTACGAGGCGGACGACGTCATCGGCACCTTCACCGCGCGCGCGAAGGGCCCGGTAGACATCGTCACCGGCGACCGCGATCTGTACCAGCTGGTGGACGACGGGCGCGAGGTGCGGGTGCTGTACCCCCTCAAGGGCGTGGGTTCCCTGCAGCTGACGGACGAGGCGTGGCTGCGGGAGAAGTATGGGGTCGACGGCAAGGGGTACGCGGATCTGGCGCTGCTGCGCGGCGACCCGAGCGACGGTCTTCCGGGCGTGCCCGGGGTCGGCGAGAAGACGGCGGCCAAGCTGCTCGCGGAGTTCGGCGACCTGGCCGGGATCCTGGCCGCGGTCGACGACCCGAAGGCGAAGCTCACGCCGGCGCAGCGCAAGCGCCTGGACGAGTCACGGCCGTATCTGGCGGTGGCGCCGAAGGTCGTGCGGGTCGCGGACGACGTCCCGCTGCCGGACGTCGACACGGTGGTGCCGCGCACCCCGCGTGATCCGGCGGCACTGGAGGAGCTGGCGTCCCGCTGGGGACTGGGGGGATCATTGCAGCGACTTCTCGCCACCCTCGTGGCGTAAACGTCGTCCCCGCACGAGGTCATGAACAGGTCATGGACCTACCCGGAAGGGCGCATCCACAGGGAAGAGATGCTAACTTAGGCAAGCCTAACCATATGGATCGGGAGGTCGCCATGGCAGAACGACCGGAGCGCAAGCCGCGAAAGCCCCACACCGCGCAGGTCATCCGCACCGAACGGCTGACTCCCCATATGCAGCGGGTGGTGCTCGGCGGCGAGGGGCTGGCCGATTTCTCTCCGGACGCCTGCACCGATCACTATGTGAAGCTGCTCTTCCCGGCCGGCGGGGCCACGTACCCGGAGCCCTTCGACATCCAGCGGATCCGCGAGGAGTTCCCGCGCGAGCAGTGGCCGGTGACCCGGACGTACACCGTGCGTGCCTGGGACGCCGAACACCGCGAGCTGACACTGGACTTCGTGATCCACGGCGACGAGGGCCTGGCCGGCCCCTGGGCGCTGCGGGTACGGCCGGGCGAGACCGTGCGCTTCATGGGTCCCGGCGGCGCCTACGCCCCCGACCCGGAGGCCGACTGGCATCTGCTCGCCGGTGACGAGAGCGCGCTGCCCGCGATCGCCCGATCCCTGGAGGCGCTGCCGGACGGCGCCCGGGCCCATGCCTTCGTCGAGATCTCCGGGCCGGAGGAGGAGCAGAAGATCGACTCCGATGTGGAGGTCGTCTGGCTGCACCGCGGCGACCGGCCCATCGGCGAGGCACTGGTCGAGGCCATACAGGCGCTGGAGTTCCCGGAGGGCCGCGTGCACGCGTTCGTGCACGGTGAGGCGCACTTCGTGAAGCAACTGCGCCACCTGCTCCGCGTCGAGCGCGGGGTCGCGCGCGAGGACCTGTCGATCTCCGGTTACTGGCGGCTCGGCCACAACGAGGACGGCTGGCAGGCCTCCAAGCGGGAGTGGAACGCGCGCATCGAGGCCGAGCAGGAGGGCACCTCCGCGCCCTCTTGACCGACCCGGGGCCTCTTGACCGACCCAGGGCACCCCGGCCCCGGGTCGGTCTGCACCGACCGCCGGCGGGAGCGGAACGAGGCGAACATCAGGGACGGCGATCCTGCCGATGCCGCCCGGGCAGTCGGCGCCACCCTGCAACCGCGGTCGTCCCCGCCCACACGCTGGACCCGAGGGCGCTCGTCACCACCATCCTGGCACCAGGCAGTCGGGTTGGGAGGTGGTCCGAGGCCGCCTGGTTCGACGAGGCCCTGGCGCCGGCGAGGGCACGGCCGCCGTCGGAGTCGTACGCGCGGCCGGTCGCGAGGCGGTGGTGCCCATCGAGCGCCTCCCACGAGGACGAGGGGCTCCGCGCCCGTGCTCCACTGTCGGCCTCGGCGTACCGGCGGCCCGCGTAGCGCAGGTGGACGTCGTCGCGGGGCGGGCGGGCGACGGTCGCGGTGGCGACGCCGACCCCGCCGGGTTCGAGCGCGCCGAGCAGCGCGAGGGGGCAGCGGCCCCTCCATCGTCGGAACGGACGCTGACGCGGCGCCCGTCGACGGCACCGCGTGGATGCCCGGCACTGCGCCGAGGGCACTCTTCACGGCTTACGGTCGGCGTCGCCGAGCGGTCCGCGTGGTTCACATTGGCCCGCGTCGCCGCACAGTTCGCCCTTGAGGGAGTCCGGGGTGCCCTCCACGACGATCCGGCCGCGGTCGACGAGGGCGACGCTCTCGGCGCGCGGGGAGAGCAGGGAGATCAGGGAGAGCGACAGGCGCGATGTATCGCGATCCAGGGTGCGCGGCAAGGGCGTGAGCACTTGGGCCCGCCCCCGACATGCCCGCGTGACGCCTTCGAAACAGCGCCTCCCTAATTTCTGTCACCCGACAGGAACTCGCTTCCGCCCCGCTCCCCGCGCCGAAGGCAGGCCGCCGTGACGACAACCGCCCCCTCCGACGTCCGCCCGGATCCTCCGCACTCCCCGGACGACCGCTCCCTCACCGAGTTCGGCTACCGCCAGGAACTGCACCGCAGCCTGGGCCGGTACGCGTCGTTCGCGGCCGGGTTCTCCTTCATCTCCGTCCTGACCACCGTCTTCCAGTTCTTCGCCTTCGGGTACGCGTTCGGCGGCCCCGTCTTCTTCTGGACCTGGCCGGCCGTGCTGCTCGGCCAGCTCCTGGTGGCCGCCTGCTTCGCCGAACTGGCCGCGCGCTATCCGATCTCGGGCGCGATCTACCAGTGGTCGTCGCGCCTGTCGAACCTCACGTTCGGCTGGTTCGCCGGCTGGATCATGGTGATCGGGCAGATCGTGGTGGTCGCGGCGGCCGCGCTGGCGCTGCAGCTGGTCCTGCCGGCGATCTGGTCCGGCTTCCAGCTGATCGGCACCGACACGGCGGTCACCTCGGCGGACGGCGCGGCCAACGCCGCCGTCCTCGGCGTGATCCTGCTGGTGCTGACCACGCTGGTGAACATCCTCGACAACCGCGTGATGTCGGTGATCAACCGCGTCGGGGTCACCGCCGAGATCATCGGAGCGGTGCTGATCATCGTCCTGCTGCTGACCCACTCCGAGCGCACCCCCGGCATCACCTTCCACACCTCGGGCGCCGCCCAGTCGGGCCTGTTCGGGGCCTTGATGGTGGGCTCGTTCGCGGCGGCGTACGTGATGATCGGCTTCGACAGCGCGGGCGAGATGAGCGAGGAGACGCACCATCCGCGGCGCACCGCGCCCCGCACCATCCTCGTCGCGCTCGGCGCGGCCGGTCTGCTCGCCACCCTGATCGTCCTCGGCGGCCTGCTCGCCGCTCCCAGCCTCACCGACGGGCATCTGTCCGTCGACGGTCTGAGCTACGTCCTGACCAGCAGCCTGGGCGACGGCGTGGGCCGGGCCCTGCTGGCCGACGTGGTCGTGGCGATCGCAGTGGCCACCCTGGCGATCCAGACGGCGGCCTGCCGGATGCTGTTCTCCATGGCCCGCGACGGCCAGCTCCCCTTCTCCGCCCGTCTCGCGAAGGTCAACCCGCGCACCGGCATGCCGAGCGCCCCGGCCGTGGTGGTCGGCGTCCTCGCGGCCGCCCTCCTGCTGCTCAACTTCGCCTCCCCGGATGCTTTCCTGGCCATCGGCACCACCTGCATCGTGATGCTGTACCTGGCCTACGCGATGGTCACCGGCCCGCTCCTGGTCCGCCGTCTGCGCGGCCAGTTCACCGTCGAGGGCACCGACGAGGAGGGCGCCAAGCTCTTCTCGCTCGGCCGCTGGGGCGTCCCGGTCAACGCCCTCGCCCTCCTCTACGGCCTGGTCATGACGGTCAACCTGGCCTGGCCGAGGGCCGCGGTGTACGACCCGGCGGGCGGGCACTGGTACTTCCAGTGGTTCACCGTGCTGTTCCTCACCGTGACCGTGGTGATCGGCGTGGCCTACCGGGCGTACAAGGCACGCGCCTCGGCGGCCAAGGCGCCCGAGGCGGTCGCGGCGTAACTCGGCGGCCAAGGCGGTCGCGGCGTAACCCGGCCCGGGTCACGGCGTACCCGCTTACGCTTGCCCGTGATGACACGCAACCACCGGATCCCGCCCTCTCCCCTGCCGCAGCGCGAGGGGGTGGATCCGGTGCGGGTGCGGTTGCCCGCCGAGGGGCCGTGGGCCACGGTGCGCGAGCACCTGGTGGAGCGGCTCGCGGCGCACGCCGGTGTCGTCGAGGGGATGTTCGACGCGGGGCAGGTCGTCGGGGCGGACGGGCGGGCGGTGGCCCCGGACGCGGTGTACGTACCCGGGATGTTCGTGTGGTTCCACCGGGAGCTGCGTGCCGAGGTAGCGGTGCCGTTCCCGGTGGAGGTGGTGTACCGCGACGAGCACATCGTCGTCGCCGACAAGCCGCACTTCCTGGCCACCACCCCCCGCGGCAGCCATGTCACCCAGACCGCGCTCGCCCGGCTCCGCCGGGAGCTGGACCTCCCCACGCTGGGCGCCGCGCACCGGCTGGACCGGCTCACCGCCGGGCTGGTGCTGTTCACCGTACGGCCCGAGGAGCGGGGCGCCTACCAGGGGCTGTTCCGCGACCGGCGGGTGCGCAAGGAGTACGAGGCCGTGGCACCGTACTCCCCCGCGCTCACCCTGCCCCGGACCGTGCGCAGCCGGATCGTGAAGGAGCGCGGGGTACTGGCCGCGTACGAGGTGGCGGGCGAACCGAACGCGATCAGCCGGGTGGAGCTGGTCGAGCGGGGCGAGCCGGCCGCCGGCCACGAAGGCACCCTCGGCCGCTACCGGCTCACCCCCGCCACCGGCCAGACCCACCAGCTGCGGGTCCACATGAACGCGCTCGGAGTACCCATCCTCGGCGACCCCCTCTACCCCATGGTGACCGACCCCGTGCCGGCCGGTGACTTCCGGCGTCCGCTCCAACTGCTGGCGCGGAGGCTGGAGTTCACCGATCCGGTGACGGGAGTGGAGCACCGGTTCCACAGCGGGCGGGTTCTGGGGGCCTGGACGTCGTACGCAAGGTGGGCGGCTGGTCAGTAGCCGCGCCACCACCGCAGGAAGCGCCGCCACGCGCCCCGCGGGCGGACCGGTTCAGGTGCCGGGGCGGGCTGTGGCGCCGGCCCGGGCTGTGGCATCGCTACGGCGGCCGGTCGGGGGTCCGGGCTGCCGACGGGGGCCGGCTCCGGCTGGTGCGTGCCGACCTGCCAGGAGTTGCGCGGCGGCGGGACCGGCAGCCGGCCCGGTGTGAGCGTCACCTCCTGCGGCGGCGTCGGCGCGAACCGCACCGGCAGCTCCGCCAGGTGGCGGGAGGACATGGACTCCGTCCAGGTCAGCTCGTCCTCGGGGCAGTCGAGTTCGACGTCCGGAAGCCGCATCAGCAGCGCGTCCACACCGGTGTCGGCGATGGCTCGGCCGATGTCCTGGCCGGGGCACTCGTGCGGCCCGCCGCCGAAGGCGAGGTGGGAGCGGTTGCCCTTCATGTGGGCGGAGAGGTCGGGCCGCACCCGGGGGTCGACGTTGCCCGGCGCGATGCCGAAGAGCAGGCCGTCGCCCCTGCGGATGCGCTGGCCGCCCAACTCGGTGTCCTGCTTGGCGAAGTAGGCGAAGATCGTGCTGAACGGCGGCTCGTCCCACAGGGACTGCTCGACCGCCTCCGGCACCGTCATCTGGCCGCCGTTGAGCTGGGCGCGGAAGCGTGGGTCGGTGAGCACCATCCGCAGCACGTTGGCGAGCAGGTTGGCGGTGGCCTCGTACGCGGCGATGAGCACGAGCCGCAGGTGTTCGCGGACCTCGTCGTCGGTGAGCCGGGCCGGATGGGTGATGAGGTAGCTGGTGAAGTCCTCCTCGGGGCGGGCGCGACGGCGGGCGGTGAGCCGGCCGAGGGCGTCCATGATGTACGCGTTGCTGGCGATCGCGGTCTCGGTGCCGCGGAGCATGTCGCGGGCGGCCTGCACGATCCGGTCGTTGTACTCGTCGGGCATGCCGAGGACCTCGCACATCACGGCCATCGGCAGGTGCTCGGAGAACTGGCTGACCAAATCGGCGGTGCCCTCCTCGCAGAACCGGTTGACCAGGCGCTGGGTGTGGCGGTTGATGTGCCGGCGGATGCCGCGGGGGTCGATGGTGGAGATGGCGCCGTTGACCGCGCCGCGCAGCCTCAGGTGCTCGTCGCCCTCGACGTGGGCGGCGATGGGCTGCCAGGCGATGTGCGGCATGAGGGGGTGGTCGGGCTTGACCAGGCCGTCCAGGAGCGGGGTCCAGATGCGGCTGTCCCGGCAGAACTGCGAGGGCGTACGCACCATGTGCAGGTTCTCTGCGTGGCCGAGCACCACCCACATCGGCACGTCGTCGTGGAGCAGCACGGGCGCCACCGGGCCGTGTTCCTCCCGCAGTTGCTCGTACAGCGAGCCGAGGTTCTCCGCGTCGGGCCCGTAGAGCCGGCGCAGTCCGCCGGGTCCGCGGTCGTGGGCGGGACATCCGGGCGGTGGAACGAGGCCGGGGTCCGTACCGGTCGGGGAGTGGTGTTCAGGCGTCACAGTGATCGCTCCGAAGTGGATCCGGTGTCCGTGTGTGTCATGTATGTCGGTGTATGTCCGTGCGGGGCCGTCGGCGCGGCTGCGGCTGCGGTCACCTCAGCGCGCCCGACATGGCGAGGGAGTGCAGGAAGCGCATGAGGGTCATCAGGGTGTCCCGGCTGGAGGCGCGGCGGCGCGCGTCGCAGTCGACGATGGGGATCTCCTCACTCAGGTCGAGTGCGGTGCGCAGTTCCTCGACGGGGTAACGGGGCGCGTCCGGGAAGGAGTTGACGGCGACGATGAAGGGCACGCCGCGCTCCTCCAGACGCCCCATGACGTCGAAACTGACTTCCAGGCGGCGGGTGTCGATGAGCACGACCGCGCCCAGCGCCCCCTCGAACAGGCCGTTCCACAGGAACCAGAAGCGTTCCTGGCCGGGGGTGCCGAAGAGGTACAGCACGAGTTGGTCGGTGATGCTGATGCGGCCGAAGTCCATCGCCACGGTGGTGGCCGTCTTGGACTCGGATCCGTAGTCGTCGTCCACGCCGACGCCGGCCTGGGTCATGGTCTCCTCGGTGGTCAGCGGTTTGATCTCGCTGACCGAGCCGACCATGGTGGTCTTGCCGACACCGAAGCCGCCCACGATGACGATCTTCACCGCCGCCTGGGCGGTGGGCGGGAGGTGGTCCTCCTTCCGGGGACCCGTGACGGTGTCAGAGTTTTTGAAGTCCATGCATCACCGCTTCGAGGAGAGAACGGTCGGCCAGCGCCTGTCGGATGACCGGGGCACGCGCCGTCACCAGTTCGGCCGTCAGCAGCTCGGTGATCAGTACGGTCACCACGCTGAACGGCAGGCTCAGATAGGCCGACAGCTCGGCCACGGACAGGGGGGCCGTACACAGCCGGAGCAGCGCCGCCTGCTCGGGTGTCGCGGAGGGCGGCGGGTCGGCGCTCGCCACGATCAGCGTGACCAGGTCGAGTTCGGTGCGTCGGGCACCGTCCGGACCGGTGATCACGTACAGCCGCTCGGGGTTCTTCTTCTCCCCCTCGGGCTGCTGGTCGTCCTCGGGCGGGCGCGTCGGTTCGGGTTCCGGCCTGATGTACGGCTCGGGTTCCTGCTTGGGGTATCGCCGCCGGCGTTGCGGAGGAATCATACGGTCTGCCCGTTGCGCCTGGGCGGGCTGGTGAGGTGCGCGCCGATGCGGATGACCAGATCGCTCATGCGGGCGCTCATGTAGCCGGGTTCGGCGCGTACGTCGGAGAGCACCGCGAGGTAGGCGTTGGGTCCGGCGGCCATCAGGTAGAAGTAGCCGCCGTGGATCTCGATGAGGACCATCTTCATCTCGCCCTCGCTGCCCGGGATCTCCTGGGCGACGGCGCCGGCCAGGCTCTGCAGGCCCGCGCAGGCCGCGGCGACGCGGTCGGCGGTGTCCGGGTCGCCGCCGTGGCGGGCGATGCGCAGTCCGTCGGCGGAGAGCACCACGATCATCTGGATGCCCGGTACGCCCTTGGCGAGGTCCTGGAGCATCCAGTCGAAGTTGCCGCGCTGCTGGATCACTTGAGGTCTCCCTCGTCGTCGGCCTCGACGTGGGCCGGTTCGTCGGTCGGCTGGGGGGGTGCGGTGGGGTCAGGGCGCTTGAGGTTGTCGAAGAACGCCTGGACCCACTGACCCGGCGGGGTGTCGGGCGCCTTCTGCGCGATCTCCGGCGCGGGTTCGGGCTCGCGTTTGGCGGTCGACCAGATGGTCGGCCGGCCCTCCCGTTCGGCCTGCTCGATGGCTGCCTGCTCGGCGTAGCGCTGGGTGAGCGAGGTCTTGACCCGGCTGCGGCGCTGCGGCAGTCCGTTGGCGGTCCACTCGGTGACCTCGGGGACGTCGTCCTCCATGGAGACCGGAGTGACGAACTTGGGGCTGGTGGGGCGGCGGTTCTTGACCGTGCGCTTGGGGCCGGGGAGCGCGCCGAGTTCGGGCTGGGGCACGGCCGTGGCGCCGATGCCGTGGGCGAGTCCGACGCCGGGCTCCGAGGTGAGCATGTCGCTGGGCACGACGAGGATGGCGCGGACCCCGCCGTACGCGGAGGCCCGCAGCGAGACCTGCATGTTGTAGGTGCGGCACAGCCGGCCCACGACGGCGAGGCCCAGGCGCGGCGCCTCGCCGAGGTCCTGCAGGTCGACGCCGGCCATGGCGCGTTCCAGCATGCCCTCGGCCCTCAGGCGGGCGTCCTCGCTGAGGCTGACGCCGGCGTCCTCGATCTCGATGCAGACACCGGTCTGCACCTCGGTGGCGGTGACGTGCACCTTGGTCTGCGGGGGCGAGTAGCGGGTGGCGTTGTCGAGGAGTTCGGCCGCCGCGTGGATGACGGGTTCGACGGCGGTGCCCTTGACGTTGACCTTGGCGATGGAGGTCAGGTCGATGCGCCCGTACTCCAGGATCCGGGACATCGCGCCGCGCAGCACGCTGTAGAGCGCGACGGGCTCGGGCCACTGACGGCCGGGGCGGCCGCCGCCGAGGACGGAGATGGAGTCGGCGAGCCGGCCGATCAGCGCGGTGCCGTGGTCGATGCGCAGCAGGTCGGTGAAGACCTCGGGGTTGCGGCCGTGGTCCTCCTCCATCTCCCGCAGTTCGTTGGCCTGCTGGTGGACGATGGCCTGGACGCGACGGGCGATGCTGACGAAGGAGCGCTGCGCGGCGTCGCGCATGACGTCCTCGGTGTCGATGACGGTCAGCACCGCCTTGAGCAACGACACCTGGGACTCAGGGAGTTCGTGCCAGGCGGTCTCGACGTCGCCGAGGTGGCGAATCACCTCTGCGGGGGAATTTCCGCCGCGCATCAGGTGCAGGGCGGTCGGCAGGATCTCCTTGGCGAGGCGGGTCATCTCCTCCTCGTGGCCGGCGATCCGCCGTTCCAGATACGCGGAGCGACGGGCGTGCTCCGTGCGCAGGTCACGCAGGGTCCGGCCGCGGCGGACCGCTTCCGACGCCGTCGCGACCAACAGCAGGGTGGCGAGGGCGCCGCACCAGCCGACGGCGGCCCGGGCCGGTGCCGTCACCAGCGCGACGGCGGCCCCGGTCGCCGCGGCCATCGCTATGGCGGGCAGCAACAACACGCGGGTGTACGGGAGTTCACGGCGACCGGGAGGAGATTGAACACTCACCATGTGGGCCCTCTGAAACAAATCGGCGGGGTGTCGGGGAGCTTGCAGGGGGGAATGTCGTGGGTATCTCTGGATCTTCTGCACATTTGCGAACAAGCGCACGAATACGCCTCAACTCGGTGCGCTGCGGGCGAGCTTAGTCCGACCGGATCATCGCCATGTCATATTCAGCAAGCGTCTGAAACCGGGCGCACAGGAGGGGTACGCTCGGCTCCATTTATACGCTGAGGTTCTCATCGCACACACTGAGTAACGATGTACAGGCGTGCGAAAACACCCACCGTGACGAGTGACGTGCCCCCACAACGAGGCCGAGGAGCGCCGGGATCAGACCCCGGCGATGCGCAGCGCGGCGTCCGCCGTCGCCTCCGCGAACACCGACACGGACCGCGCGGGGTCGGAGCGGTGGACGAGGATGACGCCCTCGATCAACCCGAACACCAGGTCCGTCCGGAGATCCAGCTCGCTCTTGGCGAGCTCGCCACCGGACCTGGCGGCCGCGAGCAACTGCCGGTAGGCGTCCTTGAGTTCGGCACGCACGGCGTGGAAGCCGGCGAAGCGCTCGGCGCGCACCTCGGGCAGCAGATAGAGCCCGCCGAGGTTGTGCGTACCGCCGCACAGCACCTCGACGTCGGCCCGGCACAGCTCCCACAACCGGTCCTCGGCCGGGACGGTGTCGTCTGCGAGAAGTTCACGGGCGTACGCGAGGGAGGGCGTGACGGTGGACTCCAGGAGCTGGGCGAGCAACTCCTCCTTGCCGGAGACGTAGTGGTACATGGACGCCTGGCGCATTCCGGCGCGTTCGGCGACGGCCCGGGTGGAGGTGGCCGCGTAGCCGAGGGTGGTGAACAACTCGGCGGCGGCCGCGAGGAGTTCCTCGCGCGGCTCCAGCCCGCTGTCCGGCCGCTGAGCGGCCCGCGGCCTGCCGACCCGTCGGCTTTGCCCTGTACCTGCTGTCCCCATGCGATCGATCCTCGCACACCGCCGTCCGCGGTGATCTTCGTGAGGGCCCGGTAACCGACCGGCAACGCGACGGCAACGCCCGTGACCCGCCCCCCGCCTAATTTCTGTCGAGCGACAGAAATAGGACAGTACCCACGGAGCCGGAGGTCCCGCGATGGCGACAGCGACCACTTACGGAGCCCGCGCCCACGCGCGTGCCCAGGAGGGCACCCGCACCGAGGCGATGCCCGTCGTCCCGGCCAGGAACTGGCCGGCCCCACCGTGCGAGGCGGGCCACCTGGTGTGGGCGGAGACGGTCGCGGGCGGCAACTACACGCACCGGGTCCTGGCCCGCGGCACCGAGCTGCGCCTGACCGACCCGCGCGGCGACGCCTGCGCCCACCTGCTCCTGTACGCGGCCGACCGGCCCTGGGAGCGGCTGAACGTCGCCGACACGGTGAAGGTCCAGTGGAACGCCTACCTGGGCGAGGGCCAGCTCCTCCTGTCCGACCAGGGCCGCGTCCTCGCCTCCCTGATCGCCGACACGTCCGGCCGCCACGACGCGCTGTGCGGCACCTCCACCCTGGTCCGCAACACCGAGCGCTACGGCGACGGCACCCCGCAGAGCCCCTCCCCCGCGGGCCGCGAACTGTTCACACTGGCGGCCGCGAAGAACGGCCTGGAGCCGCGCGACCTGCCGCCCTCGCTCTCCTTCTTCCAGGGCGTCGAGGTCCGCGAGGACGGCGCACTCGACTTCACCGGCTCGGCCGGCCCCGGCGGCAGCGTCACCCTGCGCGCCGAGCAGGACGTCACCGTACTGATCGCGAACGTCCCCCACCCGGCCGACCCCCGCCCCGAGTACGTCAGCACCCCCCTGGAGGTGCTCGCCTGGCGTGCCGAGGCGACGAAGCCGGGCGACCCCCTGTGGGACGCCACACCCGAGGGCCACCGCGCCTTCCTCAACACCGCGGACTTCCTCGCCGCGAGGGGGCTCGCATGACCACGACCACCACCACGACCACGACGGCCGTCGTTCCCGCACGCGCCGCCTGGTCCGCCGTCGTACGCGCCGGCGAGACGCTCACCATCACCGACCTGCACGGCAACCAGGCCGTCGACTTCCTCGTCTACGACGCCCACGACACGTCGGTCCGCTACAGCGCCCCCGACACGATCCAGGCGCAGGGCAACCTCTTCCTGACCACGGGCAGCGTGCTGATGTCCAACGAGCACACCCCGTTGATGACGGTGACCGCCGACGACGTCGGCCGTCACGACACGGTCGGCGGGGCCTGCTCCAAGGAGTCGAACACCCTGCGGTACGGCCACCACACCTGGTCGCAGCACGCGTGCGTGGACAACTTCCTCGCCGAGGGCGCCAAGTACGGCCTGGGCAAACGGGATCTGGTCTCCAACATCAACTGGTACATGAACGTGCCGGTCGAGAAGGACGGCACCCTCGGCATCGTCGACGGCCTGTCCTCCCCGGGCCTGAAGCTGACCCTGCGCGCCGAGCGCGACGTGCTCGTCCTGGTCTCCAACTGCCCCCAGATCAACAACCCGTGCAACGGCTTCGAGCCGACCGCCGTGGAGATGACGATCAGCGAGGCGGGCACCGCATGACCTTCGACACCCTCCTCGTCGCCAACCGGGGCGAGATCGCCGTCCGCATCATCCGTACCGCCCGCGAACTGGGCCTGCGCACGGTCGCCGTGTACTCCGATCCCGACCGCTCCGCACCCCACGTCCGGCTCGCCGACGAGGCGGTACGGCTCGGCCCGGCGCCCGCGAAGGAGTCGTACCTCGACGCCGACCTGGTGCTCAAGGCGGCCAAGGACACCGGTGCGGGCGCGATCCACCCCGGCTACGGCTTCCTGTCCGAGGACGCGGCCTTCGCGCGGCGCTGCGAGGACGCCGGGATCGTGTTCGTCGGCCCGGCACCGGAACAGTTGGAGCTGTTCGGCGCCAAGCACACGGCCCGGGCGGCGGCGGAGATGGCCGGGGTGCCGCTGGCGCCGGGGACGGGCCTGCTGGCGTCCCTCGACGAGGCACTCGAACAGGCAGCCGGAATCGGTTACCCCGTCATGCTCAAGGCGACCGGCGGAGGCGGCGGAATCGGTATGTCGGCATGTCACTCGGCCGATGAACTGACCGACGCCTGGGACCGCGTCCAGCGCGTCGCCGCCGCCTCCTTCTCCTCCGCCGGCGTCTTCCTGGAACGCCTGGTCGAGCACGCCCGCCATGTCGAGGTGCAGGTCTTCGGCGACGGCGAGGGCAAGGTCGTCACCTTCGGCGACCGCGACTGCTCCCTCCAGCGCCGCAACCAGAAGGTCCTGGAGGAGGCCCCGGCACCGGGCCTGCCCGACCGGGTTCGTGATCAGCTGGCCGCGAGCGCACGTGAGTTGTGCGCCTCCGTCGGCTACCGCTCGGCGGGAACCGTCGAGTTCGTCTACGACGCCGCCCGCGAGGAGGCCTACTTCCTGGAGGTCAACACGCGCCTCCAGGTCGAGCACCCGGTCACCGAGGAGATCTACGGCGTCGACCTGGTCGCCTGGATGCTGCGCCTGGCCCGCGGCGAGCGGGGCGTCGTCCGCGACCCGGGCACCCCGCGCGGCCACGCCGTCGAGGCCCGCCTCTACGCCGAGGACCCCTCCCGCGAACACCGCCCCAGCGCGGGCCTGTTGACACGGGTGGAGTTCCCGCCGGGCGTGCGCGTCGACGGCTGGGTGGAGACCGGCACCGAGGTGACGACCTCGTACGACCCGATGCTCGCGAAGGTCATCGCGTACGGCCCCGACCGTGCCCACGCCCTCGAGCGGCTGGACGAGGCACTGGCCCGCACCCGCGTCGACGGCATCGAGACCAACCTGGGACTGGTACGGGCGGCGCTCACCGACCGGGACTTCCTGCGGGCCGCGCACTCCACGGCGACCCTGGCGGCCGTCGGCGATCCGACCCCGCGCATCGAGGTCGTCTCCGGAGGCACCCTCACCACCGTGCAGGACTGGCCGGGCCGCACCGGCTACTGGCAGGTCGGCGTGCCCCCGTGCGGCCCGATGGACGACCTGTCCTTCCGGCTCGGCAACCGGGCGCTCGGCAACGACGAGAGCGCCCCGGGGCTCGAATGCACCCTCCAGGGCCCCTCGCTCCGCTTCACCCACCCGACGACCGTGTGCGTGACGGGTGCGCCCGCCCCGGTCACCGTCGACGGCACGCAGGTCGCGCAGTGGGAGCCGGTGACGGTGCCGGCAGGGGGCCTGCTGGAGATCGGCGCTCCTCGTGAGCACGGCCTGCGGACGTACGTCCTCGTCGCCGGGGGCCTCGACGTGCCGGCCTTCCTCGGCAGCGCGAGCACCTTCACGCTGGGTCGCTTCGGCGGACACGGCGGGCGGGCGCTGCGCACCGGTGACGTCCTGCACGGCGGGACGGTGACCGAGGACGGGACCGTGACCGCGGGTGGGCCGGTACCGCTCGGTGACCGCCCGGACTTCGGTGCCGTATGGCACGTGAAGGCCGTCGAAGGCCCGCACGCCGCCCCGGAGTTCTTCACCGAGGAGGACATCCGCGACTTCTACGCGGCCGACTGGAAGGTCCACTTCAACTCGGCCCGTACCGGGGTCCGCCTGATCGGCCCGAAGCCGCGCTGGGCCCGTACCGACGGCGGCGAGGCGGGCCTGCACCCGTCCAACATCCACGACACCGCGTACTCCGTGGGCGCCGTCGACTACACGGGCGACATGCCGGTGCTGCTCGGCCCGGACGGCCCCTCCCTCGGCGGATTCGTCTGCCCGGCGACGGTGATCAGTACCGAGCGCTGGAAGCTGGGCCAGCTCCGCCCGGGCGACACGGTGCGCTTCGCGCCGGTGGACGTGTCCGGCGCCCCCCGCCCCGCCATCGTGGACGGCGGCATCCTCGCCCGGGACGGCGACGTCACGTACCGCCGCAGCGGCGACGACAACCTGCTGGTCGAGTTCGGGCCGATGCAGCTGGACCTCGCCCAGCGCATGCGCGTCCACGCGCTGATGGAGGCGGTGTCCGAGCAGGGCCCGGAGGGCATCACCGACCTCACTCCGGGCATCCGCTCGCTCCAGATCCAGACGGACCCCGCCCGCCTGTCCGCGGACGAACTCCTCGCCGCCGTACGGGAGATCACCGCGTCCCTGCCACCGAGCGACGAACTGGTGGTCCCCTCCCGCACGGTCCACCTCCCCCTGTCCTGGGACGACCCGGCGACCCGCGAGGCGATCGCCCGCTACATGGCGGGCGTCCGCGACGACGCCCCCTGGTGCCCGTGGAACATCGAGTTCATCCGCCGGGTCAACGGCCTGGAGTCGGTCGAGGACGTCTACCGCACGGTCTTCGACGCCGAGTACCTGGTCCTGGGCCTCGGCGACGTCTACCTGGGCGCTCCCGTGGCCACACCTCTGGACCCCCGCCACCGCCTGGTGACCACCAAGTACAACCCGGCGCGCACCTGGACGGCGGAGAACTCGGTCGGCATCGGCGGCGCCTACCTGTGCGTCTACGGCATGGAGGGCCCCGGCGGCTACCAGTTCGTGGGGCGCACGACCCAGGTGTGGTCGGGCTGGCAGCAGCGCGGTGCGTTCGAACCGGGCTCGCCCTGGCTGCTGCGCTTCTTCGACCGCATCAAGTGGTATCCGGTGGACGCGGACGAACTCCTCGACCTGCGCGCCGACATCGTCGCCGGCCGCTTCGTACCGCTCATCGAGGAGGGCACGTTCTCCCTCTCCGAGTACCAGGCCTTCCTGGCCGAACACGCCGAGTCCATCGGGGAGTTCCGGTCCCGGCAGCAGACGGCGTTCTCGGCGGAGCGGGACGCCTGGGAGGAGGCGGGCGAGTTCACCCGCGCGGAGGCCGCGACCGCCCCTGCCGCTGCCCCGGCGGAGGTGACCGTCCCGCCGGGCGGGCGCCTGATCGAAGCCGAGTTCGCCGCCTCGGTCTGGCAGCTGAACGTCGGGCCGGGCGACGAGGTGACGGCCGGGCAGCCGCTGCTCGCCCTGGAGGCGATGAAGATGGAGTCCAGGGTGCGCGCGCCGGTCGACGGCGTGGTGGCGGAGATCCTGGCCAGACCGGGCGACCAGGTGGAGGCGGGAACGGCACTGGTCGTCCTGGCCCCGGCCGCGAACTGAAAGAGGAACACCGTATGTCCACCACCCTCTCCCGCGTCCGCGCCGCCTACGCCCGCGTCGCGGCGGTCGACCGCCCCGAGATCTGGATCGACCTGCGCCCGCAGGACGAGGTCGAGCGGGAGGCGCGGGCGCTCGACGCCCGGCTGTCCGAAGGCGAGCACCTTCCGCTCGCCGGACGCCTGTTCGCCGCCAAGGGCAACATCGACGTGGCCGGCCTGCCCACCACCGCGGGCTGCCCGTCGTACGCCTACGACCCCGAGAGCGACGCACCGGTCGTCGCCCGGCTCCGTGCGGCGGGCGCCCTCGTTCTGGGGACCACGAACCTGGACCAGTTCGCGACGGGCCTGGTCGGCACCCGCTCCCCGCACGGCGCCGTCCGCAACGCGAACGACCCGGCCAGGATCAGCGGCGGCTCCAGTTCCGGCTCGGCCGTCGCCGTAGCCCTGGGGATCGTCGACTTCGCGCTGGGCACCGACACCGCGGGCTCGGGCCGGGTCCCGGCCGCCTTCAACGGCATCGTCGGCCTCAAACCCACCCGGGGCCTGGTCCCGACGGCCGGCGTGGTCCCCGCCTGCGCCTCCCTGGACTGCGTGACGGTGTTCGCCCGCACCCTCCCCGAGGCCGAGCGGGCCCTGGCCCACATGGCCTCCCCGCCCGACCGCGACCTGCCCCCGCTCCCCCAGCGCACCCCGGGCCCCTGGCGGGTTGCGGTCCCGGCGCGGGACCAGCTCGGCGAGCTGGACGAGGGCTGGGCACAGGCGTACGAGGCGGCGGTGGACCAGCTCGTCGCAGCGGGGGCCTCGGTACGGGAGATCGACCTCAGCCCCTTCACGGACGCCGCGGCGATGCTCTACCAGGGCGCGTTCGTGGCCGAGCGCTACACGGCCGTAGGGATCTTTGTCGACAAAGCGCTGGCCGCGGACGACCCGTCCCTCGACCCCACCGTCGCCGGCATCATCACCCGCGCCCGTGACATCCCGGCCCATCAGCTCTTCGCCGACACCGACCGGCTGGCCGGCCTGCGCACCCGAGCTCTCGCCGAGCTGGCCGACGCGGACGCCCTCCTGCTCCCCACCGCTCCCAGCCACCCCACCCTCGCGGAGGTCGCCGCCGACCCCCTGGGCGCCAACGCCCGCCTGGGCCGCTTCACCAACTCCACCAACCTCTTCGACCTGGCGGCGGTGGCGGTCCCGGCCGGCGAGGCCAACGGCCTCCCCTTCGGCGTCATGCTGATCGGCCCGGCGTTCACCGACGAGCGCCTGGCGAGGATCGCCGCCCTGCTCCAGCCGGAGACACGGCTGGCGGTGGTGGGGGCCCACCTGACGGGCCAGCCCCTCAACCCCCAACTGCTGTCCCTGGGCGCCCGCCTGGACCGTACGACGACCACGGCCCCGGTTTACCGCCTCCACGCGCTGGCGACCGACCCGCCCAAGCCGGGCCTGGTCCACGTGGGCGAGGGCGGCGCGCAGATCGAGACGGAGGTGTGGCACCTCCCGGCAGAGGGCCTGGGCCGCCTCCTGACAGCACTGCCCCGCCCGATGACCCTGGGCAAGGTACACCTGGCGGACGGCACCAGCGTGCCGGGCTTCCTGTGCGAGCCCGGCGCCCTGTCGGATGCGGAGGACATCACCCGGTACGGCAGCTGGCGTTCCTATCTCGAAGAGCGCTGAGCTGAGGGGCGCGGGGAACTGCGCGATCAGCCACAGCACCCGCACCCGCACCCGCCACCACACCGTCACCCCACCGACGAGTAGGCCACAACCCCCCGCAGCAACTGGTCGACCGCCTTCCGCGCGACCTTCCCCACCGTCGAGCCCTCCGCGGGAGACGCCGCGGAGATCTGCCCCAGCACGTCGATCACCTGCTTGCACCACCGCACGAAGTCCCCCGCCGGCATCTCCACCTCCCGCAGCACCTCGTCGAGTCCCTTCCCGCCGGCCCACATGTACGCGGCCCAGGCGAACCCGAGATCCGGCTCACGCTGCCCCACACCCTCGGTCTGCGTGATCCGGAACTCCTCCTCCAGGGCATCGAGATGCCCCCAGATCCGCACCATCTCCCCGAGCGCGGCCTTCGCCTTGCCCGAGGGCACCTTGGGCGCCATGGCATCGTCGGAGATCCGCGACTCATACACCAACGCCGAGACGCACGCGGCGAGTTCGGCGGGGGTGAGCCCCTCCCACACTCCGGCCCGCAGGCATTCGCTGGCCAGCAGATCGAGCTCGCCGTACAGCCGGGCGAGCCGTTTGCCGTGCTCGGTGACCTCGTCGGCGCGCAGATAGTCCAGCTCGGTCAGCAGCGCCACGATCCGGTCAAACGTACGGGCGATCGTGTTCGTACGTCCTTCGATGCGCCGCTCCAGCTGGGAGGTGTCGCGCAGCAGCCGGTGATACCGCTCGGCCCAACGGGCGTGGTCCTCACGGTCGTTGCAGCCGTGACAGGGATGTGCGCGGATCGCCGTGCGCAAGCGGGCGATCTCCCGGTCGTCGGCGGCCTGGGAGCGCTGCTTGCGGGCGCGTTCCGGCGGGATGTGTCCGGCCTTGGTGCGCAGCGCGGAGGCGAGGTCACGCCGGGACTGCGGCGAGCGCGGGTTGAAGGACTTCGGGATCCGCATCCGTTCGAGTGCCTCGACGGGCACCGGGAAGTCGATCGACGCGAGCCGCTTGACCTGACGTTCGGCGGTGAGCACCAGCGGGCGGGGGCCGTCGTGGTGCTCGAAACCCCGGTGGCCGTTGGACCGCCCGGCCGGCAGCCCCGGATCCAGCACCAGCGCGAGGCCCGCGTACTTGCCGGTCGGGACATGGATGACGTCCCCGGGCTTCAGCTTCTCCAGCGCGACCGCCGCTTCCGCCCGCCGCTGGGCCGCGCCCTGCTTGGCCAGCTCGGTCTCGCGGTCCTTGAGCTCGCGGCGCAGTCGCGCGTACTCTTCGAAATCGCCGAGGTGGCAGGTCATGGAGGCCCGGTAGCCCTCCAGGCCCTCCTCGTTGCGCTGGACCTGCCTTGAGATCCCGACGACCGACTTGTCGGCCTGGAACTGCGCGAAGGACGTCTCCAGGAGCTCGCGCGAGCGGTGCCGCCCGAACTGCTCGACCAGGTTGACGGCCATGTTGTACGACGGCTTGAAACTGGAACGCAGCGGATACGTGCGTGTGCCGGCCAGTCCCGCGAGGTGGTCGGGGCTCGACCCGCGCTGCCACAGCACCACCGCGTGGCCCTCGACGTCAATGCCGCGCCGGCCCGCGCGGCCGGTCAGCTGGGTGTACTCGCCCGGGGTGATGTCGGCGTGCTGTTCGCCGTTCCACTTGACGAGCTTCTCCAACACCACCGACCGGGCGGGCATGTTGATGCCCAGCGCGAGTGTCTCGGTGGCGAACACCGCTTTCACCAGGCCGCGGACGAACAGCTCCTCGACGACCTCCTTGAACGTCGGCAGCATGCCCGCGTGGTGGGCCGCGATGCCGCGCTCCAGGCCCTCCAGCCACTCGTAGTACCCGAGGACGTGCAGGTCCTCGTTCGGGATGGACGCCGTGCGCTCCTCGACGAGCGCACGGACCTGTTCCCGTGCCTCGTCGTCGTTGAGCCTGAGGCCCGCGTACAGGCACTGCTGTACGGCGGCCTCGCAGGCGGCGCGGCTGAAGATGAACGTGATGGCGGGCAGCAGGCCCTCGGCGTCGAGGCGTTCGATGACCTCGGGACGGCTCGGGGTCCACACCCGCGAGCGCTGCCGGCGCTCCCGCTCCCGGTCTGCCTCGCGCATGGCCCGGCCGCGCCTGCGGTCCTGGTACGACGGACGCTGGGCCTCCATACGGGCCAGGCGTGTGAGGTCGGGGTTGACGGCCTTCTTGTTGCCCTCGCCCTCCTCGAACAGGTCGTACATCCGCCGCCCGGCGAGCACGTGCTGGAACAGCGGCACGGGGCGGTGCTCGGAGACGATCACCTGAGTGTCGCCGCGCACGGTGTCGAGCCAGTCGCCGAACTCCTCGGCGTTCGACACGGTGGCCGACAGCGAGACCAGGGTGACCGACTCGGGGAGGTGAATGATCACTTCCTCCCACACGGCGCCACGGAAGCGGTCGGAGAGGTAGTGCACCTCGTCCATGACCACGTATCCGAGGCCGAGGAGGGTCTGGGAGCCCGCGTACAGCATGTTCCGCAGGACCTCGGTGGTCATCACGACCACCGGGGCGTCGGAGTTGACGCTGTTGTCGCCGGTGAGCAGGCCGACCTTGTCCGCGCCGTACCGGCGGCACAGGTCGGTGTACTTCTGGTTCGACAGCGCCTTGATGGGGGTCGTGTAGAAGCACTTCTTGCCCTGCTGGAGGGCGAGGTGGACGGCGAACTCGCCGACGATCGTCTTGCCCGAGCCGGTGGGGGCGGCCACCAGCACGCCCTTCCCCGCTTCGAGTGCCTGGCAGGCCTCGATCTGGAAGGGGTCGAGGCCGAAGTCGTACATCTCGCGGAAGCCCGCGAGTGCGGTGGCCTGCTCGACAGCGCGCCTACGTGCTGCCGCGTACCGCTCGGCCGGTGAGAGGTCCTCTGTCATCGTGCTTTCGAGCGTACCGGGCCCCACTGACAACAGGACGATCATTATCCGGATCCGCTCTTGGCGAACCCGGGATCTCCGCAGTTCACCGGCCGAGTGACCCGTGCACCGCCGCGTACGGGTCACTCGGCTCACGTCAGAAGGAGGAGAACAGGCGGGCCGGACGGGGGAAGAACCCTCAGGTCACGTCGTCGTATCCGTTGACCCGCTCGGTGCTCGCCTGCTCGGGAAGGGTCCGGCTCGCGGCGACGGTCTCCACCTCGCCGATGTCCTCGGGGGTGAGGTCCAGGTCGGATGCCTCGTCGTCGGCGGGACCCTCGGCCTCGCGGCGGCGCCTGCGCCGGTCGTTGAGCAGGGAGAACAGCACCGCGCCGAAGTACAGCACCCAGATCGGTCCGGCGAGCGCCAGCATGGTCAGCGGGTCGGTGCTGGGCGTGGCGACGGCCGCGAACACCGTGATGCCCATGATCATCGCGCGCCACCAGCCGAGCATCCGCTTGCCGGTGATCATCCCGGTGAGATTGAGGAAGATCAGCAGCAGGGGCAGCTCGAAGGAGAGGCCGAAGACGATGACCATACGCGTGACGAGGTCGAGCAGATCGTCCAACGGCAGCAGGTTGGCGGCGCGGTCCGGCGTGAACTGGAGCAGCACCTCCGCCGTGGTGGGCAGCACCCGGTAGGCGAAGTAGGCGCCGCCCAGGAAGAGCGGGACGCCGGTGCCGACGAACCCGTAGGCGTACCTGCGCTCGTGCTTGTGCAGACCGGGGGCGACGAAGGCCCACAGCTGGTACAGCCACACCGGCGAGGCCAGCACCACACCGGCCATCAGGGACACCTTCAGGGCCAGGGTGAAGGGCGTGAGCAGACCGTTGATGGTGATCTGGGCACAGTGTTCCGACTTGGACTTCGCCAGTTGCTCGAAGGTCGCGTCGCAGCCCACCGAGTCGAGGATCGGCTTGGTGAAGAAGTTGATGATGTCGTTGTAGAAGAACGCGGCGACCACGGTGACGACGACGATCGCCAGCATCGCCTTCGCGAGCCGGTTGCGAAGCTCGCGAAGATGCTCCACAAGGGGCATCCGCCCCTCGGGATCCTTCTCCTCTTTGCGGGCAGACTTCAGCAACCCACGTTCCCATCTCGTGCGGCGGGCCGGAGGTCACCGGCCCTGCGTCAGCGCTTGGTCGAGTCCGTCGGCTCCGTGACCGGACGGGAGCTGGTCACGTCGCCGGGGGCCGCCTGGATGGTGCGCGGAACCGAGGTCTGCTGGTCGTCGTGCGGCGGGGCCGCCGGAGCGGACGCGTTGTCCTGGCCCTCGGACTTCATCGCCTTGGCCTCGCTCTTGAGGATGCGGGCCGACTTGCCGAGGGAGCGCGCCATGTCGGGAAGCTTCTTGGCGCCGAACAGCAGGATGACGACGACGAGGATGAGAATGATCTCGGGGGCGCCGAGCCTTCCGAACATAAGTCTTTACCTTCTCACCGAGGCGGCTTGGGTGGGGTGCCGTCCGACCGGTCGGACAAGTGTCCGATCGATCGTCCTTGACAGCGATCGTAACGCTCAGGGGTGAACGCCTGGCAATCCCTGTGCGTACTCCCGGTCCGCGATCCGGGCCTCGTTCTCCGGTCCGCGACCAGCAGCGTACCTGCCGACCCCACCAAGGTGACAGGGCGAAGCGGCCCAAAGCGCAGCACACCCGTGTCTCACAGACGGCTCAATGGCGACTGGCCGATGACCCCCCGATGACTCGCCGACGAGCTCAGAGGGAGTCCGCGGCGCGCGCCGCGCTCAGGGACGCGCGCTCCAGGTCCTCCGCGGCACGGTTGATCCGGTGGGCGGAATCCGTGACCTGTCTGCCCAGACGCTGCGCCTCCACGAAGACCCGCACGGCGAGCACCCCGAGAACGGCGAGACCCAGAAAACCCACAGCTACCGCGAACATCGGCCAGAACATGACGCCGAGCCTAGAGGGTGGAGTGCAGCCGCAGAGTCCTGACCCCGCCGCCGGTGAGCAGTTCGACGATCCGCTCGCCGGCGGGCTTGCGGACCAAGGATCCGCACTCGGGACAGGTGAAGGAGTAGAAGGTGGTACGGCTGCTGGCGCCGATGGCGAGCCGCAGCGCGCTCGCGGCGAGCTCGAAACGGCCCCGGCACTCCGGGCAGCCCGCCCTGAACGTCACCGGGGTCACCCTTCTCATCCCGGCGAACGCGTCAGCCACCGTCATGTCGGCGCCGGACGTCGACGACTCGCTCACAGCCCCTGCTCCTCTTCTCTGGTCGTTCGCCGGCGGGGCCCCCAGCCGGTGCCGAGGGGCGACCGTGCTCAGCCTTCCGGGCCGCCACCCGCCCGCGGCCCGCCACTTCGCCCCCGGTGCGCCGACGCGGCTCGGCTTGCGCCCGTCCTACCGCCCGTCGTGGGCGCCGTTCACCACCTGCGCCACGTCAGCGCCGCGCGCCTCGATCCCGTCGTACGCCGCCAGCGCCTCACGGGCCGCCTCACGGGCGCTGTCGGCGAGGTCGCTCGGCGAGACGATCCGGCCGTCGCGTCCGAGCCGCAGCGCCAGCCGTCTCAGCGACGCCGGCTCCGGTGTCCGCAAAGTGATACGAAGACCGCCGTCCGGAAGCTCATCCGCACTGTCGTGCGGGTAGTACTCGGCGACCCAGCGCCCGCCGGGACCGACCTCGACCACGACCTCCGGGTCCTCCGCGGCGGGCTGCACCAACGCCTCGGACAGGTCCCGCAGCTCGATCTCGGGCGGTGCGGCGGGCTCGTCCAGGATCCTGATCTCGGCGACCCGGTCGAGCCGGAAGGTACGGCGCGCCTCGGAACGCCGGCACCACGCCTCCACGTAGGTGTGCCCGACGCTGACCAGCCGGATCGGGTCGATCTCGCGCTCGGTGAGCTCGTCGCGAGCCGGCGAGTAGTAGCGGATCCACAGGCGGCGCCGCTCGGAGATCGCCCGGTCGACGTCGGCGAAGACACCGCCCTCGGACTCGAAGGTCACCGACAGCCGGGAGCTGGCGCCCGCCTGCTCACCGGCCGCGGCCTCGACCTTGGCGGTGGCCCGCAGCAGCGCCTGCCGGTCGCTCTCGCGCAGCCCCGGCAGCGTGGAGACCGCGCGGGCGGCGACCAGCAGCGCGGTGGCCTCGTCCGCGGCGAGCCGGAGCGGCTCGGCCGCCTCCGCCCCGAGGGCGGCGGGGTTGTGCCACCAGATCCGCTCGCCGTCGGTGTCGATGTCCAGCAGGTCGCCACCGCGGAAGCTGGTCCCGCACATGGGCAGCACATCGAGGTCCGAGACCAGTTCGTCCTCGGTGATCCCGAAGGCACGGGCGACGTCCTCGACCCGGGCACCGGGCCGCTCCCGCAGATAGGTCACCAGGGAGAGCATCCGCCGGGTCTGGTCGATGGCGTTGCCCGGCCTGGCCGGTTTTCCCACCACTTTCTTACGCCCCCTCAGCCCTTGGCCACGGCACGCAGCCGGTCCAGCACATCGGCCCGCAGCTCGGCGGGCTCCAGGACCACCACGTCCGGCCCGAACTCCACCAGCCAGGCGTCCAGCCCATGGCCGTACGGAATCTCCAACTCGTCCCAGCCGTCCCCCCGTTCCCGCACCGAGGTGGCCTTCGCCCGCAGGGGGTACCCCGCGCCGGTGCGCAGCCGGATCAGCGCGGAGCGGTCGGCGGTCTCCCCCGCCCAGCTCGCGACGGTCTCCCGCACGGTGACGACGTCCGGGACCGGCGCGGTGAAGCTGCTGCCGCGGGAGCGCACCTTGCCGGTGATCCGGGACAGCCTGAAGACCCGCTCGGCGCCCCGGTCACGGTCGAAACCGGCCAGGTACCAGTGGCCACGCCAGCACTCCAGCGCCCACGGCTCGACATGCCGGGGCTCGGGGTGGGCGGCGCTGGCCTTGCGGTAGTCGAAGACGACGGGACGGCGGTCACGGCAGGCCAGCATCAGCGGTTCGAACGCGGCCTCGTGCACCGGGATCCGGGGCTCCAGCGCGCTGTGCGCCTCGTACGGGTCGACGTCCTCCGGCAAGCCGGCCGCGCGCAGCTTCTGCAGGGCGCCACTGGCCGCGCCGGCGAGGCGGGCCTGCTGCCACACCTTGGCCGCCAGACCCAGAGCGGCGGCCTCCTCGGCGTCCAGAGTGATGGGCGGCAGGCGGTTGCTGTCACGGCGGGCCATGTACCCGACCTCGCCGTCCAGGTTCTCCACCGTCTCGATGACCAGGCCGAGTTCGCGCAGATCGTCCTTGTCGCGCTCGAACATCCGGTTGAAGGAGTCGTCCGACCCCGCTTCGAGGTAGGCCTCGATGGACTCACGCAGCTCGCGCTTGCTGAGCGGTCGCCGGGTCCCGAGCAGACACAGCGCCAGATTCATCAGCCGCTCGGCCTTGGCAATGGCCATCGACGCCCTTCGCCTCCCTATGGTGCTTGACGACGATGACCGTACCGCCCCGAAGTAGCAGGGCAAAAGCCGAAGGCCCATGCCCGGACAGGCATGGGCCCCAGCTGGTCGAGACCGGTCGTACGACGATCAGACCCCGAGGAGGTCGACCACGAAGATCAGGGTCTCGCCCGGCTTGATCGCCGGGGTCGGGCTCTGGTTGCCGTAGGCGAGGTGGGCCGGGATGGTCAGCTGGCGGCGGCCGCCGACCTTCATGCCCTGCACGCCCTGGTCCCAGCCCTTGATGACCCGGCCCCCGCCCAGCGGGAAGCGGAACGGCTGGCCGCGGTTCCAGCTGGCGTCGAACTCCTCGCCGGTGCTGAAGGCAACGCCCACATAGTGGACGGTGACGGTCTGGCCCGCCTGCGCCACAGCGCCGTCGCCCTCCCAGATGTCCTTGATCTCCAGGTCCGCCGGGGGCTCGCCGCCGGGGAAGTCGATCTCGGGCTTGTCGATGCTCACGTCTCTAGCTCCTGCTTGTGTACGGAAAGGCAACGGACACAGTCTTGCACTTCGGTCACGGCTACACCGTCGCGACGACGTCGACTACATCTTCGCCAGGATGTCGACCGTGAAGACCATCGTGGAGTCCTTCTTGATGCCGCTGCCGGCCGGCGGCTGGTCGCCGTAACCCAGCTCCGGCGGGACGACGATGACGATGCGGCTGCCCACCTTCTTGCCGGTCATGCCCTGCGACCAGCCCTTGACGACCTGCTGCAGCGAGAACGACGTCAGCTCCTTGCGGCCGTACGACGAGTCGAACTCCTTGCCGGTGTCCCACAGCACGCCCTTGTACTGCACGAGCACGGTGTCATCGGCGGCCACCTTGTCGCCGTCGCCCTCGATGACGTAGTCCGCCACCAGCTTCTTCGGCGGGTCGGCCTTGGGAACCTCGATGGAGGGAGCCTTGCCGTCGGTGTTGGTGCCCACCTTTGGCAGGTCGGCATCGCCCTGGGTCACCTTCTTGCCCTTGGCGGAGCTCTTGGGACCGAACGTGTCCAGGATGTCGAACACGAAGACCAGCGTGTCGGTGCCCTTGACACCCACCTGCGCGTTCCCCGCCTTGCCGAACCCCCAGGCCGGCGGCACCGAGAACTCCACCCGGCTGCCGACCTTCTTGCCGGTCAGCGCGTAGCGCCAGCCCTCGATGGTCTTGCCCTGGGCGATCTGGGTCAGCAACGCCGTTTTACGGTCGTAGGAGTTGTCGAGGACCTTCCCGGTGTCCCAGATCTGCCCCAGGTACTGCGCCTGGATGTAGTCACCCTCCGCGACGGGGCTGCCGCCGCCCGCGATGAGCGTCTTCACCGCGAGCTGCTTCGACGGCTCGCCGCCGCCCTTCGCGACAGTCGGCTTCGCACCGAACTTCACCCCCGCCGTGACCGCCGGCAGCGGCCCGTCCACGATCTTCGGCGGAGGCGGGGCCGACGCCGAGGCCGACGCGGATGGCGACGCGCTGTCGCTCGCCTTGCTCGAGTCGGACTCGTCGTCGCCGCATCCGGCGAGCGTGACCAGTCCTGCGGGTACGGCGGCAAGGATGACGGAGCGTCGACGCACGGTGGGGGCCTCGTAATCGGTCGATCTTGTTGATGGCGTGCGCGCAACTCTACGACGTGAGAAGGGCGCCGTACGTGAAACGCACGGCGCCCGTGTGGCGTTCCGGACCTGCCTCCGGAACGCCTCCCTCACATTCCCGCGATCAGCTTCTCCACCCGGTCGTCCACGGAACGGAACGGGTCCTTGCACAACACGGTGCGCTGTGCCTGGTCGTTGAGCTTGAGGTGGACCCAGTCGACCGTGAAATCACGACGCTGCTCCTGCGCCCGCCGGATGAAATCGCCGCGCAGCCGCGCCCGAGTGGTCTGCGGCGGAACCGACTTGCCCTCGAAGATCTTCAAGTCGTTGCAGATCCGGGCGGCTTGACCCTTCTTCTCCAGCAGGTAGTACAGGCCACGACGACGATGGATGTCGTGGTACGCGAGGTCTATCTGCGCCACGCGCGGGTGCGACATGGTCATGTTGTGCTTGGCCCGGTACCGCTCGATGAGCTTGTACTTCATCACCCAGTCGATCTCGGTGCCGATCCGGTCGAGGTCCTCGGCCTCGATCGCGTCCAGCGTGCGGCCCCACAGCTCCAGGACCTGCTCGACGGTGCCGGTACGGATACCGCGGCGCTCGCAGAAGTCCACGGCCTTCTCGTAGTACTCGCGCTGCACCTCCAGCGCGGAGGCCTCCCGGCCGCTGGCCAGACGCACCTTGCGCCGGCCGGTGATGTCGTGGCTGACCTCGCGGATCGCCCGGATCGGGTTCTCCAGGGTCAGGTCACGCATCACGGTGCCCGCCTCGATCATGCGCAGCACCAGGTCGGTCGCGCCGACCTTCAGCAGCATGGTCGTCTCGGACATGTTCGAGTCGCCCACGATGACGTGCAGGCGGCGATAGCGCTCGGCGTCGGCGTGCGGCTCGTCCCGGGTGTTGATGATCGGCCGGGAACGCGTCGTGGCCGACGAGACACCCTCCCAGATGTGCTCGGCCCGCTGGCTCACGCAGTACACCGCACCACGCGGGGTCTGCAGCACCTTGCCCGCCCCGCACAGGAGCTGCCGGGTGACCAGGAACGGAATCAGAATGTCCGCGAGCCGCGAGAACTCGCCATGACGCGCGACGAGATAGTTCTCGTGGCATCCGTACGAGTTGCCCGCCGAGTCGGTGTTGTTCTTGAAGAGGTAGACGTCGCCCGCGATTCCTTCCTCGTGCAGGCGTCGTTCTGCGTCCACCAGGAGTCCTTCGAGAATGCGCTCGCCCGCTTTGTCGTGGGTGACCAGTTCGGTCACGTTGTCACATTCCGGTGTCGCGTATTCCGGATGTGAGCCCACGTCGAGATAGAGGCGGGCGCCGTTTCGCAGAAAGACATTGCTGCTGCGGCCCCATGACACGACACGGCGGAAGAGGTACCGCGCCACCTCGTCGGGAGACAGGCGTCGCTGTCCCCTGAACGTACACGTGACGCCGTACTCGTTCTCCAGCCCGAAAATGCGGCGGTCCATGAGTGAACATTACGCCCGATCCCCCGAGCTGAAACGGGGTTCGACAGCACGGTTTGGATCATTTTCCGATGAAGACCCGACGACTGCACCCCCGCCGGCGGCTGCGAGTACCCGCCGCGTGGCCAGCAGAACCACCAGCGACACACCCCCCGCGGCCGCCGGCACGGCGAACCCCCACAGCGCCCCGCCCGCCTCCACGACCGGCCCCGCGAGCCCCGTTCCGACGGACGCCCCCACCGTGAACGTCGTCACGAGCCACGAGAACGCCTCGGTCACCGTCCCCCGCGGCGCGTGCCGGTCGACCAGGACGAACGCGCAGGCGATGGCAGGCGCCAGGAACACACCCGCGACGACCGTCAGCAACGTCATCACCACCGCACCCGGCATCAGCGTCAACGGCAGATAACACACCGCCAGAAGCGCCACCAGAACCCGCAGTCGCCGGGCCGGCTCACCACTCCACTGCCGCGCCCCGTAGAACACACCACCGACGAGCGCACCCACCCCGATGCCCGCCATCAGCCAGCCGTACACCGCATCGCCCCCGTGGTCGTCCGCGTACGACACGGACGCCACCGTGATGGAGCCCAGCGCGATACCCACGAACAGAAACGCGGCCAGCAGCGCCAGGAGCCCCGGCGAACGCAGCGCACCGAGCCAGTGCGCCTCCCGCGGAGCCGAGCGCCACGCGCGCGATGGTGGCGACACCACCACGGACAACGCGCCGAGCACCCCCACGACATTCACCACGACCAACGCCGCCTGCTCCGACCACAGCGACACACACAGCGTCACCAGCAACGGCCCGACCGCGAACATGACCTCCTGCGCCACCGCGTCCAGGGCGTACGCCCTGTGCACCTCGTCCTCCTCACGGAGGACGGAAGGCCACAGCGCCCGCAGACCGCCCTCCAGCGGCGGCGTGAACAGCCCCGCGGCCACCACGGCGCCATACGCGGCCGGCAGCGGATCCGTACCCGTGAACGCGAAGACGGCCGTCGCGAGCGCCGACAGGACCGCGGCCGGCAACTGCACCCGCGGCTGCCCGTACAGGTCCACCAGCCGCCCCAGCGCCGGCTGCCCGACCGCGTTGGCCACCCCGTACGCGGCCGCCAGCCCCCCGGCCAGGCTGTACGTGCCCCCCTGCGCCCGCACGAACAGCACGATCGCGATCGCGGCCGTCGCGTTCGGCAGCCGCCCCACCAGCGTGCCCACCAACAGCCGCACGGCGTGCCTCGCCCTGAGGATCTCCAGATATCCCGCGGCCATGCCCCGCCCTTCGCTCGCCCGATGCGCCCGTGACCCATGAAGTGTTACGTATAACCCCGTCGGTCATACGTACCATGTGCGCAGTTCACGCGTCCACACGAAAGCGCAGGCAACCGGTGGCCCGAGGCAGCACCCGACCCACCAGCCGCGACGTCGCCCAAGCCGCCGGCGTCTCCCAGGCCGCCGTCTCCCTCGTCCTCGGCGACAAATGGCGCGGACGGGTCTCCGAGACCACCGCCGAACGCGTCCGCGACACCGCCCGCGAACTCGGCTACCGCCCCAACCTGGCGGCCCGCAACCTCCGCCTCGGCCACACCCGCACCGTCCTCCTCGTCGTCCCCGCCCTGACCACCGAATTCTTCGCCGGCGTCTACACCGGCGCCGCCCGAATCGCCGCCGAACACGGCTTCGGAACCGTCCTCTACCCCTCCCCCGAGGGCGTCGGCCCCGCCCGCGACCCCTTCGCCTCCGCCCAAGCCGCCCTCGACGGCGTCATCGCCTCCTCCATGGCCGCCGACGCCCTCACCGCCATCCGCGGCGACCAACTCCCCCTCGTGATGCTCGACAGCGACCCCTCCGGAAGCCTCGGCGCGGCCACCGTCAACCTCGACATCGCCGACGGCGTACGACAGATCACCGAACACCTGCTGACCCTCGGCCACCGCCACTTCCTCCACCTCGCGGCCGACGTACCCTCCTGGACCTTCGACGTACGCGCGCGTGAACTCACCACCCGACTCGAAGCCGTCCCCGGCACCACCCTGCGCACCACCCACGCGCCCATCTCCATCGAAGGCGCCCTCACCGCGACCCGGACCGCGCTCTCCGCACCGGGCCCGCACCCCACCGCCCTGGTCTGCGACGACGACAAACTCGCCGCCGGCGCCTACAAGGCCCTGCGCCGCCTCGGCCTGCGCGTCCCCGACGACATCTCCGTCACCGGCCTCGACGACCTCGCCCTCGCCACCGCCATCGACCCCGAACTGACCACCGTGCGCCTCGACGCCGAACTCTTCGGCGAACACGGCATGCGCGCCCTCCTGGCCGTCCTGGAAGGCCGCACACCCGACGCCGGAGACATTCCCGTCCAGCTGGTCGTACGAGGCTCCACGGCACCACCCAGGGCCTCCTGAAACGCACCTGTGCCCCGGCCGGAACATCGGCCGGGGCACATCAGGAACGAAACGGGGCTACTTCTCCTCGGAACCGTCCGCCTCGTCGGAACTCTCCGCCTCGGTGCTCGCCCCACCGACCTCCAGCAGCCGGCCCAGCTGACGACCGACAATGCGCTTGAACTTGCGCTTCTGCGGACGCGTACGGTCCAGCACCGCGACCTCCAGACGCTCCGCGGGAATCTCCCGCTCACTCCCGTTCGTGTCACGGGACAGCGCCTGAACGGCCAGCTTCAGAGCCTCCGCGAGACTCATGCCGTCCTGATGGCGCTGGTCCAGATAACTGCTGATCGTCTCGGCATTGCCGCCGACCGCGACCGAACCGTGCTCGTCCACGATCGAACCGTCATGCGGCAACCGATAGATCTGGTCACCCTCCGGCGTCTCCCCCACCTCGGCGACGACCAGCTCCACCTCGTACGGCTTCTCAGCCGCACTGGAGAAGATCGTGCCCAGCGTCTGGGCATACACGTTGGCCAGACCACGGGCGGTCACGTCATCACGGTCATAGGTGTAACCCCGCAGATCGGCATAGCGAACACCACCGATCCGCAGATTCTCGTACTCGTTGTACTTGCCGGCGGCCGCGAAGCCGATCCGGTCATAGATCTCGCTGAACTTGTGCAGCGCACGGGACGGGTTCTCGCCGACGAACACGATGCCGTCGGCATACTGCAACACGACCAGGCTGCGACCACGGGCGATGCCCTTACGGGCGTACTCCGCCCGGTCGGCCATGGCCTGCTGGGGTGAGACATAGAACGGCGTCGACACCGGTTATCCGTCCCTCTCTTCTGAGTACCGTCGAAATCCCTGGATCACCTTCACAACAAACCGGACCGCCGACTACAGCAGCGCGGCCCGCGGACCGTCCGGCTGCTCCAGACGCCGCTCCAGGATCGAGCGGGCGATCTCCGAGGACTCGTCCTCGGAGAGCCGACGGAAACCGTCCTCGGTGATCACCGTGACGATCGGGTAGATCCGGCGAGCGACATCGGGACCACCGGTCGCCGAGTCGTCGTCAGCCGCGTCATACAGGGCCTGCACCACCAGCATCGTGGCATCGGCCTCGCTCAAGTCATTGCGGAACAGCTTCTTCATCGCACCACGCGCGAAGATCGAGCCCGAGCCGGTCGCGGCGAAGTTGTGCTCCTCCGAACGGCCACCAGTGACGTCGTAGGAGAAGATGCGCCCCCTCTCCCGGTCCACGTCGTACCCCGCGAACAACGGCACCACGGCCAGACCCTGCATGGCCATGCCCAGATTGGAACGGATCATGGTCGACAGGCGGTTCGCCTTGCCCTCCAGCGAGAGCTGCGCCCCCTCGACCTTCTCGAAGTGCTCCAGCTCCAGCTGGAACAGCTTGACCATCTCGACCGCGAGACCGGCGGTGCCGGCGATACCGACGGCCGAGTACTCGTCGGCAGGGAACACCTTCTCGATGTCCCGCTGCGCGATGACGTTGCCCATCGTGGCCCGCCGGTCACCGGCGAGCACGACCCCACCGGGGAAGGTGACGGCCACGATCGTCGTCCCGTGCGGCGCCTCGATCACACCCTGCGTGGGCGGGAGCTGCCGGTTGCCCGGCAGGATCTCCGGCTGGTGCTCGGACAGGAAGTCCATGAAGGACGAGGACCCAGGCGTCAGGAAGGCAGCTGGTAGACGCCCGGTGCTACGAGTGTTGGCTTCCACGCGATTCCTTCCAAGTAAGCGGCGGCCCGACGGACGGCGTCGGGGTCATCTCCCAACTTGCCGATGGCCGAATTGCAGTTGAAGCACAGTACGCCACGGACCCTACCCGTCTTATGGCAGTGATCCACATGGACGGCTGGAGCCTTTAGGCAGATCACGCAGAGCCCCATCTGAGAGGCGATCATCTCGTCACGCTCGGCTTCGGTCATGCCGTACTGACGCTTCAGGTGGCCTGCACGACCCTTGGCCGCTCTACATGCCTTGCAACTCGTCGAGAGACCGTCCGAGGCGGTCGCATTGCGGTGCCACTCGCCATGGGGCTTGATCTCCCCGCAGCTTCGGCAGAACTTGTGACCTGCGGGCACGCTCACCCTCGGCCGGACATTCCTACCCTTGGCCACCTGCCGAGCCTGGTGGTACTCCGCCCAGCACTCTCGGCAATAAGCCTGCAGCCCGTCACGGGCCGCCTTGTTGCTGGCGAAGGCCGCTCGCGGCTTGCTCTCCTTGCACCGCGAGCAGCACTTCACGCCTTCTTCATTCACCAAGCCCGACGCCCCCGCAACCTTTGATTCGAAGGTTACTCGCCGCCCTTCTGAACGAAACTTCGAACGAAGTCCTCTGCATTCTCCTCGAGGACATCATCGATTTCGTCCAGGACGGAGTCGACATCGTCGCTCAGCTTCTCCTGGCGCTCCTTGAGGTCCTCGGATGCCTGCGCCTCGGGCGCCTCCTCGACCTCCTCGGTGTTGCGCGTCGCCTTCTGCTGTCCGCCGCCGGTGTCCTTGGTCGCCATAACCCTCACCCCGCTCGGTTCGACGTTCTTGATCAGACCCTACAAGCAGGGTCCGACATTGGTCCCGCTGTTCCGTCAACGTCCGGGGACCATCTCGATGATTCCCGGACGCGGACCTTTCCACCCTGTGGGGCCGAGTCGGCCCCGGGTACCCCTCAGTTGCCGGACAGTACCCTGACCAGGTCTTCGGCCGTCCGGCAGCGGTCGAGGAGCTCCTTGACGTGATTACGCGTTCCGCGAAGTGGTTCCAGGGTTGGGACGCGCTGGAGCGAGTCCCGGCCCGGAAGATCGAAGATCACGGAGTCCCAGGAGGCCGCGGCGACGTCGTCGGCGTACTGCTCCAGGCAGCGGCCGCGGAAGTAGGCGCGGGTGTCCTCCGGGGGCTTCGTACGGGCCCGCTCGACCTCGCTGTCGTCCAGGAGGCGCTTGATGCGTCCGCGGGCCGCCAGTCGGTTGTAGAGGCCCTTGTCGGGGCGTACGTCGGCGTACTGGAGGTCGACCAGGTGCAGCCGGGGTGCGTCCCAGTCGAGGTCGTCGCGGCGTCGGTAGCCCTCCATGAGTTCCCGTTTGGCGACCCAGTCCAGTTCGCCGGCCAGGCTCATCGGGTCGTGTTCGAGGCGGTTGAGGGTGTCCTCCCAGCGTGCGAGGACGTCCTTGGTCTGGTCGTCGGCGTCGGCGCCGTAGCGTTCCTCGACGTATTTGCGGGACAGCTCGAAGTACTCCATCTGCAGCTGGACCGCGGTGAGTGTCCGGCCGCTGCGGAGGGTGACCAGGCGCTTGAGGGTCGGGTCGTGGGAGACCTGGTGGAGGGTGCGGACGGGCTGGTCCACGGCGAGGTCGACGGCGATGAAGCCGTCCTCGATCATGGACAGGACGAGCGCCGTCGTGCCCAGTTTGAGGTAGGTGGAGATCTCCGAGAGGTTCGCGTCGCCGATGATGACGTGCAGGCGGCGGTACTTCTCGGCGTCGGCGTGGGGTTCGTCGCGGGTGTTGATGATGGGGCGCTTGAGTGTGGTCTCGAGGCCTACCTCGACCTCGAAGTAGTCGGCGCGCTGGCTGAGCTGGAAGCCGTGTTCGTGTCCGTCCTGGCCGATGCCGACGCGGCCCGCTCCGGCGAAGACCTGGCGGGAGACGAAGAAGGGCGTGAGGTGGCGCACGATGTCCGAGAAGGGGGTTTCCCGCTTCATCAGGTAGTTCTCGTGGGTGCCGTAGGAGGCGCCCTTGTTGTCGGTGTTGTTCTTGTAGAGGTGGATCGGCTGGGCGCCGGGTAGCTGGGCGGCGCGTTCGGCCGCTTCGGCCATGATGCGTTCGCCGGCCTTGTCCCAGAGGACGGCGTCGCGGGGGTTGGTGACCTCGGGGGCGCTGTATTCGGGGTGTGCGTGGTCGACGTAGAGCCGTGCGCCGTTGGTGAGGATGACGTTGGCGAGGCCGATGTCCTCGTCGGTGAGCTGGCTGGAGTCGGCGGTCTCGCGGGCGAGGTCGAAGCCTCGCGCGTCCCGCAGCGGATTCTCCTCCTCGAAGTCCCAGCGGGCCCGGCGGGCCCGGTGCATCGCCGCCGCGTAGGCGTTGACAATCTGGGACGAGGTGAGCATGGCATTGGCGTTGGGGTGGCCGGGGACGGAGATCCCGTACTCCGTCTCGATGCCCATTACTCGCCGTACGGTCATGCGGCCCTCCTTGCCCGGCGGCGCCCTCGGTCGGGGGCGCCGCTCAAGTACCGCTGGCGCTCCGGTGCGTGTGCGGTGCCCGTCCCCGCACTGCGCGACTCGGCGGTATGGAAGAGCCTAGAACGCCTCTGCGCCGGCGGGGAGATCATTTGCGTCATTGCCTTGCTCCAGCCGTGGCCTGGAAAACAGTCGGCTGCGGGTACCCGGTGTGGGCACCCGCAGCCGCCCTGTGTTTTACAGGTACTGCCCGGTGTTTGCCACCGTGTCGATGGAGCGTCCGGTGTCCGCACCCTGCTTTCCGGTGATGAGCGTGCGGATGTAGACGATCCGTTCGCCCTTCTTGCCGGAGATGCGGGCCCAGTCGTCCGGGTTGGTGGTGTTCGGGAGGTCCTCGTTCTCCTTGAACTCGTCCACGCAGGCCTGGAGGAGGTGGGAGACCCTGAGGCCCTTCTGTTTGTGCTCCAGGAAGTCCTTGATGGCCATTTTCTTGGCGCGGCCCACGATGTTCTCGATCATGGCGCCGGAATTGAAGTCCTTGAAGTAGAGGACTTCCTTGTCGCCATTGGCGTAGGTGACTTCCAGGAAGCGGTTTTCCTCGGATTCTGCGTACATGTGTTCCACGGCCGTCTGGATCATGCTCTGGACGGTGGTGGCCTTGCTGCCGCCGTGCTCGCCGAGGTCGTCGGTGTGCAGGGGGAGGCGCTCGGTGAGGTACTTGCCGAAGATGTCCTTGGCGGCTTCGGCGTCGGGACGTTCGATCTTGATCTTCACGTCGAGTCGGCCGGGTCGCAGGATGGCGGGGTCGATCATGTCCTCGCGGTTGGAGGCGCCGATCACGACCACGTTCTGCAGGCCTTCCACGCCGTCGATCTCGGCGAGCAGCTGCGGGACGATGGTGTTCTCCACGTCCGAGCTGACGCCGGAGCCACGGGTGCGGAAGAGGGATTCCATCTCGTCGAAGAAGACGATCACGGGGGTGCCCTCGCTGGCCTTCTCACGAGCACGCTGGAAGACGAGGCGGATCTGCCGCTCGGTCTCGCCGACGTACTTGTTCAGCAGCTCGGGGCCCTTGATGTTGAGGAAGAAGCTCTTGCCGGCGGCCTGGCCGGTGACTTCGGCGACCTTTTTGGCCAGCGAGTTGGCGACGGCCTTGGCGATGAGCGTCTTGCCGCATCCGGGTGGCCCGTACAGGAGGACGCCCTTGGGCGGGCGCAGTTCGTGCTCCTTGAACAGGTCGGGGTAGAGGTACGGGAGCTCGACGGCGTCGCGGATGGCCTCGATCTGGCCGCCGAGGCCGCCGATCTGCTCGTAGCCGATGTCCGGGACCTCTTCGAGGACGAGTTCTTCGACCTCGCTCTTCGGAACGACCTCGTAGACATAGCCGGAGCGGGGTTCGAGCAGCAGGGCGTCGCCGGGACGGATGGTGATGTCCAGCAGCGGCTCGGCGAGCCGCACCACCCGTTCCTCGTCGGTGTGCCCCACTACGAGGGCGCGCTCGCCGTCCTCGAGGATCTCCTTGAGGGTGACGATGTCGCCGACGCTCTCGTACTCCATGGCCTCGACCACGTTGAGAGCTTCGTTGAGCATGACTTCCTGGCCGCGCCGGAGCTCGTCCAGTTCCACGCTCGGGCTGACGTTCACCCGCAGCTTGCGGCCGCCGGTGAAGATGTCGGCGGTGCCGTCCTCGTTCGCCGTGAGGAAGACACCGAAGCCGGCCGGCGGCTGTGCGAGCCGGTCGACTTCCTCCTTGAGGGCCACGATCTGGTCGCGGGCCTCACGGAGCGTGTTGGCGAGTCGCTCGTTCTGGGCGGACACGCCGGCCAAGTTGGTCTGCAGCTCGACGATCCGCTCTTCGAGAATCCTCGTGTGTCGCGGAGAGTCGGCGAGCTTGCGTCGCAGGACGGCGATCTCCTGCTCAAGGTAGGCAATCTGACCGGCGGGGTCGTCGGACCCTCGTCCCGGGCGGATGCCGCGGTTCATGTCGTCGTCGTGGGCTGCCACGGTCCTCACCTCCTCCAAGGGGAGCTGGACGCTTCCAGACCCTACCTGGGTGGGTGTCGATTGAAACCCCTAGATCACAAAGACGGTAGGGGTGTGTCCGATCTTCACCCTTGCGCTCTCCCTCACGCCAGGGGAATACCCACTGAACATGATTGGGAAGCCGCCGGAGGTAGGGTCGAAGTGTTCAACACCCGTCAGAGCTGGCCGGATTCCCGTGCGGCTCGACGAGAAACGGCAGGAGAGATGAGCGTGCAGCAGGAGGCCGGGGCCGACACCGAGGCGCTGGAGGTCTGGATCGACCAGGATCTCTGTACCGGCGACGGCATCTGTGTCCAGTATGCGCCTGAGGTGTTCGAGTTGGACATCGACGGACTGGCGTACGTGAAGGGTGCGGAGGACGAGCTGCTGCAGGACAGGGGTGCCACAACGCCCGTACCGCTGCCGCTTCTCACCGATGTGGTCGACTCCGCGAAGGAGTGTCCGGGGGAGTGCATTCACGTACGCCGGGTTTCGGACAGGGCCGAGGTCTACGGTCCGAACGCCGAGTGACGGTACGGGTGCCCGCTGTGACGGGTGTCTGTTTTCTCACATGCGCCGGTGGCGCGGGTCAGACGGTGTGGGAGCCGGCGGGTGTCGAGCGGACGAACGCGCCGTTCTTCCACCGCCACTTCGCGCTGTCCTTGACGTCGGGGCAGCAACTGGGCACGTCGGCGGTGGAGTAGCCGAGGAGGGTGGCGAGGACTGCTCCGTCCCGGAGAGCGAAGTCGGTCACGCTCCGGCGCTCCTTGGGGTCGACGAGCGTGGCCACCACGCGGGGGGTGCCGGTGTCCGCGGAGCGGGTGAGGACGTAGACGCCGTCGGGCGGGGTTCCCATCGCGGTGTCGCAGTGCACGACGGCGGCTGTTTCCGGCCTGCCGTCTCCGTCGAGGTCGCCGGTGGCCTTCTTCACCACGACCGCCTTGGCGGGGCCGCATTTGATCGGGAAGTCGACGCCTGTGGGATCGGGGGGTGCGGTGGCGGCGGGGGCCTTCTTGGTCTGGGGGCCGGCTTCCTGGGCCGCCGTCGCCGGGTGGGGCTGCAGGACCGAGGAGAGGGCCATGACACCGGCGACCGCCGTCGCGGTGGCGACCCAGTGGATGGGACGGGTGTGGGTGTGTGCCAGTTCCGGGACGGCGGGTTGCTGCACTAGGAGCGTCTCCTGAGGGCTGTGCCGGTGGGATTTGCTGCATGGTGCCACACGTCACAGCGGAGGGGGAACGGCGGGGTCGGTACTCCGCCGACCTGGGGCCTTACGGATTCTGGTGTCGTGTCAACACGCGGACGCCGTGGCGCAGTTCCCTTGGGTCTGTGGGAACTCGGCCACGGCGTTCGTGCGTTGTCGCGGCACCGGGCCGCCTCAGCGGGCGGCGCCGCCGTCGGCGTTGGGGCCGGTGTAGTCCTCGCCGTAGGCGCCCTTGGCCGGGCGGCGGCGGCGCATGGGGGGCTCGACGCCGTCGGCGAGGCGGCGGGCGGTGAGCAGGAAGCCGGTGTGGCCGATCATCCGGTGGTCGGGGCGGACGGCGAGGCCCTCGACGTGCCAGTTGCGGATCATCGACTCCCAGGAGGTCGGCTCGTTGAAGGAGCCGATCTCGCGGATGGACTCGACGGTCCGGGCGAGCTGGGTGGTGGTGGCGACGTAGCAGCACAGGATGCCGCCGGGGACGAGTGCCTTGGAGACGGCTTCCAGGCATTCCCAGGGGGCGAGCATGTCGAGGATGACACGGTCGACGTCCGTGTCGGACAGATTGTCCTGGAGGTCGCCGACGGTGAGCTGCCAGGCGGGGTGGGGGCCGCCGAAGTAGCGTTCCACGTTCTGCCGGGCGATGTCGGCGAAGTCCTCGCGGCGCTCGTAGCTGTGCAGCATGCCCTGGTCGCCGATGGCGCGCAGCAGGAAGCTGCTGAGCGATCCGGAGCCGACGCCGGCCTCGACGACGCGTGCGCCGGGGAAGATGTCGGCGAAGGCGAGGATCTGCCCCGCGTCCTTGGGGTAGACCACGGCGGCGCCGCGGGGCATGGACAGGACGTAGTCGGGGAGCAGGGGGCGCAGCGCGAGATAGGCGACGTTCCCGGTGGTGCGGACAACGCTGCCCTCTGGAGCGCCGATCAGTTCGTCGTGGGGGAAGGAACCCTTGTGGGTGTGGAAGTTCTTCCCGGCCTCGAGTGTGAACGTGTAGTGGCGGCCCTTGGGGTCGGTCAGCTGAACCTGGTCCCCGACCTTGAAGGGCCCGCGCCTGCGGGCGGCACCGGTCGGTTCGGACATGTGAACAGCCTACCGGTCCTGGCGGGGGCCTCGGACCACTAGGAGGGCCTGGCCATCGCCTTGACGAAGGCGCGCTCCACGTCAGCCGCGGACAGGACGCCGTAGATCTCGCCGGTCTCCTCGACGACGAGGTACTCGGTGGCCGGGGCGGCGCGCAGGGCGTCCAGGAGGTCTTCGCCGGCCAGTTCCGCGGAGACGCGCATGCCGTCGGTGAGATCCTGGGCGAGACCGCTGACGGCGACCCAGGGGCGGCGGTGTTCCGGTACGCCGACGATGGCGGCCTCGCGGACGAGGGACTGCGGGTGGCCGTCGGCGTCGACGACGACCAGGGCGCGGGCTCCGGCGGCGTTGGCGCGGCGCAGGGCTTCGGAGAGGGGGGTGTTGCTCTCGACGGGGACGGCGCGGCGGGTGAGGGTGCGGGCGCGCAGTTCGGGCAGGTGTTCGCGCAGGCGTGCCATGCGGAGGCTGTTGCCGGCGCCGGTCCAGATGATGGCGGCGAGGATGGCGGCGAGCAGGGCGTCCATCACGGTGTCCATGCCGACGCTGTCCTCGGCGTTGGAGCCGAGTGCTCCGGACTGGGTGAGCAGGGGCAGGCCGATGAGGACGGAGACGGCGAGGGCGCGGCCGACCCAGGCGGCGGCGATGGTGCCGCTCATGGGCTTGCCGGTGAGCTTCCAGACGACGGCGCGGAGCATCCGGCCGCCGTCGAGGGGCAGGCCGGGCAGCAGGTTGAAGGCGGCGACGATCAGGTTGGAGGCCATCAGGCCGGCCAGCAGGACGCCGGGGACCGTGTCGGGCTCGACGGGCTGCAGGGCGAGGTAGAAGAGGCCGGAGAGTGCGAGGGAGAGCAGCGGGCCGACGAAGGCGAGCCAGAACTCCCGGCCGGGGGTCTCGGCCTCCTTCTCGATCTCGGAGACGCCGCCGAAGAACTGGAGCTGGATGCGGCGGACGGGGAGCTTGAAGCGGAGGGCGGCGACGGTGTGGGCCAGTTCGTGGACGAGCACGGAGGCGTAGAAGGCGACGGCGAAGAAGAGGGAGACCAGATAGCGGGCGGCGCCGAGTTCGGGCAGCACCCGGTCGAGCTGGCCTCCGAACACCCAGGTGATCAGGGCGGCGACGAGGAACCAGCTGGGCGCGACGTACACGGGTACGCCGAAGGGCCGCCCCATCAGCAGCCCGCCGCCGGGGCCCCGTTCGCGCCGGGGAGGGCGGCCCTTGGTGGAGCCGGCGTGGGCGAGGGGCCGGTCGCCGACGGGGTGGGTGTGCTCCGGGCTGCCGGTGTGCGCTTCGGTCCGGTGGTGGTCGGCGGTGTGCTGGGGGGCGGGGTGCTCGGTGCCGTGTCCGGGGGGCGGGGTCCGGTGGTCCTCGGGTGTGTGGTGGGTGGGTGCCTGGTCGCCGGCGGCCTGGTCCGTGCGGGGCCGGCCTTCGGTGGGCTCGTCCCGGGAGGTGTCGTCCTCGGGTGACCCGGTTCGGGGGTGCCCGGGGCTCTCGCCCGGGGTGGTCCTGTCGCCGTCGGGGGTGGGGTCGTCGGGGGTCTCGGGCGGGGCCTCCGGCCGGCGTACCACCATGGTGGGTTCGTCGGCCGGTGGGTTCTGGCCGGTGTCGGCGGCCCGTCGGGGCTGCCCGGGGCGTGCGGGGCCGGTGGCCGGGGTCGCAGGTGTTGCGGGGCGCTCGGTCGGCTCGTCGTCGCCGGACCGCGGCTGCCCGCTCCCGCTGCTCTCGTCCACGGTGTCCCCTCGTTCGAAGCGTCTCCCGCGCCTGCCGGGCGGGAGGGTCTCGGGGTCGATGGTATGCGGCCGTCGCGATGCGTTCCGCCCCGGCACCCCCGTGTTTTCGGGGTCGTCGCGCCGGTCGTGACGGTGGCTGGGTCACTGTCAGTGGCGGGCCGTATGGTCTGTGGTCATGGAGACGAGCACGGAGGACGCCGCGGAGGACGCCGGCGAGGGCACCGCGCAGGAGGAGCCGCCGGTCACGGCCGAGCCGACGGCCGCGACCACGGCGGTCACGGCCACGGCAGGGGCAACGGCGACGGCGGACACGGCAGCCGGAGCGGCGGTGACGGCTACGACGACAGCGGCCACCACAGCTACGGCCGACGAGGCGATCACGATCACGACCGGCCCTACCGGCCCTACCGGCCGGACCGGTTCTACGGGCCTGGCCGGCCAGACCGCTCCCCCTGCCATCGCCCCGGCCTCCCTGTCCCCCTCCCGTGCGGGTGACTTCATGCAGTGCCCCCTGCTGTACCGGTTCCGGGTGATCGACCGGCTGCCCGAGAAGCCGAGCGCGGCGGCGACGCGCGGCACGCTGGTGCACGCGGTGCTGGAGCGGCTCTTCGACGCCCCGGCCGCCGAGCGGACCGCTCCCCGTGCCAAGTCGCTCATCCCCGGCCAGTGGGACCGGCTGCGGGAGACCCGGCCGGAGGTCGTCGAGTTGTTCGCCGACGATCCTGAGGGCGAGCGGATGGCGCGCTGGCTCGGTGAGGCGGAGCAGCTGGTGGAGCGCTGGTTCACGCTGGAGGACCCGACCCGGCTCGAGCCGGTCGAGCGCGAGTTGTTCGTCGAGACGGTGCTGGACTCGGGGCTGAAGCTGCGCGGGATCATCGACCGGGTCGATGTGGCGCCCACCGGTGAGGTGCGGATCGTCGACTACAAGACGGGCAAGGCGCCCCGGCCTGAGTACGCCGAGGGTGCGCTGTTCCAGATGAAGTTCTACGCCCTGGTGGTGTGGCGGTTGAAGAACGTCGTCCCGCGCCGGCTGCAGCTCGTCTACCTCGGCAGCGGCGACGTTCTGACGTACGACCCGGTGGTGGCCGACCTGGAGCGTGTGGAGCGCAAGCTGCACGCGCTGTGGGAGGCGATCCGCGAGGCCACGGAGACCGGGGAGTGGCGGCCGCGTCCGACCAAGTTGTGCGGCTGGTGCGATCACCAGGCGCACTGTCCGGAGTTCGGGGGCACTCCCCCGCCGTATCCGCTGCCGGTGAGGGCGCCGGAGTCCGGCGGCGGCCCGCAGGGCAGAATGGGGCCGGACTAGCGAAGGAGACTTACGTGGCCATCCGCGTCCTACTGGTCGATGACCAGCCGCTGCTGCGCACCGGCTTCCGGATGATCCTGGAGGCCGAGCAGGACCTCGCGGTCGTCGGCGAGGCCGGAGACGGCCTCCAGGCTCTGGACCAGGTGCGGGCTCTGCAGCCCGATGTGGTCCTGATGGACATCCGTATGCCGCGGATGGACGGTGTGGAGGCGACCCGGCAGATCACCGGGCCGGGGCGGGACGGCCCGGCCAAGGTGCTGGTGCTGACCACCTTCGACCTCGACGAGTACGTGGTGGAGGCGCTGCGGGCGGGTGCCAGCGGTTTCCTGCTGAAGGACGCCCCGGCCAATGAGCTGGTGCAGGCCATCCGTGTGGTGGCGGCGGGTGAGGCGATGCTGGCGCCGAGCATCACGCGGCGGCTGCTCGACAAGTACGCCACGCATCTGCCGTCGGGTGACGAGCCGGTGCCGGACACCCTGCACACGCTCACCGACCGCGAGGTCGAGGTGCTGAAGCTGGTGGCGCGCGGGCTGTCCAACGCCGAGATCGCCGCGGACCTGTTCGTGAGCGAGACGACGGTCAAGACGCACGTCGGCCATGTCCTGACGAAGCTGGGTCTGCGCGATCGGGTGCAGGCCGCGGTGTACGCGTACGAGAGCGGCCTGGTGCGCCCCGGGGCGCAGCAGTAGGCGGTACGTGCCTTCGAAGCGGGTTCCCCGCGGGACCTCTTCCCGCGGGGCGGGTTCCGCCGAGCGTGTCAGCTCTTGCTGAGTTCCCAGAAGCGGAAGACGGTTGAGGCGTCGAGGCAGTACTCCAGGCCGTAGACGCCCTCGCGGGTGACGGCGTACTGCTTGGCCTGCCAGAGCGGGAGGACGGGGAGGTCGTCGGCGACGAGGTCCTGGAGCTTGCCGTAGTCGGGCTCGGTCGCGGCGCGGTCGGTCTGTGCGGCGGTCCTCGGGATGAGCGTGCCGGTGATCGTGCTGTTGCGGTAGTGGTTGTCCAGCACGTTGCCCTTGCCGAAGAAGGGGGCCGTGAAGTTGTCGGCGTCCGGGTAGTCGGGGACCCAGCCCTTCACGTAGACGCCGTACCTGCCGTCCGCGATGTCCTTCTCGTACTGGTCGAAGGCCACGGACCGCATGTCGGCGTCGAACAGGCCGCTGGCGTTGAGCTGGGCGGCGATGGCCTTCAGCAGGGCGTCGGTGGCGGGGCCGTAGCGGGACGGGGTGGACCACAGGGTCAGCTTCACCTTGCCGCTGATGCCGTCGGCTGCCAGCGCGGCGGCGGCCCTGGTCTTGGAGGGGCGGGCGCCGTAGGTGTCGAAGAAGGCCGTGTTGTGGCCGGTGATTCCGGCCGGGATGATCGAGTACAGCGGGGTGGCCGTGCCCTGGTAGACGTCGTTGATGAGGGCGTCGCGGTCGATCAGGTAGGCCATGGCCTTGCGCAGGCCGAGCCGGCCGGCGACCGGGTCGTCCATGTTGAAGACCAGGTGCAGGACCTCGGCGCTGCTGCCCTCGACGACTTCGACGCCGGAGTCGTCGCCCTGTTCGATCTCCGCGATGTCGCCGGCGGCGAGTCCCCGGTAGGCGATGTCGACCTTGTGGTCGAGCAGGGCCCGCTTGAGGGCGGGCTGGTCGCCGTGGAAGAACTTCAGCGTCACGCCGGAGTTCTTGACGTCGGCGGTGCCCTGGTAGTTCTCATTGACCGAGAAGACGGCCTGGTCGTCGCTGAAGGAGTCCAGTTTGTAGGGGCCGGATCCGATGGCCTCGCCGTCCTCGCGCAGCCCGTCGGCGTCGTACTGGGTGTGGTCGACGATGGAGCCGGCGCCTGAGGCGAGCTTGCTGGGGAAAGTGGCGTCGGGGGTGTTGAGGTGGAACACCACGGTCTTCTCGTCCGGCGCTTCGACCTTCTGGAGCATGGGGAACATGATCGCCGGCCCGGCGTCGTCGTTGATCTTCAGCATGCGCTCGAAGGAGAACGTGACGTCCTTCGAGGTGAGCGCGTCACCGTTGCTGAACTTCAGGCCGTTCTTCAGCGTGCAGGCGTAGACCTTGGTCTCGGTGTCCGTGAAGGAACAGTTCCGGGCGGCCTCGGGCTGGGGTTCCGTGCTGCCCTTGGGGAAGCTGAGCAGCGACTGGAAGACGTTGTTGAACAGCAGCCAGGAGCCGGGGTCGTAGCCGGAGGCGGGGTCGGTGGCCAGAACGTCGTCGGACATTCCCATGACCACGGACGAGCCGCTGTCCCCGGAGGCCCCGGTCTCCGTTCCGCAGGCGGTCAACAGGCCGGAGGCCAGCCCCGCCACGATGGGCAGGACCGGCCACTGGTTGCGCAGGTTCACGTAATGCCTTGTCGTTGTGTTCGGGCCGGGGGCCGATCCCGGCCCCCGGCCCGGGGTGCTCGGTGTCAGCCGCGGACGCCGCGGCCGAGCTCCCACAGTTGGAGGGTCGAGGAGGAGTTCAGTACGTACGCGGTGCCCGTGACGTCGTCGCGTGCGGCGACGTACTGCTTGCCCTGCCACAGCGGGAGGACGGGGACGTCCTTGGCGACGATGTCCTGAATGTCCGTCAGGCTGGCGGCGGCGGCGAGCCGGTCCGACTCGCGGCGGGACTCCGGGATCAGCGTGTTGCGGATCTGGCTGTTCGCGTAGGGCGAGCCGATGGTGTTGTCCTTGTCGAGGAACGGCGCCAGGTAGTTGTCGGCGTCCGGGAAGTCGGGGAACCAGCCCATGCCGTAGACGTCGTACGCGCCCTCCTGCTCGGCGGGACGGAAGGTCTCCCAGGGCTCGCCCTTGATGGTGACGTCGAACAGGCCGGTGTCGTTGAGCTGCTTCTGCAGTACCTCGAACTCCTGCTTGGTGGCCGGACCGTAGTGGTCGGTCGTGTAGTGCAGGGTCAGCTTGACCGGGGTGGAGATGTTCGCGCCGGTCAGCGCGGACTTGGCCTTGGCGGTGCTCGGGTCGCCGTAGGTGTTGAAGAACGAGTTGGAGTGGCCGGTGATGCTGGCCGGGACCATCGAGTACAGCGGTTCGGCCTGCGAGCCGTAGACCTTGGTGACGAGTTCGCTGCGGTTGATGACCTGAGCCATCGCCTCACGGACCGCCTTGGTCTTCACGGTCGGCGCGGCGGTGTTGAAGCCGAGGTAGCGGATCTCCAGGCCGGGCAGTTCGACGAGGTCGACGTTGCCGCCCGAGGCGGCTGCGAGCTTGTTGATCTGTTCCGGGGACATGGTGCGGGTCATGACGTCGATGTCGCCCTTGTCGAGCGCGGTGCCCATGGTGTCCGCGTCCGCGAAGGAGCGCATCTCGACCTTGTCGTTGTTCACCTTCAGCGTCCCCTTGTAGTTGGGGTTCTTGGTGAACACGACGCTGTCGATCGCGTCGTTCTTGACGTCGGCCTGCAGGGTGTAGGGGCCGGAGCCGTCCACGTCGAAGCCGTCGCGCAGTTCGTCCTTGGCGTAGTCGTCGGGGTTGACGATGCCCGCGACCGGGGTCGACAGCTTGTACGGGAAGGTGGCGTCGGCCGTCTTGAGGTGGAAGATCACCTCACGGTCGCCCTGGGTCTCGACGGTGTCGATGGTGGACAGCAGGGCGAAGACACCGCTGTCGGCCTTCAGCGCCATCGCACGGTCGATGGAGTACTTCACGTCCTTGGCGGTGACGTCCTCGCCGTTGGCGAACTTCAGGCCGTCGCGCAGGGTGCAGGCGTAGCGCTCGTTGCCGCTGTCGGTGAAGCCGCACTTCTCGGCGGCCTCGGGCACCGGGGTCCCGTCGCCCTTCGGCATGATCATCAGGGTCTGCACGGTCTGGCGCAGGATGTTCCAGGTGCCGACGTCGTAGGCGGAGGCGGGGTCGAGCGGCGCCGGGTCCTTCTTCGTGGCGGTGAACCGGTCCGTGGTGCCGACGACGATCGCGTCGCCGCTGTCGCTCCCGCTGTCGGACCCGCCGCAGGCTGCGAGCACCGGAGCGAGCAGGCCGATCACGGCCGGCAGCACCAAAGTCTTGCGGTTCATGCTCGAAGTTCTCCAGAGCTGTCGAGTCCGTGTACCCGGCATGCAGGGGGTGTCGATGCGGATCACGGGGTAAGGGCGATGTTCTCGCTAGGAGATTAGTCCGCGTCGGCACGACGGTTCGCGAGGACCGGAGTTGAGGGCTCATCACGCAGCGGAACCAGGTGCGGACGGACCGGAAACCCGAGGGGGGAAGGATTCGTGCAGGGTCTCCCCAATCGGGACACAAAGGCGCACCCGCGACCCCGCGAAGAGGGCAGGAGACACAGCCGTAACGCCCTGTCGAGCCTCTGGGGCGTGGGGAACGTCACATACCCGGCGGTGTGGAGAGTGTCCTGATTTCAGGCCTGCGGTGCGGTTCGAATTCCTTCGGACACGCCTCGTTGAATTCCCGCCCTATCGGCACCGCACGCTGGGTGAACGCGCGGCCCATTTCCGTCATCAAGGCCCCGTCAGAACGTGATCAGGCCGCGCAGAAATGCCAGGTCCACCTCTTCGAGCGAGGTCACGACGGTGCGCCGGTCGGCGGGGGTGATGGGCGCCAGGGAGGGCACGGCCACGACGTGGCAGCCGGCCGCCTCGGCCGCGGCGACGCCGGTCGCGGTGTCCTCGACGACCGCGCAGCGGACCGGGTCCACGCCGAGTCCGGCGGCGGCGAACAGATACGGGTCGGGGTGCGGCTTGGTGCGGCTCACCTCGTCGCCGGCGACGGTGAGCGCGAAGTACTGAGGACCCAGCGAGTCCAGCACCCGGTCGATGATGCGCCGGTGCGAGGCGGAGACCAGCGCCGTGGGGATCTCGTGCGCGGCCAGCTCGGCCAGCAGCCGGGCGGCTCCGGGCATCACCGGCAACGCGCGGTCGATGCGCTCCTCGAAACCCTGGTTGAGCAGCACCGTGAGCTCGGCGAGGGTGATGTCGGCGCCGGTGGCCTCGATGAGGAAGCCCGCGCTGCGGGTCATGGGGCCGCCGACCACGACATGGCGCCAGGAGTCGTCCAGGGTGTGTCCGAGGCGGGCGAAGACCTCGGCCTCGACGTCCCACCAGAAGCCCTCGGTGTCCACCAGGGTGCCGTCCATGTCGAGGAGCACCGCCTGCAGGGCGGAGCCTTCGGCCGTACGGGTTACTGGTGCGGGAACCGTGCTGGTCATCCACGTACCTCCTTTGAGGGACGACCAGGCCGGTTCCCACGGGGGGAACCGGCCTGCAGTGGACCGACCAGTGTACGACTTATCCGATCAGTGTGCCGTTCGGGACGGAGCCGGCGGGCGTGAGACGCCTCACCGTGCGTTGAAGTACTTCGCCTCGGGATGGTGGATCACGATCGCGTCGGTGGACTGCTCCGGGTGCAGCTGGAACTCCTCGGAGAGGCGGACGCCGATGCGTTCCGGCTGGAGCAGGTCGGCGATCTTGGCGCGGTCCTCCAGGTCGGGGCAGGCGCCGTAGCCGAGGGAGAAGCGGGCGCCGCGGTACTTCAGGGCGAACATGTCCTCCATCTGGCCGGGGTCCTCGCCGGCGAAGCCCAGCTCGGAGCGAACGCGTGCGTGCCAGTACTCGGCGAGGGCCTCCGCCAACTGGACGGACAGGCCGTGCAGTTCGAGGTAGTCGCGGTAGGCGTTGGACTCGAAGAGCTTCGCGGTCTGTTCGCCGATGCGGGAGCCGACGGTGACGACCTGGAGGCCGACCACGTCGGTCTGGCCCGACTCCTCCGGTCGGAAGAAGTCGGCCAGGCACAGCCGGCGGCCGCGGCGCTGACGCGGGAAGGTGAAGCGGGTGCGCTCGTTGCCCTGCTCGTCCAGGATGATCAGGTCGTCGTCCTTGGACACGCACGGGAAGTAGCCGTAGACGACGGCCGCCTCCAGCAGGTTCTCCGTCTGCAGCTTGTCCAGCAGCCCGCGCAGCCGGGGCCGGCCCTCGCTCTCGACGAGTTCCTCGTAGGAGGGTCCCTCGCCGGTGCGGGCCTGCTTGAGACCCCACTGCCCCTTGAACAGGGCGCCCTCGTCCAGCCAGCTGGCGTACTCCTTGAGCTGGATGCCCTTGATGACGCGGGTGTCCCAGAACGGCGGGGTCGGCACGGGGTTGTCGGTGGCGACGTCGGAGCGGACGTGGCCCTCCTCCGGGCGCTCCTCCACCTCGACGGCGGCGTTGGCGCGCACCCGGCGCTGCTTGAGCTCCGGCAGCTTCGCCCCGGGCACGCCCCGCTTGACGCCGATCAACGCGTCCATCAGCCGCAGGCCCTCGAACGCGTCACGGGCGTAGCGGACTTCGCCCTGGTAGATCTCGTGCAGATCCTGCTCGACGTACGCGCGCGTCAGCGCGGCGCCGCCGAGGATGACCGGGTACTTCCCTGCGAGCTCGCGCTGGTTGAGCTCCTCCAGGTTCTCCTTCATGATCACCGTGGACTTCACCAGGAGCCCGGACATGCCGATCACGTCGGCGCGGTGCTCCTCGGCGGCCTCCAGGATCGCGGAGACCGGCTGCTTGATACCGATGTTGACGACGTTGTAGCCGTTGTTGGACAGGATGATGTCGACGAGGTTCTTGCCGATGTCGTGGACGTCGCCGCGCACGGTCGCCAGCACGATGGTGCCCTTGCCGGCCTCGTCGCCCTCGACCTTCTCCATGTGCGGCTCGAGGTAGGCCACCGCGGTCTTCATCACCTCGGCCGACTGCAGCACGAACGGCAGCTGCATCTGTCCGGAACCGAACAGCTCGCCGACGACCTTCATGCCGTCCAGCAGCGTGTCGTTGACGATGTCGAGGGCGGGGCGGGACGTGAGCGCCTCGTCGAGGTCGGCCTCCAGGCCGTTCTTCTCGCCGTCGATGATGCGGCGCTTGAGGCGCTCGTCCAGCGGCAAGGCGGCCAGTTCCTCGGCCCGGCCCGCCTTGCGGGACTTGGTGGTGGCGCCCTCGAACAGGGCCATCAGCTTCTGCAGCGGGTCGTAGCCCTCGGCGCGGCGGTCGTAGATGAGGTCCAGGGCTGTGGTGACCTCCTCCTCGGTGAAGCGCGCGATCGGCAGGATCTTCGACGCGTGCACGATCGCCGAGTCCAGGCCCGCCTTCACACACTCGTCCAGGAAGACCGAGTTGAGCAGGACACGGGCGGCCGGGTTGAGACCGAAGGAGATGTTCGACAGGCCCAGCGTGGTCTGCACGTCCGGGTGGCGGCGCTTGAGTTCGCGGATCGCCTCGATGGTGGCGACGCCGTCCCCCCGCGACTCCTCCTGGCCGGTGCAGATGGTGAAGGTGAGGGTGTCGATGAGGATGTCCGACTCGTGGACGCCCCAGGTGCCGGTCAGGTCGTCGATGAGCCGTTCGGCGATCTCGACCTTCTTCTCCGGGGTACGGGCCTGGCCCTCCTCGTCGATGGTCAGGGCGATCAGCGCGGCGCCGTGCTCCCGCGCCAGCTGGGTGACCTTGGCGAAGCGGGACTCGGGGCCGTCGCCGTCCTCGTAGTTGACGGAGTTGATGACCGCGCGGCCGCCGAGCTTCTCCAGGCCCGCGCGGATGACCTCCACCTCGGTGGAGTCCAGCACGATCGGCAGGGTGGACGCGGTGGCGAAACGGCCGGCCAGTTCCTCCATGTCGGCGACGCCGTCACGGCCGACGTAGTCCACGCACAGGTCCAGCATGTGGGCGCCTTCGCGGATCTGCTCGCGGGCCATCTCCACACAGTCGTCCCAGCGGCCCTCCAGCATGGCCTCGCGGAACTTCTTCGACCCGTTGGCGTTGGTGCGCTCACCGATCGCCAGGTACGCGGTGTCCTGGCGGAACGGAACCGTCTGGTAGAGGGAGGCGGCCCCCGGCTCGGGCTGCGGGTGACGCTCGCTGGGGGCGAGGTCACGGACCCGCTCGACGACCTGGCGCAGGTGCTCGGGGGTGGTGCCGCAGCAGCCGCCGATGAGGGAGAGGCCGTAGTCGCGGACGAAGGTCTCCTGCGCGTCGGCCAGGCCCTCCGCGTCGAGCGGGAAGTGCGCGCCGTCCTTGGTGAGGATCGGCAGGCCCGCGTTCGGCATGCACAGGAGCGGGATCCGGGAGTGCCGGGTCAGGTAGCGCAGGTGTTCGCTCATCTCCGCCGGGCCGGTGGAGCAGTTCAGGCCGATCATGTCGATGCCCAGCGGCTCCAGCGCGGTCAGCGCGGCGCCGATCTCGGAGCCGAGCAGCATGGTGCCGGTGGTCTCGAACGCCATCGAAACCACCAGCGGCACCTCGACGCCGGTCGCCTCCATGGCGCGCCGGGCGCCCAGGACGGATGCCTTCGTCTGGAGCAGGTCCTGGGTGGTCTCGACGATCAGAGCGTCCGCGCCGCCGGCGAGCAGTCCTTCGGCGTTGGCCTGGTAGCCGTCGCGGATCGTCGCGTACGCGACGTGGCCGAGGGTCGGCAGCTTGGTGCCCGGGCCGATCGAGCCCAGCACCCAGCGCGTGCGACCGTCGCGGGCGGCGTACTCGTCGGCCGCCTCACGGGCGATACGGGCGCCGGCCTCGGACAGTTCGTGCACACGGTCGGCGATGTCGTACTCCGCCGCGGCCGTGTGGTTGGCCCCGAAGGTGTTGGTCTCCACGCAGTCGACGCCCACCGCGAAGTACTCGTCGTGGACGGACCGCACGATGTCGGGGCGTGTGACGTTCAGGATCTCGTTGCAGCCCTCGAGATTCTCGAAGTCCTCCAGGGTCGGATCCTGGGCCTGAAGCATGGTGCCCATCGCTCCGTCGGCGACCACCACGCGGGTGGCCAGTGCCTCACGGAGCGCGGACACACGGGTCCGGCTGTCGGCGGAAGGGGTCGGTGGCGACGAGGCCATGTAAGGGCTCCCTTGAGGTGCGACGGCTGTCGGCTTCTGCGGCGCCCGCGAGACGTCCCACGCGAGGCGCACCTCGCCAGGGTAGCCGGGTCCCGGCTCCGATGGTCAGGACGTCCACGGGACGGACCACGATGGCAGACGGATGGCAGACGGAAGAAGGCGGGACACGGGTGCGGCTCCGGAGGAAGACGGGGCGCGTCCGGAAGAACAAGGGTGCAGGTCCGGAGGAAGACGGGGCGCGTCCGGAAGAACAAGGGTGCAGGTCCGGAGGAAGACGGGGCGCGTCCGGAAGGACAAGGGTGCGGGTCCGGAGGGACACCAGCGGCATACGGGTGGCGCACCGGCAGGAGACGGGTGGGACACCAGTGGCGCAACAGATGCTGACCGACCATTAGCGGGAGGTCGGCATGGACCGGTAGTGTTCGGCATTGCCGAACGGTGGCAGCGGGCGTCGTGAGTCGGCGGTCGAAGGGGACGGAGGCAGGACGGCGATGGCACGGAACATCCAGTCGCTGGAACGAGCGGCCGCGATGCTGCGGCTTCTCGCGGGCGGCGAGCGGAGACTCGGCCTGTCCGACATCGCCTCCTCGCTGGGCCTCGCCAAAGGCACCGCGCACGGGATCCTGCGCACTCTCCAACAGGAGGGCTTCGTCGAGCAGGACGACGCCTCCGGGCGCTACCAGCTGGGCGCCGAACTGCTGCGCCTGGGCACCACCTACCTCGACGTCCACGAACTGCGGGCGCGCGCCCTGGTGTGGACCGACGACCTGGCCCGCTCCAGCGGCGAGAGCGTCCACCTGGGCGTCCTGCACCAGCACGGCGTGCTGATCGTGCACCACGTCTTCAGGCCCGACGACAGCCGGCAGGTCCTGGAGATCGGCGCCATGCAGCCACTGCACTCCACGGCCCTGGGCAAGGTCCTGTCCGCGTACGACCCGGTGGCGCACAGTGAGGCCCTGGAGAGCGACCGCAAGTCCTTCACCGAGCGGACCGTCTGCGACCTCGACGACTTCGAGCAGATCCTCGACATCACGCGCGCGCGTGGGTACGCGGCCGACGTCGAGGAGACCTGGGAGGGCGTCGCGTCCGTCGCCGCGCCCATCCACGACCGGCGGCGGATGCCGGTCGGGGCGGTCGGCATCACCGGGGCCGTGGAGCGGCTGTGCCGGGACGGCGAGTTGCGCCCCGAGCTGATCGCGGCGGTGCGGGACTGCGCCCGCGCGGTCTCGCGGGACCTGGGCGCCGGGCGGTTCTGAGCCCCTCCGGGACGCGGCGGAGCGCCGACGCCGGAACACCGCGGGCCCCGTCGCGCGCCGAGACGCCCGCGCGTGCGGGCAGGGGCCGGCATCTCGCTGTGAGGCGTCGGCACCCCGCTGTGGCCAGGCGCAAGATCGATGGCACGCGCCCCGTCAGTAACGATCGAGTTTTCGACAACAGAACTCTTGACGTGCCTGTAACGCCAGGGCGAGACTCCCGTCCATCGGTCGACATTGTCGAACACCGACCGGCAAATAGGCGTTACAGTGACTACGCCAAGGGCCGGCAGCTCTTCCCCTGGACGAAGGACAAAGGAGTCGCGGGTGTCCAGCTCCGACATCTTCATCGGCGAGACCATCGGTACCGCCATACTCATCCTGCTCGGCGGTGGCGTGTGCGCCGCCGTCACGCTCAAGGCCTCCAAGGCCCGCAACGCCGGCTGGCTCGCCATCGCCTTCGGGTGGGGTTTCGCGGTTCTGACGGCCGTGTACACCTCGGCGCCGCTCTCCGGCGCCCACCTCAACCCGGCTGTGACGCTCGCGCTCGCCATCAAGGACGACGACTGGAGCAACGTCCCGGTCTACTGGGCCGGTCAGCTGGTCGGAGCCGCGATCGGCGCGGCCCTGGTCTGGGTGGCCTACTACGGCCAGTTCCAGGCCCACCTCACCGACAAGGAGATCGTCGGCGGTCCCGGCGCGGAGACCACCTCGGCCAAGGCCGTCGAGGCCCGGGAGAAGGGCGCGGGCCCGGTCCTGGGCATCTTCTCCACCGGCCCCGAAATCCGGGTCGTGTGGCAGAACCTGGCCACGGAGATCATCGGCACCGTCGTACTGGTGCTCGCCATCCTCACGCAGGGCCTGAACGACAGCGGCAAGGGTCTCGGCACCCTCGGTGCCCTGATCACCGCGCTCGTGGTGGTCTCGATCGGTCTGTCCCTCGGCGGCCCGACCGGCTACGCGATCAACCCGGCCCGTGACCTCGGTCCGCGCATCGTGCACGCCCTCCTGCCCCTGCCCAACAAGGGCGGCTCCGACTGGGGCTACGCCTGGATCCCGGTGGTCGGTCCGCTGATCGGCGGCGCCATCGCGGCAGGCATCTACAACGTCGCTTTTGCTTAGAGCAGCCGCTCGTGACAGCAGCTTCGAAGCACGTGAGCAGCAGTAGACCAGTCCCCCTCACCATGGAACCTCCCAGGAGCACACCGTGACCGACGCCCACACCGCCGGCCCCTTCATCGCGGCGATCGACCAGGGCACCACCTCCAGCCGCTGCATCGTCTTCGACCGGGACGGCCGTATCGTCTCCGTCGACCAGAAGGAGCACGAGCAGATCTTCCCGAAGCCGGGCTGGGTGGAGCACAACGCCACCGAGATCTGGACCAACGTCCAGGAGGTCGTCGCCTCCGCCATCGAGAAGGCCGGCATCACCCGCGACGACATCAAGGCCATCGGCATCACCAACCAGCGCGAGACCACTCTGCTCTGGGACAAGAACACCGGTGAGCCCGTCCACAACGCCATCGTCTGGCAGGACACCCGCACCGACGCCCTGTGCCGGGAGCTCGGCCGCAACGTCGGCCAGGACCGCTTCCGCCGTGAGACGGGCCTGCCGCTGGCCTCCTACTTCGCCGGTCCCAAGGCCCGCTGGCTGCTGGACAACGTCGAGGGCCTGCGCGAGCGCGCCGAGGCCGGCGACATCCTCTTCGGCACCATGGACAGCTGGGTCATCTGGAACCTGACCGGCGGTGTCGACGGCGGCCGGCACGTCACCGACGTCACCAACGCCTCCCGCACCCTGCTGATGAACCTGCACACGCTGGAGTGGGACCCGAAGATCGCCGAGTCCATCGGCGTGCCGCTGGCGATGCTGCCCGAGATCCGCTCCTCCGCCGAGGTCTACGGCGAGATCACCGGCGGCAAGCTGGGCGACCTGCTCGGCGGCATCCCGGTCGCCTCCGCGCTCGGCGACCAGCAGGCCGCCCTGTTCGGCCAGACCTGCTTCGCCGAGGGCGAGGCCAAGTCGACGTACGGCACCGGCACGTTCATGCTGATGAACACCGGCGAGAAGATCATCAACTCGTACTCCGGCCTGCTCACCACCGTCGGCTACCGCATCGGCGACGACAAGCCGGTCTACGCCCTCGAGGGGTCCATCGCCGTCACCGGTTCGCTGGTGCAGTGGATGCGCGACCAGATGGGCCTGATCTCCACCGCCGCCGAGATCGAGACGCTCGCGCTCTCGGTCGAGGACAACGGCGGCGCGTACTTCGTACCGGCCTTCTCCGGCCTGTTCGCCCCGTACTGGCGTCCCGACGCCCGCGGTGTGATCGCCGGCCTGACCCGGTACGTCACCAAGGCGCACCTCGCGCGCGCCGTCCTGGAGGCCACCGCCTGGCAGACCCGGGAGATCAGCGACGCCATGACGAAGGACTCCGGCGTCGAGCTCGCGGCCCTCAAGGTCGACGGCGGCATGACCTCCAACAACCTGCTGATGCAGACGCTCTCGGACTTCCTGGACGCCCCCGTGGTGCGCCCGATGGTCGCCGAGACCACCTGCCTCGGCGCCGCCTACGCCGCCGGTCTCGCCGTCGGCTTCTGGACCAGCACCGACGACCTGCGCGCCAACTGGCGCCGGGCCGCCGAGTGGACCCCCCGCATGGACGCGGACACCCGCGACCGTGAGTACAAGAGCTGGCTCAAGGCCGTCGAGCGGACCATGGGCTGGCTCGAGGACGAGAGCTGAGAGAGCTCTGAAGCGAGCTCGACCGAGCTCTGATGAGGAGTAAGAACCCCACATGACCAGTCAGTCCACCCTGCAGTCCGTGCCTGCCCTGGGCACGCGCCCGGCCTCCGGCTCCAACCCGAGCCGCGCCGAGACCCGGGAGCAGCTCTCCAAGGCGTCGTACGACCTTCTTGTCATCGGCGGCGGCATCCTGGGCATCTCCACCGCCTGGCACGCCGCGCAGTCCGGCCTGCGGGTGGCCCTGGTCGACGCCGGCGACTTCGCCGGTGCCACTTCCTCCGCCTCCTCCAAGCTGCTCCACGGCGGTCTGCGCTACCTGCAGACCGGCGCGGTGAAGCTGGTGGCGGAGAACCACTTCGAGCGCCGTGCGGTCTCCCGCCAGGTGGCCCCCCACCTGGCGAACCCGCTCACGTTCTACCTCCCCGTGTACAAGGGCGGGCCGCACGGCGCGGCGAAGCTGGGAGCCGGTGTCTTCGCGTACTCGATGCTGTCGGCGTTCGGCGACGGCGTCGGCCACCTGCTCTCCCCGGCGAAGGCCCAGCGGGACGTGCCCGAACTGCGCACGGAGAACCTCAAGGCCGTGGCCGTGTACGGCGACGACCAGATGAACGACGCGCGCATGGCGCTGATGACGGTCCGCGCGGCCGTCGAGGCGGGCGCGGTCGTGCTGAACCACGCCGAGGTCCAGGGCCTGCGCTTCACCAAGGGCCGGGTCACGGGCGCGGACCTGCGCGACCGGCTGTCCGGCGACGAGTTCGGCGTGAACGCCCGTCTGGTGCTCAACGCGACCGGCCCGTGGGTCGACCACCTGCGCAGGATGGAGGACCCGGACGCGGCGCCGTCCATCCGCCTGTCCAAGGGCGCGCACCTGGTCCTGAAGCGGACCGCCCCGTGGAAGGCGGCGCTGGCCACCCCGATCGACAAGTACCGCATCACCTTCGCCCTCCCCTGGGAGGACATGCTGCTGCTCGGCACGACCGACGAGGCGTACGAGGGCGACCCGGCGGATGTCGCGGTCACCGAGAAGGACACCGCCCAGATACTCGACGAGGCCGCGTTCTCCATCCGCGACCAGCAACTCGACCGTGACCTGATCACGTACGCCTTCGCGGGTCTGCGGGTGCTGCCGGGCGGCCCCGGTGACACGGCCAAGGCCAAGCGCGAGACGGTGGTGACCGAGGGCAGGGGCGGGATGCTCTCGGTCGCGGGCGGCAAGTGGACGACGTTCCGGCACATCGGCCGTACGGTCATGCAGAAGCTCGAGGCGCTGCCGGGCCATCCGCTGGGTGACGACTTCGAGCCGGTCTCCGCCCTGCCGAGGAAGCTGCCGCTGCCGGGCGTAGCGAATCCCCGTGCCGTGGCCCACCGCCTCCTCGCCGACCACCCGGTGTCCGGTCCGCGCATGGCCGCCGACACGGCCAGGCACCTGGCCACCCACTACGGCTCGCTGGCCTTCGACATCGCCCGCCTGGCGAACGACAACCCGGAGCTGGCCCGGCGCGTCCACCCGGACGCCCCGGAGATCTGGGCCCAGGTCGTCTACGCCCGCGACAACGAGTGGGCCGAGACACCGGACGACGTGCTGCGCCGGCGTACGACGCTGACGATCCGGGGTCTGGCGACGGACGACGTCCGCGCCGAGGTGCGGGACCTGCTCGACAAGAAGTAGGCGCTGTGGGCCTGCCGGAGGCAGCGCGTCGACGGGCGGGTGCCGCCGCGGAACCGGTCCGACCACGCCGGACGAGGACGCGGTGATCGCCGATCTGGCGCGCTCATCTGAACAGGCCCTCATAATGTGCTGAGACATCCGATGTCTCGGCACACTTCGGGGCGACAGGGAGGCCGGTCATGGCAGTCACCGACGAGGCGATCGAGAAGATCAAGGGCATGATCGTCTCCGGCGCGCTGCGCCCCGGCGACCGGCTCCCCAAGGAGAGCGAGCTCGCCGCCGAGCTGGGGCTGTCCCGCAACTCGCTGCGGGAGGCCGTGCGGGCCCTGTCGCTGATCCGGATCCTGGACGTGCGGCAGGGCGATGGCACGTACGTCACCAGCCTGGACCCGCAACTGCTGCTGGAGGCGCTCAGTTTCGTCGTCGACTTCCACCGCGACGACACCGTCCTGGAGTTCCTGGCGGTACGCCGCATCCTGGAGCCGGCCGCGACCGCGATGGCTGCCCTGCGGATCAGCGAGCAGCAACTGGACGCGCTCTCCGCCCAGTTGGACAAGCTGGGTGACAGCCCGTCCGTGGAGGAGCTGGTCGCCTGCGATCTGGACTTCCACCGCGGGATCGTGCAGAGCTCCGGGAACTCGGTGCTGTGTTCCCTGCTGGACGGTCTGTCCGGGCCCACCACCCGGGCCCGGATCTGGCGCGGGCTGACTCAAGAGGACGCCGTCACCGGCACCCTGCGCGAGCACCGGGCGATCCTGGCCGCGCTGCGGGACCGGGACGGGGAGGCGGCGCGTTCCTGGGCGACCGTGCACATCGCGAGCGTGGAGCAGTGGCTGCGGTCCACGCTCTGACCCACCCCCCGGCAGCCGGGGTGCGGCTCGGCCAGGTGCCGCACCCCGGACTCCGCGGTCGCCGCCTCCCATCGGTCCCCGCCTTCCCTTCGCGTCGGACGGCTCGGGGTGTTCGGGGTGTTCCGGAGTGGCGAACGGGGCAGTGATGCGTTCACTCCCCCGTGCAAGGGGGCTGCGGGCGCCCCCGCCGCAGGCCGTAAGGTTGGGTCGTTAAGCGAGGGCACGTCGGAAGGAGGCACTGGGTGATCGAGCTCGAGGGGGTTCCCGAGCTGATCGACCCGGTCATGGTGGCCGCGTTCGAGGGCTGGAACGATGCCGGCGACGCCGCCTCCGCCGCGGTCGCGCATCTGGACAGGGAGTGGAAGGGCGAGGTGTTCGCGGCGCTGGACGCCGAGGACTACTACGACTTCCAGGTGAACCGGCCCACGGTGTGGCTGGACGGCGGAGTGCGCAAGATCACCTGGCCGACGACAAGGTTGTCGGTGGTCCGGGTCGGCGGCGAGAAGCCGCGTGACCTCGTACTCGTCCGAGGTATCGAACCGTCGATGCGGTGGCGCTCGTTCTGCAACGAACTGCTGGGCTTCGCCCACGAACTGGGCGTGGAGCTGGTGGTGGTCCTGGGCGCCCTGCTGGGCGACACCCCGCACACCCGTCCGGTCCCGATCAGCGGGACCACGTCGGACGCCGACCTGGCCCGCCGCATGGACCTGGAGGAGACCAAGTACGAGGGTCCCACGGGGATCGTCGGCATCCTCCAGGAGGCGTGCACGCACGCGGGCGTCCCGGCCGTGTCGCTGTGGGCGGCCGTACCGCACTACGTGTCACAGCCGCCGAACCCGAAGGCGACGCTGGCCCTCCTCAACCGCCTGGAGGACCTGATCGACGTCCGCATCCCCCTGGGCGAGCTGCCCGAGGACGCGCGCGCCTGGCAGGTGGGCGTGGACCAGCTGGCCGCCGAGGACAGCGAGGTCGCGGAGTACGTCCAGTCCCTGGAGGAGGCCCGGGACACCGCGGAACTGCCGGAGGCGTCGGGCGAGGCGATCGCCCGGGAGTTCGAGCGGTATCTGCGGCGCCGGGACGGGTCCGGACCGGGTGGCTCCGGTGGGCACGCGACGACGGACGGCAGCGACAGCACGTCGTATCTGCGGGACAACCCGAGCGGTCGTCACAAACCACCGAAACCGCCGAAGCCGGAACCGGGGGCAGAGCCGGAGTCCGGGGCGGAGACGGGATCGGCGGCCGAGCCGGAGTCCGCGGCCGAGCCGGATGACGGGGACTCGTCGTCGGAGGAATGAAACGGGCTGACACCGGCTGATACGACTGATCCGGCCGAATACCGGCTGATACCGGCTGATACGGAAGGGGCGGTGCGCTTCGCGTGCACCGCCCCTTCCGTGCTCGGATTCCGTGGTCAGACCCGCTTCACCATGACCGCGTCGTACGCGGTCTGCGGTGTCGGCTCCACGTCGAAGCGGGCGTTGGGCAGGTACAGGCGCTCGCCCCACGCCGCCACGGTCGTAGGGATGCGGAAGCGCGGGTCGGTGATGCGGGTGAGCGCGGTGCCTCGGGTGCCGGACTCGTTCAGCCGGAACACGTCGATCGCGTTCTGCTGTTGCTGGACGACGTACAGGATCCGGCCGAGCAGCAGCAGACCGTCCCCGTTCGGTATGCGGGAGCTGCCGAGGTCGACCGTGCGGGCCGCTCCGGTGCTCGGGTCGACCCGCAGGAGCCGGCCGCCGTCCAGGAAGGCGTTGACCGCCAGCAGGGCACTGCCGTCCGGGGTGCGTTCGATGCCGTTGGCGGTGAAGTCCGGGCCCTGTACCCAGTCACCGGTCAGCGGCACGGTCTCCAGGGCTCCGGGTGTGCCGTGCGGGCCGAGGGCCAGCCGGTAGAGACGCGGCTGGAACGAGTCGGTGAACCAGGCGGCGCCCGGGGTGAGGATCACGTCGTTCACGAAGGTGCCGCCGGTGGCGTACACCTTCTCGACCGTGCCCGAGTGCGTGTCCACGACGCGGATCTCGCCGCTGACGCCCCCCGCGACGAACAGGCGGCCGTACCGGTCGGTCTTCAGGCCGACGCTCGGGTGTCCGGTGCCGAGGCCCTCGCTGATGACCGAGCCGTGGCCGGTGGCGAGGTTCGCGCGGTAGACGGCGCCGTCCGCGAGGGAGCCGAAGTACGCGAAGGGCCGGGTGCCGATGGCGATGCCCTCGGGCTGGAAGCCGTCGGGCAGCGGGAACCGCGTGGGCCACGCGCCCGGCCGGATCCCGGCCGCGTGCGCGGTGCCGGTGCCGGTGAGCAGCGCGGCGCCGGAGAGGGCGGCGGCCGTGGTGAGAAGTCTTCGACGTGCGAAGGAGCGTTCCGTGGGTGCCACTGTGCGTCCTTCCGCAGGGGGACCGGCGTGCGGCCGGCCATACGGTCAACGGGCGCTCCCACCCCATCACATGACCGTGGTCTCCACAGGGCTTGGCCGGATTGCGTGGGGACATCCCTTTCAGGCGGATCGCACACGTCGCCCCGTTCGGCTTGTTTCCCCGCCAAGTCGGCGAAGAGGGCGCAAGGAAGGCCGACGGCGAGGGAAGGACATACGACAGGGGCGCTCCCTCCTCGCGGGGAGGAAGTGCCCCTGTCTGTGTCCTTCAGTGGGAGTCCTCGATTTCTACAGCGCCACGCCCAGCAGAGCGTCCACGGCCCGCGACACGACGCCGGGGGCGCCCTCGTCCGTACCGCCCTGCTCGTTCTGGAGCGTCACCCACCGGTCGACGGCGGTCAGCGCGGCCGGGGAGTCCAGGTCGGCGGCGAGGGCCTCGCGGATCTCCTCGACGACCGCCTCCGCGGGCGGGCCGTCGGGGCGGGAGACCGCGGCACGCCAGCGGCCGAGCCGGTCGACGGCGTCCTGGAGGACCTGGTCGGTCCACTCCCAGTCGGCCCGGTAGTGGTGGGCCAGCAGCGCCAGCCGGATGGCGGCCGGGTCGACCCCGTCCCGCCGCAGCCGGGACACGAAGACCAGGTTGCCCTTGGACTTGGACATCTTCTCGCCGTCGAGAGCGACCATGCCGGCGTGGACGTACGCCTTGGCCATCGGGAACTCGCCGGTGAGGACCTGGGCGTGCGAGGCGCCCATCTCGTGGTGCGGGAAGGCGAGATCGGATCCGCCGCCCTGCACGTCGAAGCCCATCCCGAGGTGGTCCAGGGCGATGGCGACGCACTCGATGTGCCAGCCGGGACGGCCGCGCCCGAGCGAGGCGCCGTCCCAGCTGGGCTCGCCCTCGCGGGCGGCCATCCACAGCATCGGGTCGAGCGGGTTCTTCTTGCCCGGCCGGTCGGGGTCGCCGCCGCGCTCGGCGGACAGCAGGCGCATGGCGGCCGCGTCCAGGCCGGACACCTTGCCGAAGTTCGGGTCGGACTCGACGGAGAAGTAGACGTCCCCCTCGAGTTCGTAGGCGGCGCCGGCGTCCCGCAGCCGCTCGACGAGCGGCACGATGCCGGGTATCGCCTCGACCGCGCCTATGTAGTGCCGCGGGGGCAGCATGCGCAGGGCGGTCATGTCCTCGCGGAAGAGGGCCGTCTCCTTCTCGGCGAGGGCGGCCCAGTCGAGTCCGTCGCGCTCGGCCCGCTCCAGCAGCGGGTCGTCGACGTCGGTGACGTTCTGGACGTAGTGGACCTGCCGCTTGGTGTCGAGCCACACGCGCTGCACAAGGTCGAACGCGTTGTAGGTCGCCGCGTGACCCATGTGGGTCGCGTCGTACGGCGTGATGCCGCAGACGTAGATACGGGCGACGGGACCGGGGTCGAGGGTGACCAGGCCACCGGTGGCGGTGTCGTGGATCCTCAGGTCGCGGCCCTGACCAGGCAGGGCGGGGACCTCGGAAGCGGGCCAGGCATGCATGCCATGAGCCTAACCGGACGGAAGTTCCGTATACGAACCGGACCGGGCCGCATGGCCGGTAAGGCGATCTTGCGCGATACCGGCCGGTGTGCCGCTACACCGGTGGCCAGGGAATGGCCGGCCACTCGCCGCTGGGTTCCGGGTGCTTGCCGGACGCCAGCAGGGCGTCGACTCGCGCGCGGGTGGCGTCGATCTCCACCGGGGTGATGAGCGTGGCCAGGCGTGCGGACAGCGCGCCGGACTCCCCGAGCGCCCCCTTCAGGGCCGTGAGCACCTCGACCGCCTCATCGGTCAGCGGCTGGCCGGCCCAGCCCCACAGCAGGGTCCGCAGTTTGTTCTCGGCGTTGAAGGTGACCCCGTGGTCGATGCCGTACAGACGGCCCTCGACGGTGGGCAGCAGATGGCCGCCCTTGCGGTCGGCGTTGTTGATCACCGCGTCCAGCACGGCGAGCCGGCGCAGCCGCTCGTCGTCGGCGTGCACCAGCAGCGCGGTGCGCCCCTCACCGACCTCCGCGAAACCGATCGCCTTCCAGCCGGGCTCCGGCTCCTCCGCGTCCACGAGCGCGAGCAGTTCACTCTCGGGCGTCACGTCGATCCACAGCTGGCACATGCCCTCGCCGTACGGCCCGTCGCGCATCACGGTCGGCGGGACGAGGCCCCAGCCGGTCGCCTCGGAGACCTCGTACGCGGCGACCTCGCGCTGCGCGAGCGTCCCGTCGGGGAAGTCCCACAGGGGCCGCTCCCCCGCCACCGGCTTGTAGATGCAGGCCGTCTCCCGGCCGTCGAGGGAGACCGTGCAGTACAGGGCCGCGTTGGACGCCTCGCGGATGCGGCCGCGCACGGTCAGCTCACCCTCCGTGAGCACGTCGGCGAGCGGCTCGGTCGGTGTCGCCCCGGTCGTCACGCTCCGCGGCGGTATCCGTTCTGGCGCGGACATACGTGTCCTTCCGGATCGAGCGGGAGACTGCACAGCGGACACGGCGGCCGCCCGGCGTTGACGACGTCCAGGGCACGCTTGGCGAAGGCTCTCGCCTGCGCGCCGGTGAGCCGGACCCGCAGCATCGGGGGCCCGTTCTCCTCGTCCTGGAGGAGTTGCTCCTCCGCCTCGGCGAGGTCCTCCTCGGACTCGGCGTCGAGTTCCACGAGGGCCTGCGCCTCGACGATCATGCGCTGCTCGTCGCCGTCCCAGGCGAGGGCCATGGTGCCGACCCGGAACTCCTCCTCGACGGGGGTCTCCAGGGGGGCGGTGTCGGCGACTTCGGTGGGCGCGACGGCCGGCACGGCGGCACTGCCTCCGCTACGGCGTACGACCTCGTCCAGCAGCTCGTCCATCCGCTCGGCGAGCGCGGCGACCTGGGTCTTCTCCAGGGCCACGCTGGTCACCCGGGGGCCGGCCGTGGCCTGGAGGAAGAACGTACGGCGTCCGGGCAGCCCGACCGTACCGGCCACGAAGCGCTCCGGGGGGTCGTAGAGGAACACCTGACGGGACACGTCCTGTCTCCATTGGAATCGTGAGTACCTGCGGCTGTCCGTGAACGTCCATGGGTGAACGCCCTTGCGCGGACCGCTTCACCCTACTGCGCCCGACGATCACGGTGCGCCCGCACCGCCCCCCACCGGGTTGTCGCCGGCCGGAGGCTCCTCGTGCGGCGCCAGGGACGCGAAGTCACCGGTGTCGCCGAGGCGGACGAGAAACGGCCTGAGACGGGTGTAACGGATCGCTGTGATGGAACACGGTTCAACAGAAATCCGCTGGAAGAGGTCGAGATGAAGTCCGAGTGCGTCCGCCACGAGCGACTTGATGACGTCGCCGTGGGAGCACATGAGGTAGACGGCGTCGGCGCCGTGGTCCCGCTCCACCCTGGCGTTCCACTCGCGCACCGCCTCGGCGGCCCGGGTCTGCATCGCCCGCATCGACTCGCCGCCGGGGAACGCGGCCGCCGAGGGGTGCGCCTGCACGACCTCCATCAACGGCTCGCCCGTGAGTTCGGCGAGCTTGCGGCCGGACCAGTCGCCGTAGTGGCACTCCCCGATCCGTTCGTCGGTGTGCGCGCTGAGGCCGGGACGGGCCTCCAGCAGGGGCTGGACGGTCTCCTGGCACCGCTGCAGCGGACTGGTGACGATCTCGGAGAGCGGCAACTCGGCGAGCCGGCCGGGCAGCGCGGCGGCCTGCGCGGCGCCGCGCTCGTCCAGGGCGACGCCGGGTGTCCAGCCGGCGAGCAGTCCCTCGGTGTTGGCGGTGGATCGTCCGTGCCGGACGAGGATCAGCGTGGGCATGCCGCCCAGCGTAGGCGTACGGCGGAGAACAGTCCGGGGCGCGGTGGTGTCGGACGTCGCGGTGGTCGGCGCAATATCGATGGTGGGAGCAGTGGCGGTGGTGGGAGCGGGAGCGGTGGCCGGAGCAGTGGCGGTGGTCGGAGTGGCCTTCGGATGACGGGAACACACGCCCTGTGATCGTCGACTGCGCCATCTACCGTGACGGACACCGGACGACGGGGCCCGAGGACCTCTCCGACGCTCTGGCCGAGGCCCGGGCGGCGCACGGGTTCGTCTGGATCGGGCTGCACGAGCCGTCCGAGGAGGAATTCGACCATGTCACCCGGGAGTTCGCGCTGCATCCCCTGGCGGTCGAGGATGCCCTGAACGCCCATCAGCGGCCCAAGCTGGAGGTGTACGACGACTCTCTGTTCGTGGTCCTCAAGCCCGTGGCGTACGAGCCGAAGAGCGACGCCGTGTCCACCGGCGAGGTCATGCTCTTCCTCGGCGACTCCTTCGTGGTGACCGTCCGGCACGGTGTGGGCTCTCCGCTGGGCACGGTACGGCAGCGGCTGGAACAGGAGCCCGAGCTGCTCGGCAAGGGTCCCACCGCCGTGCTGTACGCGGTCGCCGACGCCGTCGTCGACCACTATCTGGACGTGGCCACCGAGTTGCAGACCGACCTGGAGGAACTGGAGACGGAGGTGTTCTCGCCGGACGGCGGGGGCTCGCGGCACACCGCGTCCCGCATCTACACCTTCAAGCGGCAGATCCTGGAGTTCCGCCGGGCGACCGGGCCGCTGGCGCTGCCGCTGACCCGGCTGGCGGACGTGGGCACGTTCGGCGGGGCGGTGCCCTTCGTCAACGAGAAGGCGAGGCCCTTCTTCCGTGACGTCAGCGACCACCTCACACGCGTGAACGAGTCGGTGGAAGGGCTGGACCGGTTGGTCTCCGACGTCCTCTCCGCGCATCTCGCGCAGATGAGCGTCCGGCAGAACGACGACATGCGGAAGATCTCCGCGTGGGCGGCCATGGCCGCGATCCCCACGATGATCGCGGGTATCTACGGCATGAACTTCGACCACATGCCCGAGTTGCACTGGACATGGTCGTATCCGGCGGTGATCGCGCTGATGGCCGGCCTGGAGGTGCTGCTGTACCGGCTGTTCAAGCGCCGGGGGTGGCTGTAGGGCTGCTCCGGGTCAGGCGAACTCGGGGGCCGACGTCGCGGGGCCGCCGAGTGCGTTGCGGTGTTCCGGCATCTTCAGGGACACCATGGTCCGCCAGCCGGCCAGCCGCTCGTACGCGTACACCGCGTGGATGCCCGTCGCCAGGAGCGCCGACTTGGCCTTCGGCCAGCCGAGGATGCGGCCCATGCGGGTCATGACCGCGAGGCTGACGTCCCGGTAGACACGGATCTCGGCGAGTGCGCAGTCACGCAGTACGCGCTGGATGAACGGTCCGTGCCCGGCGGCCGCGAAGCGCAGCAACTCCTCGTGGGTGTAGGCGAGGTGGTTGTCCTCGTCGTGGGAGATCATCCGGACCGCCCTGCCGACCACGGGGTGGTCCGAGAAGTACTTCCGCAGAATCACCATCTGGTCGGCGGCGCGCTGCTCGGTGACCCGGCTGTGCGCGAGGTACGTGATGAGGTCCTGCACCGTGAGCGGTTCGTCGCCCTTGAGCTTCCCGTGGGCCAGTCCGATGCCCTGTTCCTCGAGGAGCCTCGTGTAGTCGGTCTCGGGCGGCACCGGAACGGGATCGAGGCCGCGCTTCTTCAGCAGGGCGTTGAAGATGCGCCCGTGCTTGTCCTCGTCCGCGCCGTGCCGGGTGATCTTGGGGGCGAGGGCACGCTCGCTCGCCGGGACGAGCGCGGCGATGCGGGCGTTCTCCCAGCCGCCCTGGGCCTCCCCGCTGGCCGCGATGGAGCAGAACAGGCGGAAGGACTCGTCATTGCCGAGGATCTCCTCGAACAGGCTCTTGGCCGACACCATCGTGGGCACCTCTCCGCAGGGCTCCGCAGGACTCCGCAGACAACGAGTCAAACGCGGCGCGAAGGGTGCTGCAACAGCTGTGCCGGACGGCTCCGCCAAAAGGGGGACCGCCGGGGTCGCACCGCGTGCGTAACCGGGCGGGCGCCGGCGCGTTGTGCCGCGCGACGGCCGTGGCGGGGCAGACCCCCGAGCCCCCACCACGGCCGGGGAAACCTCCGGTGGTTGGACCTGGGTGTTACGTGAGCCTGGTTGTCAGCCGGGCCCCCGCGGGAGCGGTTGGCGGTGGGTCCAGTGACCGGTTGTCGGGCGGGCTCCCTGGGGGGCGGCCGGCAGGCGGAGCCCGGTGGTCGGTTTCAGGCGGAGCCCGGTGGTCGGTTTCAGGCGGAGCCCGGTGGTCGGTTGACGGCTGGTCCGGTCACCGGTCACCGGTTGACGAAAGTCCGGTCACCGATTGTCGGGCGAGCCGGGGGCCACAGGCGGACCGGTGGTCGGTCTCGGCGGCGGGCGGGTTCAGTGACCGGTCGTCGGACGGAGCCAGGGTTGGCCGGCAGGCGGAGCCCGGTGTTCGGTTGGCGGCGGGCCCCGCCCCGGGTTGTCGGGCGGGCCGGGCGTTGGCCGGCGGCCGGGGCCCCTGGTCGGTTGGCCGGTGGAGCCTGGTGTCAGGCGAGGCCTGCGCGGTCGAGGGCCTCGGTGCCGGTGCGGAGCGAGGCGAGGCGCTCGTCGAGCGTGAAGCCCGCGGGGGCGAGAGTGAGGGTGGTGACCCCGGCCTCGGCGTAGGCCTTCATCCGGTCCGCGATCCGGTCGACGGAGCCCAGCAGGGTCGTCCCGTCGATGAGGTCGTGCGGGATGGCGGCCGCGGCGCCCTGCTTGTCGCCGGAGAGGTACTTGTCCTGGATCTCGGCGGCTTCCTTCTCGTACCCCATGCGCTGGGCGAGCTGGTTGTAGAAGTTCTGCTTACGGCTGCCCATGCCGCCGACGTACAGCGCGGTGTACGGGCGGAACGTGTCGGCGAGGGTGGTGACGTCCTTGTCGGCCCCGACGGCGATGGGCAGGGTCGGGCAGACGTCGAAGCCGTCGAGGGTCTTGCCGGCCTTCTCGCGGCCGGCCCGCAGGTACTTGATCGCGGTGTCCTCGATGTGGTCGGCGGACGGGAAGATGAGAAGGGCGCCGTCGGCGATCTCGCCGGTCTGTTCGAGGTTCTTCGGGCCGATGGCCGCGATGTACAGCGGGATGTGCTCGCGCTCCGGGTGCACGGTGAGCTTGATGGGTTTGCCGGGGCCGCCGGGGAGGGGGAGGGTCCAGTGCTCGCCCTCGAAGGAGAGGCGCTCGCGGGTCATCGCCTTGCGGACGATCTCCACGTACTCGCGGGTGCGGGAGAGGGGCTTGTCGAACTTGACGCCGTACCAGCCCTCGGAGACCTGCGGGCCGGAGACACCGAGACCGAGACGGAAGCGGCCGCCGGAGAGCGAGTCGAGGGTGGCCGCGGTCATCGCGGTCATCGCAGGCTGGCGGGCCGGGATCTGGAAGATGGCCGAGCCGACGTCGATGCGCTCGGTCTGGGCGGCGACCCAGGTGAGTACGGTGGCCGCGTCGGAGCCGTAGGCCTCCGCGGCCCAGCAGACGGCGTAGCCGAGGCGGTCGGCCTCCTTGGCCACGGCCAGATTGTCCGCGTCCATGCCTGCACCCCAGTAGCCGAGGTTGATCCCGAGCTGCATGCCGAATCCCCTTACCGATCAGTAACGTCCCTTGGGGGAACCTTAGCGGGTGCCTGTGGGTGGGGGTCTGTCGCGGGTGGGTGGTGCGCGGGGGATGCCCGCGGCGCCTGTGCGGGTTCGGTAGGGCTGCGCGCAGCGCCCGAGGGGGCGTGGTGGGGTCGGTGCCCCGGGCCGTCCTCACCGCACGCGGTGCCGTTGGCGGGAACTGGTTATCCACAGGCACCCACGCGGCAGGTTCTGGCCAGTAATCTCGGCGTTCATGGAGCAGAGGCATCTCGGCCGCACCGGCCTGCGCGTGTCCCGGATCGGGCTCGGCACCCTGACCTGGGGTCGGGACACCGATGAGCACGACGCCGCGGACCTCTTGAAGACGTTCTGGGAGGCGGGCGGAAGCCTCGTCGACACCGCGGACGTGTACGGCGACGGAGAGGCCGAGTACCTGGTCGGACGTCTTGTGGAAGGGCTCGTCCCGCGCCGGGACCTGGTCATCTCGACGAAGGCCGGCAGCGTGCCGGATCCGGATCGGCGGTTCGACGGCTCCCGCGGGCATCTGCTCTCCGCGCTCGACGCCTCGCTGGCCCGGCTCGGCACGGACTACGTCGACGTGTGGCACATCCACGCCTACGACCCCGACACCCCGCTGGAGGAGACCCTGCAGGCGCTGGACCTGGCGGTGAGCAGTGGGCGCGCCCGCTACGCGGGGGTCTCGAACTTCTGTGGCTGGCAGCTCGCCAAGGCGGCGACCTGGCAGATCGCGGCGCCCGGGACCCGGACCCGACTGGCGAGCACGCAGCTGGAGTACTCGTTGCTCCAGCGCGGGGTCGAGCGCGAGGTGCTGCCGGCCGCGCTGGACCTGGGGATCGGGATGCTGCCCTCCTCACCGCTCGGGCGCGGGGTGCTCACCGGCAAGTACCGGAACACGACGCCCGCCGACTCGCGGGGCGCCTCGGAGCATCTGGCGCCGTTCGTCGCGCCGTATCTCGACGACACGGCGAGCCGGATCGTGGACGCCGTGACGACCGCGGCGGACGGTCTCGCCGTGACACCGCTCCAGGTGGCCCTCGCATGGGTCCGGGACCGGCCGGGGGTGGCCGCGCCGATCGTCGGCGCGCGCAACGCGCAGCAGCTCACGGCGGCATTGTCAGTGGAGGCCCTTAGTCTTCCTGACGAGATCTGCCGGGCGCTCGACGATGTGTCGGCGCCCGTGCACCGCTATCCCGATCACGACTGGAGCACGCTGTGAGCACGGAGCCGGGGCCGACCCAGGACGCCGAGGACGCCGAGGACACCGAGCCGGGGACGCCGGGCGCCGCGGAGGAGCCCGTCGAGGCGGAGGGCGTCAACGCGCAGGGCGTCGAGGGGAACGGTGCCGGGGCGGCGGACGGGGGCTCCGCGGGTGCCGGCGGGGACGCCGGTGCGGATGCGGCGAAGGTGTCCGAGGCCGCGGCCGAGCTCGCCGCCCAGCGGCTGGAGCGGGAGCGGATCGAGAAGCGCAAGGCCGAGAAGCAGGCGCCCGTCGCCGCCGGGGCCAAGCTCAGCGGGAAGGCCGCCGATCTGCTCGCGGCCGTCCGGGCGGTGGAGAGCGGCGAGCGGCCCGTCGCGGCCGCCTTCGAGGAGCCGGCGCCGCGCCGGTCCGTGCCCGAGCCGAGGCCGCAGCCGGTCCCGGTCGAGGCCACTGCGGCAGTACCGGCACCGGACCTGGTCGAGTCCGTGCGGGGCGTGCTGGCCGAAGGGGGTGCGCCGGAGTCGCTCGCGGCCCAGGTGGCCGCGGTGCTCGGCGAGGGTGCCGGTGACCGGCTGCGGGTGGATCCCTGGCAGTTGTTGCGTGTCGGCGGTGTGCGGCCCGAGCAGGCCGACGGGTTCGCGCGGGCGCTGCTGGGCGCGGAGTGCGGGCCGGACGACGAGCGGCGGGGGCGCGCGGTCACCGTGTGGCTGCTGGAACAGGCAGCCCTGGCCGGGCACACCGTCCTGGAGATGCCGGCCCTCGTCGCCGCGCTGACCCAGCGGGGTGTGCCCGATCCCGAAGCGGCCGTCCAGGACACTCTCGCCGAGGGTGAGGCCCTGGTCTTCCAGGACGCCCTCGACCCGAGCGCCCCGGAACCGGAGGAGGACGAGGAGGAACGGCCGGTCCGCGTCCTCGTGGGGCTGGAGCGGTACGCCCTCGCCGAGGAGAGCCTCGCCGACGGTCTGGCCCGGCTCATCAACTCCGTGCCGAAGGAGGACCGTTCGGGTGCGGAATGGGAACGGGCCGCGGAGGCCGCCACCGGGTCGGCCGCCGAGCTGATCCGTGCGGTCGCCCGGCACGGTCTGGTGCTGCACACCGGCGGGGCCGCCGCACTGGCCGAGCCCGCGACCCTGCTGCGCGCGGCCGGGCAGCTGGGGCTGCGCGCCTGGGCCGCCACCCACAGCCCGATCGGGCGTGATCGTTTCGCGGCGCTGACGGGTGGCGCCGAGGGGCACGCGGAAGCGTCGTACGACGATCCGGCCGGCGACAGCCGGGACGGCGGCTCCTCCGGCGGCTCCCTCGCCGGGGCCGGGGTCGCCACCGTCACCGGGCTGCTGTCCGGCGCCGAGGGGCCGGGGCGGGACGCCGAGGGCACCTTCGACCTCGACCTGCTCGTCGTCCTTGACGCGCCCCAGCTGGACGTCGAGACGGCGGCCCTGCTGACGGAGTCCCTGCCGGACGGTGCCCGGCTGGTGCTGGCCGGGGATCCCGCGGTGCTGTGGTCCGTCGGTCCCGGGCGGGTGTTCGCGGATCTCCTGGCCGCGCGGGTCTGCCCGCAGATCGCCTCACGGCAGCCGGATCCCGGGCCGCTGGGCGAGCTGGTGTCCGGTATCGGCATCGGCGAGCTGAACCAGGTCGAGGCCCCCGGCAAGGAGGTCGTGATCGTGCCGGTGCGGGACGCCGGGGAGGCCGTGCACCGGACCGTGCAGCTCGTCGCGGACTCGGTGCCGCGGGCGATCGGTGTGCCGGCCGAGGAGACCCAGGTGATCACGCCGGGCCACGGCGGGGCGGTGGGCACCCGGGTGCTGAACGCGGCTCTCAAGGAACGCCTCAACCCGGGTCCGGGCCGGTTCGGTGGCTTCGACCCCGGGGACCGGATCGCCTACTCCCCCGCGCCGGGCCGTACGCTGCCGGGTCGCGTGGTGAAGGCCGACGCCGAGGGACTGCATCTGTCCTGTGCCGGCGAGGCCGTGGTGGTACCGAAGGAGCGGGTGGAGCAGACCGTGCGGCACGGGTGGGCGCTGACCGCGCACCAGGCCGTGGGCGGCCGGTGGCCGGCGGCGGTCGTGGTGCTGCCCGGCGACGCGGCGCAGGCCCTCAGCCGCCCCTGGGTCTACACCGCGTTCGGGCGGGCGGAGCGGCACCTGTCCGTGGTGCACGGCGTGGAGCAGGCCCTGCCCAGGGCCGTGGCCGAGTCCCTGCCGAAGCCCCGGACGACCCGTCTGCCCGTCCTGCTGGCCCCACAGGTCCCGCTGAGCGGCTGAAGCGGGGCCAGGGGCCGCGGGGCAGCGCCGGAAGGGCGGAGCGGGACCGGACGGCGCGGTGAAGCCGGGACGGGCCCCGCGTCGCCCCAGCCGGTGGAGGCGGGCCCGGCGGAAGGATCGGGCCCGGCGAACTGGGGCGGAACAGCATGACGACGGCGGCGGCCGTCCCGGAGATTCAGCTCCGGGACGGCCGCCGCCGTCGTCTCACGCGTCGTTCCCGCTCACGCGTCGTTCCCGCTCACGCGTCGTTCCCGCTCACGCGTCGTTCCCGCTCGCGCGGGCGGTCAGCGGTCCGCGTCCAGTGGCTCCAGATCGTCGTCCGCGTCCTCGTCCAGGTCCGCGTCGAGTTCGTCCACGCCGTCGTCGATCTCGTCGTCGAAGACCGCGCTCACATCGAAGCGGCAGACCACCCGCTGAGCGTCCGCCTGCTCGAACGGGGCCTGCAGCCACTCGCCGGGCTCGGGTGCCTCGTCGGCGGCCGTCACCCAGAGCGTGGAGTCGCCCTCCTCCAGACCGAACTCCTTGTGCCGGGAGGCGATCTCGTCCGGCTCGAACTCGCCGAACAGAAGGCCCAGGGCACCGTGGACCGTGCCCGATGCCCCCGTGCCGCTGCCGATCCCGTCGTCCGCCGCCTCGATCCGCTGGGCCTGCGCCAACAGCCGCTGCGGCTCCACCACGGCGTAGTCGCGGCGGATCAGCACACTGAGGGCGTTCGGTTCCTCGGGGCCCGTATAAGGCGGGAGCGACTCTTCCGCTCCGGGGATCTCGAAGGGCGTGACCTCGTCGTAGCGGTCGTAGAGCAGTTCGTCATAAGTTTCGGCGGCGGCGGCCAGCTCGTTGAACGCTTCGTAGACGGCCGGGTCGTCCTCACCCGACCTGCGTTCGACCGCGGCCAGGTGGCGGTCGAGCGCGGTCTTGACCGCCTCGGCGGCGGCTCGTACCTCGGCAGCGGTGGGCTGCGCAGCATCAGACATAGTGCAGACGCTATCCGTACCGGGCCCCAGCCCGCACAATAGATGCGATGCCGGAATACGAATTTGTCGACGTGTACGTACCGCGCGGGGTTTCCCGCAAGGACGCGACCCGTCTGCTGACGGACCATGCCGAGTACGGTCACTGGGAGTTGGACCGCCTGAGCCTGCTGCGCGACGGCAGCCGCAGGGTGCGGCTGCGACGGCGGATCATCCGCCAGGTCCGTGCCACGTGGTGAGCTGCGGCGACCGGGACGGCGACGGACACGGAGCGGGCCCCACCGAGACAGGGCCCGCTCCGTCGCATGCGCCGCAGGGGTAGTTCGCGGTGCTTTCCGCCGTCGTGGACGGCCTGCACGCCCTTCACACGGAGGCGCGCGCCTTGCGGTACAGCACCGCGCCCGCGAGCAGCGCCCCCGCGCCCACGGGGAGGGCGAGGCCCAGCGGCAACTCACTGCCCGTCTGCGCGAGCTGCGCGGCGCCCTGCGGCTGGACCACGGACTGGGCTCCGAGGTGGCTGGTGTGCGTGGAGCTGCCCGGCGTGCGGCCGTCCGCGGAGGCCGGAGTGTGCGGGACGCCGGGGCGGCTGGGCTCCACAGGGTCGCCCGGCCGGCCGGGGTGTTCCGGGGTGCCCGGGTTGCCCGGCTGCTCGGGTCCGGCCGGCGGGGTCGTTCCGTGGTCGCCGCCCGGGGGCGTGGTGTGGTGTCCGCCACCGGAACCGCCGCCGTTGGCACAGTCGCCGGCCGTGGCGGCGTTGCCCACACCGATGCCGTCGACGCTGTTGCCGCAGACGTTGACCGGCGCGTCGATCGGCGCCTCGACGTGGTTGCCGGAGCCCACGCCCGCGGAGCCGTCGGTGTGACCGCCGGCGTGCGAGCCTCCTGCGTCACCGGAGCCGCCGTACCCACCGGAGTCGCCGTATCCGTCATGGGAGCCGCCGCCGGTCCTGACGTCGGTGTTCACGCACTTGTTGCCCATCGCCGGGTTGAGGATCCCGACGACGTTGACCGTGTTGCCGCAGACGTTCACCGGCGCGTGCACCGGCGCCTGCACCGAGTTGCCCGACAGCACGCCGGGTGAGCCGGCGCTCGATCCGCTCGCGTACGAGCCGGCGTGTGCGGCGCCGCCCGTGGCGGCGATCACGCCGGTCGCGGCGGCCACGGTCAGGAGGCCCTTGCGGGTGACCTGTCGCATTACTGAATCCCTGCCTTCGACCTTGTCCCGAATCCCGACGCCGGAATCCGAGGACCGAATCCCGACGTTCGAAAAGAACCGCTTCGAAAAGGCCCGTCGGCCACGGAGCGCATGGCACGCACTCCGGGGCCGACGGGCTCAGCCCCTCACGGGGCGAGGCACAACGTCACTTGTTGATGCAGGTGTTGCCGAAGGCCGGGTTCAGCAGCCCGATCACGGAGACCGTGTTGCCGCAGGCGTTCACCGGGACGTGAACGGGAACCTGGACGACGTTGCCGGACAGCACGCCCGGGGAGTGCACGGCGGCACCCTGGGCACCGGAGTCGGCGACGGCCATGCCCGCACCCGCGAGAACCAGACCACCCGTGGCGGCCGCAGCAGCGACGATCTTCTTGATCATTATTCCTCCTAGTTGACAATGTGATCCAAAGTCGCGGATCACATCATCAGGAACGAGGAGGGAGTAATCGAGCTACGAGCTTATGGTCGCATTCACCCTTCTCAGTCGGTTCCGCACGGGCGGCCGAATTATGAAGTTTCGTTTCAGTGGGCGAATTCCGGCGCCAACGGGTCAGGACGCGTCGATGAAACGGTCCAGCACCCGCACGCCGAACTTGAGGCCGTCGACCGGGACGCGTTCGTCGACGCCGTGGAACATGCCCGCGAAGTCCAGCTCCGGCGGCAGCTTGAGCGGCGCGAAGCCGAAGCCGCGGATGCCCAGATCGTCGAAGGACTTGGCGTCCGTCCCGCCCGAGAGCATGTAGGGGACGGCCTTCGCGGTGGGATCCTCGGCCAGCAGCGAGGACTGCATCGCCTCCACCAGCGCCCCGTCGAAGCTGGTCTCCAGGGCCTTGTCGGAGTGCACGTCCTCGCGCCGCACCTTCGGCCCGAGGATCCGGTCGAGGTCGGCGAGGAACTCGTCCTCGTGGCCCGGCAGGAAGCGTCCGTCGACGTGCGCGGTGGCCTCGCCCGGGATGACGTTGACCTTGTAACCGGCGCCGAGCTGGGTGGGGTTGGCCGTGTTGCTGAGGGTCGCGCCGATGAGCTTGGCGATGCCGCCGAGCCTGGCGAGGGTGGCCTGCATGTCCTCCGGGTCCAGCTCGGTGCCGAGGGCGTCGCCGAGCTCGTCGAGGAAGGCACGGGTGGTCTTGGTGACCCGCACCGGGAACTCGTGCCGGCCCAGCCGGGCCACGGCCTCCGACAGCTCGGTGATCGCGTTGTCCCGGTGGATCATGGAGCCGTGCCCGGCGGTGCCGGCCACGGTCAGCTTCATCCAGTGCATGCCCTTCTCGGCCGTCTGGATCAGATAGAGCCGGCGCTGCTCGCTCACGGTGAACGAGAAGCCGCCCACCTCGCTGATCGCCTCGGTGACGCCCTCGAAGAGGTGCGGGTGGTTGTCGACGAGGTGCCGGGCCCCGTACGTCCCGCCCGCCTCCTCGTCCGCGAGGAACGCGAGCACGATGTCGCGCGGGGGCCTGCGGCCGCTGCGCAGCCGGTCGCGCACGACCGCCAGGGTCATCGCGTCCATGTCCTTCATGTCGACGGCGCCCCGGCCCCACACGCACCCGTCGGTGACCTCGCCGGAGAAGGGGTGGTGGGTCCAGTCGTCGGCGTTGGCCGGTACGACGTCCAGATGGCCGTGGATGAGCAGCGCGGGCCGGGACGGGTCCTCGCCCTCGATGCGGGCCACCGTGGACGCGCGCCCGGGGTGCGACTCGAAGATCTGCGGTTCGAGACCCACCTCGGCGAGCTTGGCGGCGACGTACTCGGCCGCCTTGCGCTCGCCAGGTCCCGAGTGGTCGCCGTAGTTGCTGGTGTCGATCTGGATCAGCTCGCGGCAGAGGTCCACGACCTCGTCCTCGCCGGTGACGCCCCTGGCCGTGTCCGTCTCGCTCACGCTGCTTCCTCCCGCACTGTCGCCGCTGGTGGTCCCCCTCATCCTCCCCCTCCTCCCGGCCGCTCCCCAAGGCCGGTCCCGGCCCGTCACACCCCGTTCACGCGAGGACGGGGTGGATCAGGGGCCCGTCGAAAGCCTGGTAATGTTTCCTCCGTCGCCGCAGGGGAAACCCAGCACGACACACACCTTGTCCGGGTGGCGGAATGGCAGACGCGCTAGCTTGAGGTGCTAGTGCCCTTTATCGGGCGTGGGGGTTCAAGTCCCCCCTCGGACACAGAGATGAGCGAGGGTCGTGACCGTCTGGTCACGGCCCTCGCTCGTTGTGTGGGGCATCTCTCCTCAGCTGAAGATCACCTGGTCACGGGTGGTGGCGGTGCGGTTACGGACCCCCTGAAGGCCGTCCCGAGTGGCCGACGGAAAGGGGCGAGCCTAGCGTCGTACTAAAATTTCCGGCTTGTTACGGAACGGAGCTGGAGCCGGACAACCCCAGGCAGACCTGCGGGCCCGCCAGCGCCCCGGAGGTTCTCCGGAAATGAGACGCGAGGGCCCGATGGCGGCGATACACGAGAGCAGTGCTCTCGGCGAGCTCGATGACGAGATCCGAGAACGGTTCGGCGACACGGCGCGTTTTTCCGGAGGGCCCGCGGCCTCTCCCCGCACCCTGGTGGACGTCCTGGACGCGTCCGTGCGGTCGTATCCGAACGAGCTCGCCCTCGACGACGGCACGACGCCGCTGACCTACCGTGCGCTGGCGGCCGAGGTGGAGCAGCTGCGGCGGCGGCTCGCGGACGCCGGAGTCGGGCTCGGGGACCGCGTGGGGGTCCGGGTGCCGTCCGGGACCAACGATCTGTACGTGGCGATCCTCGCCGTGCTGGCCGCCGGTGCCGCCTATGTGCCCGTGGACGCCGAGGACCCGGACGAGCGGGCCGAGCTGGTGTTCGGGGAGGCCGGGGTACGGGCCGTCGTCGGCGCCGGGCACGAACTGACCGTGCGCGGCCGCTCCGAGGTCCCCGCCGCGCGTCCCGGCGTCGGGCACGACGCCTGGATCATCTTCACGTCCGGCTCCACCGGGAAGCCCAAGGGTGTCGCCGTCAGCCACCGCAGTGCCGCAGCGTTCGTGGACGCCGAGGCGGCCCTGTTCCTCACCGACGATCCGATCGGGCCCGGGGACCGGGTCATGGCGGGGCTGTCCGTCGCGTTCGACGCGTCCTGCGAGGAGATGTGGCTGGCGTGGCGTTACGGGGCCTGTCTGGTGCCGGTGCCGCGGTCGCGGGTCCGCAGCGGTGCCGATCTGGGGCCCTGGCTGGTCGAGCAGGAGATCACCGTCGTGTCCACGGTGCCGACGCTGGCCGCGCTGTGGGAGTCCGAGACCCTCAATGACGTACGCCTGTTGATCTTCGGTGGTGAGGCGTGCCCGCCCGAGCTGGTACAGCGGCTGGTGACCGAGGGGCGTGAGGTCTGGAACACGTACGGGCCCACGGAGGCGACCGTGGTGGCCTGTGCCTCGCTGATGAGCGGCGCGGAGCCGATCCGGATCGGGCTGCCGCTGGACGGCTGGGAGCTGGCCGTCGTGGACGAGGCCGGCGAGCCGGTGCCGATGGGCTCCTTCGGGCAGCTGGTGATCGGCGGGGTCGGGCTGGCCCGGTACCTCGACGCCGAGAAGGACGCGGAGAAGTACGCGCCGCTGGAGTCGCTGGGCTGGGAGCGGGCGTACCGGAGCGGGGATCTGGTCAAGGCGGAGCCCGAGGGCCTGGTGTTCCTCGGGCGGGCCGACGAGCAGATCAAGCTCGGCGGGCGGCGGATCGAGCTCGGTGAGGTGGATGCCGCGCTGCAGGCCCTGCCGGGTGTGGCGGGCGCCGCGGCCGCCGTACGGACCGCCCGCGGCGGGAACCAGCTGCTCGTCGGCTATGTGGTCACCCAGGACGGCTGGGACCAGGCGGTGGCCGTCGAGAAGCTCCGCGCGGAGCTGCCCGCCGCGCTCGTTCCGCTGCTCGCGCCGGTCGACGACCTGCCGACGCGGACCAGCGGCAAGGTGGACCGGAGCGCCCTGCCCTGGCCGCTGGAGGGGCTGACGACCGGTGGTCCGGCCGAGCAGCTGTACGGCACCGAGGCGTGGCTCGCCGAGCAGTGGAGCGAGGTGCTCGGCATCCCCGTGTCGAGCGCGCGGGACGACTTCTTCGCGATCGGCGGCGGCAGTCTCGCGGCCGCCCAGCTGACCACGCGGCTGCGCACCCGGTACCCGAGCGCCGCCGTCCTCGACATCTACCAGCAGCCCGTGCTGCGGAAGCTGGCGCGGCACCTGGAGAAGTCGGCGCAGGACGACGGCGGCACGCGGGTGATCGCCCCGGTCCCCGTGCGCGCCCAGGCCGTCCAACTTCTCCTGCTTCTTCCCCTGTTCACCGTGCTCGGGCTGCGCTGGACCGTCGTACTGGCCGCGCTCGGCAACCTGCTGCCCGCCTACTCCTGGCTGCCGACGGCTCCTTGGTGGCTGGTCGCGGCCGGGGCGCTGGTGTTCTTCAGCCCGCCCGGGCGGCTCGCGATCGCGGCGGGCGGCGCCCGGCTGCTCCTCAAGGGGGTCGAGCCGGGCCGGTACGCGCGCGGTGGCGGTGTCCATCTGCGGCTGTGGACCGCCGAGCGGCTGGCCGAGTTCAGCGGGGCGACCTCGCTGACGGGCTCGTGGCTGGAGCGGTACGCGCGTGCGCTGGGCGCCAGGATCGGTGCGGATGTGGACCTGCACTCGCTGCCGCCGGTCACCGGCATGCTCAAGCTCGGGCGGGGCGCGGCCGTGGAGTCCGAGGTGGACCTGTCGGGCTGGTGGCTGGACGGTGACCGGCTGGAGATCGGGCCGGTCAAGGTGGGCGGACATGCCGTCGTCGGCACCCGCAGCCTGCTCTTCCCGGGCGCCCGGGTCGGCAAGCGGGCCGAGGTGGCGCCGGGTTCGGCGGTCACCGGCCAGATCCCGACCGGGCAGCGGTGGGCGGGAGCGCCCGCGGTCAAGCTCGGCAAGGCCAAGCGCAACTGGCCCAAGGAGCGGCCGGTGCGGGGCACGTCCTGGGGTGTCATGTACGGCGTGACGGGCTTCGCGCTCAGTGCGCTGCCGGTGCTGGCGGGCGCCGTCGCGCTGCTCGTGGGCCACTGGTTCGTCACGCCCGAGGTGACGGTGACCGGGGTCGCGCTCGGCCTGGTCCCGGCGACGCTCGCCTTCGGGGTGGCGTACGCGCTGGTGCTCCTGGTCGCCGTACGGCTGCTGAGCCTGGGCCTGCGTGAGGGCACCCACCCGACGCACAGCCGGATCGGCTGGCAGGCGTGGACGGTCACGCAGTTGATGGACCGCTCCCGGGAGACGTTGTTCCCGCTGTACGCCGGGCTGGCCACGCCCGTGTGGCTGCGGCTGCTGGGGATGCGGATCGGCAAGGGCGCCGAGGTGTCCACCGTGCTGGCGCTGCCGAGCCTGACGACGGTCGGCGAGGGCGCGTTCCTGGCCGACGACACGCTGACGGCGCCGTACGAGCTCGGCGGGGGCTGGATGCGCATCGGGCGGGCCGAGATCGGGCGGCGGGCGTTCCTCGGGAACTCCGGGATGACCGCGCCGGGCCGTTCCGTGCCGGACGGCGGGCTGGTCGGGGTGCTGTCGGCGACGCCGAAGAAGGCGAAGAAGGGCAGCTCGTACCTGGGCCTGCCGCCGATGAAGCTGCCGCGCGCGGCGGCGGGCGGCGACCAGAGCCGCACATACGACCCGCCGGCCCGGCTGCTGTGGGCGCGCGCCCTGGTGGAGCTGTGCCGGATCGTGCCGGTGTTCTGCTCGGCGGCGCTGGCCGTGCTGACGGTGACCTCGCTGTGTGCGCTGGGCGCCTGGGCGCCGCTGCTGTCGGGGCCGGTGCTGCTCGGGGCGGGGCTGGTGGCGGGGCTGGTGTCCGTCGTGGCGAAGTGGGCGCTCGTGGGGCGGCACCGCAGCGGGGAGCATCCTCTGTGGAGTTCCTTCGTGTGGCGCAACGAACTGGCGGACACCTTCGTGGAGGTGCTGGCGGTGCCGTGGCTGGCGGGTTCCGTGCCCGGTACGCCGGTGCTGACGGCGTGGCTGCGCGGGCTCGGGGCGCGGATCGGCCGGGGCGTGTGGGTGGAGAGCTACTGGCTGCCCGAGACCGACCTGGTGACCCTGGAGGACGCGGCCACCGTGAACCGGGGCTGTGTGCTGCAGACCCACCTCTTCCACGACCGGATCTTGCGGACGGATACTGTGGTCCTCCGTGAGGGCGCGACGCTGGGTCCTGGCGGAATCGTCCTGCCCGGCAGCGTGATCGGCGCCCGTACGACACTGGGGCCGGCGTCGCTGGTGATGGCGGCGGAGTCCGTTCCCGACGACACCCGCTGGCTGGGCAACCCCATCGAGTCATGGCGTTCCTGAGCGCGGCTCGGCCGGGGCCCGGGGACGGTGCGCCCGCAGGCGATCCGGCACGACGTTCGAGCACACCGCAGGGAGCAGACGCAGCAGTGACCGTTCAGCAGGCAGCGGGTCCGGACCCGTACTTCCCGGCCAACGGCGACTCCCGTTACAGGGTGCACCGCTACGAACTGGCGCTGGACTACCGCCCCGGCCCGAACCGGCTGTCGGGGACGGCCCGGATCAACGCCATAGCGGGACGGTCGGCGCTGCCCGAGTTCCAGTTGAACCTGGCCGACTTCAGGATCGGCCGGGTCCGGGTGGACGGCCGGCAGCCGCACTACACGCACCGGGGCGGCAAGCTGCGCCTGCGTCCGGCCAAGCCGGTCCGGCCGGGCGCCCCCTTCACGGTGGAGGTGCACTGGTCCGGCAACCCCAAGCCGGTGAGCAGTCCCTGGGGCGGGCTCGGCTGGGAGGAGCTGGAGGACGGGGCGCTGGTGGCGAGCCAGCCGGTGGGTGCGCCGTCCTGGTACCCGTGCAACGACCGGCCCGCCGACAAGGCCTCGTACCAGATCTCGATCACCACGCCGTCCGCGTACGCGGTGGTGGCGGGCGGACGGCTGTTGACGCGGACGACGAAGGCGTCCACGACGACGTGGGTGTACGAGCAGGCGGCTCCGACGTCCAGCTATCTGGTCGGGCTGTCGATCGGCAAGTACCAGACGGTGCTGCTGGGTGACCCGGGCCCGGGCGGGGTGCCGCAGCACGGGCACATCCCGGCGCACAAGCTGCCGGAGTTCTCGCGGGACTTCGCACGTCAGCCCCGGATGATGGAGCTCTTCCAGGAGTTGTTCGGGCCGTACCCGTTCGACGAGTACGCGGTCGTGGTGACCGAGGAGGAGCTCGATGTCCCCGTCGAGGCGCAAGGGTTGTCGCTGTTCGGCGCCAACCACGTGGACGGGGCGCGGGGTTGGGAACGGCTGGTGGCGCACGAGCTGGCACACCAGTGGTTCGGCAACAGCGTGTCCATCGCGGACTGGCGGCACATCTGGCTGAACGAGGGGTTCGCGAAGTACGCGGAGTGGCTGTGGTCGGAGCGGTCGGGTGGCCGCAGCGCGCATCAACTCGCCGTGGCGGCCCACCGGTTGCTGTCCTCACTCCCCCAGGACCTCAAACTGGCCGATCCCGGGCGCAAGTCGATGTTCGACGACCGGCTCTACCAGCGCGGCGGGCTGACCCTGCACGTGCTGCGGTGCGCGATGGGCGACGACGCGTTCTTCCGGATGCTGCGCGGGTGGGCGACGCTGCACCGGGGCGGCGCGGTGAGCACGACGACGTTCACCGCACACGCGGCCCGGTTCGCGCCGGAGCCGCTGGACGAGGTGTTCCGGGCATGGGTGTACGGCACGAGGCTGCCACCGCTGCCCGAGCCGGCCCCGCAGATCCCGGCCCGGCCCACGCACCCGCCGACCAACGCCGGGCCCGCGTAGGCGACCGCCGCCGGAGCCGCGTGGGCCCGGGTGCCGGGCCCAGTGTTGACCCGGGTGCCGGGTCCGGGTTGGCCCGGGCACCGGGGTCGGCATTGGCCCCCTGCCACGTCCGCGCGGACCCCCGTGCCGCATCCGCGTCGGCCCGGCCCGGTCCGCACGGGCCACCGTGCCGTGTTCGCGTAGGCCCGGGTGCCAGGGGCCGAAGGTCGTGTGCGGGGCCGTAGTGGTGTCCCGGCACAATGGTGGGCATGTCCCGACGCGGCACCCGCCCCTCCCGTCCCGCCGGCCGTCGCCCCGGTGACGCCCGTTCCGCCGACGTCTGCCCCTGCGGGCGTCCGGAGCCGTACGACGCGTGCTGCGGACGCTTCCACACGGGAGCCGCCGCCGCGCCCACCGCGGAGGCGCTGATGCGGTCCCGCTACGGCGCCTTCGTCCGGGGGGACGTGCCGTACCTGCTGCGGACGTGGCATCCGCGGACCCGGCCGGCTCGGCTCGACCTCGATCCGGGAATGCGCTGGACCGGCCTGGAGATCCTCGGCACGACGGACGGCTCCGCCTTCCACAGCACCGGCACCGTGACCTTCCGGGCCTCGTTCCGGGGTGGCTCGCTGCACGAGCGGAGCCGGTTCGAGCGGGTGGACGGGGTGTGGGTGTACGTGGACGGGGAGTTCCTGGACCAGTAGGGCTACGGCGCCAGTATGTCCAGTTCCTGCAGTGCCCCGACGGTTATCTCGCGGGTCAGTGCCTCCGCGCGGAGCGCGTCGCCCTCGCGGACCGCCTCGGCGACCTGGACGTGGAGGGTGACGGCGGCCGGGTCCGGGTCATCGAACATGATCTCGTGGTGGGTGCGGCCGGCGAGGACCTCGGCGACCACATCGCCGAGGCGGGCGAACATCTCGTTGCCGGAGGCGTTGAGGATCACCCGGTGGAAGGCCATGTCGTGGATGAGGTAGCCCTCCAGCTGGTGGCCGCGTGAATGGGCCACCATGCCCAGGGCGCGTTCGGTGAGTTCGGCGCACTGCGCCGCCGTGGCGTACTTGGCGGCGAGGCCCGCGGCGACCGGTTCGACGGCCGAGCGCAGCACGGTGAGGGAGCGCAGCTGGCGGGGGCGGTCGGCGCCGGCCAGCCGCCAGCGGATGACCTGGGGGTCGTAGACGTTCCACTCGCGCGCGGGACGGACCGTCACGCCCACCCGGCGGCGGGACTCGACGAGGTGCATGGATTCCAGGACACGGACCGCCTCCCGCATCACGGAACGTGAGACGTCGAAGCGCTGGGCCAGCTCGTCGGTCCGCAGGACACTGCCCGGCGGGTACTCGCCCGCGGTGATGGCGGGGCCGAGGGACTCCAGTACGCGGCCGTGCAGTCCCCGGTCCGTTGTGGTCATGCACTCAGCGTACGAGGCGGGTCACGGAAACAAAAAGTCAGACTTATATGTCACAGACTCTTGAATTCGTCGTACCTAATGGGTTTCAGTGTGGCCGACGCCAGATGTCGGCGTCGGATGTCGAAGAAGACAGCGAGGCAGTGATGCGTACCCCTCACGTCGTCGTGGTGATGGGCGTCGCCGGCACGGGCAAGACCACGATCGGTCCCCTGCTAGCGGCCCGGTTGGGCGTCCCGTACGCCGAGGGCGACGACTTCCACCCCCAGGCCAACATCGACAAGATGTCGGCCGGCACCCCGCTCGAGGACGCCGACCGGTGGCCGTGGCTCGACGCCATCGGCGCCTGGGCGCACGGGCGGGCCGGGCTCGGCGGGGTGGTCAGTTGTTCGGCGCTGAAGCGGTCGTACCGCGACCGGCTCAGGGCCGAGGCTCCCGGGGTCGTGTTCCTGCACCTCGCGGGCGACCGGGCGCTGATCGAAGACCGGATGTCGCATCGGCAGGGTCACTTCATGCCGACCGCGCTGCTGGACTCCCAGTTCGCCACGCTCCAGCCGCTCCAGCCGGACGAGGCCGGGGTCGTCGTGGAAGTCACCGGCAGCCCTGAGGAGATCACCGAGCGGGCCGCGGACGCCCTCGACGCACTCGCCGACACCTCCCGGTAGGAGACCGTCCCAGGGCTCCGCGGGACCGGGCCACCCCCGGAAGCTCTCGGCAGCACCGCCGACCGGTAGTGCCCCTGCAACACCTCTCACCGCAGTACCTCCTTGTGCAACACCCCCCACCGCAGAAACCCCCTCCCCATCCCCGTACCTGCAAGGACTCCCCGTGACCAGACTCAGTGTCGAGATGCTGGCAGCGGACGCACCCGAGCCGATCACTTCGGCCGGCCATGCTCAGCTGGGTATCGCCGTACTGGCGGGAATCGCCGTCATCGTCCTGCTCATCACCAAGTTCAAGCTCCACGCCTTCCTGTCGCTGACCATCGGGACACTGGCGCTCGGCGCGTTCGCCGGGGCGCCGCTCGACAAGGCCATCACCAGCTTCACCACCGGGCTCGGGTCGACCGTGGCCGGGGTGGGCGTACTGATCGCGCTGGGCGCGATCCTCGGCAAGATGCTCGCCGACTCCGGGGGTGCCGACCAGATCGTCGACACGATCCTGGCGAAGGCGAGCGCACGCTCGATGCCCTGGGCGATGGTGCTGATCGCCTCGGTGATCGGTCTGCCGCTGTTCTTCGAGGTCGGCGTGGTGCTGCTGATCCCGGTCGTGCTGATGGTCGCCAAGCGAGGCAACTACTCGCTGATGCGGATCGGCATCCCGGCGCTCGCCGGTCTGTCCGTGATGCACGGCCTGGTCCCGCCGCACCCCGGCCCGCTGGTCGCCATCGACGCGGTGAAGGCCAACCTGGGCGTCACGCTGGCGCTCGGCGTGCTGGTCGCCATACCGACCGTGATCATCGCCGGTCCGCTCTTCTCCAAGGTCGCGGCCCGCTGGGTCGACGTCCCGGCCCCGGACCGGATGATCCCCCAGCGCGCCTCCGAGGACCTTCAGCGGCGTCCCGGCTTCGGCGCGACCCTGGCCACGATCCTGCTGCCGGTCGTCCTGATGCTGGCCAAGGCCCTGGTCGACATCGTCGTCGACGACCCCGAGAGCACCGTGCAGCGCGTGTTCGACGTCGCCGGCTCGCCGCTGATCGCCCTGCTGGCCGCCGTGCTGGTGGGCATCTTCACCCTGCTGCGGCCCGCGGGGTTCGCCAAGGAGCGGGTCTCGCAGCTGGTCGACAAGGGGCTCGCGCCCATCGCGGGCATCCTGCTGATCGTCGGCGCGGGCGGCGGCTTCAAGCAGACGCTGATCGACTCCGGCGTCGGCCAGATGGTCCTGGAGATATCCAAGGACTGGTCGATCCCGGCCCTGCTGCTGGCCTGGCTGATCGCGGTGGCGATCCGGCTGGCGACCGGTTCGGCGACGGTCGCCACGGTCTCGGCGGCCGGCCTGGTCGCCCCGCTGGCGGCCGACATGTCGACCACCCACGCGGCGCTGCTCGTCCTGGCCATCGGCGCCGGCTCGCTCTTCTTCAGCCATGTCAACGACGCGGGATTCTGGCTGGTGAAGGAGTACTTCGGCCTGAGCGTCGGGCAGACCCTCAAGACCTGGTCCGTCATGGAGACGATCATCTCGGTGGTCGCGGGCGGTCTGGTCCTGCTCCTCTCACTGGTCATCTAGGGGTACGGGATGAGTCACCCTCTCTTCGACATCAGCGGCAGCACGGCCCTGGTCACCGGCTCCAGCAGGGGCATCGGCCTCGCGCTGGCCCGGGGCCTCGCGCAGGCGGGCTGCCGGGTCGTCCTCAACGGACGGGACGGCGACCGGCTCGCCAAGACCGCCGCGGAACTGGCCGCGGAGGTCTCCGGTGAGGTCCACACGGCCGTGTTCGACGTCACCGACGGTCCGTCGGTCGCCGCGGGGATCGCGGATGTCGAACAGCGGGTGGGCCCGCTCGACATCCTGGTCAACAACGCGGGCATGCAACTGCGCGCCCCGCTCCTGGAGTTCACCGACTCCGACTGGCACCGCATCCTCAACACCAATCTGACCAGCGCGTTCCTGGTCGGCCGGGAGGCGGCCCGCGGGATGACGGAACGCGGCCACGGAAAGATCGTCAACATCTGCTCGCTGCAGAGCGAGGTGGTCCGGCCCGGCATCGCGCCCTACGCGGCCACCAAGGGCGCCCTGAAGATGCTCACCAAGGGCATGTGTGCGGACTGGGGCCCGCACGGGGTCCAGGTCAACGGTCTGGGTCCCGGCTACATCGAGACCGAGCTCACCCAGCCCCTCGTCCAGGACGAGGAGTTCAGCGCGTGGGTGCGGCGCCGCACCCCGGCCGGCCGCTGGGGCCGTACGGAGGACCTGGTGGGCGGGGTGCTGTTCCTGGCCTCGCCCGCGGCGGACTTCGTCAGCGGGCAGGTGCTGTACGTCGACGGCGGCATGACGAGCGTGCTGTGAAAGGGGCCCCGGGAATGCTGGGTTGTGTGATCCACGGTCAGGGCGACCTCCGGGTGGAGGAGCTGCCGGTGCCGTCGCCGGGCCCCGGCCAGGCGCTGGTCGCCGTCCGCTACGGCGGGGTGTGCGGGTCCGACCTGCACTACTGGCGGCACGGCGGGGTCGGCGACTTCCGGCTCAGGGAGCCGATGCTGCTCGGTCACGAGGTGGTCGGGACGGTCGTCTCGTACGGTGACGGAGCGTCAGGTCCCGTCGCGGGTACGGCTGTCGCCGTCCACCCGGCGACGTGCTGCGGGGTGTGCCCGGAGTGCGCGGACGGGCGGCGGAACGTCTGCCGGGACACGCGGTACCTCGGCAGCGCGGCCCGCTTCCCGCACGTGCAGGGCGGCTTCGCGGCCCACTTGGTCGTACCGGCCGAGCAGCTGCGGCCGCTTCCGGCCGGTCTGGAGCCGCGCCGGGCGGCGCTCGCGGAGCCGTTGTCGGTGGCGCTGCACGCGGTGCGGCGGGCCGGGGAGGTCACCGGCAAGCACGTCCTCGTCACCGGCGCCGGTCCCATCGGCTGCCTGGTGGTCGCGGCGGCGAAGGCGGCGGGCGCCGCGCAGGTCACCGTGACGGACCTGCTCCCGGCGGCGCTGCGGTACGCGTCCGCGGCGGGCGCCGACACGGTCGTACGGGCGGACGATCCGTCCGATCCCGGGTGGCCGTCGGAGGTCGATGCGGCCGTCGAGGCGTCCGGGGTGGCCGCCGGCCTGGACACCTGTCTCCGGCTGGTGCGGCGGGGCGGGGTCGTCGTGCAGCTCGGGATGCTGCCGTCCGGACAGAGCCCCTTCGCCGGGAACCTCGTGGTGAGCCGGGAGATCGAGCTGCGGGGCGCGTTCCGCTTCGACGGGGAGTTCGACGACGCGCTGGAACTGCTCGCGGCCGAGCCGGCGTTCGACCACCTGGTCAGCGCGGTGATCCCGGTCGGGGCGGCGGAGTCGGCGTTCGCGCTGGCCGCCGACCGGAGCCGGTCGTGCAAGGTGTTGCTGGACTTCGGCGTCCCCGGCACCCCCTGAGACGTCACCGCACCCACCTGCCGCCGTGTCCGCTACCCCCGCTGCTCCGGGATCAACGCCGCCGCGGGGGCCAGTGCCCGGCCGGCGTCCTGGTGAACGTCCCGGCCGCCGTCGTGGCCGCGTTCCCGGCCGCTGCCCTTACCGCCGGAGAACGCGGCGTCGTGCACCGGCATGTCGTCCCGGATCAGTTTCTCGGGGATGAGGACGGCCGCTGTCGCCCCGCCGCTCGCCGAGGAGCGCAGTTCGACCCGCAGGCCCTGCCGGGCGGCGATGCGGTTGACCACGAACAGTCCGATCCGCTTGGCGTCGAGCAGGTCGACGTTCTCGGACTGGATCTTGCTGTTGGCCTCGGCCATCGCCTCCTCGTTCATGCCGAAGCCGCTGTCCTCGATCTCGATGAGAAGGCCGTCGCGCAACCGGGCGGCCCGCAGCTGGACATGGGCGCTGGGCGGTGAGAAGGAGGCCGCGTTCTCGACGAGTTCGGCGAGCAGGTGGATGACGTCGGCGACGGATTCGCCCTTGAGGGAGACGCGCGGCACCGGCCAGTTCTGGACCCGGCCCGGCTGCTCGATCTCCCCGACGGCCGCCCGCAGGACGTCCACCAGCGGAATCGGGTCGTGCCAGCCGCGTCCTGGCGCGATGCCGGACAGGATGAGCAGGCTCTCGGAGTGGCGGCGCATCCGGGTGGCGAGGTAGTCGACCTGGTACAGCTCCTGCGCCTCGGCCGGATCGCGGGGGCGCTGCTCCAACTGGTGGAGCAGGTCGAGCTGGCGGTGCAGCAGCACCTGGCTGCGCCGCGCGAGGCTGACGAACACCCCGGAGATGCCGCTGAGCAGTTCGGCGCGCTCGGAGGCGGCCCTGAGCGCGGCCCGCTGCACGGCGGTGAGCGCGGTGCCCACCTGGGCGAGTTCATCACCGACGAGGCGGCGCATCGGGGCCTCGGCGTCGATGTCCAGGCCCTGCCCGGCGTGCAGTCGGCGCATGGCCCGCGGCAGTCGGCGCCCGGCGACTTCGAGGGCGTCGTCGCGCAGGTCGAGGAGTTCGACGATGAGTCCCCGGCCGACGCCCACGGACACCAGCAGCGACAGCAGTACGCCCACCAGACCGAGGATGACGGCGACGCCGGAGGCGCCCAGCGTGTCCCAGCCGATCAGGTTCGCGTTGGCGGTGGCTCCCGTGCCGGCGTCCGACTCGGCCTCGGCGAGCCCCGTCAGCACGGTGTCGGCGCTCTTGTCCCAGTTCTTCAGGAAGCCCTCGGAGATGACCGGGGCGCCGGGCCCGGCTTCGCGGATCCGGTCCTCGCCGGCCGCGAGCGTGCGGTGATCGCCGCTTTGCAGCACCGCGTTGTACGCGTCCCGGTGTGCCGGCTTCAGGTCGGCGACCGCCGGCCTCATCAGCTCCCGCTGGGTGGCGACGGCGCCGGCGAACAGCGTGAACTGCTCCGTGCTGAGCTTCCCGGCCTCGCCCCCCATGGCGAGGAGGGCCTGCTCCTGGGCCACGGCCTCGCGGGCGCGCGCGAGTTCCAGGACGACCCGTGCCTCGGAGGCGGCGCCGGCGTTGTCCTCGCCGGTGAGCGCGCCGGTGACGGCGAAGGCGTCCTCGATGACCGCCGAGTACGCCGTGAACGTCTTCTGGGCGCCGCCCTTCGCGCCGGCCTGCGCGCGGAGCGCGTCGAGTCCGCGCGCGTCCGTCTTCAGGCGGTCGATGCGGGCGGGCATCCCGGCGTCGAGGAGTTCGGCGTCCGTGGTGGCGGCGTTGGCGCCGTCGCGGACGGCGGTGGCGGCCCTGTCGGTGGCCGCGCCCGCCGCCTCGAAGGCGTTGAGGCCGGCCGTGTTCCGCGCGTCAGGGTTCGCGGCGGCGGTCCGTTCCGTCTGCAGTGCGGTGACGAACCCGCTCACGGGGACGAGGAGTTCGGCGTTGACGTCCTTGACCCGCCGGGCGTCGCCGATGTGGGAGGCCGTGGTCACCGCGGCGAAGCCCCACAGCGCCATGAGGGACACGACGGGCAGCATGAGCAGGGCGACGATCTTGGCCCGGACCGATCTGGGGCGCAGCCGTGCCAGGGTACGGGTGAGACGCATGGGATACCTCTTCGAGGGTGTGTGCGGTGCGGCTCCGCGGGCGTACGGCTCAGGCGATCCCGGAGGTGGCCGTGGCGGACACAGTGGCCGACGCGGTGGCCGGCTCGGAGGGGGTCGCCGTGGAGAGCTCGACCTCGCGGAGCAGTTCGCCGGCGACGGACTCGGCGCGCTTGCCGGTCGGGGAGAGCGCGACGTACGCGGAGGCGAGGAAGAGGAACGAGCCGAGCACCACCGCGAGCGGGAAGAGGAACGCGGTGGGCGTGGCGCCGGGCAGCTCCGCGCTGCTCGGCGCGAGAGTGACGTGCACGGCGAACATGGCGGTGTAGTGCATGGTGCTCACCGCGAGCCCCATGACGAGCGCGGCGACGACGGTGAGGACGGGGCCGCGCACGACGAGGGTGAGGGTGAGCGCCGCGGTCGCGGCGACGACGGCGATCACGACGGACGCGACGACGAGGAGCGCGTCGTAGTCCACGCTGCCGTGCAGGTTGAGCGCGGCCATGCCGGTGTAGTGCATGGCGGAGACGCCCAGTCCGGTGCCGAGCCCGCCGAGCACCACCGACGTCACGCGTGAGCGCCCGTATCCGGCGGTGAAGACGCCGGCGCTGACGACCGCGATGGACATCACCAGGCTGAGCACGGTCAGCGGGACGTCGTACCGGATAGGGGTGCCCGCTACGCCGAAGCCCATCATGGCGACGAAGTGCATGGTCCAGATGCCGGAGCCGATGGCGAACGAGCCCAGCAGCAGCCAGTTCCGTTTCGAGGCGCCGACGGCGTCCAGGGCCCTGACGGTGCACCGCAGACCGAGCGCCGAGCCGACACAGGCCATGACATAGGACAGGACGGGAGTGACCCATCCGGCGCTGAAGTGGTCCATGTGTCCCATGGAAAACCCCTCTCGCTCGCCGGGCGGACAGCACAGCGTGCACGGTGGTACCGCCGGCACATCAGAGTGGGGGCAACGAGATCAAGCCACTTCCTTGGCCGGAGGTTCGATGCCGATTAACGTACGGCGGGTGCGGGTTACGGCCCCGTTTCCCCGCAAGTGCTTCACAGTCCTCTTACGCCGCCCGTACGTTCGCATGGCTGAAAAGTGCCACCGCGTCAGGGGCGCCACAGCGGATGTTCCCGCTCCGCCCACTCCCGGCTCACGGTGCCCGTCCGCAGGCCCCGGCGGGCCTCCGGGTCCCCGAGAGCCATGCCGATGTGGCCGCCCAGGACGATGCCGATGGTGAGGGCGAGCCAGTCGTGGACGAAGGTCGCGCTGGTGCGCCACTGGATCGGGGTGAGGTGGGTGAACCACATCAGCAGGCCCGTGCCCAGCATCACCAGGGTGGCGCCGGCGATCCAGGCCGCGTACACCTTCTGGCCCGCGTTGAACTTGCCCGCGGGGCGGGAAGACCGTCGTTTGTCACGGCTCAGGGCGGCGCGCAGCCAGAGGCGGTCGTGCGGGCCGAAGCGGTTCAAAAACCGCAGGTCGGATCGGAACGCGCGGGAGGCCAGGCCCGCCAGCACCGGCACGGGCAGAGCGAGTCCGGCCCACTCGTGGACACGGACCACCAGCTCGCGGCGGCCGACGAGTTCGGCGAACTGAGGGATGTACAGACAGGCCGCCGTCACCACGCACACGCCCATCAGCGCGGCGGTGGTGCGGTGGACCCACCGCTGGGTGCGGCCGAAGCGGCGGATGCGGGACGACTCGGGCGCGGGGGCGGGGATGCGCAGGCTCATGGTCAGCTCGTGCCGTCAGCTCGTGGGCTCGTCGTCGCGGCCGTTGGAGCGGCCGACCCAGGCGTCGACGTCGTAGCCGCGTTCCTCCCAGTAGCCCGGCTTCACCTTCTCGGTGACGGTGATGCCCGAGAGCCACTTGGCGGACTTGTAGAAGTACATGGGTGCCACGTAGAGACGGACCGGGCCGCCGTGGGTGTGGCCGATGTCCTTGTCCTGCATGCGCAGGGCGACCAGGACGTCGGCGCGGCGGGCCTGGTCGAGGGTGAGGCTCTCGGTGTACGCGCCGTCGAAACAGGTGAAGCGCACCGCCCCGGCTGACGGGCGCACTCCCGCGGCGTCCAGGAGCCGGGACAGGCGTACCCCCTCGAAGGGGGTGTCGGGGACCCGCCAGCCGGTGACGCACTGCACGTCCTTGACCAGGCGGGTCTGCGGGAGGGCGCGCAGCTCGGCGAGGCTGAAGCTCTTCGGGGTGTCGACCAGGCCGTCGATGGTGAGGCGGTAGTTCTCGGCGTCCTTGTGCGGCACGGAGGATGTGACCGAGTAGTAGCGGAAGCCGCCGCCGTTCGGGAGCAGACCCGTGAGGCCGGTCGGGTCCCTGTCGGCCGCGCTGCCGAGGAACGCCTCCAGGCCGCGCTGCAGGGCGGGCGCGGCGACCACGCCGAGCGCGCCCAGGCCGAGGGTGCCGAGCAGGACCCGGCGGCCGATCGGGGCGCCGCGTTCCTCGGGGCGGTCCGCGCGTGAGGCGCCGCGTTCCTGGGGGCGGTCCGCGCGTGGGGCGCCGGGACGGTCCGCGCCTGGTTCCGGGTGCTCGCGCCGCTCGGCGGGGTGCCGCGGGTCGCTTTCCTCGGGCTGTTCGGGGTTCACCTCTTCATTCGAGCACCCGCGACCCCTGCCGGACCAGGGATCGCGGGTGCTCGTCAGAGTTCCGTAACCACTTCTCACCCGGCTCCCAGCCGGATCTCTGCCGGAAATCCAGCCGGATCTCTGCCGGATCCCAGCCGGATTCAGCCGGACTCAGTCGGATCCCAACCGGACTCAGCCGGATTCAGCCGGATTTCAGCCGGTTACGACGTCTTCTCCGCCGCCTTCTCCAGCTGGAACGCCTCGTTGCCGAGCCCGATCCGGGCGTGCGCCTCGGGGCGGCGGCCCCGCAGCACCGCGCCCTGCACCAGGCCGAGCACCAGGGCGAGCCCGATGGTGCCGGGCAGCACCCAGCTCAGCGCGGAGCCGGGACCGGCGCCGACCAGGACGTCGAAGTCCTTGACCGTGTAGCCGGCGATCACCAGCAGGGCGACACCCGCGACGGCCGAGGTCAGCAGCCGTCCGGCCTGGGCGCCCGCGGCCCCGCGCCGGGCGAAGAACACGACGACCGAGAACGAGGCCGCCGCCATCAGCACGATCACGCCGAGGGCGCCGATGTTGCCGAACCAGGTGAACAGGTGCAGGACGGGTTCGGTCGGGTCGCCGGCCGGCTTGTCGTCGGCGACCGCGAAGGCGATCACGATGACCACGGAGACGGCGGTCTGGAGCAGCGAGCCCGTGCCGGGAGCGCCACTCGCACCGTTCGTACGGCCGAAGGCGGCGGGCAGCAGACCCTCGCGGCCCATGGCGAAGGCGTACCGGGCGACGACGTTGTGGAAGCTGAGCAGGGCCGCGAACATGCCGGTCACGAAGAGGACGTGCAGGACGTCGGTGAAGGTGCCGCCGAGCCGGGACTCGGTGAGGGAGAAGAGCAGCCCGGCGCTCTGCTTCTGCGACTCGCCGACGATCGCGGAGGGACCGGCGGCGACGGTGAGGGCCCAGCTGCTGAGCGCGAAGAAGACGGCCACCCCGCCGACCGCGAGGAACATCACGCGCGGCACCAGGATGTGCGGGCGGCTGGTCTCCTCGGCGTACACGGGGGCCTGCTCGAAGCCGAGGAAGGCCGCGATGCAGAAGCACAGCGCGGTGCCGACCCCGGCGCCGGTCAGGGTGTCCGGGTTGAAGGCGTGCAGGGACAGGCCCTCCTTGCCCGGGTCGGCGACGGCCGCGATGTCGAAGATGACCACCAGGGCCACCTCGACGACCAGCAGAACGCCGAGCACACGCGCGTTGACGTCGATCTTCAGCCAGCCCAGCGCGCCGACGACCAGCGCGGCCACCAGGGCCGGTATCCACCAGGCGATCTCGAGATCGGCGTAGGTGGCGAACAGTCCGGAGACCTCGAAGCCGAAGATGCCGTAGATGCCGACCTGGAGGGCGTTGTAGGCGACGAGGGCGACCAGCGCGGCGCTCGCGCCGGCGGTGCCGCCGAGGCCGCGGGAGATGTACGCGTAGAAGGCGCCCGCGTTGTGGACGTGGCGGCTCATCTCCGCGTACCCGACCCCGAACAGCACCAGGACCACGCCGAGGACGACGAACAGGAGCGGCTGCCCGACGATGCCCATCACCGCGAATGTGGTGGGCATGACACCCGCGACGACCATGAGGGGGGCGGTGGCGGCCAGGACGGAGAGCAGCAGGCCGCCGGTGCCGAGGCGGTCGGCACGCAGGGCGCGCTCCTGGCCCTTGAAGGTACTGATGCCGTCGGCGGTGGGTCTGCCGGCGCCCTGACTGTCAGCGCCCTGACTGCCGGCTCTGTCCGTTCTGTCCGTTGCCACGGGGGGACCGTCCTTTTCGGGGGGTTCTGGGTTTACGGGGTTCTGGGCTTACGGGGATTGGTCACGCCGTGCCGAGCGCGGTGTCGCGGGCGGCGCGGAACGCGGGGTACGGGTCGCGGTCCGGGTAGGACCACGGGGCGGGGGTGGGGTGCTCGCCTATGCGGTGGAACAGGGCGGCGGCCTCGGCGCCGCGGCCCTCGCAGACCTTGGCGTGGGCGAGGAAGTTGAGGTCGACGAGGCGGCGGGGGTGGCCCTCGTGCTCCCACTCCAGCCACCAGTCGAACGCGGCCTTCATCACCTGCCTGGCCCGGCGGCCGGTCCAGTGGCCGGAGGCGGCCGGGTCCGGGGGTTCGTGTCCGGTGGTGGCGAGGACGCGGTAGCGCTCGGCGTGCGCGACGACCGGGAGGATCGCGAGCGGCGAGTCGGCCGGGGCCTGCTCGGCGGCCCAGTTGGCGAAGTCGTAGACCTCGTGCAACGGGTCCGGGCCCACGTCGGCGCGGTGCTCGGCGAGGCGGGCGACCATCAGGTGGTGGGCGTGGTGGTGGTCGGGGTGCCGGGCGCGGACCTCGCCGAAGAGGTGGACGACCTCCTCACCGGCGCCCACCGTGTGCTCCAGCATGAGCAGGCCGAGCCAGGGGGTGGGGTCGGCGGGTGCCAGCGCGGCGGCGGACCGGCAGGCCTCGCGGGCCCGGACCGCCTTCTCCTTGCCGCGCAGGGCCCGCCGGACCTGGGCGAGGGCGAGCAGGACGGCGGCGTCGGCGGAGTCGGGCTCGGCGAGCAGCCAGTCGTTCGCCCAGGCGGCGCAGTAGGGCTCCAGGGCGAGGACGGTGACCCGGTGGCCCCTCAGGTCCCAGTCGTCGCCGGTGTGGGCGAGCAGCGTACGGGCGGCCTGCCAGCGCCCCTGCGCCAACGCGGCCCGCGCGGAGGCGAGTTCGACGTCGTCGAGGGCAGCGTCGAGCGCGTGGGCGGCGGCGCGTCTGCGGCCTGGCTTCCGGATCACTTCGGCTCCGAGGAACGGCGCCTGTAAGCGCACACGAGAGGGGTCATGGGGGCGCCCGGGCGCGAGCGCGGTCGAACCCGGGGGTGCGTGCGGCCGTACGGCGGAGGGGACGGCGATGCCGGCCGCCGAGGTGACGGGCACCCGGGCGGCGGACACCGGGGCGGGAACGTGGCGAACGGCGCGCACGGCCCGCACGGTCCGCGCGGGCTTCGAGTCGGTCGCCCAGGTGGGCGGCACCGAGGTGGCGGGCACCGAGATGGCGAGCACCCGGACGGGCGCCTGCCGCGCGGCACACACGCTCCGCACGGGCTGCAAGTCAGTCGCCCAGGTGGGCGGCACCGAAATGGCGGGCACCCGGGCGGGCGCGTACCGAACGGCGCGCGTGGTCCGCCCGGCCCGCGCGCGCTGCGACGGGCACGCCTCGAGGGCGAGGGGTGGCGGGGGTGGGGACACCGCGGGAACTTCCTCACGCGACACGGCTCGCCGTCGGCAGGGAGACGACGTGCCGGCCGGCCGTCTGGTCCGGACGTTTCGGCTTTTGCCAGCAGCTGATCACGCACAGCCAACCGGCAGCCAATACTTTCCGTCAAGGCCCGCCGGGATGTTACACGCTTCAACTGCTGGGATTCACAGCGGACTTGTGAGGCGCGGCGGAACGTGAACGTCCGATTCGCCGGTCCGCTGTGGCGTACGCCATGGCGCCGCGTGGCCCGGCACCGCACCATGGCAAGTAGGTCGTACCCCCCGCCCTTGATCGACCCGGGCGGCGTGACCGAGTCAAGCGCCCGGATCCGGGTACTCCCAGGGGCAAGCCGGGCCCTGGGCCGCTACAGTCAGCCCCCTACGCATCCCGTTGCCCGGCCGGATGATCGAGGTACGCAGCGTGTCTGTACTGGTTCTTGTTCTCGCCGTGAGCGCGGCCTGCTGTCTGGGCTTCGGGTTCGTGCTCCAGCAGAACGCGGCCCGGCAGGCACCGCTGAGTGACTTCCTCTCGCCCCGGCTGCTCCTGGACCTGATGAGGGTGCCCCGCTGGCTCGGCGGCATCGCGCTGATGGTGGCCGGCATGGTCCTCGGCGCGATCGCGCTGGGCCAGGGCGAGATCTCCCTGGTGGAACCCCTCCTCGCGACGAACCTGCTGTTCGCCCTCGCCCTCTCCCGCAAGCAGAGCAAGCAACCGCTGGGCCGCCAGGGCTGGGCGGGGCTCCTGCTGCTCGCGGGCGGGGTGACCGCGTTCATCGTGGCGGGCGAGCCGCGCGGCGGCACCGCGGTCACCGATCCGCTGCGCCACTGGCTGATCATCGGCGTGATGATCGGCCTCGCCCTGCTGCTCACGACCTACGCCAAGCGTTCCCGGCTGAGCGCCGCCCCGGTGCTGCTGGCGCTGGCCGCCGGAATGCTCTACGGCGTGCAGGACGCGCTGACCCGGGTGAGCGGCCAGCGGTTCTCCGGGGGCGGCCTGGTCGAGGTGCTGACCGGCTGGCAGCCGTACGCCGTGCTGGTGCTCGGCGTGACCGGGCTGGTCCTGGTGCAGAGCGCGTTCGAGACCGCGCCGCTGCGGATGTCGCTGCCCGCGCTGACCGCCGCCCAGCCGCTGGCCGGAATCGTCTGCGGCGTCGGCTTCCTCGGCGACCGGCTGCGTACCGACACGGGCGCGCTGGCCTGGGAGGCGGCGGGGCTCGCGGCGATCGTGGTCGGCATCGTGCTGCTGGGCCTGCATCCGGCGATGCCGTCCGGTGCGACGGAGACCGAGCGGGCACGGGACCTGCAGCCGTACTGAGGACGGCTCCCCTCGGCCCGTGCGGGTCGCCCGGACGCGGCCCCCTGCTTGGATGGGGTCATGAGCGCTGCTGACGAGATCCTCGACATCGTCGACGAGAACGACCGGGTCACCGGGCAGTCCCCGCGCGGCGAGGCGTACGCGCGGGGCCTGCGCCACCGCTGTGTCTTCATCCAGGCCAGGGACGCCGAGGGCCGGCTGTTCGTCCACCGCCGCACACCGGACAAGCTGGTTTTCCCCTCGATGTACGACATGTTCGTCGGCGGAGTCGTCGGCGCGGGCGAGTCCTACGACGACGCGGCCCTGCGCGAGGCCGAGGAGGAACTGGGTGTCACGGGCCTCCCCCGCCCCGAGTACCTCTTCAAGTTCCTCTACGACGACGGCGCCGGCCGGACCTGGTGGTCGGCGGTGTACCAAGTCCGCTGTGAACTCCCGGTCAGCCCTCAGACCGAGGAGGTGGCCTGGCACGACTTCCTGTCCGAGGACGAGGTGGAACGCCGCCTGCGGGAGTGGGAGTGGGTACCGGACGGCCTGGCTGCGTACGAGCGGCTGAAAGCGTACCGGGCGGGCGTGTCCGGCGCGTGAGCACGACCACGAACCGGGCGGGCGCCCTGGTGAGGCGGCCGGATGCCCCCGCGCGAGACGGCCGGATAGGGTCCTCGGCGTGATCGAATTCGCACGGAACGTCCGACTGTGGTTCGCCCCCCAGGAGCTCAGGCAGGAGGGCGGCACCCCCGACTACCGCTTCTCGCTGGCGAACGAGCGCACCTTCCTCGCCTGGCTGCGCACCGCGCTCGCGCTGATCGGCGGCGGTTTCGCCGTGGACCAGTTCCTGCCGGACCTGCGCTGGGGCTGGCGGGTCGGTCTCGCGCTCGCGCTGCTCGCGGCGGGCGTGCTGTGCTCGCTGCGGGCGGTCAACCACTGGATCCGCTGCGAACGGGCCATGCGCCGGGGTGAGGACCTGCCGGCCTCCCGCTTCCCGGCGCTGCTGGGCCTCGCGGTCGCGGTCGTGGCTGTCGCCATGGTCCTCGTGGTGCTCGTCGGGTGGGAAGGATGACCGGCGCGGTGGCGGCCCCGGACCGGGATCCCGGGCTGCAACCGGAGCGGACCCGGCTCGCCTGGCGCCGTACGACCCTGTCGAGCACGGGGGCGGCCCTGCTCGCCATGAAGACCACGCTGCACGGCGGGACCTCGGCGACCGCCGTGACCGTCTGCGCCCTGTGCGGCGCCCTGTGGCTGGGCTTCCTGCTGGTCGCCCACCGGCGCATCCGCGCCCTGTCGGCGACGAGCAGCCCACCGGCACTGACACCCCGGCACGCGACGGCGGGAGCGCTGCTGACGGTGGCGCTGGCCGTCTGCGCGGCGGCACTCGTCTTCTAGGGCCCTGTGCCGCCGGGCGGCCTGGGGTGGCCCCGATCACGTTCGTCTCCCCTACTGGACGACATACCGACCGGTCGGCATCATTGGTCGAGTCGTGTTCACCCGCCTGTAGGAGCATTGATGAGCCCCGACCACCCGCCAGGACTCGATCTCGACCGGCTGCGCGCCCTGCTCGACCGTGAGCGGCCCGGTCTGGTGCACGGCCCGCTGACCGGCCGGTTGATCGAGGGCGGACGGTCGAACCTCACGTACGCGGTCTCCGACGGCAGCGCGCAGTGGGTCGTACGACGGCCACCGCTCGGCCATGTCCTGGCCACCGCGCACGACATGAGGCGCGAGCACCGCGTGATCAGCGCGCTGCACCCGACGAACGTGCCGGTGCCGCGCCCGGTGCTGCTGTGCGAGGACCCCGAGAACGGGGCGGCGCCCGGGTCGCCGTTCTACGTCATGGAGTTCGTTGAGGGCACCCCCTACCGCACCGCCGACCAGCTGGCCCCGCTCGGCCCCGAGCGCACCCGGGACGTGGTCCTCGCCCTGGTCGACACGCTGGTCGAGCTGCACGCGGTGGATCCGGCCGAGGTCGGCCTGGCGGATTTCGGCCGGCCCGAGGGTTTCCTGGACCGACAGCTGCGGCGTTGGGGCAAGCAGCTGGACGCCTCCCGCAACCGCGAGCTGGCCGGCGTCGACGAGCTGCACGCGGCGCTGGGCCGGCAGCTGCCCGAGTCCCCCGCGCCCGCCGTCATACACGGCGACTACCGGCTCGACAACGTCCTCATCGGCGACGACGACAAGATCAGGGCGATCCTGGACTGGGAGATGTCGACGCTCGGCGACCCGCTCACCGACCTGGGCCTGCTGGTGATGTACAGCATGCCGCTCGGTATGCCCGACTCACCGGTGTCCACGACCGCGGAGGCCGCCGGGCACCCGGCGCCCGGCGAGCTGATCGAACGGTACGCCGCCCGCTCGGGGCGCGACGTGTCCGCGGTGTCCTGGTACACGGCGTTCGCGTGGTTCAAGCTCGCCGTGATCCTGGAGGGCATCCACTACCGCTACACCCTGGGCCAGACGGTCGGCCGCGGTTTCGACCGCATCGGCGACCTGGTCCCGGTCTTCATCGAGCACGGCCTGACCACCCTTCAGGAGGGCTGACGGACATGGACTTCGCGTTCGACGCGCGCACCGAGGAACTGCGCGCCAAGCTGCTCGCCTTCATGGACGAGTACGTCTACCCCGCCGAGGCCGTCGCGGAGGAGCAGCGCACCGCACTCGCCTCCCCGTGGGACACCCCGGCCGTGGTCGAGGAGCTGAAGGCCGAGGCACGCGGGCAGGGCCTGTGGAACCTGTTCCTGCCGGACGCCGAGTACGGCGCCGGGCTGACCAACCTCCAGTACGCGCCGCTCGCCGAGATCACCGGCCGCTCCCCGCAGTTGGCGCCCACGGTGACGAACTGCGCCGCACCCGACACCGGCAACATGGAGGTGCTGACGCAGTTCGGCGACGAGCAGCAGAAGAAGCAGTGGCTGGAGCCGCTGCTGACGGGAGAGATCCGCTCGGCGTTCGCGATGACCGAGCCGGAGGTGGCCTCCTCCGACGCCACCAACATCACCACGCACATCCGGCGGGACGGCGACGACTACGTCATCACCGGCCGGAAGTGGTACATCTCCGGGGCGATGAACCCGGACTGCAAGATCTTCATCGTGATGGGCAAGACGGACCCGGACGGGGAGGACATCCGCCGTCAGCAGTCCATGGTGCTGGTTCCCCGCGACACCCCGGGCGTCACCGTCGAGCGGGCGATGAAGGTGTTCGGCTACGAGGACCACTACCACGGCGGCCACGCCGAGGTGATCTTCGACCACGCGCGCGTGCCGGTGACGAACCTGATCGGCGGGGAGGGCGGCGGCTTTGCCATCGCCCAGGCCCGCCTGGGTCCGGGGCGTATCCACCACTGCATGCGGCTGATCGGCATGGCCGAGCGGGCCATCGAGCTGATGTGCAGGCGGGCCGTCTCGCGCGACGCCTTCGGCAAGGCGCTGGCCCAGCAGGGCGTGGTCCACAACTGGATCGCCGACGCGCGGGTGACGGTCGAGCAGCTTCGGCTGCTGGTGCTGAAGACGGCCTGGCTGATGGACACGGTGGGCAACCGGGGCGCGCACGCGGAGATCCAGGCCATCAAGATCGCCACGCCCCGCGCGGTCGTCGACATCATCGACCGGGCGATCCAGCTGCACGGCGCGGGCGGTGTCAGCCAGGACTTCCCGCTCGCCGAGCTGTACGCCGGCGCCCGTACCCTCATGATCGCCGACGGCCCGGACGAGGTGCACCAGCGGTCGCTGGCCCGGCGGGAGCTGAAGAAGTACCTGTGAGGTCGCGGCCCTGTCATGGGTGAGGGGCGGTCGCCATGGCGACCGCCCCTCACCCATGGGGCCTTCCTGCGGCCTCCTTACGGCCGCAGCGCCCGCAGCAGCAGGTCGGCCAGGTGGTCGGCGACCTCCTGCGGGCTGAGGGGGCCGGCGGGGCGGTACCAGGTGGACAGGTGGTGGACGGAGCCGAAGTGGTAGTCGACCACCAGGTCGGCGGGGGTCGCCTTGGAGAAGACGCCCGCCTGCTGGCCCTCCTCGATCAGGGCACGGAAGCGTTCGTGGTAGCGCCGGCGTTCGGCGCGCACCTGCTTGTTCTTCTCCGGGCTCAGGTGGTGCATCGAGCGGAAGAAGATCGCCGCGTCGTCGAGGTTGTCGATGGTGGTGACGACGACGTCGGCCGCCGCGCCCCGCAGCCGCTTCTCGATGGGTTCGTCGGCGTTCGCGAAGGCGTCGAGTCTCTCCTGCTGGACGCGCAGCACACGCGCGTACACCTCGTGCAGGAGGTCGTCCTTGGAGCCGAAGTAGTGGTACAGGGCCCCCTTGGTGACTCCGGCCGCCTCGACGATCTCCTGCACCGAGGTGCGGTCGTAGCCCTGCTCCGCGAAGAGCCGGGTGGCGGCGGCGAGGAGCCGCTGGGGCACGGGGGTTCCGTCACCGTCCGTCGTCCTGGGCACTGCCGCCACCTGCCTTCCGTGTCTTTCTGCTGTTGCTGTTTCTAGCCGTTTGCTGCTGTTTCAGCCGTTCGGGCGGGAACGCAGCTCCCGCCGGAGGATCTTCCCACTCGTCGTCTTCGGCAAGTCGGGCAGGATCTCCACCTGACGCGGGTATTTGTAGGCGGCCAGTCTCTCTTTGCAGTACGCGGCCAGTTCACCGGGGTCGGTCTCGGCACCCGGACGCAGGCTGATGTACGCCTTGACGGTCTCGCCGCGGTACCCGTCGGGCACCCCGACGACGGCCGCCTCGCGCACCGCCGGGTGCGTGTACAGCACGTCCTCGACCTCGCGCGGCCACACCTTGAAGCCGGACGCGTTGATCATGTCCTTCTTGCGGTCGACGACGTACAGCCAGCCCTGTGGGTCCATGAAGCCGATGTCGCCGGTGCGCAGTTCGCCGTCCGGGAAGGCCTCGGCGGTGGCGTCCGGGCGCCGCCAGTAACCGGGCACGACCTGCGGCCCGCGCACGAGGATCTCGCCCGGCTCACCGAAGGGCACCTCGGCGCCCTGGTCGTCGACGATCCGCACGACCGTCTCGGGCCCGGGCACGCCCACGGCGAGCGTCCCGGAGACCGGGTCGACCGGCGCCTCGCGGGTGGGCGGTACGGAGGCGCAGGGCGCGCTGCACTCGGTCAGCCCGTAGCCGTTGCGGATGTACGGCCCGAAGCCGGCCCGGAACCTCTCGACCAGGGCGGGCGGCAGCGGGGCGCCACCGGAGGAGATGTTGACGAAGGAGGAGAAGTGGTCCGGGGTGACGTCCGGGTGGGCGGCCAGCGCCATGAAGGCGGTCGACGGGCCCACCGTGTACTGCGGCCGGTGCTCGGCGAACGCGTCGAGCACGACCCCGGCCTCGAAGCGGTACGCCAGGACGAGCGTGCCCGCGCTGTTCAGACACGCTCCGAACTGGCAGACCATGCCGGTGATGTGGAACAGCGGCGCCATCGCGAAGTAGACGGGCGCCTCGGGCAGCGCCAGTCCGGTGCGCTGCCGCTCGGCGTTGTACATGATGTTGCCGTGCGTGTTGGTGGCGCCCTTGGGCGTGCCGCTGGTGCCGGAGGTGTAGCTGATCAGCGCGATGTCGGTGGGTACGGAGTGCCGGTCGTCGGGCGCCTTGTGACCGGCCCGGGCGGCGGCCGTCAGGTCCTCGGCGTCCGGGGCCTGCGGCAGCCGCTCGAAGGTCAGCACACGCGCGTCCTGGCGGGTCTGGAAGTCCAGCTCGCATGCGGTGAGCACGATCCGCACCGGCGAGCCGGCGGCCGTGTCGCGCAGATACGACTCCCAGGCCCGGTCGGAGCAGATCAGCGCGGCCACCTCGCCGTCCTGGAGCACATGGCCGACCTCCCCCGACTTGTACATCGGGTTGACGGGCACGACGGTCGCGCCCGCCTTCCAGGCGCCGAGCACGGCGAGCACGAAGTGGGGGGAGTTCTGCAGCAGCACCGCCACCCGGTCGCCGCGTTCCAGCCCCCGGGCGGCGAGGTGCCCGGCGACGGAGTCGCTCAGCTCGTCGACCTCGCGGTAGGTGAGGCGGCCGTCGAAGTAGGCGAGGAAGGTGCGGTCCGGGGTCTCGGCGACGGCCCGGCGCAGGGCGTGCACGAGGGAGTCGGCGGGGTCGATCGGGGCGCGCTGGGCTTCGTTGAGCAGGGAGAGCCAGGGCTTGGCGGCATACAGGGAGTCGGTCACCGGGTCGCCTCCCACTTCTGCTGGAGGTGGTTCATGTTCGTCAGCCAGCGGTCCGGATCGGCGGCCCTGGCCTGGTAGTAGCCGGCGACCTCGGGGTGCGGCAGGATCAGGAAGCGGTCCTCCTCGATGCCCTTGAACAGGGCGTCCGCCACCTCGTCCGGCTCGATCGCGGTCGGCTGCAGGACGAGGTCGCCCGCGCTCCCGGTGGCGGCCAGCATGTCGGTGCGCACGCCCTGCGGGCAGATCGCGTGCACTTTCACACCCCGGTGCCGGTACGTCAGCGACAGCCACTCGGCGAAGGCGTAGGCCCCGTGCTTGGTGACGGCGTAGGGCGCGGCGCCGATCATGGTCAGCAGTCCGGCGGCGGAGACGGTCGAGACGAACCGGCCGGTGCCGCGCTCCAGCCACTCCGGCAGCAACGCGTGGGCCGCGCGGACGTGGGCCATCACGTTCACGTCCCAGGACAGCGCCCAGGGCTGCTCGTCCAGCGGCCGTCCCGGCTCCCCGGCCTCGAAGGCGACGCCCGCGTTGGCGCAGTACACGTCCACGGTCCCGCCGAGCGCCTCCCGTGCCTCGGCGACGATCGCGGAGGCGTCCCCCGCGACGGCGATCTGACCGATCTCCTCGGCAACGGCCTTGGCCCGGCCGGCGTCCAGGTCGTTCACGACGACCCGGGCCCCCTCGGCAGCGAACCGACGGGCCAGCGCGGCCCCGATCCCACCCCCCGCTCCGGTGACGACCACTCCCGCACCCTGCACGGCTCCCACCATCGGTCTCCTTCGACGCGACGCGATTTCGGCTCTGCCCCCCGCACCAGCCAGACTAACCGGTCGGTATGTACGAAGGAAGGGTGACTGGACCCCACTCAGGGGCGCGGGACCGTATCGCTATGCGGCTCCGCCTCGTGCGCGCGCCCAGCCACATCGGTCCCGCGGACTCCCCTCTGCCCGCGGTAGCGCATACGGTGCCGGTGCCGACGCCCACGTCCAAGGAGGTCACATGCACCTGCCCAGACGAACCCTGCTGGCGGCGACCACAGCAGCCGCGTCCTTCACCGCCGCACCCCCCGCCGCCGCGGCCCGCCGCAGGCGAACCGGTTTCGAGAACCTCGCCGCGAACGCCTACGCCCAGCTCTCCGGTCAACGCGTCGGAATCGTCACCAACCCCACCGGCGTCACCCGCGACGTCCGCCACATCGTCGACGTCATGCACGCGGACAGCCGAGTGGACCTGAGGGCCGTCTTCGGCCCCGAACACGGCTTCCGCGGCACCGCCCAGGCCGGCGGTTCCGAGGGCCGCCACGACGACCCGGCGACCGGCCTGCCGGTCTACGACACGTACCTCAAGAGCGGTCAGGCGCTCGCCGGCATCTTCACCGCATCCGGCGTGGACACCGTCGTCTTCGACATCCAGGACGTGGGCGCGCGCTTCTACACGTACATCTGGACGCTGTACGACTGCATGGAGGCGGCCCGGCTCGCGGGCAAGCGGTTCGTCGTCCTGGACCGGCCGAACCCGGTGACCGGCCGGGCGGCTCTGGGCCCGGTGCTGCACGAGGAGTTCGCGACCTTCGTCGGACGCAAGCCGATCTCCCAGGCGCACGGGATGACCGTCGCGGAGCTTGCACGGCTGTTCAACGGGGAGTTCCTGAGCACGCCTGTCGAGCTGGACACCGTGCTGATGACCGGGTGGCGCAGGTCGCAGTGGTACGACGCCTGGGGGCTGCCCTGGGTGCCGCCGAGCCCGAACATGCCGACGCCCGACACCGCCCTCGTCTACTCCGGGACGTGCCTCTTCGAGGGGACGAACCTGTCGGAGGGGCGCGGGACGACCCGGCCGTTCGAACTGCTCGGCGCGGAGGGCGTCGACGGGCGCTGGGCCGACGCGGCGAACCGCCTCGCGCTGCCCGGTGTGCGCTTCAGGGAGGCGTACTTCGCGCCCACCTTCTCCAAGTTCCAGGGGAAGACGATCGGGGGCGTGCAGATCCATGTGCACGACCGGGACGCCTACGACCCGGTACGCACCGGGATCGCGCTTCTGGTGACCGCCAGGAAGGTGTGGAGCGGCTTCGCCTGGCGCCCGGACAACTGGATCGACAAGCTGACCGGTTCCACGCTGGTGCGCACCATGATCGACGCGGGCGCGGACACCGACGCCGTGGCGGCGGGCTGGGAGCGGGAGCTGGCGGCGTTCCGGCGGGTGCGCAGGGAGTACCTCGTGTACCGGTGAGCTGGTGAATCACCCGTACGAGTCGTGATGAGGCATGACGTATGGCCAACTCCGGCCGGTAGCAGGACGATGCGCACACATCGCACACTCCGGGGACGAGGAGGCCGGTCATGGCTGATCCGGCGGCAATGAGCGTGACTCCGTACTGGGAGCTCACGTTCGACGCGGACGGGGACACGGACATCCGCGGGCGGGACCGGTTGCTCGCCGGGGTGGCGCAGCACCACGTCCGTGATCTGCTGGTCTTCGCGCACGGCTGGAACAACGACCGCTCGGGCGCGACCCGGCTCTACAGCGACTTCTTCGCGCCCGTCCCCCGGGTCGCCCCGGGAGCCGGACTCGGGTACGCCGGGGTGGTGTGGCCGTCGATGCGGTTCTCGGACGAGCCGATCCCGGACTTCCCGCGGACGGTGGCCGCCGAGATGCCGCCGCGTCCGGCGTTGGACAAGGACACCCGGCACGCGCTGCTGGAGACCTTTCCCGGACGGGCCACCGTGATCGAGCGGATCGCGGGGCTGCTGGACCAGCAGCCGGGTGCGGATGCCGGGTTGGAGGAGTTCGGGCGGCTGGTGCGGATGCTGGTGGAGGTGGTGCCGACGGAGCCGCAGGTGCGGTTCGCGGCGGACACACTGGTGGACGGGGTGCCGCAGAGGGATCCCGTGATGTTCTCGGAGTCCGTGCCGGAGCTGTGCGAGGAGTTCGCGCGGGCGCTGGCGGAGCTCGAGTCGCCGGGTGGGCCGGTGGCGGAGTTCTCGATCCCCAACCCGTGGGACGGGGCGCACGAGTTGCTGCGGCAGGCGACGTACTACGCCATGAAGCGGCGCGCGGGGGCCGTCGGGGAGCGCGGACTCGGGCGGGTGCTCGGTCAGTTGGCCGCGGCGGCGCCGGACGTACGGGTGCATCTCGTGGGGCACAGTTTCGGGGCCCGGCTGGTGTCGTTCGCCTTGCGGGGGCTGCCGCCGGGCGTGCGGACGGTGAAGTCGCTGACCCTGCTGCAAGGTGCCTTCTCGCACTACGCGTTCGCGGACCGGCTGCCGCACGACCCGCGCGCGAAAGGCGTGCTGCAGGGGCAGCACCACCGGGTGGACGGTCCCGTGGTGTGCTGCTACTCCCGGCACGACTCGGCGCTCGCCACGATGTACCCGCTGGCCTCGCGGATGGCGGACGACGACCGGACGGTCGGGATCGACGCGCACGGCGCGTTCCGGGGCTTCGACGTCGGGTCGGCGCTGGGCGCCAGGTGGGGGGCGATGGGGCACGACGGGGTGCAGGCGGTACCGGGCACCAGGTCGTTGAAGCTGGCGGAGGCGCTGCGGGCGGAGCTGCCCGCGTCGGGCTGTGTGAACGTGGACGCGGCGGAGGTCGTCAAGCGCGGCGGGCCGCCCGCCGGCGCCCACAGCGACATCTGCCACCAGGAACTGGCCCGGCTGGTGGTGACGGCGGGCCGCATCCGCTGACCCGCCGCCACTCGTGTCTCACCGGTGCGACGTGAACTCCACCACCTGCTGGAACGTCGGCCGGTTCTGCCAGCTGATGTTGGAGTGCTTGATGCCGCCCAGAGTGCGCTGGACGATCGAGTCGGCGCACCACTGGTTGCCCGCCGCGCACAGGTCGTCGCCGGGGTAGACCTGCGCCGCGGTCCTGCCGGCCGCCTCCTTCAGGGTGCTGATCAGGACGTCCCGGCAGGCGCTGAGGCCGCCGCCGCCGCAGTACTTCCGCGCGAGCGGCCCCTGGACCGACTCGCCGAGCACCGCACGGATGTCCTTGTCGACATAGCTCCACCAGCCGTACTGGAAGGAGCTGCCCGCGTGCGAGCCGGTCGGACCGTGCGCCGCCGACGGGGCCTCGTCGACGGGCAGGTTGGCGGTGAAGGCGGTGTACAGGTCGCTGCCGAGGCCCGGTGCGAACTCGGCCTTCACCAGCAGCGGCCACCACGCGTCGAGGATGCGGATCGCGTCGGCGTCGGCGTACGTCTTCGAACCGGCCGACGTCTCGGTGCGCTTGGCGCCCGCCGTCACCCACGCCTGGAGCTTGCTCACCGCCGCGGCCGCCGTCGGGTCGGTGACCGTGGAGCTGCCCACCACCTTGAGGAGGTCCGGCAGCACGTCCTCGGCCCGCAGGTCGGCCAGGGCCGCGTCCGCCATCGCCTTGGTGAGCGCGGCCCTGGTGACCCCGCCCGCGGCGACCAGCTTCTTCACCCGGTCGTCGAGGAGGTTGCCCCGGTGCACGGAGCCGTCGCCCCAGGACGCGGTCGTGTAGTCGCGGGCCTGCTTGTTGTTCCAGGAGATGTAGTAGTCCTGGTCGATCGAGTTCGGGTGGGCCGAGGCGGGGGTGTAGTCGGCCGTGTTCGTCGTCGGGTTCCAGTTCCGCCACTCGTACGACGTCTGCGCCCACACCGGGAACTCGGCGTCGACGCCGCTCGCGCGCACCGGGTTGTCGCCGCTGTTGTAGTACGCGGTGTGCTCGGAGTCGGCGTAGAACCAGTTGAAGGTGTAGTTGATGTGCTGCACCGCGGACTGGAAGCCCTGCGGGCCCTTCACGTAGTCGGGGTCGTTCAGCATCTGGAAGCCGATGATCGAGTCGGCCTCGTGGAGGTAGGAGGTGCGCAGGGTGGTGTAGGCGACCTTCTTGCCGCCGACCGTCGCGCGGTACTCGACGGGGCCGTACTTGGTGCGCCACGCCCGCATCGTGTAGGAGCCGGCCGCGGTGCCGTCGGCGGTGGTGGGCTTCCAGGCGTTCTTCTGCTCGATCTTCTCCATCGCCGTGCAGGTCCCGCGGTACAGGTAGTGGTAGTCGTCCTGGCACAGTTCGACGGCATAGGTGTCGATGATGTCCTGGCCGGAGGTCGTGGCGCTCCACGCGTAGTCCTGGCCGCGGCCCAGTTCGACGTACATGCTCAGGCCCGCGAAGGAGGCGCCGCGGGCGCTGAGGCCGGGGCCCTGGATCTCCTGGAGCATGAGGAGTTGGGGTGCGAAGTAGCCGGTCTGCGGTCCGAAGACGGCGATCGGGTTGCCGCTCGCCGTGTGGTCGCCGCTCACCACGAGGGCGTTGGACATACCGCGCTTGGCCGAGGTGACGGCCGTCTTCGCCGCCGTGGCTGAGGCGCCGGTGGCGGTCGAGCCGGCCGCGCTGCCCGTACGGTCGTAGACCAGTTGTTCCTCGTTCACCGAGCCGGCGTCGGGCAGGGCCTCGCCCTGCGGGTCGGCGGGCTTGGTGGCGTAGGGGAAGCTGCCGTCCTGGACGGTCAGGACCGCCTCGGGGTCGTTGCGTTCGCGGAAGGACTCCCAGACCTTGGTGCCCTCCGTCACGCCGTACTTCTGCTGGGCGGCGAGCAGCGACAGCGCGTTGTCGACCTCGCCGCCGCCCCCGGAGCCGAAGAGCGAGCCGATCACGGAGGCCAGCGCGACCAGGTCGGTGGTCTTGAAGTGGTCGATGGTGCCGGCGTTGGTGACGGAGTCCTTGTGGCCGGTCAGGACGTACTCGCCGGGGAAGTAGCGGCCGCTGTCGGAGGCGTCGATGTACGCGTTGACGCCGGCGACATAGGCGTTGACGTCGGCGAGGGCCTGCTTGCCGCGGTCTCCGGCCGACGCGACGGCGTTGTCGATCTGGGCCTGGAGATCGGCCTCGGTGTACGGGGCGTTGCGCCAGAACTCCTGTTCCAGGCCCTGGTTGGACGGGGCGCCGCCCGCGAAGGAGGTCAGCTGGCCGCGTCCGACGTGACGGAAGACGTCCATGAGCCACAGCCGGTCCTCAGCCGCCGCATACCCGGCACCGAACTCCGTGCCGTATCTGGTGGTACCGGTGATGTGCGGGACACCCGACTTCTTGTCGCGGACGATCGTCACGTCGCCGCGACCGGCGGGCTTGACCGTGGAGGCGACTTGATCGGCGGGAACTCCGAACGACGCGTCGTTGAAGAAGGTGTTGATCGTGCTGTTGGTGAGCGCGGGGTAGCCCTTGGCCAGGTTGGCGTACGGGCCGAGCTGGTCGTCGGCGTGGTCGGGCTGGGTGCCGAAGGCCTGGTTGAGCAGGACCTGCGCGAGGGTGGCGTTGCCGTTCTGGCCCGGCGGCAGGATGTCGGAACACTGGCCACCGCAGTGGTCGTTCGCCGCCGTGGCCTGCACAGCCGCCGTCTCGGCCGCGGCCACCTGAGTGAGCGGGGACAGAAGACCGGCAATCAGGACGCATACGGAAGCGGACTTCAGGAACCCGGGGAACCTGCCGGGAGTTCTCTGTCTGTCGAGGGCGGTGCGTGAGGTGCGCCGTGGCATGGGAGCTCCTACCGACGGGAGTGGTGCCGGACGTTACCGCCGGTATCCCCGAGATGGAAGATGAACATGCGTCACTTTTCGGAGTCTTGGACTCCTGGAGTTCGCCGCGACGTCGTTCCGAGTCGCGGCGGCGGACTCGCGGGGTCAACCGCGGCGGCCTTATGGGGGCCCATCGGAAATCGGATGGAGCCGAATCGCCTGTCGATACGTCTATTCGGCGACGTCCGTTCGACGACGCCGCCGAAGTGACCGAAGTACAGGTGCAGGTGTGACGGAGGTGCAGGACGATGGCCGGTTTCCGGAGTCTGGCGAGACAGGTGCGCGATCCACGGTGCGACCTGGCGCTCAGGCGTTACTCGCTCCGCAAGTGCCTTGAGCGGTTCGCTCCTTACGGGCACAGGGCGACCTGGGACCACTTGTGCTCCCGGGCCGGGTTCGGCCCGGAGGACCGCTCTCCCGACCCGGCGCGGCTCGTGGCCGCACTGGAGGAGCTGGAGGAGGCGCGTTCGGTCTGGCTGACCTACGAGGTCGAGTTCGCCGAGCGACGCAAGAAGGAGAAGCACGACGGGCTGCGCAGGCCGGGCAGTGTGGACGACTGGCACCGGCTGACCTGGGGCGGGTTCGGAGTGGCCTGGTGCGACGATCCCCGGGTCCATCCCCACGAGCCGCTGGCGGAGGTACTGCGTCGGCTCATCTCCGCGCTGGAGCGGGAGCCGGGAACGGGGTGCCCGGTGTGCGGAGGGGAGCGTCTCGTCTGGAAGTACGAACTGGACCACGAACCCTCGACGGGTCCGGTCTGCGTGGACTGCGGCATCCTCGTACCACGGCCCGTGCTGTCGCCGGAGGCCCTGGCGGATGCCAGGCGTGGACGGCTGCTCGTGTCGGCCTGAGCGGGCCGACTGCCCTGACCGAAGTGACCTAGGAACTGTGCGTGCGGGGTTGACAGCTGCTCCCAGGAGAGGGTGCAGGAGGTCGAGTTAGCTCGATCGTGTGATGGTCGGCTCGCGAGCTTGCGGTGATCTGGGCCGACCGGGTTAACGTGATCATGCGATCTGGGACGCCGAGTACGGCGTCGGCTTGCGGGGCCCCCGCTCCACCAGAGGATGGTTCGGGGCCTCCCCGCGGCCACTGGCCGTACCCAGTTGACCAGGTCGCGCAGGGCAGCCTCCACCAGCGGCCTCCGGCCGCGGGGGCCTTCCAGGATCGGACCACGCACAGGATGCGTGTCGCTGCCCTGGGGTTGAGTACGCCGGGGACCTGGGGGTACCTCCCACGCCCTTGAGGCAGTGGGGGAGCGCCCAAGACCGTTCGGAGCGTGCGGCTGATCGGGCTCACTCCTGCTCAGTCTTCAGGAACGGTGCGCCGGGGATGCCGCACCCCTGTTTGCCGTGAAAGTGGCCCCTGGCACGACGGGGCCGCGCGGTTCGCCGGCTCGCCGCTCGGTCCGAAGGTGCTGCGAGTTCTGGCCGAGGTGACGGATCCGACCCCGGCACGGCCGAGCGGACCGCGCGTGCGCTTCTGGCGGACCTCGGCTGCGCCCACTGCCGACCGGTGCTGCCGCACGGCGAGGACGGCGGCACGTGGCCGGTGCTGCGGCTGGCGGGGCGGCTGGGGCCGGCGACCCGCATCGGCCTGGAGGACACCCTGCTCCTGCCGGACGGGCAACGGGCGGTGTCCAACGCTCAGTTGGTGACCGAAGCGCAGACCCAGTACGGGTCCGCGGGTCGATGACGGACGCGTCCCGCCGGCCGGGGAACCTGACGGTAGCAGGCCCTAATTCAGTCGCTCCAGCCTTTTCGTGTCCGGACAGTGGGAGGCGATGAAACCGAACTGAGCGAGCCGGGAGCGCCCATGTCGACGCTGCGCGTCACCGCCGAAGTACTGACCGTTCATGAACATCCCCATGCCGACGCGCTCGAGCTGGCCCAGGTGGGGCTGTACCGCGCGGTCGTCGCCAAGGGCGCGTACCGCACGGGTGACGCCGCCGTGTACATCCCCGAGCAGTCCGTACTGCCGACCGGGTTGATCGAGGAGCTGGGGCTGACCGGACGCCTGGCGGGAAGCGGGGCCGACCGGGTCAAGGCGGTGCGGCTGCGGGGCGAGCTCTCGCAGGGGATCGTGTGCCGCCCGAAGGCGCTGGCGGACGTCGACCTGGCACGGGCGGCGGCTGAGGGGACCGACTTCGCGGAGCGGCTCGGGATCACGAAGTGGGTGCCCCCGGTGCCGACTTCGATGAACGGTGACGTGGAGTCGGCGCCGGATCTGCTGGCGTGGGTCGACATCGAGAACATCCAGCGGTACCCGGATGTCTTCACGCCCGGCGAGCCGGTGGTGCTGACCGAGAAACTGCACGGCTCGGCCTGTCTGCTGACCTATGTCGCCGACGGGGGCCGGGTGTACGTCTCGTCCAAGGGTTTCGGGGCCAAGTCGCTGGCGCTGAAGGAGGATCCGCGGAACCTGTACTGGCGGGCGGTGCAGGGACACGGTGTCGCCGAGGCGGCGGCTCGGCTCGCCGAGCGGCTGGGGGCGCGGCGGGTCGGGGTCTTCGGGGAGGTGTTCGGCGCGGGCGTGCAGGACCTCACGTACGGGGCGGACGGGCGGCGGGACACCCTGGGGTACGCCGTGTTCGACGTGTCCGTCGACGTCGGCGGGGCCGTGCGGTGGCTGGACACGGGAGAGGTCGCCGAACTGCTCGACGGGGAGGTGCCGTCGGTGCCTCTGGTGTACGAGGGCCCGTACGACGTCGCGCGAGTGCTGGAGGTCGCGAGCGGCCGGGAGACCGTGTCGGGGCGGGGGCTGCACCTGCGGGAAGGGGTGGTGATACGGCCGCTTCACGAGCGGTACAGCCCGGTGACCGGGGGCCGGGCGATCGCGAAGGCGGTCAGCCAGGCGTATCTGACCCGGAAGGGCGGGACGGAGTTCGAGTGAGCGGGGCGGTCGACTGCGGGGGCGCGGTCGACTGCCGGGCTGCGGCTGGAGTGGCTCCCGCGACCGGCGCCGGCGAGGTGCCTCCCCGGCGAGACCACTGTCTGCGGCTGTGCGGGTGAGCGGTACGAAAGGAAGCCCCGGAGTTCGAACAAGCGACCCGCCGCGGCGCCCCGCCCGGGCGCGGGCCAGTGAACCTCGCTCACCCCCACCGGCAGGTTGCCGCTCCCGCGGGCCGGGGAAGCAAACGGCCAGTCGCGGCGCCCCGCCCTGGCGCGGGCCGGCGAGCCACGCCCGCCCCCCGATGAGGTGCCGCTTCCGCGGGCCGGGAGCCTCGTCGACGGCACCGTTGCCCTGGCCGTACGGGGCCGAGCGCGGCTACGGCAAGCCCGCGGGACGCCTCGATGCGGCGCCGTCGCCTGCGGCGGCGGGCGGCAGGCGGCAGGCGGCAGGCGGCAGGCGGCAGGCGGCAGATCCAAGCCGCACCGCACCGCGACAGGCCCGCTTCAGCGGGAGTCCTCCCGTTCCCGTTCCCGTTCCCGTTCTCGGTGAAGGCGGCCCTCCTTCTGGCGGCCTGCCCCCGGTTCCACCATCAGCCTCGACCCCGTGCGGCGTTCGCCGAAGACGTCGTCCGGGTTGGACAGGACGCAGGTGTCCAGGGAGAGGCAGCCGCAGCCGATGCAGTCGGTGAGGTGGTCGCGGAGGCGGTTGAGTTGTTTGATGCGTTCGTCGAGTTCGGAGCGCCAGGTCTCGGAGAGGTGGGCCCAATCCGCGCGGGTGGGCGTGCGTTCCTCGGGGAGTTCCGCGAGGGCCTCGCGGATCGTGGCCAGCGGGATGCCGACGCGTTGCGCGGCGCGGACGAAGGCGACCCGGCGCAGCGCGTCACGGGGGTAGCGGCGCTGGTTGCCCGTGGTGCGGCGGCTGCTGATCAGACCCTTGGACTCGTAGAAGTGCAGGGCGGAGACGGTGGCGCCGCTGCGCGCGGCGAGCTGGCCGACCGTGAGCTCATGGATCTTCTCGGGAATCTGAGGCACCCCTCGAACCCTACCCATCCGGGCGCCGCCCCGGTCCGTTGACAGCGGGTCCGGCCACCATCCATGCTAAGCAGTCGCTTAGACTAAGCGGCAGATTTCGCTACGCGGGAGGCCGGGACATGGCAGAGCCGAGGATCTTCACGTCCGTCGACGACCTGAGGGCGGCGGTGGGTGAGCAGTTGGGGTACACCGACTGGCTGGAGGTCGACCAGAAGCGGATCGACCTGTTCGCGGAGGCCACCGGTGATCATCAGTGGATCCACGTCGATCCGGAGCGGGCCGCCTCCGGGCCGTTCGGGACCACCATCGCGCACGGGTATCTGACGCTGTCCCTGCTGCCCCTCTTCGGACCGCAGCTGATCAAGGTCGAGGGCGTGCAGATGGGCGTCAACTACGGGACGAACAAGGTCCGTTTCCCCTCCCCCGTCCCGGTCGGCTCCCGGCTGCGCGCGACCGCCGCGATCACCGGCGTGGACGACGTGCCGGGCGGCGTCCAGGTGAGCGTCGCGTTCACCGTGGAGCGTGAGGGCGGGGACAAGCCGGTGTGTGTCGCGGAGTCCGTGTCCCGGTACTACCTGTCGCCTACCCAGCGCTGAAGCGCAGGGCTTGCACAACGGGTATCACTGGCGGTGATGCCGCGTTTGCGTCCAGTCCCGCCCCGAGAGGTCCGGGGTGGGACAGGGGCCGTTGACGGGGCCCCGCGTCGCCACGACTCCCATGCTCTGGCGCGGATGTTGCGGGAGCTGTTGCGGTCTGCGTGATCAACGAATCCGCAGCTCCGGCGCACCCGGGCCCCAGCGGGACTTGACGGTGTCGTAGGTGTGCCGGCGCAGGGCGAGGTTCTTGAACTCAGCGCGATCGAAGGCCACCTCGCTCACCCAGGTCGCGGCCTCGTTGCAGGCGTGCAGGGTTGCCTCCAGCGCCGCGCCTGCTCGGGCGTCGGCAGCAGCCTGACCTGCACCACCAGCTTCACAAGCACCGAACGTACACACCCGTACGACCGGCCACCGCACGTTCGAAGTGGATCACCTGAACGAGTGACACGCATGTTCGTGTGTCGGCCGGCAAGCTGAACGGCGGGCTACTTCACGCCCACCATCCGCAGCACGAGGTCGGCGTACAGCGCGCCGACCTCCTCGGGTGTGCGTGGGCCGTTGACGTTGAACCAGCGGGCCACGTCGACACAGAGGGAGAGCACGGCGAGGGTGGTGCCGTGCACGTCGAGGACGTCGAACTCGCCCGTCGCCACGCCGTCCTCGATGATGCCGCGCATCTCGGCGTTGACCTGGCGGCGCAGCGCGAGGATCTCGGCGCGGGCGTCGGGGCCGAGGGAGTCGAGTTCGTACTGCACGACCCGCGCGGTGGTACGACCGCCCGCGTGCCAGCGCACGAAGGAGCTCACCGCGTCGGCGAGCCGCTCGGTCGGGGTGCCCTCGCCCCGGGATGCCGTGCGCAGGATCTCCAGGGCCTTCGCGTTCCCGATCCTGCTGATGCGGTGGAGGAGTTCCTCCTTGGTCTTGTAGTGGATGTAGAGCGCGGCCGGACTCATGCCGGCCCGGCCCGCGATGTCCCGGGTCGTCGTGGCGTGGTAGCCGCGCTCGGCGAAGGCCTCCACCGCGGCGATGAGCAGCCGCCGGGCCGCGTCGGGCGTGACCTCGCCCCACGCCGACGTCTCGCCGTCCGCCGTCTCCTCCGCCGCACTCATCGCACGCTCCCTTTCCACTGGCACGGTCCCCACCATACCGCCGAAGGTGAGCGGGCGCTTAGCATGCCCGCTCAGAGCTTCTCGAACGGGTGGTACGCCGAGGTCGCCGCGTCCTGCCGGTCCCGGATCACCTTGGAGAGGGTGAAGGCGGACGTGACCAGGTACAGGACGGCGATGCCCAGGAACGCGCGGACCCAGGCGTCGGCGTTCAGCTTGAAGATGCCGACGGCGGTGGCGCCCATGGCCACGGAGAAGGACGCGACGGCCTGACCGTAGAAGGCGGCCGTGTTCTGCTGCTTGCCCGATGTGTCGCTCATGGGGACAAGGATTGGCGGACGTGGCCGGTGCCACATCCGCTCGGGTACTCAGGTGCCGTACTCAGGGCGCTCCCCAGGTCCTCAGAACGCCGAGACCCCGGTCAGTGCCCGCCCTATGACCAGCTTCTGGATCTGGCTGGTGCCCTCGTAGAGGGTCATCACGCGAGCGTCGCGCAGGAGTTTGCCCGCCGGGTACTCGTCGATGTAGCCGTAGCCGCCGAAGACCTGGAGAGCGTTGTTCGCGGCGCGGACGGCCGCCTCCGAGGCGAAGAGCTTGGCCTTGGACGACTCGGTGGCGAAGGGCAGGCCGCGGTCGACGAGGTCGGCGACCCGCCAGGTCAGCAGGCGGGCCGCGTCCACGTCGACGGCGATGTCGCTGATCAGTTCCTGGACGAGCTGGTGGTGGGCGATGGTCCTGCCGAACTGCTCGCGCTCCCCCGCGTACCGGACGGCCGCGTCCAGCGCGGCCTGTGCGATGCCGACGCAGCCGGCGGCGACCGACATCCGCCCCTTCGCGAGGGCCGACATGGCGACCGAGAAGCCCTTGCCCTCCTCGCCCAGCATCGCGGAGGCCGGGACGCGGACATCCTGAAGGACCAGTTCCGCGGTCGCCTGGCCGCGCAGGCCGAGCTTGCCGTGGATGGTGCGGCGGGTCAGGCCGGGGGTGTCGGTCGGGACGAGGAAGGCGGAGACGCCCTTGTGGCCGGGGGCGTCGGTGGAGCGGGCGAACAGGAGGACGACGTCGGCCCAGGTGCCGTTGGTGATGAACATCTTGGTGCCGTTGATGACGTACTGGTCGCCGTCGCGGACCGCCCGGGTGGAGAGGTTGCCCGCGTCGGAGCCGGTGCCCGGCTCGGTGAGGCCGAAGCAGCCTACGTGGATACCGGAGGTCAGGCCCGGCAGCCAGCGCCGCTTCTGCTCCTCGCTCCCCCAGGCCGCGATCGTCTTGGCGACCAGGCCGAGCGAGACGGAGACGATGCCGCGCACGGACGAGTCGCCGCGGCCGAGTTCCTCCGTCACCAGGCAGTACGCGAGATGGTCGCCGCCCGAGCCGCCGTACTCCTCGTCGAGCGTCAGCCCCAGGAAGCCGAGCTCGCCGAGCTTCTTGACGATCGAGCGGTCGACCTCCTCGGCGCGGTCCCAGGCGATGACGTGGGGAGTGATCTCCCGGTCCACGAAGTCCCTCGCGAGCTGCCGGACCGCGGTCTGCTCCGCGCTGAGTTCCAGGTTCACCCGAGACACCCCACTTGAACGCCGTACCTTTAAATTAGCACTGCTAGTTTCTGTGCGCAGCCCTACTATGTGCGCCATGGCCCGACCGCGCAAGCCCCTCCTGAGCACCGCCCGGATCGTCGAGACGGCCCGTCTGCTCGTGGACGCGGAGGGCCTGGCCGCCGTGTCCACCCGGCGGCTCGCGGCGGAGCTGGGGGTCAGCGGGCCCTCGCTCTACAACCACTTCCGCACCAAGGACGAGATCCTGGAGGCCGTGGCCGACTCGGTGAGCGCGCAGGTCGACCTGTCGATGTTCGAGGACGGCCGGGACTGGCGGACCGCGCTGCACGACTGGGCCACCTCCTACCGGGCGGCCCTGCGCGACCATCCGAACATCGTCCCGGTGCTGGCCCGCGGTCCCGGCCGCCGGCCCGCGGGGCTGCGGCTCGCCGACGCCGTCTACGGCGGGATGGTCGGCGCGGGCTGGCCCCCGGCGCAGGCCACTTCCATCGGCGCGCTGATGCGGTACTTCGTCATGGGTTCCGCGCTCGGTTCCTTCGCCGGCGGCTTCGTGGACGACGCGAGCGCGTACGACCCCGCCGACTATCCGCACCTCGGGCAGGCGCATCTCCTCGCCGAGCAGCAGGAGAAGATCGACGAGCGGGCCTTCGAGACGGGGTTGACCGCGCTGCTGGACGGTCTGGCGCAGCAGTACGAGCAGGTCGGGCGGACCCTGTGAGGACACTTCGGTGAGCGCCGAAGTGTTCGTGTTCCATGCTGGGAGGCATGACCACCAAGGACCCACGGGCGGCGGAACTGGCCCGGCTCGCCTCTCTCGTCGCCGACGAGACCCGGGCCGCGTGTCTGCTCGCGCTGCTCGACGGGCGGGCGTGGACCGCCGGTGAACTGGCGCGGCACGCGGGCGTCGCCGCGTCGACCCTGAGCGAACACCTGGGCAAGCTCGTCGCGGGCGGGCTCCTCACCGAGGAACGGCAGGGGCGGCACCGGTACGTCCGGCTGGCCGAGGCCCGGGTCGCACAGCTGGTGGAGGACCTGGCCGGGCAGGCGAGCCCGCACGGCGATGTCGTACGGCCACGGAGTCTGCGCGCGTCGAGCGCCGGGGCGGCGATGGCCCGGGGCCGCACCTGCTACGACCACCTCGCCGGGCGGCTCGGCATCGCGGTGACCGACGCGCTGACCGGGCGCGGGCTGCTGCGCCAGGACACCGGGTTCGCGCTGACCGACGCGGGGCTCGGCTGGTTCGACTCCACCGGGATCCCCCTCGACCGCACCGGCCGCCGCCCGCTGGCCCGGGGCTGCCTCGACTGGACCGAGCGCCGCCCGCACCTCGCGGGCGTCGCGGGTGCCGCCCTGTGCCGGCACGCCCTGGACTCGGGCTGGTGCGTACGCATCGGCTCCGAACGGGCCGTGAAGGTGACGGCGGACGGTGAGCGCGAGCTGGCCGAGCTGCTCGGCATCGAGGCCCGCGCACTGCGCTGAGCGGCGCCGAGAACCCCCGTCCGAAATCCGCGATCCCTCGCACGGCTTCCCACCCAGCATCAGGAGCATGATGAACGCCCCCCGTCGTACGCACGCCCCCCGCAGCATGGACGCCTCCCGTCGTACGGAGCTGCTCGCCGCCGGTGCCGCCACGGTCACCGTCGTGCTGTGGGCCTCCGCCTTCGTCTCGATCCGCAGTGCGGGTGCCGCGTACTCGCCGGGCGCGCTGGCGCTGGGGCGGCTGCTGGCCGGGGCGCTGGCCCTCGGGGTGATCTGCCTCGTACGGCGGGAGGGGTGGCCGCCGCGGTCGGCGTGGCGCGGGATCGCGATATCCGGGGTGCTGTGGTTCGGCTTCTACATGGTGGTCCTGAACTGGGGCGAGCAGCAGGTGGACGCCGGGACGGCGGCCCTGGTCGTGAACATCGGGCCGATCCTCATCGCGCTGCTCGGGGCGCGGCTGCTGGGCGACGCCATGCCGCCGCGGCTGCTGGCGGGGATGGCGGTGTCGTTCGCGGGGGCGGTGACCGTCGGGCTGTCGATGTCCGGTGGCGGCGGGTCGTCGGTGCTCGGGGTGGTGCTGTGCCTGCTGGCCGCCGTGGGATACGCGGGCGGTGTCGTGGCGCAGAAGCCGGCGCTGGGCCGCGCGAGCGCGCTGCAGGTGACGACGTTCGGGTGTCTGGTCGGGGCGGTGGTGTGCCTGCCGTTCGCCGGGCAGCTGGTCCACGAGGCCGCCGACGCGCCGGTCTCGGCCACCCTCAACATGGTCTACCTCGGCATCTTCCCGACCGCGCTGGCCTTCACTACCTGGGCGTACGCCCTGGCCCGGACGACCGCCAGCCGGATGGGCGCGACCACGTACGCGGTGCCCGCGCTGGTGGTGCTGATGTCGTGGCTGGCGCTGGGCGAGGTGCCGGGGCTGCTCACGCTGGCGGGCGGGGCGCTGTGCCTGGCGGGGGTCGCGGTGTCGCGGTCCCGGCGGCGGGCGGGGCGGGCCCTGGTACCGGAGGCGGCGTCCGAGCCGCACGCCGAGGAGGCCACGGATTCGGCGTGACGCCTCCAGACCCCGAGGTCCCGGGACGCCGAGACCCCGGGACCCCGAGGCCCAGACCCCGAGACGCCGGGACGCCGGGACGCCGAGACCCAGACCCCGAGACGCCGGGACGCCGGGACGCCGAGACGCCGAGACCCAGACCCCGAGACGCCGGGACGCCGGGACCCCGGGCGCGCGGTGAACCCCGCCCGCGGGGCACCGGCGTCTGTCAGAACACCACCAGCGCCCGTCCGCCCTTCCCCGCCAGCATGTTCTCGAAGGCCGCCGGGATGCCCTCCAGGGCGATCCGTTCCGTGACCAGCGCGCCCAGGTCCAGGCGGCCCTCCCGGACGTGTGCGGCGAGCAGCGGCAGGTCGGCGGCCGGGTCCGCGTTGCCGTAGACGCAGCCCGCGAGGGTCCGGCCCCAGTGGAAGATCTCCAGGGCGTTGAAGGTGACCTGCTGGTCCTTGCCGCCGATGCCGACGACCGTCGTACGGCCGCCGCGGCGGGTGGAGTCCCAGGCCGTGCGGATGGTGCTCGCGCGGCCCACGCACTCGACGGCCACGTCGACGCCCTGCTTGTCGGTGAGGGCGCGGATCTCGCGGGCGGTGGTGTCGGAGGCGACCAGGTAGTCGGTGGCTCCGGCGGCGCGCGCCAGCTCCTCCTTCGCCGGGGAGACGTCGACGGCGACGATCCGGGAGGCGCCCGCGATGCGGGCCGCCTGGAGCGCGGCCAGGCCCACTCCCCCGACGCCGTACACCGCGACCGTCTCACCGGGGCGGACCCGGGCCGAGTGGTGGACGGCGCCGTAGCCGGTGAGGACCGCGCAGCCGAGCAGGGCCGCGTCGGTGAGGGGGACGCCCTCGGGCAGGGGCAGGACACAGCTCGCGGACACCACCGTCTCCTCGGCGAACGCGGCGACGTTGAGGCCGGGGTGGAGGTCGGTGCCGTCGGAGGCGCGGCGCGCGTACACGTCGGCGGCACCGTTGAGCGCGTTGGCGCACAGCCAGACCTCGCCGAGCGAGCACGCGTGGCAACTCCCGCAGGACGGGGCCCAGTTGAGGACGACAGCGGCACCGGGCGCCAGCCCCGTGACGCCCTCGCCGACGGCGACGACGGTGCCCGCGCCCTCATGACCGAGGACGGCCGGGACGGGGACACGCATGGTGCCGTCGGACAGGGACAGGTCGGAGTGGCAGACACCGGCGGCGGCGAGCCGGACGCGGACCTGGCCGGGGCCGGGGTCGGGCAGGTCGATCTCGGCGATCTCCAGCGGAGCGCCCACGGCGGGAAGGACGGCGGCACGAACCACGGAACGCTCCTCAGAACTGCAGGGACTTGGTCTGGAGGTACTCGGTGAGGCCGTGCGCGCCGAGTTCGCGGCCCACGCCCGACTGCTTGTAACCTCCGAAGGGGGCCAGCGGGTTGAAGCGGCCTCCGTTGATGTCGACCTGCCCGGTGTCCATCCGGCGGGCGAAGGCGACCGCCTCGGCCTCGTCGCCGGCCCAGACGGCGCCCGCGAGTCCGTAGACCGTGCCGTTGGCGATGCGCAGGGCGTCCTCCTCGTCCTCGTAGCGCAGGATCGACAGGACCGGGCCGAAGATCTCCTCCTGGGCGATGGTCATGTCCTCGGTGACGTCGGCGAAGACGGTGGGGCGGACGAAGTAGCCCCGCTCGCGCGGGGATTCGGGCCCTCCGGCGACCAGCCGGGCTCCCTCGGCCATGCCCTTCTCGATGTAACCCCGCACCCTCGCCTGCTGCTTGGCGTTGACGACGGGGCCGATGCGCTCGCCGTACTTCGCGGCGGCCGTGGCGGCCAGCTCGACCGCCTCCTCATACTGGTCGCGGTGGACGAGCATCCGCGTCCAGGCGCTGCAGGTCTGACCGGAGTTGGACATGACGTTGGCGACGCCGACGTTGACCGCCCGGGCGAGGTCGGCGCTCGGCAGGATGACGTTGGCGGACTTGCCACCCAGCTCAAGGGCGACCTTCTTGACGGCCGCGCCCGCCGTCGCGCCGATCCGCCGGCCGACGGCGGTGGAGCCGGTGAAGGAGACCAGGTCGACGTCCGGGTGCTCGGCGAGGGCCTGGCCGGCGACCGGGCCGAGGCCGGTGACCAGGTTGAAGACGCCCGCCGGGACGCCCGCTTCGTCGACCGCCTCGGCGAAGAGCTGGGCGACCAACGGGGTGTCCTCGGCGGGCTTCAGCACCACCGTGCAGCCCGCCGCCAGCGCCGGGGCGACCTTGGCGACGATCTGGTGGAGCGGGTAGTTCCAGGGGGTGATCGCGCCGACCACGCCGATCGGCTCGTGGTGGACGACGGAGTTGCCGGCCTTCTCCTCGAAGGGGTACGTGGCCGCGAGCTCGGCGTAGGAGCCCGCGACCGCGATCGGCGTGCCCGCGTGGACGTTCTGCGAGAACTTCAGGGGCGAACCCAGCTCGGCGGTGACCGTCTCGGCGATCTCGTCCTTGCGGGCCACCAGCACGTCCCTCAGCGCGGCCAGCCGCGCCGCCCGTTCGGCGGGTGCGGTCGCGGCCCAGGCCGGGAAGGCCGCCCGGGCGGCCCGTACGGCGGCCTCGACGTCCTCGGCGGTGCCGGCCGGGACCCGGCCGATGACCTGCTCGTCGACCGGGTTCACGACGTCGATGGCGTCCCGGCCCACGGCGGGCCGCCACGCGCCGTCGATGTACATGCCGTCGTGTGCCTTCATCGTGCGTCCTCCCGGGCGGGTGGTGTCGTCGTCCACGTCGCAAACCAGCGACCACCACAAACTAGCGGTGTTAGTTTTCCGGCGCCAGGGATCTCCCGGGCGTCTGGACCGCGGACCCGACGGGCGGCGGCGCGGGGTGCGTCCGGCGAAGCTCGTCTACTCACCCAGGTCCGGCAGCCGCGCCGGGGCCGGGCAGATGCGTTCGCCGTGCTGGTCGAAGACGAACAGGTGGGCGATGTCGACGAGAAGGGGGACCTGCATGCCGCGGCGGAGGTCGATGTCGGGAGTGGTGCGGACCACGAGATCGCCGGGGAGGCGGGCCTCCTGGCGCGCGGGCTCGGGGTAGGTGTCCGGCGGGCCGTCCAGGACCCCCACCGGGCCGGCCCGCAGGGCTTCCGCCCTCTCCCGGAGGCGTCCCAGGACCGTGCCGCTCTCGCGGCGCCGGCGCCGGGCGGCGTGGACGGCGGGGCGCGGGGCCTCCAGGTCCGGCACGAGGGCGGGGCTGGAGCCGGTGTTGAAGTGGACGAGGACCTCGTGGCCCTGGAACTCCACGTGTTCCACCAGACCGCTGATCGCGACCTCGCCGGGGCGGGCGGCGGACGGCTTGGCCAGGCGTATCGCCTCCGAACGCAGGCCCACGACGACCTCGCGCCCCTGTTGGACGCGGAGCAACTGGTGGTCCAGGGAAAGGGGTTCGGGCAGCCGGAGGTACTGCTTGCCGAGGCTGATGGTCATCGCGCCGTCGAGCGGGGCGCGGACCAGGCCGCGCAGGAGGTTGATGCGGGGGGTGCCGATGAAGGCGGCGACGAAGACGTTGCGCGGCAGGGCGTACACCGAGCGGGGGGTGCCGATCTGCTGGAGGATGCCGCCGCGCAGGACGGCGACCCGGTCGCCGAGCGACATGGCCTCGGCCTGGTCGTGGGTGACGTACACCGTGGTGACGCCCAGCTGGCGGGTGAGTGCGGCTATTTCGGCGCGCAGGTGGTTGCGGAGCTTGGCATCGAGGTTGGAGAGCGGTTCGTCCATCAGGAAGACCGAGGGGTGGCGGGCGATCGCCCGGCCCATGGCGACCCGCTGGCGTTCACCACCGGAGAGCTGGGCGGGGAAGCGGTCGAGGAGGTCCTCGATGCCCAGCATGCGCGCGGTGGCGTCCACGCGCGGGCCGGGGTCATCACCGGGAGCCTCGATGCGCAACGGGAAGCCGATGTTGCCGCGGGTCGTCATGTTCGGGTACAGGGCGAAGTTCTGGAACACCATCGCCATGTCCCGCTCGGAGGGGAGCAGGTCGTTGGCGTACTCGCCGTCGAGCCGCAGCTGCCCCTCGGTGATCTCCTCCAGGCCGGCGATCATCCTGAGCAGGGTGGACTTGCCGCAGCCGGAGGGGCCGAGCAGGACGAGGAACTCGCCGGGCGCGATGTCCAGCGACAGCCGGTCCACCACGCGGACGCCTCGCGTGTAGGTCTTGCTCACGTCATGCAGAGAGATGGCGCGTGTCATGGCAGTGCCCCCGGGGGCTGACTGAGCGAACGCTGGTGCTCGGCGGTGGGACGCCACGTGCGGGACGTACGGGGCGTATGAGTCACGGAAGCTAACGGATTGTGTGCGTCCAGGGGAAGACACTTGGCGGAATCCGGACGTGCCGGTCCGGCAGGTGAGAAAACGGACGGCCGGATTCAGCGGGTTTGGGCGGTCTGGCCAGGTGCCTGGATCGTGGTGAGGTGGGCGAAGACGACGACGTTGCCCGAGTAACCGGTCCGGCGGTCGTAGCGGCCGCCGCAGGTGATCAGCCGCAACTCGGGGCGGCCGCGGGCGCCGTACACCTCCCGGTCGGGAAAGTGCTTCTTCTCGTACGTCCTGATGGCGTCCACGACGTAGACGGCGATCCGCCCGTCGGCACGCCGGACCTTGACGAGACGGCCGGGCTTCATCTGGGTGAGGCCCGCGAAGACGGCGGGGCCCGTGTCCGTGTCCAGATGCCCGACGGCCACGGCGGTCCCCTGCTCGCCGGGCCACGCCCCGTCCTCGTACCAGCCCACGAGGTTCGGGTCGCCCTCCGGAGGCGCGGACATACGCCGCTGACGGTCGAGCCGCAGCGCCGTGACCGGGGCGTCGATGCCCACGTACGGGACGGTCAGCCGGGTCGCACGGGAGCGGGGCAGGGCACGGCGCGGCGGAGCCGGGGCCCGAGCCGGACGGCGGGGGGCGGCCCTGGGGCTGTCTCTTATACACATCTGACGCTGCCGACGAATAGAGA